>JBBCHF010000009.1:0-42087 GCA_037201645.1 Caulobacteraceae bacterium
ATGCCGTTGACGCGCCGTCGCGTTCTGGAGGCCGGCGCAGCCGCGGCCGCCCTGCCCCTCCCCGCCCTGGCCGCCGACGAGCCGCCCGCGCGCCGCGCCGAGGTGTTCGGGCACCGCGGCGCCTGCGCCCTGCGCCCCGAGCACACCCTGGCCTCCTACGCCCTGGCGATCGCCGACGGCGCCGACTACGTCGAGCCGGACCTCGTCATCACCAAGGACGGCGTCCTCGTCGCCCGCCACGAGAACGACATCGCCGAGACCACCGACGTCGCCGCCCATCCGGAGTTCGCGAGCCGGCGCGCCGCCAAGGTCGTCGACGGCGCCTCCGTCACCGGCTGGTTCACCGAGGACTTCACCCTGGCGGAGTTGAAGACGCTGCGCGCCACCGAGCGCCTGCCCAAGGTGCGCCCGCAGAACATGCGTTACGACGGCGAATTCCAGATCCCGACCTTCGAGGAGTACCTCGACTTCATCGCCGCCGAGGCCGCCGCGCGGGGGCGGATGATCGGGATGGTGCCGGAGATCAAGCACTCGACCTATTTCGCCTCCATCGGCCTGCCGATGGAGGAGCGGGTGATGGCCGTCCTCGCCGCCCACCCCTATGCGCGCCGGGCGCCCCTGGAGATCAGTCGTTCGAGATCGAGAACCTGAAGTATCTGCGCCGCAAGCTCGGCCGGCCGGCCAATCTGCGCCTGATGCAGCTGGTCGACGAGGGCGACGGCGTGCCGGCGGACGTGGCGGCCGCGGGCGGCAAGCTCACCTTCGCCCAGATGACCTCGCCGGCGGGCCTGCGGAACATCGCAACCTATGCCGACGTCGTGGCGCCCTATGCGCGCTCGGTGATCCCGCTGGGCCCCGACGGCCGGCTTGGCGCGCCGACCTCCCTGACCGCCGACGCGCACCGGGCGGGGCTGCTGGTCCAGGCCTGGACCTTCCGGCCGGAGAACGTCTTCCTGGCGGCCGACTTCCGCGACGGCGCGGGCGACAACGCGCGCAACCCGGCCGGATCGGTGGCGGAGATCCGGCGCTATCTCGCCGCGGGGATCGACGGCTTCTTCACCGACGACCCGGCGATCGGCCGCCAGGCGGTGGACGGCTTCGTCGGCGGCGCGGCCTAAGGCTGGCCGCCGCCGCCGGCCGATCCGTACACCTGGCCGTTGGCGTAGCTGGCGTCGCTGGCGGCGAGCTGGACGTAGATCGAGGCCAGCTCCGCGGGCTGGCCGGGGCGGCGAGCGGGGTCTGGCCGCCGAACTTCTCCAGCTTCGCCTGCGGCGCGCCGCCGGACACCTGCAGCGGCGTCCAGATCGGCCCGGGCGCGACGCCGTTGACCCGGATGCCCTTGGGGCCCAGCTGCTTGGCCAGGGACTTCACGTAGTTCATCGTCGCCGCCTTGGTCTGGGCGTAGTCGTAGAGGTCCGGCGAGGGGGTCGTAGGCCTGCTCGGACGTGGTGGCGATGATGCAGGCGCCCGGCTTCAGGTGCGGCAGGGCCGCCTTGATGATCCAGAACGGCGCATAGATGTTGGTCTCATCGTCGCGTCGAAATCCTCGCTGGAGATGTCGAGGATCGACTCGCGGCTCTGCTGGCGGCCGGCGTTGTTGACGAGGATGTCGAGCCCGCCGAGGCCGCGCACGGCCTGCTCCACCAGACGCCGGCAGAAGGCCTCGTCGCGCAGGTCGCCGGGGATGGCCACGCCGATGCGCCCGGCCTTGCGGATCAGGGCGATCACCTCCTCGGCGTCCGGCTCCTCGGTCGGGAAGTAGTTGATGGCCACGTCCGCGCCCCTCGCGCGCGAAGGCGATGGCGGCCGCCCGGCCCATCCCCGAATCGCCGCCGGTGATC
Organism: Caulobacteraceae bacterium; assembly: GCA_037201645.1. Classification (GTDB taxonomy): domain Bacteria; phylum Pseudomonadota; class Alphaproteobacteria; order Caulobacterales; family Caulobacteraceae; genus JANWHQ01. The sequence continues at coordinate 1,842 of JBBCHF010000009.1, forward strand.
AGCGCCTTGCGGCCCAGAAGGCGGCCCGAGCCCTTGTAGCTGGTCTCGCCGTGGTCGGGCCTGGGGTCCATGTCGCGGGCGAGGCCCGGCCAGGGCTGGGTCTGCCGGTTGAACGGCGGGCGCGGGTATTTGGTCGTGGGGTCGGCGAACGGCGCCGCCGTCGGCTGGGCGTCGGCGAGGTCGGATCGGGACGGGCTGTTGTCGTCGGCGGCCATGGTCTCTGCTCCCTGCGTCCTGCGCAGGGAAACGAGCCCGCCGCCGCTTCGTTGCGCCGTCAGGCCTCAGCGGCGGCCATCACCTCGGCCAGCCATTCGCGGGCGTGGTCCTCGACCATCTCCGGGCCCGAGGCGTCGTGCACCTGGCGCCGGCCGACGCGGGTCGCGCCGAGGGAGACGAGCAGGTCCTCCATATGGCGGGCTGCCGAACCCGAAGGGTGTCGCCGTACTGCCGGTCGCCGAGGCCGAAGACGCCGAAGCGCACGCCCCCGAGGTCCGGCCGCGCGGCGGCCAGGGCGTCGTGGAAGGGCTGGGCGGCGGCGGGCAGCTCGCCGTCCGCCATAGGTCGAGGTCACGACCAGAAACAGGGCGTCCTCGCCGAACACCTCGGGCGAGGCGTCCCTGCATGCCGAGCACCCCCCGCACCGCGTGGGCGCCGCGCAGGTCGGCGGCGAGGTCCTCGGTCAGCATCTCGGTGTTGCCGGTCTCGGTGCCGTACAGGATCACGACGTTCATTCGGCGGCGTCCCGCAGGGTGTCGGCCAGGGCCAGGCGCATCATGTCGGCGGACGGTGGGGACCTTGATCCGCGCCCGCTCGTCTCCCCCTGCGGCGTGCTCCAGCGCCCGGATGCGCCGCCAGGGCGTCGAAGTCGACCACGGGTGGCGGCGCTGGTCGAGCAGGCGTTTCAGCCCCGCCCTGCCCGGCCGGCCGCCGGGGGCGACGGTCTCGACCACCGCCCGCGCCACGGCGCGGCCGTCGGCGCGGCTGTCGACGATCGTGCCGCGCGCGCCGAAGCGGAACCAGCCGGCGGCGAACAGGCCCGGCCGGAGCATGATCGGCAGCACCGCGTCCGCCGGCCGGCGCAGCAGCGCCTCGGCGGCGTCGGGGGCGAAGCCGATGGCGGTGATCACGCAGTCGGCCGGGACGGGTCTCGCGCGAGCCGTCCGCGGCGATGTAGACCACGGCCTTGACCCGGTCCTCGCCCAGGATCCGTTCGGGCGCGCGGCCGAAGCGGAAGGTTAGGATGCGGTCGGCGTCGGCCGGGCCGTCCCGTCGAGCGCGCGCAGGAACCGCAAGCCGCGCCAGGGCGTCGCGGGTCGACGGCCTCGCCCGCATCCATCGGCCAGCGGACCCTCGATGCGCACGCCGGGCAGCTTGCCGATCTCCTTGACCAGCAGGGGATCGAACCGGGCGTCCTGCGGGGCGGAGCGGCCGACCACGTCGATCCGGCGCACGCCGCGCGCGGCCAGGGGCCGCCGTCCGCACGGGATCGAAGTCGGAGCCGCGGTAGGCCTCGGCCGGCTTGGCCAGCAGCCGCGCCAGGTCCATGGCGACGTTGCCGGCGCCGATGATCGCCACCCGCGGGCCGAACGGCGGGCAGTCCTCGGGGTGCTCGGGGATGGCTGTTGAACCAGCGGTGGCCGCCCCGGCGCCGATCACGCCGGGCAGGTCCTCGCCACGGCGCTCGCCCGCCAGGCCCGCGGCCAGGATCACCGCGTCATAGAGGCCCGCCAGCTCGTCCAGGTCCACGTCGCGGCCGACGGTGACGCCGCCGAAGAAGCCGACGCCCTGCCGCTCGAACAGCCGCTCGAACTGGCGGATCACCGCCTTGGCGCCCTGGTGGTCGGGCGCGACGCCGTAGCGGACCAGGCCATAGGGCGAGGGCAGGCGCTCGATCACGTCGATCTCGGCGCCCGGCTCGGCTTGGCGCAGGGCCTGGGCCACATAGAGCCCAGCCGGCCCCGCGCCCACGATGGCGAAGCGGCGGGCGGCCTCCGTGGCCGCGGACCCGAACTCATGAAAGCTGTTCACCGACACGATACGCCTGTTGCTTGTGGGCGGCCGACGCTCCCGTTCAGGCGCGAGATCGGACTCACGGGAATCGCATACCCCAACATTAATTGTCTGACAATCCAGCGGTGGGCGCGGCCGGCGTTATCCACCGCAATGCCTCGCCGGCGCCGCGCGGCGCGTCAGAGGGCGATGTTGATGTTCTTGGTCTGGGTGAAGGACAAAAGCTCGGCGAGGGATTCCTCGCGGCCGACGCCCGACATCTTGTACCCGCCGAACGGCACGCCGAGGAAGTGGGGCCCGGCGTTGTTGACCCAGACGTAGCCCACCTCGACGCGCGAGGCGGCGTGGTGGGCGTTGGCCAGGCCCGTGGTGTAGATCGAGGCGGTCAGGCCGTAGTCGACGGCGTTGACCTCGTCCAGCATGGTCTCCTCGTCAGTCCACTTGAACACCGACAGCAGGGGGCCGAACACCTCCTCGCGGGCGATGCGCATGTCCATGGTCACGCCGGTGAACACCGTCGGCTCGACATAGAAGCCGTTGGCGAGGCGGTCGTCCTGGGGCGAGCGGCCGCCGTAGACCAGCTTGGCCTCCGAGGCGCCGATGCCGACATAGGCCTGGATCTTGTCGAGCTGGGCCTTGGAGATGATCGCCCCCATGGTGGTGGCCATCTCGGTGGGGATGCCGGGCTTGTAGTGCTGGATGCCGGTCAGCACCTTCTCCAGCACCTCGTCATAGACGGACTCGTGCAGGAACAGGCGCGAGGTGGAGCCGCAGGACTGGCCGCACCAGGTGAAGTTCATCCCCTTCAGCGCGCCCTCGACCGCGCGGTCGAGGTCCGCGTCGGGATAGACGATCAGGGCGTTCTTTCCGCCGAGCTCGAGGTTCACGTGCTTCAGGCGGTCGGCGGCGGCGCGGGCCACCGCCCGGCCCGCCGGAACGCTGCCCACCAGGCCGACCACCGGGATCAGGGGGTGGGCGGTCAGGGCCTCGCCGCAGGCCAGGCCGCCGGTCAGCATGTTCAGCACGCCCGGCGGCAGGATGCCCTCGATCAGCTCCATCATGCGGATGCACGACAGCGGCGCCTGGGGCGAGGGCTTCAGGATCACGGTGTTGCCGGCCGCCAGCGGGGGCGCCGAGCTTCATCGCCGCGAACATGACCGGGTGGTTGTAGGCCAGGATGCGGGCGCAGACGCCCCAGGGCTCCTGCACCGTCATGTTGACCACCCCGTCGCCCATGGGGGTGACCTCGCCCTTGGCCTCGGTGACCAGGCCGGCGAAGAACTCCAGCACCGAAGCGCCGTCGTGCACGTCCTTGACCATGGCCGCGATCGGATTGCCGCAATTGGCGGCGTCGAGCAGGGCCAGCTCCTCGGCGTGGTCGTGCAGGACCACCGCGATGCGCTTCAGGAGCAGGCCGCGCTCCCACGGCTTCACCCGCCGCCAGCTCAGGAAGGCGGCGTGCGCCGCGCGGGCGGCGGCGTCGACGTCGGCCGCATCGGCCTCGGCGACGGGGCCGAGGCTCAGGCCGGTGCCGGGATTGTAGGTGTCGAGATATCCGCCGGCCGGCTCATGCCAGGCGCCGCCGTAATAAAGTCCGCGATGGTGCGGGAGCGCCGCGGCCACCGCCGCATCCATGCCGTCGAACCGCTCGAAATAGCCCATGATGCCCGTTCCGACTCCAAGCCTGTGACACAACGCGCCGGTGCGCGTTCGGCGGGCGCCGCGACGCCGCCATGGAGACAATCGGGGCCGCCGCCGAATTCGATCAAGCGCTAACACGATCGGGACTGGCGTGACGAGAAAAATTGTCAGACATTATCGCCGTTGAACCGGAGGGCGGCATGAATATCGAGCACGGGCGCGGCGACAGGGACGGACGGGGCGGCTGGCTGGCCAGGGCCGGCGCCAGGCTGTTGGCGGCGGCGCTCCTGGCGCTCTCGGCGGCGCCCGCGGGCGCGCTGGCCCAGGCGCCCTCCCCCGCCAAGGCCGCGGTGGACGCCAACACCGCCGGCGCGGTCGCCTGCGAGTCGATCCAGAAGCAGCACTTCAGCGCCGGCCCGGACGCACCGATCCTGATCTCCGCCAGCAAGGTGGTGGCCGCCGCCGGCCCCGCCCACGAGTATTGCGACATCACCGGCGTCATCGCGCCGCAGATCGGCTTCGAGCTGCGGCTGCCGACCAAGACCTGGAACGGCCGCTACTTCCAGACCGGCTGTGGCGGCTTCTGCGGCGCCATCAACATCCAGTCCTGCGGCGACGCCCAGGCCGAGGACTTCGCCGTGGCCGCCGAGAACATGGGCCACGTCGGCGACATGCTGCGCGATCCCGTCTGGGGCGGCGTGCCGGAGCTGCGCAAGGACTTCGGCGGCCGCTCGGCCCACCTGATGGCCGTGGCGTCAAAGGCGATCATCGCCAGCTACTATGGGGCGGCCCCGGCCTTCTCCTATTTCCGCGGCTGCTCCACCGGCGGCCGCGAGGGGCTGGGCGAGGCCCAGGCCTTCCCCGCCGACTTCGACGGCATCGTGGCGGGCGACCCCGCCTTCGCCGGCCGGCTCGGCCCCATCGCCAACAACTGGGACGCCCGCCAGCTGATCGACCGCTCCGGCGCCCTGGTGTTCCCGCCGGAGGCCATCGCCCTGCTGCACAACGCCGTGCTCGCGGCCTGCGACGGCCTGGACGGGGTGAAGGACGGCATCATCACCGATCCGCGCTCCTGCGTGTTCGACCCCGCCAAGCTGGCCTGCCCCAAGGGCAAGGTCGCGGCGACCTGCCTGAGTCCCGAGCAGGTGACCTCGGCGCGCAACATCTACGCCGGCGTCCGCAACAGCCAGGGCGTGCGCCTGTTCCCCGGGCACCTGATGCTCGGCAGCGAGGCGGCCTGGGACGGCGGCTACGTCAACGCCTTCACCGACGGCGCGGTGCGCTACATCGTGTTCGAGAAGAACCCGCCGGCCGGCTACAGCCACTGGGACTACGACTTCGACGCCGACGTGGCCAAGTCCGAGGCCACCGCCGCGCTCTACGACCCGGTGGCGCCCTACACCCGCCCGGATCTGGCCGCCTTCAGCGCGCGCGGCGGCAAGCTGATCGTCTATCACGGCTGGGCCGACCAGGGCGTCTCGCCGCTGGCCACCCTCGACTACTACGCCAAGGTGACCGCCGACGGCGGCGGGATCGACAAGGTGCGCGACTGGTTCCGCGTGTTCATGGTGCCGGGCATGTTCCACTGCCGCGGCGGCGACGCGCCCAACACCTTCGACATGCTGTCGGCGGCGGTGGCCTGGGTCGAGCACGGCAAGGCCCCCGACCAGGTGATCGCCACCGAGTCCAAGGACGGCAAGGTGGTGCGCACCCGCCCCCTCGCCCCCTATCCGCAGGTGGCGCGCTACACCGGCTCCGGCGACGTCAACGACGCGGCCAACTGGACCGTGGCCGCGCCGGCCAAGACCTATGACGACAACATCGACTGGATCTGGGCCCCCAAGGCCCGCTGATCCCCTTCCAGCAGACGCAGGCAAGCATCCATGACCGCCGCTAACCCCATCCGCCTAGCCGAGTTCGAAGCCTCCACCCGGGGCACGGGCAAGTCGGTGTTCTTCCCGCCCGAGGCCTACACCTCCGAGGCCTTCCACCGCTTCGAGCAGGCGGCGGTATGGCGGAAGGAGTGGGTCTGCGTCGGGCGGGCCGAGGAGATTCCCAACGTCGGGGACTACTTCACCATCACCGTGGCCGACGAGCCGATCATCGTGATCCGCGCGGCGGACGACCGGATCAGCGCCATGTCGGCCGTCTGCCAGCACCGCGCCATGGTGCTGGTGGAGGGCGCCGGCCACTGCAAGGGCCGGTTCGTCTGCCCCTATCACCGCTGGACCTACGACCGCGACGGCCGCCTGGTCGGGGCGCCGGACATGGACGGCGTCGAGCCCTTCGTGCGCGAGAACATCCGCCTGCCTCAGGTTCGGGTGGAGATCTGGCACGGCATCATCTTCGTCAACTTCGACAGGGACGCCGCGCCCCTGGCCGACCGCCTCGCGGCGCTGGAGCCGATCGTCGCCGACTGGCGGCTGGAGGACCTGCGCGGGGAGTTCCAGATGGACCCCAACTACAAGATGACGTTCGACTACCCCTGGAACTGGAAGGTCTACGCCGAGGGCCAGAGCGAGTGCTACCACTGCGACAAGCTGCACGGCGACACCCCGACCATGGCCGGGCTCGACTTCGACAGCGCCGACATGAAGGTGATGGACCCGGCCGCGGGCGTGTTCGCCTTCACCATGCGCGCCCGGTACGTAGACCACACCCTGAACCACCTCGGCCGGGCGGTTTTCCCGCCGATCCCGACCCTGTCGGAGGACGAGCGGTGGCTCTCCACCTCCATCGTCATCGCCCCGAACGTGTTCATCCAGCTGATGGCCGACAGCGTCATCGTGCTGAGCTGGCTGCCGACCGGCCCCACCGGCATGCGCGCCAAGCGCCACCGGCTCTATCCGGCCGAGACCCTGGCGCTGCCCGAGTTCCCCGAGGTGCACAAGCTGGAGACCGCGGCCATCCGCCACTTCGTGGAGCAGGACGACGTGGCCTTCGTGCGGGTGCAGCAGGGCCTGGGCTCCAGCTTCGCGCCGCGGGGGCCGATCTCCCGCCGCGAGCCGATCCTGGCGGGCCTGAACCAGTGGCTGGTGGAGCGCTACCGCGCCGCCGAGGCGGCGCCGCGATGACGAGCCGGGCGGCCGCTGGCCCTCCCGGGCGCCTGCTCATTGGGCACGCGGCGCTCAGGATCGCGCAGCGCCGCGGGCGGCTTGACTCCCCCGCGGGCGGCGGCTCAGCGTGTCAGACAATCCGAGCCGTGCGCGTCGCTGCGCGGCGTGTTCCATAGTAAAGTGCAGGCCAATCCCATGACATCTTCGGCGTTACCGTCCCCGGCAGGCGTGGACAGCAAGCAGGCGTGGCTGGTCGTCGTCGGCTCGATCCTCGGCGTCGCGGTCTGCTCCACTCCCGTCGCCATCATCAGCCTCAGCGCCTACATCAAGCCGCTGCACACGACCTTCGGCTGGGGCCGCGGCCAGATCACCCTGGCCCTGTCGCTGATCACCCTGGTGATGGCGGTGGTGTCGCCCTTCGCCGGGCGGCTGATCGACCGGATCGGCGTGCGGCCGGTGCTGATCACCTCGTTCGTGCTCTACGCCGTCAGCCTGGCGGCCCTGCCGCTGCTGATCGGCCACGGCTCGCTGACCGGCTTCTACATCGGCTACGCCATCGTCGGCGTGGTCGGGGCCGGCTCCAACACCGTCGCCTATGTGCACGCCATTTCCGGCTGGTTCGACCGCTACCGCGGCCTGGCCATGGGCATAGCGATGTCGGGGCTGGCGCTCGGCGCGGCGGGCACCCCGGCGCTCTCCAACTACCTGATGAGCCACTACGGCTGGGCCGCGGGCTTCTACGGCCTGGCCGCCCTGCCGGTGGTGATCGGCCTGCCGGCCGCGATCTTCCTGATCAAGGAATGCCCGGTGCGGCCGGAACTGTCGCCGGCGGCCGCGGCGGCGAGCTCGGACACCCACCTCACCGTCAAGGAGGCCCTGAAGACCCGCAGCTTCTGGACCATGCTGGCGCTGTTCTTCTTCGTGGCCACCTGCGTCCACGGCATCCAGATCCACTTCCCGTCCCTGGTCACCGACGCCGGCTTCAGCCCGGCCGCGGGCGTGGCGGGGGTCGCGATCCTCTTCATCTTCTCGGCCTTCGCCCGGGTGCTGGCCGGCTTCCTGCTCGACTTGGCGTTCGCGCCGTTCGTGGCGGCGGGGCTGTTCGCCCTGGCCTGCGGCGGCGTCGCGGCCCTGCTGGCCAAGCCGACGCTGGGCAGCCTCTACGCCTGCGCGGCCCTGGTGGGCGTGGGCGCGGGGGCGGAGACCGACATCCTGGGCTACCTGATCAGCCGCTATTTCGGCCGCAAGGCGTTCGGCGCCATCTACGGCCTGATCTTCGGCTCGTTCATGGTCGGCAGCGCGGCCGGACCCTACTTCTTCGGCCTCGACTACGACCTGCACGGCTCCTACAAGCTGGCGCTGATCGTCTCCGGCCTCGGCCTTGCCTTCGCCTGCGTGCTGCTGTTGACGCTGCCGCGGTTCAAGTTCGTCCGCCCGTCCTACGCCAAGCTGATCGGCCTGGGCGGCCATGCCGAACCGGTCGCGATCGAGGACGGCCCGGTCTCCCCGCTGATCTGAGGCGGGCGGCCATCGCCGATACGACAAAGGCGGGGCCGAAAGCCCCGCCTTTTTTGTCTCTGGCGCTATTCCCAGCTTCCTCGCCCGTCACCCTCGGCCTTGTGCCGAGGGTCCCTCTCGCCGCTTGCGCCGTGGCCGGACGTCGGAGTGCGGGGTGGCGGAGGCAGGGACCCTCGGCACAAGGCCGAGGGTGACGGCGGTGGGTGTAAGGCCGGAGAGCCCTACTGGATCGGCGGGGCCTCGGCCAGCGGGGCGGCCTCGCCGGCGATCTGGACGCGGTAGCCGGTGCGCACGTGCGGGAAATAGTCCCAGACCGCCAGATGCTGGGTGCAGCGGTTGTCCCAGAAGGCGATCGAGTCCTTCTCCCAGCGGAACCGGGTCTGCCACTCGGGCCGTTCGCAGTGGTTGAACAGGAAGCCCAGCACCGCCGCGCTCTCTTCCGGCGACAGCTCGTTGATGTGCGCGGTGAAGCCGCGGTTCACATAGATCAGCTTCTTCCTGGTCACCGGGTGGACCGCGATCACCGGGTGGGTCGAGATCTTGTAGGTGCCGTTCGGATTGAACCGCTTGAACGCCAGCCCGCCGTCGTGGGTCGCGGTCAGGCCCTCCAGATAGGCCTTCATCCGGTCCGACAGGGCGTCGTAGGCCCGGTACATGCTGGCGAACAGGGTGTCGCCGCCCGACGGCGGCAGGACCTTCATGTGCAGGATGCTGCCCAGCGGCGGGATCGGGTCGCACGACAGGTCGGTGTGCCAGACCTCGCCGTTCACGTGCTTGGAGGTCTCGTCCGAATGGACGTGGGTGATCTCGGGGTGCTCCTGCGACAGGCCGCGGACGCCGGTGTGGATGTGCAGCCGGCCGAAGCAGTGGCCGAGCTCCTTCAGGCGCTCCAGGCTGATCGGCTGGTCGCGGAAGAAGATCACGCCGTAGGCGATCAGGGCGTCGTGGATGTCCTGGATGCCCTGGTTGGTCAGGGGCGCGGTCAGGTCGATCCCGGAGAGCTCCGCGCCCACATAGGGCGTCGTCGGAGCGGCGGTCAGGCTCTGGAAGGTCATCTCGGTCTTCAGCTCCTCGGGGCGCGAAGGGGCGCGCCGTCATGGACATCGCGATTGCACGCAATATTGTCGGACGATCCGGCCGCGGGCAAGTGCATCCGCGATAGTCGCATCAAGGAGCGTTCGCGGTATGACGGCGAAGGTGATTCCGATCAGTCGGCGGAGGGAGCCGTTGAACCCAGCCAGCACGCCGCCCAAGGCCCCCGCCGGCCCGGACGTGGAGAAGGTCGTGGCGGAGCTGCGCCACTGGATCCACCAGGGCGTCTTCGTGCCCGGCCAGCGGCTGGTGGAGGGCGACCTCGTGGCCAGCCTCGGCGTCTCGCGCGGGCGGGTGCGCGAAGCGTTCCGCCGGCTGGAGTCGGAGGGGCTGATCGAGATCGAGAAGAACCGCGGCGCCTCGGTGCGTCGCATCTCCCGCAAGGAGGTGGAGAACACCATCGAGGTGATGGAGGCGGTCAGCCTGCTGATGGCCGACAAGACCATTGACCGGCGCGACGACCCGGCCGTGCGCGCCGTCCTGCTGGACTCGCTGGAAAAGGTCCGGGCCTTCCACAACCACCTGACGGAGCTTGAGCAGTCGCGCCAGTTCATGGACGAGAACGCCCGCTTCTGGGACGTGCTGGCGGTGGTCAACGACAACCCGGTGCTGGCCGAGGTGCGCATGCGGCTGGAGACCACCCTGTTCCGCCTGGCGCTGGAGGGCGCGCGCATCACCTCCCAGAAGGACAAGTGGATCACCCGCCACGAGGAGATCCTGGAGGCCGTGCTGGCCGGCGACCGGGCCCTGACGCGGACCCTGGTCAGCGAGTCGGTCAGGGATGTCCGCGACGCCATGCTTGCCCTTCCCGACGGCGCCTTCCGCTGATCGGCGGGATTGTCTGATACGATTGTTGACAATCTGAAAGGCCGGCCCGTAGTCTCCTCGTGACGCGGCTGGATCGGCGCCTCGAAGGGGTCACGCCCGCGACGATCCTGCGCGATGGGGGTGTCGAGGACATGACGGCGGACGTGATCGACAGGACGGCGGCGGTGCCTGGAGGATCGATCAGCATCCTTGAAGGCGGCGCGGGACGCCCGCTGCTGGTGCTCCACCCCGCCGGCGGCGCCGGCGCCTGGATGCCCTACCACGAGATGCTGGCGCAGCACTTCCGGGTGATCGCGCCCGACAGCCCCGGCTTCGGCCGCTCGGCCCAGATCGAGTCGGTGGAGGGCGTCGACGACCTCGCCTTCCTCTACGCCGACCTGATCGCCAAGATGGGCCTGCAAGACCCGATGGTGCTCGGCTTCTCGTTCGGCGGCTGGGTGGCGGCCGAGCTGGCGGTGCTGGCCCCGGAGCTGATCTCCAGGCTGGTGCTGGTGGACGCCATCGGCCTGCGCGTGCCCGGCGCGCCGATCGCGGACCAGTTCGCCATGGGCCCGCAGGAGAAGATCGCCGCCCTGTTCCACGATCCGGCGGCGGCGGCGGACCTGTTCCCGGAGAACCCCGACCTCGACACCCTGACCGCCTTCTATCGCGACGAGACGGCCTTCGCCCGCTACGCCTGGTCGCCGTTCTGCTGCAATCCCAAGCTGGCCAAGCGGCTTTACCGGATCTCGGCGCCGACCCTGGTGCTGTGGGGCGGCGACGACCGCCTGGTGCCGCTGTCGCACGGCGAGAAGTACGCGGCCATGATCCCCGACGCCGAGCTCCAGGTGATCCCGGACGCCGGCCACGCCGTGCTGATGGAGCGCCCGAAGGAAGCGGTGCAGGCCATCGTCCGGTTCCTGGAACGCTGACGGTAGGAGACAGCCATGCGGTTCAACCTCTTCCACCTGATGCCCTATCCGTACCTGCCGGACGACTTCGACGAGAACTACACGTCCGCCTCCCTGATCCTGCCCAACAGCGTCTATGACCCGACGCTCGGCGCGGCCCTGTTCAACCGCTACCTGGACGAGCTGGAGTACGCCGAGAAGCTCGGCTTCGACTCCGTCTGCGTGAACGAGCACCACCAGTCCGCCTACGGCCTGATGCCGTCGCCGAACATCGTCCTGGCGGCCCTGGCGCGGCGGACCAGCACCATCGGCCTGGGCGTGCTCGGCAACGCCATCGCCATCCGCGACCACCCGCTGCGCGTGGCCGAGGAAGTGGCCATGCTCGACGCCATCTCCGGCGGGCGGGTGATCTCCGGCTTCGTGCGGGGGATCGGGTTCGAGTACTACGCCCAGTCGATCAGCCCGACCAAGTCGCTGGCCCGCTTCCGCGAGGCCCACGACCTGATCATCAAGGCCTGGACCACGCGCGAGCCGTTCCAGTGGGTCAGCGACAACTACGAGTTCCGCTACGTCAACGTCTGGCCGCGCACGGTGCAGCAGCCGCACCCGCCGATCTGGGTGCCGGGCACCGGCAGCTACGAGACGATGAAGTGGGTGGCCGAGCACCGCTACAACTACCTGTCGGTCTACGCCCCCTCGCGCGTGATCAAGGGCTGGTTCGACGGCTTCCGCCGGGCGGCGGCCGAGTGCGGCTATACGCCCGAGCCGGAGCAGATCGGGCTGTCCATCCCGATCTACGTCGCCGAGACCGACGCCAAGGCCCATGAGGAGGGCCGCCAGCACGTCGAGTGGCTCTATCGCCGCGGCCTGAAGATCACCCAGCAGCTCTACTTCCCGGCCGGCTACATGACCGAGAAGTCCTGGCGCGGCCTGGTCTCGGCCGGCGCCAAGCAGTTCTTCGAGCTGAGCTACGAGGAGCTCCTGGAGCAGGGCTACGCCATCGTCGGCTCGCCGGCCACGGTGCGCGAGAAGCTGAAGGCGCTGGAATCCTACCTCGGCTTCGGCAACCTCTGCGCCGTGCTGCAGATCGGCGACATGCCGTTCGACCGCACGATCCGCAGCATGGAGCTGTTCGCCAGCGAGGTGATGCCGGCGTTCGAACGCAGCGGCGCGGCCCACCGGCCCGCGCTGGAACCCGTCGGCTGATCCAGAGGAACATTCACATGGCGCGGACGGTATTGGTGACGGGCGCGGCCGGCGGCGTCGGCCTGGAGCTGGTCAAGCTGCTCGCTGCGGCGGGCGACGAGGTGGTCGGGGTGGTGCTGGACGAGGCGGAGGCCGCGCGGGTGCGCGCCGCCGTCCCCACCGTGCGGGCCCTGGTCCCCATCGACCTGGCGGACGCCGATTCCGTGGCGCCGGCCCTGGCCCCGATCTTCGCTGCGCCCGGGTTCAAGCTCGACGCCGTGGTCACCTGCGCCGCCGTCTGGCCGGGCGGCCCGCTGGAGACCACGCCGCTGTCGGAGTTCCGCGAGACCTTCGAGATCAACACCATGGGCTGCGTGGCGATCTACCAGCAGTGCCTGCCGCTGCTGCGCGCCACCAAGGGCCGGTTCGTATTCGTCAGCTCCATCTCCGGCAAGGTCGCCCTGCCGTTCAACGGCGCCTACACCCTGTCCAAGTACGCGATCGAGGCGCTCGGCGACCTCGCCCGTCGCGAGGCCGGCAAGTGGGGCGTCAAGGTCTCGATCGTCGAGCCGGGGCCGATCAAGACGCCGATGGTCACCGCCATGGCCGCCAAGCTGGACCGCGAGCGCGCCGCGCTGACCGACGAGGCCCGCGCCCTCTACGGCGACCTCTACGACGCCTTCGCCCTGATGGTGGAGGAAGGCTACCCCACCGCCACCGAGCCGAAGGTGGTCGCCGAGACCATCGTGGAGGCGCTTGACGCGGCCGAGCCCCTGACCCGCTACGAGGTCGACGACACCGCCAGGTTCCTCTGCGGCATGCCGCGGACCATGACGGACCTTCAGATCGACGAGATCGCCATCGCCTCGGTCACCGCCAAGCCGAAGGAGCCGGCCTGATGACGGGCGAAGCCGCCCCGCCGCTCGCCGCCGACGGCCGCCCGATGGTGCGCGCCGCCGCGTTGGCCGATCTCGCGCCCGGCCGGCCGACCCTCGTCAAGACGCCCGAACTGCGCGCCCTGCTCTGCCGCGTGGACGACGAGGTCTACGCCCTGTCGCCGTTCTGCACCCATGCGCGGGTGGTGCTGGCCGCCGAGACCCTGACCCCGGACGGCCTGATCGAGTGCCCGATGCACGGGGCGATGTTCTCGCCCAGGGACGGCGCGGTCTGCGTCGGCCCGGCCACCGTTCCCCTGCCCACCTTCGAGACCCGGATCGTGGACGGCGCCGTCTATGTCGCGCCGCCCGACCCGGCCGCCGCCCAGCCGTCGTTCGGCGTCCCTGGCCAGAGGCCCTGGGGCGCCTGGAAGGCCGCCGCCTCATGACCCCGCCCCGCCGCACCCGCTTACAGCCGAAGGATTCCATCCCATGCTGACAGACACTGTCGAACGCTCGCCGACCCTGCTGAAGGACGGCGTCAGCGTCGAAAGCCTGGTCGACGCGGACAAGGGCAAGATCTCCCGCCGCCTCTACGCCGACGCCGAGCTCTATGAGCTGGAGCAGGAGCAGATCTTCCGCCGCGCCTGGGGCTTCCTGGCCCACGAGTCCGAGCTGAAGAACCCCGGCGACTATGTCGCCCGCGAGCTGGCCGGCGAGCCGTCGTGCTGGTCAAGGGCGACGACGGCGTGGTCCGCGCCTTCCTGAACTCCTGCCGCCACCGGGGCATGCGCCTGTGCCGGGCCGACCGGGGCCGCGCCTCGTTCCTGCGCTGCGCCTACCACGGCTGGGCCTATTCCAAGACCGGCGCCCTGGTCTCCGCCTTCGCCGAGGAGATGTACGACGCGGACTCCCTGAAGAAGGAAGAGCTGGGCCTGGTGCCGGTGACCCAGGTCGACAGCTACCGCGGCATGATCTTCGGGACCTGGAGCGCCGAGGCGCCGCCGCTGAAGGCCTTCCTCGGCGACATGACCTTCTACCTCGACATGTTCCTGGGCCGCACCGACGGCGGGGTCGAGGTCGTCGGCGCGCCGACCATGTGGGAGGTCGCGGCCAACTGGAAGTTCGGGGCGGAGAACGCCTGCGACAACCAGCACCTCTACACCGCCCACGGCTCGGTGGTGGAGCTGGGCCTTCTGCCGCCCGACCCGATGTCGCTGTCCTACGGCCACCTGATCCGGGCCGACGGCGGCCACGTGCTGCACGTGGTGCCCGGCGCGCCGGACCCGATGTTCAGCCACTTCGGCCTGCCCAAGGCGCTGATGCCGCAGCTGGAGAAGCACCTCTCGCCGGCGCAGATGAAGGTCGCGGAAAACACCACCTACAGCGTCGGCAACGTGTTCCCGAATCTGACCTTCCTGCAGGTGATGGTGCAGGGCGACGCGGAGGCGCCGCCGGCGCCGTTCCTGAACTTCCGCATCTGGCAGCCGACCAGCCCGACCACGACCCGGATCTGGGCCTTCCTGATGATCGACAAGGAAGCCTCCCCCGAATACCGCAAGGCCAGCTACGAGGCCTATGTGCGCACCTTCGGCCCGTCCGGCATCTTCGAGCAGGACGACATGGCCAACTGGGAGGAGTGCACCCGGGTGAACCAGGGCAAGATCGCCCAGAAGCACTCCCTGCACCACGGCATGGGCCTGCACATGCAGCCGGACCCGAACTTCCCCGGCCCGGGCGACGCCTGGCCGAGCAGCTATGGCGAGCGCGCGCAACTGGCGTTCTACGCCGAATGGCGCCGCTGGATGACCGAACAGACCCCGTGGGTGCGCTGATGGAAACCGCGATCAAGGAGGCGATCGCCTCCGTCCCCGTCGGCTCGGCCGACTACAACGCCGTGCTGGAGTGGCTGTACCGCGAGGCGCGGATGCTCGACACCGGCCGGTTCGAGGCCTGGCTCGCCCTGATGGCGCCGGACGTCGTCTACGAGATGCCCTCGCGCCAGAGCGTGCTGCCCAAGGACGGCGACGGCTTCCGGCCGGAGATGGGCTTCTTCGCCGAGAACCACGCCTCCCTCGCCTCGCGGGTGGCGCGGCTGCAGACCGAACAGGCCTGGGCCGAGCAGCCCGGCTCGCGCTCGCGCCACATCGTGTCGAACCTGCTGGTCGACCGGCTGGACGGCGAGCGGCTGGCGGCCACCACCTCGTTCGTGATCACCCGCTCGCGCGCCGACCTGCCCTACGACGTCTTCACCGGCGAGCGGCGCGACGTGCTCCGCCGCGACGGCGACAGCTTTAAGCTGGTCCGGCGGCTGGTCCTGCTCGACCAGACGGTGCTGAAGTCCCACAACCTCAGCATCTTCTTCTGATCATGCTGGGACCTGACTCTCTGAGCGTGGAGATCGCCCGCATCCCGGTGGCGCCGGCTCAGGCCGACGCCCTGATCGCGGCGCTGGACGCCGCCCGCGCCGACTTCCTCTCGGCGCCCGCCTGCCGGGAGCTGCACGTCCTGGTCACCCCGGCGCGCGACGTGGTGGTGGCGGTGATCGGCTGGGCGTCGAGCGAGGCGCACCAGGCGGCCGCCGCCAGGCCCGAAGCCGGCGCCTTCTTCCAGACGGTCGCCGCCCTCGCCGCCGGCCAACCCTCGATCGGCCACTTCGCCCCGGCGGAAGCCTGACCATGGGCGCTCTGGACGGACAGGTCGCCCTGGTCACCGGCGGCGCCAGCGGCATCGGCCGGGCCGTGGTCGAGCGCTACGTCCGCGAAGGCGCCCGCGTCGGCGTGGCGGACGTGGACGCCGCCGGCCTCGCCAGCCTGAAGGCCGCGCTCGGCGACGAGGTCGTGGTGGTCGAGGCCGACCTGACGACGCCCGCGGGCGCGGTCGCGGCGGTCCGCAGGACGGTGGACGCCTTCGGCAAGCTCGACGTGCTCGTCGGCAACGCCGGGATCTTCGACAGCTTCACCGAGTTCGCCGATCTCTCGATCGAGCAGGTGGCCGAGGGCTACGGCCTGGTGTTCGGCGTCAACGTCCTCGCCCAGCTCCTGGTGGCGCGCGCGGCCCTGCCCGAACTGGTGAAGACCGAAGGCTCGATCATCTTCACCCTGTCGAACTCTTCGCTCTACCCCGACGGCGGCGGGGTGATGTACGTGGCCAGCAAGCACGCCGACCTCGGGATCATGCGCCAGCTGGCGCACGAGCTGGCGCCGGTGATCCGCGTCAACGGCGTCGCGCCCGGCGCCACGCGCACGCCCATCCGCACCCCGGCCGTCTTCGGCGAGCAGGGCGGCCCCGCCTTCGACTCTCCCGAGATGGACCAGGCGATCGAGCCGATCATCCCGATCGGTATCCCGGGCCGCGCCCGAGGACCATGCCGGCGCCTATGTGCTGCTCGCCTCGCGCGCCGACAACCGGGTGATCACCGGCTCGGTGATCGAGACCAACGGCGGGCTGGGCGTGCGCGGCCTGCGCCGCACCCGCGGCGGCGATTCCCTGGCGGCGAAATTCCCCTCCTGAGACGTGTAGGCTCCTCGGCGCGACCGGAATGCGGGCGCCGACACCGTTCGTCGCCCAAGCGATGGGCGCCTTTGCCTTCGCAGATGCAGCATGACGATTAGGATTGTCAGACGTTTTTTGCGTGATACGAATATGTAGAGTTGGCAACGGCCATCCTACGGAACAGTCGCATCTGGGCATTCGCCCGTGTGCGGGACAAGAACTGTCCGGTGCTGGCTGTCCCAATTTTCGAGTTTGCAAGCCTATTATTGAGGGGGCTCAACAATGAAAAGATCGCGCCAACTGTGGTCAAGCACATGCTTGTCACGCACCTTGGGAATTGCACTGATCGCGTCAGCGGCTGCGGCGATTTCAACCGAGGCTTTTGCACAATCCGGTCCGGCGGCTGCCGGACAAGGCGGCGGGACCGCTGTCAGTCAGAATGGTGAAAACGGAGGCGCCTCTGTCTCCGAACTGGTCGTCACCGCCACGCGGCGCGAAGAGTCGGTCACCAACATCCCGCTGGCCGTCACCGCCTTCAGCGGCCAGAAGCTTCAGCAGTTCAACGTCACCAGCATCCAGGACCTTTCCAAGCTCGATCCGTCGCTGACCACCCAGAACCTGGGCGCTTCGCAGCAGCAGATCGTGATCCGCGGCATCTCGTCGAACGTCGGCTCGACCACGGGCATCTATCTGGACGAAGCGCCCCTGGTCGGCGGAGCCAACGACGACCTGCGCGGCGACGGCACGCCGGGCCTGCGCCTGCACGACCTGGAGCGCGTGGAAGTGCTGAAGGGCCCGCAAGGCACCCTGTTCGGCGCCGGCTCGATGGACGGCACCCTGCGCGTCGTCACCGCCAAGCCTGACCTGAACACGGTCACCGGCTTCGCCGAGGCCACGGCGGCCGGGGTGAACGGGCGGCAACGGCTTCTACACCGGCGACTTCGCCTTCAGCGCGCCGATCGTGAAGGACAAGCTCGGCCTGCGCCTGGTGGGCTGGGGCGAACAGGGCGGCGGCTACATCGACCAGACCATCGGCGGCGTCACCTATAAGAACGTCAACGACCAGCACGTCTATGGCGGCCGCCTGACGCTCCTGTTCAAGCCCAGCGACGCCCTGACCCTGACGGCCGGCGTCACCTATCAGCACGTGGCGGTGGACGGATCGCAGGCCTGGTTCGCGGTGAGCCCGCTGGACGGGGTCACGCCGCTGCACCCCTACCAGAATCTGTCGCCGACGCGCGAGCCGTACCGCGACCGCTATACCCTGGCCTATCTGAACGCCAACTATGACGTCGGGATCGGCTCGCTGCTGGCGGCCTTCTCCTACGGCAACAAGTACAACTTCCAGCCCGAGGACAGCACCCCGACCGCCTTTGGCTTCGGCCTGCCCTGGCCGACCAGCTATGTGCCGTTCATCCGCTATCACGACTACACGGGCGAACTGCGCTTCACCTCGAGCTGGAGCGGCCCGCTGCAGCTGGTGGCCGGCGCCTACTACCAGCAGGACCAGACCTACTTCAATTCGAACGCCATCATCTCCGGCTCCGACGGCGTCACGCCCTGCTATACGATCGCTTCGTGCCAGGCGGCCGGCCTCTACGAGCCCGGGAACAACTTCGGCCCCGTCCAGAACAGCGTCATCCTGTACGGCGCGGACGACCTGAAGCGGACGAACCAGTACGCCGTCTACGCCCAGGCCGACTACCACATCCTGGAGAACCTGACCGCCACCGCCGGCATCCGCTACTTCAACGCCCGCGTGCACGAGTCCGCCGACAACACCCAGGACATCGCGCCGGGCGCCGGCGACGGCGGCTGCGCCTTCGTGACGGGCTGCCTGACGACGCCGTACCAGACCTTCGACGGCAAGGCCTCGGAGTCGAAGACCACCTACAACTTCGCCCTGCTGTGGAAGCCGACCACGGAGATCAGCCTCTACGCCCGCGCGGCGTCGGGCTTCCGGATCGGCGGCATCAACACCTCGTACTACAGCGCCGTCCAGTTCGGCGACAACACCGTGCCGCTGACCTATCAGCCCGACAGCCTGTGGGACTACGAGGTCGGGGCCAAGGCCTACTTCTTCGATCGCAAGCTGTTCGTCGACCTCAGCTACTACCACATCAACTGGACCAACCAGCAGGTGGAGGCGGAGTCCCAAGGCGCCTTCGGCTATACGCTGAACGCCGGCAAGACCAGCACCGACGGGATCGAGCTCGACGGCACCCTGAAGCCGATCACCGGCCTGACCGTGTCGGGCAGCATCACCTACGTCGACGCCACCCTGGCCGAGGACCTGCCGGCCGACGTGGCCGCCGCGGGCACCCCCGGCTACAAGGGCGACCGCGTGCCGTTCGTGCCCAAGTGGAACGCCACCGCCCAGGCCGAGTACGAGGCGCCGATCACCAGCACGATCAGCGCCTACGGCCAGGTCGACATGACCTATCGCTCCGACACGGCGACCGGGTTCAACAGCGGCGACAACTACTATGCGGTCCTGCCGTCCTACACCCTGTGGGACCTGCGGCTGGGCGTGCGCTGGGCCAACTACGACGCCAGCGTCTTCGTGCAGAACGTCGGCGACAAGGCCGCCTATGTCGGGCTGGACGCCCAGCAGGACGGGCTGCGGGTGTTCTCGCCCCGGCCCCGTACCATCGGCGTGAAGTTGAGCGCCGGTTTCTAGCCGCGGCTTTCCTTGCGGCGAGCGCGCCCCGGGTCGCGTCGGCGCCGCTGGCGGTCAGCGGCAGGCGCGCGGACGGCGGCACGTTCATCTCCGAGCGGATCGAGCGGGCCTCGGTGACCACCGCGATCAGCCAGCCGATCTCGCCCTGCGCCTCGTCGTTCATCCAGGCGCGCGGCAGGTCGGGCCAGGGGGCGGTCATCAGCATGCCGTCGCCGCCCAGCTCGCCCCACAGCTCCTCGGTGATGAACGGCGCGATGGGGTGCAGCAGCTTCAGGCACTGGTCGAGCACCCAGGCGGCCATGGCGCGGGTCTCGGCGCGGGCGGCCTCGTCCTCGCCGTTGAGGATCGGCTTGGCCAGCTCCAGATACCAGTCGCAGAACACGTTCCAGATGAAGCGGTAGAGCGCCGCGGCGGCCTCGTCGAAGCCGCAGGCCTCCAGCGCCGCGGTGACCTCGTGGGCGGTGCGCACCGTCTCGCCGCGGATCCAGCGGTTGATCGTCTGAGCCGCCGCGCCGGGATCGAAGCCGGGGTCGCGGACGCAGCCGTTGATCTGGCAGAACCGCGCGGCGTTCCACAGCTTGGTGCCGAAATTGCGATAGCCTTCAACGCGCTGGCGCGACAGGTTGATGTTGCGTCCCTGGCCGGACATCGCCGTCAGGGTGAAGCGCAGGGCGTCCGCGCCGTACTCGTCCATCAGGCCCAGGGGATCGATCACGTTCCCCTTGGACTTCGACATCTTCTGCCCCTTCTCGTCGCGGACCAGGGCGTTGATGAAGACCTTGTGGAACGGGACCTCATCCATGAAGTGAAGACCCATCATCATCATCCGGGCGACCCAGAAGAAGATGATGTCGAAGCCGGTGACCAGGATGGTGGTCGGATAGAACCGCCGCACGTCGTCGGTCGCCTCGGGCCAGCCCGAGCGTCGAGAACGGCCACAGGGCCGAGGAGAACCAGGTGTCGAGGACGTCCTCGTCCTGCTGAAGCCACGCCTTTAACGTCTTTTGGGAAGCTTGATCTTGGGTCCAGACCTCCGGTCCCGAGAAAACAATTTCGGCCTGCGGGCCATAGTACGCCTTTGCTAGCTGTATTAGTTCAGCCTCGGTCTCGGCGACGAAAATCTTCCCCGTGGGCGAAACTGCGAAACCCCGCTCGTCGAGTTCCGGCCCGTACCAGGCCGGGATGCGGTGGCCCCACCAGAGCTGGCGCGAGACGCACCACGGCTCGATGTTCCGCATCCATTCGAAGTAGGTCTTCTCCCAGTTGCGCGGCTCGAACACCGTGCGGCCGTCCTCGACCGCCTTCACGGCCGGGCCCGCCAGGGTCTTGGCGTCGACGTACCACTGGTCGGTCAGGTAGGGCTCGATCACCACGCCTGAGCGGTCGCCGTGCGGCACCACGTGGCGGGTCTTCTCGATCCCGCGCAGCCAGCCCTCGGCCTCGGCCCGCGCCACGATGGCCTTGCGGGCGTCGAAGCGGTCCATGCCGACGTACTCGGCCGGCGCGGCGTCGTTGATGCGGGCGAAGGCGTCGAAGATGTTGATCATCGGGAGGCCTTGCCGCTTGCCGACCTGGAAGTCGTTGAAGTCGTGCGCCGGGGTGATCTTCACCGCCCCCGAGCCCTTCTCCGGATCGGCGTAGTCGTCGGCGACGATGGGAATCTGCCGGCCGGTGATCGGGTGGGCGACAAGCTTGCCGACCATCGCCTGGTAGCGCTCGTCGGACGGATGCACGGCCACGGCGGTGTCGCCCAGCATGGTCTCCGGCCGCGTGGTGGCGACCACGATCTCGCCCGAGCCGTCGGCCAGCGGATAGGCCAGATGCCAATAGGCGCCCTCGACCTCGCGCTGCTCGACCTCGAGATCGGAGATGGCGGTCTGGAACTGCGGGTCCCAGTTCACCAGCCGCTTGTCGCGATAGATCAGCCCTTCCTTGTGCAGGGTGACGAACACCTTGCGGACGGCGGCGGACAGGCCCTCGTCCAGGGTGAAGCGCTCGCGGCTCCAGTCGCAAGAGGCGCCCAGGCGGCGAAGCTGGCGCTGGATCACGCCCGCCGATTCCGCCTTCCATTTCCAGACGCGGTCGACGAACTCCTCGCGGCCGAGATCGCGGCGGGTGATGTTGCCGGCTTGAGCGAGCTGGCGTTCAACCACCATCTGGGTGGCGATGCCGGCGTGGTCGGTCCCCGGCAGCCACAGGGCCGCCTTGCCGCGCATCCGCTCGAACCGGGTCAGCACGTCCTGCAGGGTGTTGTTCAGGGCGTGGCCCATGTGCAGCGACCCCGTCACGTTCGGCGGCGGAATCACGATGCAGAACGGCGCGGCGGCGGGGTCGTCCGTCGGCGAGAACGCGCCGGACTGCTCCCACCGCTCATACAGGCGCGGCTCGACGGCTAGCGGATCGAAGGTCTTTTCAAGCATGGCTCTATGCCCTCTGCCGCAGGGAGAGGGGTGATGACGGCGTTCTCCAGGACCTGAGTCCTTGTGGCGTCATACTCGGCTCGATCGGCATGTTGGCCGCCATCCAGTTCAACGATCAGCTTGGCTTCTAGACAGAGAAAGTCGGCGATGTAGCCGGCGACGGGCTGCTGACGGCGGAACTTAAAGCCGGATAGCTTTCGGCCGCGCAAGACCGCCCGGAGTTTTCGTTCGCAGTCCGTCTGGCTGCGGCGCAGTTCGCGCGCGCAGGCGGTCAGCAGGTCATGAGGCGGCATCGGAACCCCTCACCCTCCCATCGCTTCGCGACGGGCCCCTCCCTCTCCCTATGGGAGAGGGGTTACCGTACTCGGCCGCGGGCGATGCGTTCGACTTCGGCTTCGACCTTGGCCTGGACGATGTCGGCGAGGTGGGCGTCCAGCCATTCCTTCAGGAGCGGCCGCAGCAGCTCCTGCACCACGTCCTCCAGCGAGCGGCCGCCCTGGGGCATGGCGAGGCTGCGGGCGAGCTGGCTGAAGGCGGTGGACGCCTGCTCGGCGGCCGAGCCGCTGACCAGGGGCTCGTCGGACCGGGCCGGCCAGACGGGCGCCTCTTCGCGGAACGACGGCGCCGGGCGCGGCTCCGGTTCGCGGGGCGGCAGGCGGAAGTCGAGGTCGGCGCGCGGCTCAGGCTCCGGCGGCGGAGCCGGCGCGGGCGCCGGCTCGACGCGGTCGGTCAGCTCCAGGACGCCGTCGTCATCGTCGGCCAGGCTGGGCGGCTCGGCGGCGACCAGACGCTCCGGCTCGGGCTCGACCACGGGAGCGGGCGCCGGGGCGGGCGTCGGCGCCGCGGGCGCGGCCGCCGCCGGGGCGTCGTCCTCGGAGATGATCCGGCGGATGGAGGCCAGGATCTCCTCCATCGTCGGTTCCTGGTTGGTCTCGGACATGGTCGCCCCACGAGTCGCTACGGCCCTAGCCTAAGCGCTGACGCGGCGTCCTGCAATTTGCCGCGGCGCCGCGGAGGCCGTTCAGGGCGCGCCGGGCGTGGAAACCGCCGCGGGCGGCTGCGGATTGACGGCGATCGGCCCGTCCAGCGGCTCGGGCCGGCGGCGCACCTCGGGCGCGCCGACCGCGTCCAGGGCGGAGACCGGCTCCTCCAGCGGGGTGTAGCCGAACGCGTGCTTGAGCTGGCCGAGCGAATGGCCGCCGGGCTCGATCTCCAGCTCCGGCGCCAGGGTGCGGACCTGCAGCAGCCCCATGACGTTCAGCACCGAGGCGGAGGCCACGTATTCGTCGGCGCGGGCGTTGACCAGGGCGAGCTGGGCGTCGCGCAGCACCTGCTGGGCGCTCAGCACCTCCAGCGTGGTGCGCAGGCCGGCCTCCTGCTCGGCCCGCGTGCCGTCGAAGGCGACCGTGGCGGCGCGCACCGCCTCCTCGTTGGCGGTGATCGAGGCGCGCGCGGCCAGGAGCTGGTTCCAGGAATCGGAGATGGTCTGGACAGCGTTGCGGCGCGCCTGCTCGATCTGGATGCGGGCGATGTTCTGCCGCTCGACCGCCTGGCGGATCTGCGACGAGACCATGCCGCCCGAGAACAGCGGCTGCGACAGGGTGACGCCGGCGGTGAACGCCCGCGCGCCCAGGGCCGCGTCCCACGGCGTGACCGGCTGGGAGTAGCCGAAGCCGCCGCTCGCCGAGACCTGCGGCATGCGCTGGGCCTTGGCGGCGGCGAGATCGGCGGCCGCCGACTGCTCCTGGTAGTCGGCCTGGCCGATCGCGGGATTGTTGGCCTCGGCGGTGTCGAACGCCTGCTCGACGGTGGCGGGAAAGGTCCCGAACGGCGGCTCGGGCGCGAGGTCGCCGGGGCTCTGGCCCACCGCGGCGGCGTAGGCCGAGCGGCTGATGGCGAGCTGGGCCTGGGCGGTGGACAGCTCCGACTGCGAGGCGGCCAGCTGCGCCTCCGACTGGGCGACGTCGGTGCGGGTCACCTCGCCGGCGTCGAACCGGGCGCGGGTCTCGTCCACCTGCCGCTGCAGGACGCCGACGTTCTCCTTGCGGATCGCCAGGCTCTGCTGGTCGCGGCGGACGTCGACATAGGCCTGGATCACGCCGAGCAGGACGCTCCCCTCGGTCTGGCGCAGGCGCTCGCGCTCGGCCAGCACCTGGGCCTCCGCCCCGCGCACCTGGGCCGTGGTCCGCCCGCCGGTGTAGAGCGGCTGGGTGAGCTGGAGCTGGGCCGAGAACTGGTTGGCGTTGGCGGACTGGTCGATGGCCGGGCAGCTGAAGACGGTGCACCCCACCCGCGAGCCCAGCGTCTCCCACTGGAACTGGCCGGACGCCTGCACATTGGCGGTGGGCCGATAGCCAGCCCGCGCCTGGACATAGACCTCGTCGGTGGCGCGAAGCTGGGCCCGCTCCGCCTGCAGGGTGGGGTTGGTCTGGTAGGCCAGGGCGATCGCGTCGGTCAGCGTCTCCGCCCGCGCCGTCGCGGCGCCGGCCGCGCCGAGCGCCAAGCCGCAGGCGGCGCCCAACAGGGCTCCGCGAAACAGGGTCGGCATGCGAATCGGAACCCCCCTTCCGCGCGCCGGCTGCGGCGGCGGACTCGCCACGGACTATGATCCGTCTAGGACGTGGGGGCGAGGCTTCGCCAGTTAAGGTTTCGTCATTCGCCCGGGCGCGCGGCCTAGAAGGCGAAGGCGGCCTTGGGCTCGAAGCCCGGCAGATAGGGCGGCGTGGCGTCGAACACCTCGCGCGAGGCGAGGCCGTCGGCTTCCTTGACGTAGAGCCGCGCCTTGCCCACCGCGCCGGCGCGCTCGACCACGGCCAGCCGGCCGCCGGGGCCGAGGGCGGCGAGCCATGCGGGCGGGACGGCGCTGACCGCGCCCTCGCAGAGGATCACGTCGTAATCGCCGCCGACCGGCTTGGAGAGGTCGCCGTCGCTGAGCTGGGTCACCGTCAGGCCCATGGCCTCGAGCACCGCCGCCGCATAGGGCGCGGCGATCGCCAGGGCGCGCTCGCCGGCGCGCGGCCGCAGCGCCTGCAGCAGCTTGGCCAGCTCGCGCGGCCGCATCAGCCAGCGGCCGGGGGCGTAGGGCACCTCGACGTCGGCATAGGCCAGCGCCTGCCTGTCGGGCGGGCACAGCGCCTCGCGCGGAACCTTGCGCATGGCGTCCTGGATGGCGTGGTCGGTGACGTCGCTGGTGCGGACCTGGCTCTCGACCATGTTGTTGCGCGCCGCGGCGAAATCGAAGGTCATCGGCGAACTCGCAAGGCCCTGGGGACGGAGGAGAGGATCGGCGTCGCTTATAGGTCCGGCCTTAACCCGAGCGCAATGCGCGCCATATCAGATTGCCCGTGGTCGGCGGGTCTGTTAGCCATCCGCCGCTTCCGAAGGACGCCCCAAGGCCTGGTGGCGGAGTGGTTACGCAGCGGACTGCAAATCCGTGCACCCGAGTTCGATTCTCGGCCAGGCCTCCAATCCCGTTCCAGCGCCGGATCAGCGATCGATGGCCGCCGGCTGCGGCCCGCTTGGCGCCGTCGCGTCGACGCCTTCAAAGGTGTGCAGGTTGGCCCGGCGGATCTCGGCCCCCGCCTCGTCATAGAGGAAGGGCAGGAAGGCGAAGCGCGTCCCGCTCTGCACGCGCGTGGCCTCGTGCAGCAGCGAGCAGGAGAACACCACCGCCCCGCCCGTCGGCGGACGATAGGTGCGGCGGCCGAACTCGGGGAAGCGCAGGTCCCCGCCCTCGAACTCCTCCGCGTTCAGGTTGATGGAGACCGCGAACTTGCGGTGCGCGGTGCCGGGCGTGGTGTTGTCGCGGTGGGGATTGAAATAGCCGCCCTCCTCCGCGTCGTAGCAGGCCACGATGTAGCGCTCCAGGCGGGTGGCCCGGAACTGGAAGACCTTCCTGATCTCGGGGATCAGCCGTTCGGTGATCCGCGCCCGCGTCAGCGCCTGCAGCGCCGCGTCGGCGATCGTCACGTCCCGGCGCCGCTTGAAATTGTCGAGCACCGGGACGGTCTTGCCGTCCACCACCCGCATCACGCCCGAGGGCGAGCCGCCGATCCCCCGGTAGTAGTCGATCAGCCGACGGCAGAGCGGCGGCTCGAAGACGCGGGGGACGATCAGCACCGGCGCGTGCATGGGAACGCCCGCGTGGCGATCCGGATCGCCCAGTTCGGCGAGCTTTTCGAACACCATCGCGCCCATGGCCAGCGGCGCCGAGCCCATGATCCGCATGGAGGGATCGACCACCACCCAGCACGGCTGCACCGAGCCGTCCTCGGCCGTCGCGTCGTAGAGGCGCCGCAGCTCGCCCTCCATGTCGGCGAACCAGCGCCACGGCGGCCGGTTGCGCGCCTCGGCGTAGGATTCCGCGTCCGGCAGCACGCCGAACAGGGTCACACTCCCGCTCGCGAACAGCGCCGCATGCGCCTGCACCTCCCGCAGGGCGGCGTCGCGCGCCTCGCCGGGGGGCGGCAGGAAGGCCAGGACGACGTACCGGCCGCCCAGGCTGTTGAACTGGTAGCGCGGGTTCTCCGGGGATGGCGCCACAAAGCTTGGCGCGGGCACGCCTATCGACAAAGCCATGTTCGTTCCTTCGCCCCGCACTGGTTTTGCCGGAAAAAGCCCGCTCTGCAAACCGGCGCGAGACGCAGCCCCCAACGCCGCGACGGCATGCCCCATATGGCGGCGAGCCCTTTGCGCGACGGGACTTTCCGGCGCGGCCTGAGTTGACTTGTCGCTGGCTGGACCACAAATCCGCCCCACCCCGGGCAGGTCTCCGCCGGTTCAGACCGCCGAGGCTGGCGCGGTTCGCTGCAGCAGACATGAGCGGAGCGCGCCGTTGCATTCGAGTTATCTGATCCGCCTTGGCGTGCTGTTCGTCGCGGCGCTGTGGGCGGGCGCCCAGAACCAGCTGGCCGGCGGCGGCTCGTTCATCACCCTGCCCTCGCTGATCCTGACCGGCATGGACGCGCGAGCGGCCAACATCACCTCCACCGTCGCCCTGTTCCCGGGGCAGGTGACCGGCGGCTGGATGGGCCGGCGGCTGGCGAGCGGCACGGAGGGGCTGTCCCTGCGGGCCCTGACGATCATCAGCCTGGCGGGCGGCGGCGTCGGTGCGGTGCTGCTGCTGCTGACGCCCAGCAGCTTCTTCGCCCGGCTGGTGCCGTGGCTGGTGCTGTTCGCCACCGCGGCGTTCGCCTGGGGCGCCTTCGGGCGGCCCCCCAAGACCGCCGAAGCCAAACTGACTCCGCCCGTCGCCGGCGCGATCCAGTTCGGCATCGCGATCTACGGCGGCTATTTCGGCGGCGGGATCGGCTTCCTGATGCTCGCGGCCCTGGCGCTGAGCCGGATGCCGGTGCGCGCCGCCGGAGCGACCAAGAACGTGCTGGCCGGGGTGATGAACTTCACCGCCGTGGTGATCTTCCTGTTCTCGGGCCAGGTCCGCTGGATCGCCTGCGCGGTGGCCTGCGTCGGGGCCGTGCTCGGCAGCATCGTCGGCGCGCGGGTGCTGCACCGGGTGCCGGAGAAGGCGCTGAAGGTGGTGGTGATCGCGATCGGGATCCTGCTCACCGTCGGCCTGTTCCTGCGCGCCCGCGGGAGCTGAGGCGGTTCAGGCCACCTCTTCCAGGATCTCGGTCAGCCGGTCGGGCTCGTCCAGCATCACGTCGTGGCCGCACGCCACCTCGTAGTAGCGCCAGGTCGGGTCGGCCTTCACCTTGTCCACGAAGCTCGCATCGCGCAGGCCCATGTACTCGGTGGCCAGGATGAAGGCCTTCTTCGGGATGCGCTCGCGCGCGCCGGTCAGGCGCAGCCGCTGCAGGAAGCAGCGATAGGACTGCGGCGTGCACTGGCTGTCGACCCAGTCGCGGTCCGCCTCGTTGACGTTGAACACCGCCGCCGGGATCGGCGAGACGAAGCCGGTGGCCTTGCCCTCGGCCGCCATGGCCGCGCCCGGGCCGCCCTCCCCGCCCGTGACGTAGTCGAACAGGCACTTGCGGTCCTCAGGCAGGAAGGCGTCCAGGAAGACGATCGAGCCGATGGCGCCGGGCGCCGCCTTCTCCGCCACGCCCGAGATCACCATGCCGGCGTAGGAGTGGCCGACCAGGACCACATCCTCCAGCGCCTCCCATTTCAACAGCCCCGCCACGTCATCGACGTGGGTGCTGAGGTCGATCCGCGGATTGTTGGCGTGCGAGCGCTCGGCCAGGCCCGACAGGGTCGGGGTGTACACCTTGTGCCCCCGCGCAGTCAGCCGGTCGGCGACGCGCCGCCAGCACCATCCGCCGTGCCAGGAGCCGTGCACCAGCACGAAGGTCGCCGGCTTGTCCGAACGCGGCATGCGTCATCCTTGTAAGAGCGGCGTGAGAGCGGCTGTGGCGTGATTGGGCCGGCCCAGCCGGCGGCGCGGATGCTAGGTCCCGCGCCCGGCCCGGGCAAGGGCGGGAACCGCGACGGGCCGGGCTTTGTTTCAGCAGCGTACAGCTCGGCTTGGGGAGAACCGACGATGAAGCGGATCATCATGGCGGCCGGCGCCGCGGCCTCGATCCTGGCGGCCGGCGCGGCGCCGGGCGTCAGCCAGGCCGACACGCGCCACCGCGTCTATCACCACAGAGTATACCGCCGCTCCGACTGCTGGGCGGCGCACCACCAGGCGGCGCGCAACGGCACGGTGATCGGCGCCCTGGCCGGCGGCTTCCTCGGCAGCCAGCTCTCGGGCCGCGGCTCGCGCACCGGCGGGATGCTGCTGGGGGCCGGCGCGGGGGCCGTGGCGGGCCACCAGGTCGGGGCCCACTCGCATCGTTGTTAAGCCGGGCTTAACCATCCCGGGCGCAGGTTAACGAAGTCTTCTCTGAAGACACCCCACCATCACCAACTCCATTTCAGCCCGGCCTTCGCGCCGGGCTTTTTTCGTCCGGGCGCGGCCATGGCGCGCCTTGCGCGGCCGGCGCCGGCGCCGTATAGGCCCGCCTCCGGCGCGACCGATCCCCGGTAGCTCAGTTGGTAGAGCAGTCGGCTGTTAACCGACTTGTCGTAGGTTCGAGTCCTACCCGGGGAGCCATCGCCTTGTCACAAGGCATTGAGATTATTGGGTTTTCGCCAATGATCTCTGCCTAGCCTCCCGCCACTCACCCAGCATCTCATCGGGATGCCGGCGGACAAGCGCGGCCCCTTAGGAAGGGCCGTGGAATCCGGATCGGCTCGGTTGACGGGGCCGGCGGCTCCGGAAAGAAAACCGACGCCTTTGCGGCATACAGTCGGCGTCGCCGTCGCGAGCGTTTTCAATGGTTTGGCGCAGTCTTTTGAACCGCTGTCTACGACGCGGATTGGCGGGCCCTGGCGCTATCTGGAGCGACGATCGTAGCCGGACGCCTTGCGGCGCGGTGGTCAGCCGGGCTCGTAGCCTTCCGGATACTCGAAGGCGCCGAGGAAGGTCGCCTTGGCGCCGCAGCGGCGGTCGACCACCCCGAAGTGGCCGCGGCCGAACAGGCGGCCGACGTTGCGCATCTGGTCGAGGTCGATGAGCAGGGTGAGCTGGATCGGATCCTCGCCGCGGGTGGAGATCAGGTAGAGGTTCTCCCCGACCTTCCACATGGTCACCGCCTCGATGCCGACCTCCTGCTCGAGCTCGGGCGGGCTGAGCAGCCATTGCCAGACGATGGTGACCGAGTTGACGTAGATGTGCTCGAGCGCCGCCTCGGGGCTGTATTCGCAGTAGAGGCGCTTGCCGAGGAGTTCGCGGGTCTCCCGGAAGGGCTGGTACGCCCCGGTGTGGCCGACGATCCTGGACGGCCGCAGGAACTCGTTGAGGTCGAATCCGGCCGGCGTCTCGACGACCTCGTTCCAGACCGTCAGCGCCCGCCCCGCCCTCGTATCGACCACGTGCGAGAAGGCCATGGAGCCGTCGGCCAGCACGAAGTCGAGGAAGAACACGCCCGGCCTGATCTCCACCGCGTCATAGGCGTCCTCGCCGCTGCGCTCGGCCCCGGCGGCAGTCACCGCGCTCCATCGGACGTGGGTCGCCGACAGGGCCATCGATATCTGCGTGCCTTCCTCGAACTCGAGGACGATCGAGGTTCCGTCGAGGACGGTGGTGGACGCAAGCCGGTTGGCCAGCAGGTCCATGTCCCGCAGCATCGGCGGAACCGGCTGGATCGGTTTGAGCTGGCGCATGTGTCTTCCTTCGATGGCGCGGGCGATGCGGGAACGCGGCGGCGTCAGATGGGCCAGCCGGACCGGCAGCCGTAGGGCAGCGAGGCGGTCCCCAGGGCCCAGACCTCCTCGATCGCGCCGCCCACGACCTTGAACACCTCGGTGAACAGCATGCTGTTGGGCCAGCCGAAGGGGATGCTGCCGCCGGCTCTGGGCAGGTCGCCGGGATGGTCGAACAGCAGGTGGCAGACGACGAGGCCGCGGGCCTCGTCGATGACCGGGAAGCGGCGCTCGCGCAGGGCCTCGATGTAGGCGTAGTGGCCGTCGCTGATCTGCTGGGCCACGTCGAGCGCGCGATACTGGCCGTCGGCCGGCAGGCTGGCCGGATCGTCCAGGCTGTCCAGGGTGCCGTTCACCAGGCGCCGGCAATCGCCGAACAGGGGCACGAGGTCCCCGGCGGACAGCTCGATGGCGTCGAAATAGAGGTTCGCGGCGCGGACCAGCTCCGCGCGGGAGGACCGCTCGCCGCGCGGCAGGGTCCGGTGGAAGCCGGACGAGGCGTCCTGCAGGATCACCGGCGGATCGAAGTACTCTCCCTGCTTGCGCGTCACGATCGTCTCGACCTCGCTGATCACGCGGCCCTCGACCTTCAGGCGGATGGAGATGATGGCGTCCTGGCCCATCTCGTCGACGACGCCCCAGAACTCCACCTGTCCGGCCTGTTCGTCGACGAAGTACTGCCCGCCCGGCCGCACGCCGCGGACCGTCCGCCAGACGCCGCTGCCGAGCGGCAGCGGCTGGGAGTCCTCGGTGCAGCGGAAATCGGGCGTCAGGCGCAGGAGGCCGGGATCGCGCGCGGCCAGGGCGCGCAGATAGCCGTCCATGGCGCCGACGAGGCGGGCGCGCTCGCTGGTCGGCGCATCGATCAGGGTCACATTCATGCCGGTTCCTTCAAAACTCGGACGCCGCGCGCTTGGCGGCGATGCTTCAGCCGCCGCGGCTCACGCGGGCCAGCCGGAATCGATGCCGTAGGGAAGGCCCGTGCCGATGGCCCAGACCTCTTCGAGGACGCCCCCGCGCACCTTGAAGACCTCGAAGGCCAAGGTGCTGTCGGGCGACTTCCACGGCCGCTCGCCGTCGGCGCGCTTGAGGTCGCCGGGGTGGTCGAACAGCAGGTGGCAGATCACCAGCCCCCGCGCCTCGTCCACGATCGGGAAGCGCCGCGCGCGCAGGGCCTCGATGTAGGCGTAGTGGCCGGCGGTCATCTGCTCGGAAACGCCCAGCGCCCGGTGGGCCTCCAGGGTGTCGAGCTCTTCCGGATCCATCAGGCTGTCCAGGACCCCGTTCACCAGCCGGCGGCAGTCGTCCTTGACCGGCACGCGCGAGCCGTCGCTGAGCTCGATGGCGTCGAAATAGAGGTTGGCGATCTCCACCAGCCGCTCGCGCGGCGTCCGCTCGGACGGGTCCAGCGGCTCGTGGAAGGCCGGATAGGCCTCGATCACCGCCGGCGGATTGAAGAAACTGCCGCGGCCGCGGATCGCCACCGTCTCGATCTCGGTGACCACCCGGCCCTCGACGCGCAGGCGCACGCCGAGGATGGTGTCCATGCCCATCTCGTCGACCGCGCCCCAGTATTCGACCTGGCCCCGCTCGGCGTCGGCGAACCAGTGTCCCCCCGGATGGCGGCCGCTCATGGTGCGCCAGAGGCCCGCGCCCAGCGGGATCTGCCGGGTGTTCTCGGTGAAGCGGACGAAGGAGCCGGTCGGGATGCGGCTCGGGTCGCGCGCCTCAAGCGCCTCCAGATAGAGGTTCATCATGCCGATGAGCCGTTCGCGCTCGGCCTCGGTGTCGACAGTGGTCATTCTGTTCTCCCTCTCGTCGCCGCGCCGTCACCAGCCCTGGGACGCGCCGTAGGGCAGCGGCACGCCGATCACCTCGATCTGGCGGAAGCATCCGGCCTCGAACTTGAACAGCTCGGCGATCACGAAGGTCGAGGGCCGGCGGCCGTAGCCGGGCATGGCGATCTGGGCGCCCGACGGCGCGGTGAAGCTGGTCGGCAGGCCCGGGTGCTGGAAGCTGACGATGTCCACGAGCAGGCCGCGCGCCTCGTCCACGGCGACGTGCCGTCGGTCGGTGACGGCCTCGATGAAGCTCCACATCCGCGTGGCGAACTGGGCCTTGCAGTCCAGGGCGTAGCCGTGGAAGCCGTCGCCGACGAAGTCCTCGGTCCGCCCCGGATTGCTGGTGGACTGGTCGCCGTTCTCGCGCCGCGTGCAGCGCGGATCGAACTGCAGGTCGCCGGCGTCGGAGATCTCGATGGCGTCGAAGTAGCGGTCGGCCAGGCCGTGCATCTCCTCGCGCGGCGTGCGCATGTTGGCCGGGACGGTCTCGAAGAAGCTGGGATCGAGCGGGGTTATGGCGCCGGCGCTCTCCGGGTCGCGCGCCACCAGGGCCTCGATCTGCGAGATCGTCTTGCCGTCGGCCCTGATCCGGACCACGAGGAACACCGGGTCGCCGTTCTCCTCGATGACGCGGAAGTGGACCGCCTGGCCCGCCTCGGGATCGGCGACGGTCAGCCGATAGGTGTCGCGCAAGCCGCTCGCCGTCCGCCACAGGCCGCGGCCCAGCGGAAGCTCGACGCCGTTCTCGGTGTAGCGGGCGTCCTTCGCCAGCGTCAGCCGGCCGGGGTCGCGCGCGGCCAGCGCCTCGACGCACCGCTCCGCCATCTGCTCCAGGGCCGCACGCATCACGCGTCCCAGCCCGAGCGGGCGCCGTAGGGAACGATGATGTAGGCGGTCTCGATCTGCCGGAGCTTCCGGTCCTCGATCTTGAACATGTAGGAGATCAACGCCGAGGTGGGCCGCAGGCTCTCCGCCGGCATCGGCACGCGCACGCCGTCCTCGCGGTCGACGTATTCGAGGTCGGCGGGGTGGTCGAACATCATCAGGCCGAACACGATGCTCCGGCGCGCGTCATAGATCTGAAAGCGCCGGTTCCGGACCCGCTGGATGTAGGCGAAGAACTTGGTGTTGATCTGCTCGGCCGGGCTCAGCCGCTGCAGCTCGTCGGTGTAGATCGTCTCCTCGCCGAGCTCGTCGGTGGTGGTGGTGCGCAGCCCGTTCTCGATCCGGTAGATCTTCTCGTGGAACGGGATGAGGTCTCCGTCCGCCTGCTGGATCCCGTCGAAATAGAGATTGGCGATCTGCACCGCCTCGTCGCGGCTGAGCCGCGCGGACGCGGGGACGGCCGCCAGGAACGGCGCCGGCGCCTCGGTCATGTCGGTGTTGAACAGGGCGCCGAAGGAGGAGCGGACCACGATCGTCTCAAGCTCGCTCGCCCGCCCCTGCTCGGCCTTCAGGCGGAAGCCGACGATGACCTTGCCCCCATGCTCGCCGATGACGAAGAAGCCGCCGGCGTGGCCGGTCTCGGGATCGAGCAGGGTGTTGCGGTAGGTCGCCGGCCCCCGGGCCGCGCCCCACAGGCCCTTGCCCAGCGGAATGAGCTGGCCATTCTCGGTGAACCGCACATGGTCTGCGCCCGGCAGGCGCTGCGGCTCGCGCGCCCCGAGGGCGTCGAGGTAGGCGTCCACCAGGCCGCTCAGCTCGCCCTCGCTCGCCGCCGGAGCGGGAGCGGGCCAGCCGGGGCGGAAGCCGAACGGCACGGTGACCAGCACCGCCTCGATCTCGCGGATCTCGCCGGCGCGGATCTTGAACGCCTCGAAGATGAAGTAGGTCATCGGGCGGCGGTAATAGGGATGCAGTTCATGCTCGGAGCCGTCCGCCCAGACGGCCTTCTCCTCGATCCCGTCGTGCTCGAAGAACACCGAGGCGAGGACCAGGCCCGCCTCCTCGTCCACGATCAGGAAGCGCCTGTCGCGAACCTCGCTGACGATGGTCGAGAAGCCGGTGTCGAACTGGGCCTTCACGCCCATCCGGAACATCGGCTCGCGGTCGAGGTTGTTGGTGGCCAGATAGCCGTTCTCGAAGCGGTTGCAGGCGGGGTGGACCTTCAGGTCCCGGCCCGTCGCCTTGGCCAGGCCCTGGAAATACAGGTCGGCGATGGAGACCATCTCCTCGCGGCTGCTCCCCTCGCCCGGACCGATCGGGTCCAGCATCTCGGGACGTGGCTTCAGCACGGTCTCCGGCTCGAACAGCATCTCCGAGCCGCGGGCGACGAGGGTCTCGATCTCCGTGATGAGCCCGCCCCGGACCATCAGGCGCAGGCCGACCACCGCCGGCCCCGTCGCCTCGTCCACGAGGCCGATCATGCCGACCTGCTGGGTCGCCGGATCGGCGAAGCCGTGACGGTATTCCGCCCGCCCGCGCGCGGTCGCCCAGAGCCCCTCGTGGAAGGTCAGGGCCTGGCCGTTCTCGGTGATCCGAACGTCGTCCGCCAGCGGCAGGCCGGAGGAATCGCGCACGCGCAGGGCGGCGAGATACGCGTCCAAGATTCCGAACAGCGCCTGACGATCCAGCGGGTCCAAAGCGGCTTCCTTCCTGCGACTGCAATCTGTCTAATGGTCCCATTCGGAACAGTCAACGCGGTTCCGAATGGGACTTGCGCGGCCTCGCGGTTGACAGCTTCGGCCGCAGCGCTACGGTCAGATAGTCACGTATGGAACGATTTTGGCGGCCATTCAGCCGTCTCTGCAGGGAGGGGAACGGGGTGCAGACAGCGACAGCATTGAGCCGCGCGGAGCTGGCGGGGACGGTGGGCGCCTATCTCGACGCCGTGGCTGCGCGCGATCCGGCCCGCGCCCCGCTGTCGCCCCGCATCCGGTTCACCGAGAACAGCCAGGTGCTGGACGTCGGCGACGGCTTCTGGGCCACATGCAGCGGACGCGGGGTCTACGCCCATGTCGCGGCCGACCCCGTCACCCAGCAGGCCGGCTTCATCGGCGTGATGCGCGAGAACGGCGTGGAGGTGATCTTCGGCCTCAGGATCAAGCTCGAAGACGGCCTGATCACCGAGGCGGAGACGGTGGTCTCGCGCGATCCCATCCTGTTCTACAAGGACGGCCCGCAGAAGCTCGAGGCTATGGGCCGGCCGCTGCCGATCTGGACCGAGCCCGTCCCGCCCGCCGAGCGCCGTCCGCGCGAGGAGATGATCGCCGCCGCCGAGGCCTACTTCCAGACCCTGGAGCGGAACGACGGGCGGCGGACCGCGCCCCTCGCGCCCGAGTGCGACCGCATGGACAACGGGGTGATGGCGACCCACGCCCCCGAGTTCGACCCCGCCGGCGACCCGCCCTTTTACGCCCTGGGCCCGGCCGACCAGCTCGCCACCGGATACTTCCGCTTCGTCACCCGCATCCGCGACCGCCGCTATCCGATCGTCGACGAGGAGTACGGCGTGGTCTTCAGCCTTTCCTTTCTCGACCATTCCGGCGCGGTCCACGAGGTCACCCTGACCGACGGCCGCACCGTGCCGATCGGGGTGAAGCGGCCGTTCGCCTGGCAGATCATGGAGATGTTCAAGGTCACCGGCGGGCTGATCCGCCAGATCGAGGTGCTGCTGAACCACTCCTTCTACGGCATGCGCCCGGGCTGGCCGGCCGTCGCCGGCGAAGCGGACGCGCCGTGAGCCTCGCCGCGACCGCGACCTGGCTGAAGCGCCAGCGAAGCTTCTACGGCTGGCCCCTGCTGGCCGTGATGTGGCTGGTGATGGCGATCAACCTGGCCCTGCCGCTCTACGGCGCCAGCATCCTGAACCCCTACATGGGCGCGCAGCTCCATCTGAGCCGGGCGATGGTGGGGGTGGTCTATGCGGTGCTGATGATCATGACCGGCCTGCCCGGCCCTCTGGTCGCGGTGCTGATCGACCGGGTCGGCATCCGCTGGACGATGGTGATCGGCAACCTGATGCTGGTGGCCGGCGCGGTCTGGATGGCGGCCGCCGTGCGCACCGGTCTCGGGGCGATCCTGGCGTGCGGGATCGTGATCGGCCTCTCCGACTGCATCGGCGGCCCGATCCCGATGCAGCAGGCGGTCGCCTACTGGTTCGTGCGCCGGCGCGCCCTCACCATGGCGATCCTTCTGTCAGGGGGCAGCATCGGCGGCTTCTTCGCCGCGCCCCTGCTCGACTGGGTGACCCGGATGGCGCACGGCGACTGGCGCATGGGCTGGTGGCTGATCGCGGCCTGCGGCGTGGTCGCCGTGCTGATCTCCGCCCTCTTCGTGCACGACCGCCCGAGCGACGTCGGCCAATTCCCCGACGGCGCCGCCGGCCCGCCGCCCGCCGTCGAGGAGACGACGCCGGCCATCTCCGCGCCTGCCGCCCCGGTCTATGTCACCACGCGCGACTGGACGGCCGGCGAGGCCCTGCGCTCGCCCACCCTGTGGATCCTGATGGCCAGCGCGCTGGGTTTCAGCTGCAGCATCACGCTCGTGCTCGGCCAGGGCGTGGCGCACATGCTCGACCGGGGGATAACCCCGACCAACGCCGCCCTGGCCCTGTCCATTTCGGTGGCGGCGGGGTTCATCGCCCACGCCATCGTCGGCGTCCTTGGAGACTATGTAGAGCCCCGGCTGCTCTGGGCCGGCGCGCTGCTCGTCAACGCCGCCGGCATGCTCGCGTTCATCTGGATCAAACCCGGCGCGGAGCTCTTCCTCAGCGTGGCCCTGCTCGGCGCCGGCGGCTCCGCCTCGATGATCTGCATGATCACCCTGCTGGCGAACTACTATGGCGCCAAGGCCTACGCCGGGGTCTTCGGCCTGGCGTCCGGCGTGCAGTCCACCCTGGGCGCCCTGGCGCCGGTGGTGGCCGGATACGTCTACGACCGCATCCACAGCTATACGCCGGTGTTCGCCGTCGTCGCCGCCATGTGCCTTTTGGGCGGCTTGGCCATGCTGCTGCTGGCCCGCCCCCCGCGGCGCGCGGCCACGGCCTGATCCTCCAACGGTAACGGCGTTCCAGCTGGCTTCGGGCGCGTAGAGAAGAAGCGCGGGCGTCAGACGCCCGCGCTTCAGTCGCCGGAGAGGAAGGATCGGCGGCCCAGCTCCGCGCCAACGGCGGGGCTGGGCCGGCCGGGGTCAGAAGTTCTTGCGGACCGTCACGCCCCACTCGCGCGGCGGCGCGATGCTGAGCTCGTCCGTGCCGAAGCCGTCGACCAGGTTCAGGGCGCTGGTCGAGTAGACCTTGTTGGTCAGGTTGGTCACCCAGACGGCCACCGACCAGTCGCCCTGCGCCGGAGCCCAGGTCACCCGCCCGTTCAGGAGGGCGTAGCCCTTCTGGGAGCCGAGCTCGGTGTTGGCGGAGTCGAAGTAGACCTTCGACTGGTAGACGAGGTCCATCCGCGGCGTCAGCGTCGAGTCGCCGAGGTCGAACGCGTACT
The DNA here is from genome assembly GCA_037201645.1 of Caulobacteraceae bacterium. Classification (GTDB taxonomy): domain Bacteria; phylum Pseudomonadota; class Alphaproteobacteria; order Caulobacterales; family Caulobacteraceae; genus JANWHQ01. The sequence continues at coordinate 39,010 of JBBCHF010000009.1, forward strand.
GGCCGCCGACGCTGGCCGTGAGCTTGGGCGTGCGTGGCGGCACGCTGCTCAGGGTCGGCCCGCCGGAAATGCCGGCCGCGGCGCCGAGGTCGTCGTTCTGGTAGTGCAGCCAGCCGGCGTTCGCGTCCAGCAGCAGCGCCCCGATCGGCCGGGCCTGCAGCTCGCCCTCGACGCCCTCGATGTGGGCCCGGCCGACGTTCTGGGTCACCGTGGCGATGATCCCGTTGCTGTCGACATAGAGCGACGGCAGCTGGATGCCCTGGTACTTCGAATAGAAGGCCGCGCCGTTCAGCCTGACGCGGCGGTCGAGCCAGCTGGACTTGAAGCCGACCTCGTAGGTGGTGAGGGTCTCGGGACCAAAGGCCTTGATCTGGGTCTGGTCGTTCGGCCGGGGGCTGAACCCGCCGCCGCGGAAGCCGGTCGAGACCTGGGCGTAGGTCATCAGGTCCGGCGTCCACTGGTAGGACACGTTGCCCATCGGCGACCACTTCTTGTCGTTCTCCGACAGGGGCGTGATCGGGAACAGCAGCTCGCCGGTGATCAGCGACTGCCGCAGGATGTCGATCGACTTCTCTTCGTCGGTGTAGCGGATGCCGGCCGTCACGCTGAGCTTGTCGGTGACGTGGTAGACGCCGTGGATGAAGGCGGCCTTGTTGGTCTGCTTCTGCTCATCGTCGTAGTAGAAGGCCAGGATGTCGGGCGGATAGACCTCGGCCGTGCCCCAGTCGGCGTCGCGGCCGTGGTAGTAGTAGCCGCCCACGGTCCAATCCAGCGGGCCCGTCGTCCCGCTCAGCGTCAGCTCTTCGCTGAACTGCTTATGCGGATCGTGGTCGACGGTCATGTTGATCGCCTCCGGCGCCCCGGCGGAATTGACCCCGAACGTGGAGTCGTAATGGCGATAGGCCGTCACCGACTTCAGGGCGATGTCGGGCGTGAGCTTCCAGTCGACCGTGCCGCTGAAACCGTACTGCACGAAGTCGTTGGCGTTGGGGTAGTCGAGCCCCGTGATCGCCGAGTGGAAGTTGTTGTAGGTCGTGTACGGGCTGTTGGTGACGAACCGGCTGTCGTACGGCACGCCATAGGTCGGGATCGCGACGGTGCTGTTCCAGATCGGGGTATAGCCGGCGTCGTCGCCTTCCGTGGCGATCACCGCCAGCTTGTCCGCCGGCTGCTTCTGACGCTGGTTCTCGTAGTCGCCGATGAGGTTCACCTCGATGGCGTCATTGGCGATGAACCGGAAGGCCGCGCGGCCCGACTGGACGTTGGTGTCGCCCTCCGTGTCCACCTTGCAGTCCGTCCCCTTGGTGGTCGGCTTGATATTGCCCGCCAGTTCCGGGTGCACGCAGGCGAAGTCCAGGACATCCATGTAGCCGTCGAGCGTCTTCGAAGACGCCGAGAACCGGGCGAACAGGCGGTCGGGGATGATCGCCACGTCCCAGCTTCCGCGGATCTCGCGGTGGCTGAAGTTGCCGCCCGTGGCCTCGATGAAGCCGCCGCCCTGGCCGTCGGGCTTCTTGGAGATCAGGCGGATGGCGCCGCCGATGGCGTTCTGGCCGAACAGCGTTCCCTGCGGCCCGCGCAGGACCTCCACGCGATCGAGATCGAGCAGGTCCATCGCCGCGCCGATCGGGCGGGCTTGGTAGACGTCGTCGATGTAGATCGCCACCCCCGGCTCGAAGGCGAGCGAGAAGTCGTTCATCCCGATGCCGCGGATGGTCGCGAAGGCCGAAGGGCCGAAGCCCGCGCCGCCCGGGTTGATGATCAGGTTCGGGGCCTGCCCGCTGAGGCTGGTCACGCCGGTGACGCCCCGGGCGTCGAGCTCGCTTCCGCTCACCGCGGTGATGGCCAGCGGCGTCTTCTGCACGTTCTCGGCCCGGAAGCGGGCGGTCACCACCACCTCCTGGAGCGTCGAATCCGAAGCGGTCCGCACCGGCGCCGCCTGCTCCTGGGCCTGGGCGTGCGCCGCCAGAACGGCGAGGCCCCCGCCGCACAACAGAGCCGCCCACCTCGCGCGGCGACCGCGCCCCGTGAATTTCACCATAGCCATGACCCCTCCAACTTCGCCCCCCAGGGGCCTGAGCATTGGCGGTCCGTCCCAGCGCGAATCCCGCCGTGAGGCAGCGGTTCGTCTGACCCTTTCGCACCCAGGAGAAGTCCGTCCGGGACGCCCCGATCCGAAAACCCTAGTCCCATCTGGAACCATGTCAAGAGAGTACCATATAGAACTATATTGGCCCCGATCGGGACCGATCTCCTGACGGCGGCGGTCGCTCCGCCACGCCGCTCGGCGGGCGGCGGACGCGTCATTTGGGCTTGTCAGATGCATCGTGTCCCGTCAGAGGCTCAGCTCTGCCAGGAGGTGTCCGCTTGTCGCGCAAACCAAAGGCGCCGGAGGGCTCCCACAGCCCGATCTCGCGCGAATTCCGCGAGTCCCTGATCGCGGAGCGCGGCGACTGGCATGGCCGCCGCGTCATGCTGCTCGGCAACTACTACTCCGCGCCGCTCTTTGCGGAGATGCAGAAGCACTACGATCTGCTGCGGGACGAGTACGGGGTTCTCGGCAATCTCTACGACTACGGCCCGATGACGGCCCAGGCGGTGTGCGCCCTGACCGGCCGGCCCAAGAACAGCGTCAGCCGCAGCGTGGCGCGGCTGCTGGCTGCGGGGCGGATCAGCAGCCACGTCAATCCCAACGACCGCCGCGAGAGCATACTGAAGCTCGAAGACTCCGGCCGCGAGCTCTACGAACACGTGCTGCGCATCTGGCGCGCGCGAGAGCAGGAGATGTTCACGGACGTGCTCAGCGAGGCGGAGCTTGGGCAGCTCGACGCATTGCTCGTGAAACTCCTGAAGCATTTCCACGAGACCAGCGGCTGACGGCCGCAGTCAGAGACACCTGCACGATGGCTCCCCGCGCGGCCAGGAGCCATCGCCGCCAGTTGAAGGGCTGACGTCGAAATCCTCCTTCCCGGGACGAATTGTCTTGCGACTGTCGCGGTCCTGTCGCGGAGCGTTGCCGGGCGGGCGGCAAGGTCGCGGCGGCCCGTGCGGGCCTCAGCCTCAGTGGAAGGACTCCCC
>JBBCHF010000010.1:0-36669 GCA_037201645.1 Caulobacteraceae bacterium
ATGCCGCTCGACAGCTCGCCGCCGACCAAGACCTTCCGCTGGGACGACCCGCTGGACCTGGAGGGCCGGCTGGCCGAGGAGGAGCGGCTGATCCGCGACACGGCGCGCGAATACGCCCGCGACACCCTCCTGCCCCGGATCGTCCACGCCTTCGCCCAGGAGCGGTTCGACCGCGAGATCATGATGGAGATGGGCGCGCTGGGCCTGCTGGGCTCGACCCTGCCCGAGGAATACGGCGGCGCTGGCGTCAGCCACGTCGCCTATGGCCTGGTCGCCCGCGAGATCGAGGCGGTGGATTCCGGCTACCGCTCGGCGATGAGCGTGCAGTCGTCCCTGGTCATGTACCCGATCCACGCCTTCGGGTCGGAAGAGCAGAAGCGGCGCTGGCTGCCGCCGATGGCGCTCGGCGAAGTGATCGGCTGCTTCGGCCTGACCGAGTCCGACGGCGGCTCCGACCCCGGCTCGATGAAGACGCGGGCCGAGCGCGCTCCCGGCGGCTATCGCCTGAACGGCGGCAAGTACTGGATCACCAACTCGCCGATCGCCGACGTGGCGCTGGTCTGGGCCAAGCTCGACGGCGAGATCCGCGGCTTTCTGGTGGAGCGCGGGTTCGAGGGGTTCAGCGCCGCGACCATCGGCGACAAGCTGTCCCTGCGCGCCTCGATCACCGGCGACATCGGCCTCAGCGATGTGTTCGTGCCCGAGGAGAACCTGCTGCCGGGGGTGAAGGGCCTGCGCGGGCCGTTCTCCTGCCTGAACAAGGCGCGCTACGGCATCGCCTGGGGCGCCATGGGCGCGGCGGAGTTCTGCCTGCACGCCGCGCGCGACTACGCCGGCGAGCGGATGCTGTTCGGCAAGCCGCTGTCGGCGCGCCAGCTGGTGCAGAAGAAGCTCGCCGACATGACCACCGAGATCGCGCTCGGCCTGAACGCCGCCCTGCAGCTCGGCCGCCTGCTCGACGAAGGCGCGTGGGTTCCGGAGGCGATCTCCATGCTCAAGCGCAACAACTGCGGCAAGGCGCTCCAGATCGCCCGCGCGGCCCGCGACATCCACGGCGGCGCCGGCATCACCGGCGAGCACCACGTGATGCGCCACCTGATGAATCTGGAGACCGTCAACACCTACGAGGGCGCGAGCGACGTCCACGCCCTGATCCTCGGCCGGGCGATCACCGGCCACAGCGCGTTTTAGATCCAGCGCCGAGGCTTAGGATCTCTGCCTTCTCCCCTTGCGGGAGAAGGTGGCCCGAAGGGCCGGATGAGGGGTCTCTCAGACTTCTCCGGCTGGGGTTGCGTCAGCGCGGCGATGACGGCGCGACCCCTCATCCGTCGGCTTCGCCGACACCTTCTCCCGCAAGGGGAGAAGGGGGACCTTGCCGGCGACGGAAAGCCCGTCGTCAGTCGCTCTCGGCGATGGCGAGCTGCACTAGGCCCGGGGCCATCTTGCCCGCGTCCTCGGCGGCGGCGGCGTTCTCCGGCGAACCCATGGCCTTGCCGAAGCTGTCGTGGTCGGCCCAGACCATCTCGATCACCAGCCAGTGCGGCGGCTCGCCCATCGGCGAGCCCGTCACCTTGTTGACCGTGAAGCTCTGCAGCCCCGGCAGCTTGTTCACCAGCGGGGTGTGGACCTCGTTGTAGTGCTTCCAGAACGCCTCTTCGTCGGCCGGCTTCTGGTAGAATGCGAACAGTTTGACCGCCATGGGGTCCCCTCCCTTGGGCGGCCGGCGGCCGCCGCGTTGAAAACTCGGCCGCTAGAACTTCATGCCCGGCAGGCCCATGCCCGCCAGCGGACCGGCGACATCCTTCATCAGGTCCGCCTGGGCCTGGTCAAGCTTGCGCTTGGCGTCGGCGTGGGCGGCCACGATCAGGTCCGCGATCAGTTCGCCCTCGCCGGGCTGGACCAGGGTCTCGTCGATCTCGACGCCCTTCAGCTCGCCCGCGCCGGTCAGGGTCACCTTGACCATGCCGCCGCCCGACGCGCCCTCGATCAGGGTCGCCGCCAGCCGCGCCTGGGCGTCCTGCAGCTTCTGCTGCATGGCCTGCGCCTGTTTCATCAGCGAGCCGAGGTCCTTCATCGAGCGTCTCCGGAACCGAGCGGGTGTCTTGGCCGCGCATCTGATAGACCGCTCTGCGCGTTAGTTCCATCGCCGCCTGTGCGCGGCTGAAAGAGCGGGGGCTCACATGAACCATCGAACGAGGCCGGGCGTCGCCTTCGCCGTCCTGGCGGCCGCCGCGCTCTCGGGCTGCGCCAGTGTGGACCGGCTGCGCGTCCGCGGCGTTTCGCCCTGCCGCACGACCACCGCGACGCTCTATTTCGACGCCGGGGCGGACGACCTGTCGCCGCCGGCGCAGGCCGTGGTGGCGGCCACGGCGCACCAGCTCAAGGGCTGCCGGGTGCAGGAGCTGCAGCTGCTCGGCCTAGCCGACCCGGCCGGCGTGCCGCAGACCAATCTGGAGCTGTCCCAGCGCCGCGCCGAGCACGTGCTGGCCGCCTTCGTCAAGGCCGGCCTGCCGGTGCCGAAATACACCCTGACCGCCGCCGGCGCGAACGGCTCGGTCACCGCCTCCGGCGAGGTCGAACCCGTCCGTCGCCGCGTGGATGTGAACGTGGTGGTGCGGTAGGGGCGGAGGGGCCGCCCTCGTCCTTCGAGGCTCGCTTCGCTCGCACCTCAGGATGAGGGCTACTGGAGCGCGGGCGACAGCGGAGCCCTAGTAGAAATCCTCATCCTGAGGCGCCCTCCGCAGGAGGGCCTCGGGGCCTGCCCTCGGGTCGACCTTCGGTCGAGCCCCGGGGGGGGGACGAGGATTTCGGCCCCTACTCGTCGTCCTCTTCCGTCGGCGCGGCGGCTTCGATCTGGATCTGGCGGACGTCGATGACCTCCGCGCCCGGGAAGGCCTCCAGCACCGAACGGACGAAGGGGTCGGCCTCGACCTCGCGGCGGGTCTCCAGCTTCTCGCGGTCGGCGCGCTCGCGGAAGCTTTCCGCGCCGCCGCCGCCCTGGGCCGCCACCAGCCACGGCTGGCCGGTCCACTCCTTGAGCCGCGCCGACAGCCGCTGGGCGAGGTTGTTCGGGCAGCGCGGGCGCCGGCTCGAACTCGATGGCGCCCTGGCGGAACGAGATCGGCCGCACGAACCGCTCCACGTCGTGCTTCAGGGCGATGTCGCGCCGCGCGTCGATCAGTTCCAGCACGTCGGCGAACGAGCGCAGCGTCGGCGCGGCCTGGGCGGCCGGCTGGGCCAGGGCCTGAGGCTGCACCGCGCGCGCCGTGGCGGCCGACCCGCCGCCCCCGCCGGAAGGCCCCGACGAACGCGGGGCGCCCGGGACCGGATCGCCCGACTGCAGCGCCTTCAGCGCCTCCTCCGGACCCGGAAGGTCGGCGGCGTAGGCGAGGCGGATGATGGCCATCTCGGCCGCGGCCTTGGGATCGCCGGCCCGCCGCGCCTCGTCCTGCGCCTTCATCAGCATCTGCCACAGCCGCGACAGGGTGCCGGCCGACAGCTCCGCGCCGAGCGCCGTCAGCCGCGCGGCCTGGTCCTTGGGCATGCCGAGCGCGTCGGGCCCCAGGGTCTTGGCCAGGGCCGCGGCGTGGGCGTGCTCCAGAAGGTCGCCCAGCACCTGCACCGGATCGGCGCCGAAGCCGTAGAGGACGCGGAAGGCCTCCAGCGCCTCGGCCGTCCGTCCACGGACGACGTGCTCCAGAAAGGCGATGGTCTGGGCCCGGTCGGCTAGGCCCAGCATGTCGCGCACCTGCTCGGCCGTGACGAGCTGGCCGCGCTCGGCCTGGACGATGGCCTGGTCCAGCATCGACTGGGCGTCGCGCACGGAGCCCTCGGCCGCGCGGGAGATCAGGAGCAGCCCCTCCTGCTCCACCAGGGCGCCCTCGGCGGCGGCGATGCGCTCGAGGTTGCGGGCGATCACGTCCGGCTCCACCCGGCGCAGGTCGAAGCGCTGGCAGCGCGACAGGATGGTCACCGGCACCTTGCGGATCTCGGTGGTGGCGAAGATGAACTTGGCGTGCGGCGGCGGCTCCTCCAGCGTCTTCAACAGGGCGTTGAAGGCCGCGGTCGAGAGCATGTGCACTTCGTCGATGATGTAGACCTTGTAGCGCGCCTCGATCGGGGCGTAGCGCACGCCGTCGAGCAGCTCGCGCATCTCGTCGACCTTGGTGCGGCTGGCGGCGTCCAGCTCCAGCACGTCGATGTGCCGCCCCTCGATGATCGCCTTGCAGTGGCGGCCGTCGACGGTGAGGTCGACGGTGGGCTGGTGGATGGCGTCGCTCTCGTAGTTCAGGGCGCGGGCGAGCAGACGCGCGGTGGTGGTCTTGCCGACCCCGCGCACGCCGGTGAGCATGAAGGCGTGGGCGATGCGGCCGGCGGCGAACGCGTTCTTCAGCGTCCGGACCATCGCCTCCTGGCCGATCATGTCCTCGAACGAGCGCGGCCGATACTTGCGGGCCAGCACCACATAGGCGTCGTCGGAGGGCGGGGCCGGCGGCGCGGCGGCGGGCGCGCCGAAGATGTCCGCGGTGGCGGGGGTCGCGCTCGGGCGTTTCGGTGTCGAGTGTCAGATCCTGATCGGCCATGCCGCAGATGGAACCCACGCCGCTCATCCCCGCGAAGGCGGGGACCCAGGTGTTTTATCCTAGAGCGCCGCCGCCGGCAGAAAAAAGCCTGCGTCCCGGCGTTCGCGGGGATGAGCGGATGAAAAATGAGGAGAAAAGGGTGGAGACTGGACGACGACCCGAAGCGAAACTCGTTACGGCTGCTTCCTTCCGGACCTGACCGGGTTGGCGAGGGCCTCGCCCGCGCCAGCCTCCGCCGTCTATATCGCGTGCCGGGACAACAGGCGCAAGGCCGGCGGGGTTAAGCCGCCCGTAACGCCGGCGGGCCAGGATGGGGCAAGCCGCCGGAGCGCGCTCCCATGCCCACGCCGTCCCCCACGCCCGCCGTCGCCGCCCCGCCCCTGGCCGAGCTGACGGCCTCCCTGGCCGGCAAGCGCGCCCTCGGCGCCGACGACGCCATGGCCGTGCGCCGGGCGGTCTACGCCGCCGACGCGACCATCAGCCGCGAGGAGGCCGAGGCCCTGGTCGCCCTGAACGACGCGGCCGCCTCGTCCGCGCCGGAGTGGAAGGACCTCTACGTCGAGGCCCTGACCGATTACGTGGTCTATCAGCAGGATCCGCGCGGCTATGTCGACGAGGACAGGGCTCGCTGGCTGATGGCCCAGGTCGCCCGCGACGGCCGGATCAAGACCGGCACGGAGCTGGAGCTCCTGATCCACGTCCTCGAGCGCGCCGACGCCGCCCCCGCCGACCTCGCCGGCTTCGTCCTCGACATGGTCCGGCGGAGCATCCTGGCCGAACGGCCCGGCCGGCCACATCCGGCCATCCAGGCGGCGGACGTGGAGCGCCTGCGCCGCGTCGTCTACGCCGCCGGCGGGCCGGACAACGTCGCGGTCACCCGCGCGGAGGCCGAGGCCCTGCTCGACCCTCAACGACGCCGTGCGCGGCGCGGCCAACGACCCGGCCTGGACCGACTTCTTCGCCCGGGCGGTCGGCGACAGCGTGATGGCGGCCTGCGCGTTCCGCCCGCAGAGCCGCGAGGACGCCCTGAAAGACGAGGCCTGGCTGGCGGCGCCGGAGCGGACATCGCCCCTGGCGATGCTGGCCAGGGAGGTCGCCGAGGCGCCCCAGGCCTTCCGCCACACCGAGACCATCGAGGACCTCTGGCGCGAGCGCAACGACGCCGCCGACGCCGCCCGCGCCGCCGCCGGGCCGGTCACCGCCGAGGAGGCCGCCTGGCTCGCCGCCCGCATCGGCCACGACGGCGTCTTCGACGACAACGAGAAGGCGCTGATCGCCTTCATCGCCGCGGAGGCGCCCGCCGTCCACGCCGCGCTGAAGCCCCTGCTCGACAAGGCCGCCGGCGCCTGAAGACAGGCCGCGCCGAACCGGCTAAGACCGCGGCATGCCGGCCCAATTCTTCCTGAACACCTACGCGGGCAATCCGCTCGACCGCCGCAGCGACCTGCGCGTCGAGGCCGACTGGCAGGCCGCGCGGCTGCAGGACCCCGCAAGCCAGGTCATCGCCCTGTGGAACGGCCAGCCGCTGTTGGTCGAGCGGGACGGCGGCCTCGCCCTCGCCAAGCTGGAGCCGGCCCTGGCGTGGGAGCTGGCCAAGCTCGACGGCCAGCGGCTGTTCCTGGGCCTGGACGGCGACGCCGCCGTCTTCGCCGTCGATCTGGAGCAGGAGGCCGACCCCGCCGAGGGGCCGCTGCAGGGCCGCGGCAAGTTCGTCGACCTGCGCTTCGCCGGCGGCCAGATGCCGGCGGGGACGCCGGGATCGCGGCGACCGCCAAGGCGGTGTTCGAGTGGCGCCGCCGCCATCGCTTCTGCTCCGCCTGCGGCCAGCCGTCCGAGGTCGCCGAGGCGGGCTGGAAGCGCGTCTGCCCCGCCTGCAAGACCGAGCACTTCCCGCGCACCGACCCGGTGACCATCATGCTGCCGGCGTTCGGCGACCAGTGCCTGCTCGGCCGCCAGGCCGCGTGGCCGAAGGGCCGCTATTCGACCCTGGCCGGCTTCATGGAGCCCGGCGAGTCGATCGAGGCGGCCTGCGCGCGCGAGGTGAAGGAGGAGGCGGGGCTGGAGGTGATCGCCGTCCGCTACCACTCCAGCCAGCCCTGGCCCTTCCCCACCAACCTGATGATCGGCCTGATCGCCGAGGTTTCCGACCAGAACGCCACCCCCGACCAGACGGAGCTGGAGGAGGTGCGCTGGTTCTCGCGCGCGGAGCTGGCGTCGGTCATGCGCGGCGAAGTCGAAGGTTTAGGCGTGCCCCCGCCGTTCGCGGTCGCCCACCAGCTCATGAAGGCCTGGACCGAAGGCGGCTGACGCGCCGCGGGTTGCGAAAGCTCGACCGGCATGCCAGAGACGCGGGCGCTTTTGCATCCTCCGAATCCATCCCTCCCCTGGGGGGCTGAAGAGGGCCTGCCGTCACACATGAGCGAGCTGGGATTCAACAAGGTCGCCGGCGCTGTCCTGGCGACGGGGCTGGCCATACTCGGCCTGCGCGAGCTGTCCGCGATCATCTATGCGCCCAAGCCGGTGGCCAAGCCGGGCTACGCCATCCAGGTGGCCGAGGAGACCAGCGAGGCGGCGCCGGCCGCCGACGTGCCGCCCGACTGGGGCACGGTGCTGCCAGCCGCCGACGTCAACGCCGGCCAGGCGCAGTCCGCCAAGTGCGCCTCCTGCCACACCTTCACCAAGGGCGGCCCCAACGGCACCGGCCCGAACCAGTGGAACCTGGTCGGCCGCAAGCCGGGCAGCCAGCCGGGCTTCGCCTATTCCAGCGCCATGGTCGACTTCGGCGCCAAGAACCCGGCCTGGACCTATGACCAGCTCTACAACTTCCTGAAGGCGCCGCAGAGCTACATCTCCGGCACCAAGATGACCTTCGTGGGCCTGAAGCAGCCCCAGGATCGGATCAACCTGATCGCCTGGCTGCGCACCCAGAGCGACTCGCCCGCGCCGATCCCGGCCCCGAACCCCAAGGCCGTGCGCCCGCCGCCGGCGCCCCCGTCTCGGTGGTCGGCAAGCCCGGCGCGACGACCCCGACCGCCGTGACCACCGCCAAGCCCGGCGCGGGTCCCAGCGGCGCAGCCGGCGCCCCCCAGAGCGGAGCGGCCGCCGCCCCCTCCACCGTCAAGCCGGGCCCCGGCGCGGCCCCGGGCAGCGGCAACGGCTGATCGACGAGCCGGGGCGGCCCCATTCCACCGTCACCCTCGGCACGAGGCCGAGGGTGACGGCTCTTATTGGAGTTTGCGCCCTAAGGCCGCCGGAACCCGATCGGCTGCCCCGCCCCCGCGGCCCTGATCCGCTCGACCGCCTCCGTGAGCGGCTCGATAGCCACCGCCATGTGGCGGGCGTTGGCGTGGATGAGGCGATCGGCGTCGAGCATCATGCCGACGTGGCCGCGCCAGAACACCAGGTCGCCCCGCGCCAGTGCCGCGGCCTCGACCGGGGCGAAGGCCGCCATCTGCTGGTCGGAGTCGCGGCGGGCAGGCGCGGCCGCAGGCGTAGAGCGCCTGCTGCACCAGGCCCGAGCAGTCAACCCCAGGCTGTCGCGCCCGCCCCAGAGGTAGGGGGCGCCGAGGTATTGCTCCGCCACCGCCGCCGGATCGGTCTCGAAGGCGTCGAAGGCGGCGGCGTGGCTTGCGAACACCCAGCCGGCCGGGCCGGCGTCAAGGAACCCGCCCTCGTCGCCGCCCACCGTCAGCAGGGCGTTCATCGAATAGACCCCGACCGGCGCGGACTTCAGGTCCGGCCGCGAGAAGCCGTAGGTCCGCAGCGCCCGCACCCGATGCGTCGGGGCGGTCTCGGCGGGGGGCCAGGGCGTCCTCGCGCACGAAGCCGACATAGCCGTCCCGCCGCGCCTGGCCCCAGGCCCAGCCGCCCGCGGCCTCCAGCACGTCGAAGCGCTCGCCGAGCAGGAGCTGGTCCTCCAGCGCCGCGTCGTCGGCCGGCGCCTTGCGCACGCCCGCGACCGCGACGGCGCAGGCCAGCCTGCGCGGCGCGGCGAACCGCGCCGCCAGCACCAGCCCCTCCAGCCGCACGTCGGCGAGGTCGGCGCGGGCCAGGGTGACGCGGGGGTCGCGCGGCGTCATCCGAACCGCCGCTTCAGCACGTCGTAGGCGGCGCGGATGGCCTGGGCCTCCGCCCCCGTCGGCCAGCCGGGCCGCGAGCGGCCGTTCCAGGCGAAGATGTCGAAGTGCGCCCAGCCGGCGGCCGGCGCGAACCGCTGCAGGAACAGGGCGGCCGTGATCGATCCGGCCTGCGCCCAGGCGTCGGGGGTCGTTCTTCAGGTCGGAGATGTCGCCGCCGATGGCGTCGGCGTAGCCCTTCCACAGCGGCATCCGCCACAAGGGGTCCGACAGGGCGGCGGCGGAGCGGTCGAGGTCGGCGGCGAGGGTGTCGTCCGCCGTATAGAAGGGAACCACCTGGGGCCCCAGGGCCACGCGCGCCGCGCCGGTCAGGGTGGCGAAATCCAGGGTCAGCACCGGCTCCAGCTCGGCCGCGCGGGCCAGGGCGTCGGCCAGGATCAGCCGCCCCTCCGCGTCGGTGTTGCCGATCTCCACGGTCAGGCCCTTGCGCGTCGGGATGATGTCCCCCGGCCGCATGGCGTCGCCGGAGATGGCGTTCTCCACCCCCGGGACCAGCACCACCAGCCGCACGCGAAGGCCCGCGTCCATCACCATCCGCGCCAGGGCCAGGGCGTGGGCCGCGCCGCCCATGTCCTTCTTCATCAGGCGCATGGCCGCGGTCGGCTTGATGTCGAGCCCGCCGGTGTCGAACACCACGCCCTTGCCGACGATGGCGACCAGGGGCGCGGCCGCCTCGCCCCAGTGGATCTCGATCATCCGCGGCGCGCGGGCGGCGACGGCGGCGCGGCCCACGGCGTGGACGGCGGGATAGTTGGCCTCGTGCAGGCCCTCGCCCTCGATCACGGTGATGCGGGCGGCGTACTGCTCGGCGATCTCCCGCGCGATGGTCTCGATCTGCAGCGGCCCCATGTCGTTGGCCGGGGTGTTGACCATGTCGCGGGCCAGGGCGCAGGCGTGGGCGATGCGGCGCGCCTCGGCCAGGTCCGCCTCGGCGACCACCAGGTGCGGCCGGCCGTGCTGGACGCGGGGTTTGTAGCGGTCGAAGCCATAGCCGCCGAGCGCCCAGGCGACGGCCGCCTGCACGCCGGCGAACCCGCGCGGGGGCTGAGGCGAAGCGGTAGTCTCCGGCCGGCAGCTTCGCAGGGAGAGCCCGCGCCAGCATCGGTCGGGCCGCGCCTCGTCGCCCAGGCCGAACAGCACCCGCTCGACGCGGCCGTCCGCCGCCATGGCCGCGAACACCTGGCCGGCGTCGGCCTTGAAGCCGTGCAGGGCCGCGGCGGCCTTCATCCCCGGCCGGCGGCGGGCCAGGAACGCCTCCAGCTCGCCGCGCCTGAGGGCGTGGATCGGGATGGCGTGGTCGGAGGCGGGGATCAGGAGGTCGGACATGGCCGCTCGCGGGTAAGACTTCGTCAAGCTTAACGCTTCGTTGAGGCGCGGGCCCGACAACAGGAGGGTACGCCCGCTGGGAGCGCGCCTTCGATGTGTCGCAAGCTGATGCTCGCCGCAACCGCCTTGAGCCTGATCTGCGCCGCGCCGGCGCTGGCCGCAGCCAAGGACAAGGCCGCCGTCGCCGCGAAATCCGATCCGGCCGCGCCGGCCCAGGCGCAGGCGCAGCGCAAGGCGACGCCCGAGGGAGCGCGCCGACGCGGAGCGGCTCGACCCCCTTTCCCGCGCGGCGTTCTGGGCGCGGGAGGTGGCGATGGACCCGCGCGACGGGGGCCGCGGGGATCAAGCTCTCGGCCTCGCTGCGCGCGCTCGGCCGCTATCAGGAGGCCAGCGACGCGGCCGGCCAGGTGCTGGTGCTCGACCCGGCCAACAGGGAGGCCCTGATGGAGGGTCGGCGCGCGACGCGGTCGCCGCCGGCCGCGGCTTCTACGCCATCGACCCCTTGAAGCAGGTCCAGGCCCAGGACCCGCGCAACTGGCAGGCCTTTTCCCTGCTCGGCGTCGCCTATGAGCAGACCGAGCGCTACGACGAGGCGGAGGCCGCCTGGCGCCAGGCCCTGGCCCTGTCGCCCGACAATCCGGCCGTGCTGTCCAACCTCGCCATGCACTACGCGGCCAAGGGCGAGGCCGCCCAGGCCGAGACCCTGCTGCGCCGCGCCTGCGACCAGCCCGGCGCGACGGTCCAGGAGCGCCAGAACCTGGCCCTGGTGCTGGGCCTGCAGGGCAAGCTGGCCGAAGCGGAGCACCTGACCCGCCAGGATCTGCCGCCCGACACCGCGGCCAACAACCTCGCCTACCTGCGCGCCGCCCAGGGGGCGGGCGGATCGGGGACGCCGGACCTGCGGCCCGTCACGAACTGAGCTCATTCACCCGACCGTCCCGGCGGAGGCCGGGACCCAGGCGGGCAGGCCAGCCTCGAAGGCCTCGCAATCCGATCCGCTGACCTGGGTCCCGGCCTTCGCCGGGATGACCGGGTTATGGAGGATTTGAGCGGCCGCTCAGGCCGCCGCGGCGCCGACCGCGGCGGCGACGGCGTCGACGGCTTCGGAGACCAGGCGTTCGTCGTCGCCCTCGGCCATGATGCGGATCAGGGGCTCGGTGCCCGACGCGCGGACCACGATGCGGCCCTTGCCGTTCAGCGAGGCTTCGGCCTCGGCGATGGCGGCCTTGACCGCCGCCGTCTCCAGCGGCTTGCCGCGGGCGAAGCGGACGTTCTTCAGGAGTTGCGGCGCCGGCTCGAACTGGCGGGCCAGGGCGCTCATCGGCTGGCGCGACTCGGCCATCACCGCCAACACCTGCAGGGCGGCGATCAGGCCGTCGCCGGTGGTGGAGACGTCCGACAGGATGATGTGGCCCGACTGCTCTCCGCCGAGGTTGAAGCCGCCCTCCCGCATCCGCTCCATCACATAGCGGTCGCCGACCTGGGTGCGCTCCAGCCTCATGCCGTGGGCCGACAGGAAGCGCTCGAGGCCCAGGTTCGACATCACCGTGGCCACCACGCCGCCGCCGGTGAGCCGGCCGGTGTCGGCCCAGCGCTTGGCGATCAGGGGCCATGATCTGGTCGCCGTCCACCACCTGGCCGCGCTCGTCGCAGATCACCAGCCGGTCCGCGTCGCCATCGAGCGCAATGCCGATGTCGGCGCGGTATTCCTTGACCGCTTTGATCATCGCCTTGGGGCTGGTCGAGCCGCACTCCTCGTTGATGTTGAATCCGTTCGGCTCCACGCCGACGGAGATGACCTCGGCGCCCAGTTCGTAGAGCGCGGTGGGTGCGACCTTGTAGGCCGCGCCGTTGGCGCAATCGATGACCACCCGCAGGCCCTGAAGGCTCAGCGCCTTGGGGAAGGTGGCCTTTGACGATCTCGACATAACGGTCCTGGGCGGTCTCGATGCGCACGACCCGCCCGAGTTCGCGCGGCTCGGCCAGACCCTCCTGCAGGCCCTCCTCCATGAAGGCCTCGATCTCGGCCTCGCGCTGGTCCGACAGCTTGTAGCCGTCGGGGCGAACAGCTTGATGCCGTTGTCGGAGAAGCTGTTGTGGGAGGCGGAGATCATCACCCCGAGGTCGGCCCGCATCGAGCGCGTCATCATCGCCACCGCCGGCGTCGGCAGCGGCCCGAACAGGCGCACGTCCATGCCCACCGAGGTGAAGCCGGCCACCAGCGCCGGCTCGATCATGTAGCCGGACAGGCGCGTGTCCTTGCCGATCACCACCAGGTGGCGACGGTCGCCCGAGGTGCGGAACAGCTTGCCGGCGGCCAGGCCTACGCGCAGGGCGATCTCCGCCGTCATGGGCGGCGTGTTGGCGCGCCCGCGGATGCCGTCCGTGCCGAAATAGCGTCGAGCCGCCATGGATCCCTCGCGAAATGATCCGAAACCCGGATTTATCGCCCCGGCCCCTTTGCGAATGCTAAAGCCCTAGCGCAATTGCCTGGTCTTCGACAACAAGACGCGCGCGCGGCCAGGGCGCGGCCGCGGCGCGCTCCGGGACGAACCTGCATGTGCGGCATCATCGGCATCGTCGGCAAGGGCCCGGTCGCGGGCGGATGGTGGAGAGCCTGCGGCGGCTGGAATACCGCGGCTACGACTCCGCCGGCCTCGCCACCGTGGTCGACGGCCAGCTGGAGCGCCGCCGCGCCGTCGGCAAGCTGCGCAACCTGAAGAGCTGCTGCGCGAGCATCCGCTGGCCGGCGACATCGGCGTCGGCCACACCCGCTGGGCCACCCACGGCGCCCCGACCGAGCGCAACGCCCACCCCCACATCGCCGGGCGCGTGGCCGTGGTTCACAACGGCATCATCGAGAACTTCGCCGAGCTGAAGGCCGAGCTGAAGGCCAAGGGCCGCGTGTTCGAGAGCGACACCGACACCGAGGGTGGTGGCCCACCTGGTCGACCAGAACCTGGTCGAGGGGCCTGCATCCGCTGGGCGCGTTCAAGGCGGCGCTGGACCGGCTGCGCGGGGCCTACGCCCTGGCGGTGCTGGTGGCGGGGAACAAGCCGACGCTGATGGGCGCGCGGCTCGGCCCGCCGCTGGTGGTCGGCTACGGCGACGGGGAGATGTTCATCGGCTCCGATCCCCTGGCGGTCGGGCCGTTCACCGACCGAGTGGCCTATCTGGAGGACGGCGACTACGTGGTCGTGGACCACGACGGGGCGCAGATCTTCGACGTCGAGGGCGCGCCGGCGTTGCGCGCCGTCAAGGTGATCGCCGCCTCCGCCGCCCTGCTGGAGAAGGGCAACTACCGGCACTTCATGGAGAAGGAGATCCATGAGCAGCCGGACGCCGTCCAGCACACCCTGTCGGCCTACATCGACCCGGTCTCGGGCCGGGCGAGCGCGCCGGGCTTCGACTTCGCCGCCATCCCGCGCATCCAGATCGTGGCCTGCGGCACCGCCTATCTCGCCGGGCCTGACCGCCAAGTACCTGTTCGAGCGGCTGGCCGACCTGCCGGTGGACGTGGAGATCGCCTCGGAGTTCCGCTATCGGGACCCCGCCATCGTCCCCGGCACATTGGCCCTGGCTATCAGCCAGTCGGGCGAGACGGCCGACACCCTTGCGGCCCTGCGCTGGGGCAAGGCGCGGGGGCTCACCACCGCCGCCATCGTCAACGCCCACCACTCCACCATGGCGCGGGAGGCGGACGTGATGTGGCCGACCACGCGGGGCCGAGATCGGCGTCGCCTCCACCAAGGCCTTCACCGCCCAGATCGCGGCCCTGACCGCGCTCGCCATTGCCGCCGCCTTCCAGCGCGGCCGGATCGACTCCGAGGAGGGAGGCGCGGTTGGTGGCGCTGCTGCTGGAGACCCCGCGCCTGATCGCCGAGGCGCTGCAGCAGGAGGACGCGATCCGCGACCTCGCCCCCGACCTCGCCAAGGCGCGCGACGTGCTCTACCTCGGCCGCGGCGTGCTCTACCCCCTGGCCATGGAGGGGGCGCTGAAGCTGAAGGAGCTCAGCTACATCCACGCCGAGGGCTACGCCGCCGGGGAGCTGAAGCACGGCCCGATCGCCCTGGTGGACGAGAACATGCCGGTGGTGGTGGCCGCGCCCTCGGGCGAGCTGCTCGAAAAGACCCTGTCGAACCTGCAGGAGGTGGCGGCCCGCGGCGGCTCGCCGATCATCCTGATCACCGACGAGGGCGGCCGGTCCAGCGCGCACGCGGCCACCAAGGTGGTGCTGGTGCCGGCCTGCGATCCCCTGATCGCGCCGATGGTCTACGCCATCCCGATCCAGCTCCTGGCCTATCACGTCGCCGTCCAGAAGGGCACGGACGTGGACCAGCCGCGCAACCTCGCCAAGTCGGTCACGGTCGAGTAAGGCTCCGCCACCTTCCAAAGGTTCAGAGCGTGTGATGAAGACCGTCCGTAAAGCCGTCCTGCCCGTGGCGGGCCTTGGCACCCGCGTGCTGCCCGGCGCCAAGAACACGCCCAAGGAGATGCTGAACGTCGTCGACCGGCCGATCCTGTCCTACATCGTGACCGAGGGCCGCGCGGCCGGGATCGAGCACTTCGTCTTCGTCACCGGCCGCGGCAAGGAGGCGATCGAGGACTATTTCGACCACCACGTGGAGCTGGAGGCCCAGCTCGAGGCCAAGGGCAAGATCGAGATGCTGGCCGAGCTCCTGGCCGAGCTGGCCCAGCCCGGCGAGATGAGCTTCGTGCGCCAGATGTCGCCGCTCGGCCTCGGCCACGCGGTGTGGTGCGCGCGCGAGGTGATCGGCGACGAGCCGTTCGCGGTGATGCTGCCTGATATGCTGATGGACGCGCCGGTTCCGGGCCTGAGCCAGCTCGTCAACGCCTACAGCGAGGTCGGCGGGCAACCTCGTCATGGTCGAGCCCTGCCCGCCGGGCGAGGCGCACAAATTACGGCATCGTCGCCCTGGAGGCCTGGCGGGCCGGCTGAACCGGATGACCGGCATGGTGGAGAAGCCCGCGCCGGGGACCGAGCCGTCGAACCTGTTCATCTCGGGCCGCTACATCCTGCAGCCGGAGATCTTCGACCTCCTGGGCTCGCAGCAGGAAGGCGCGGGCGGGGAGATCCAGCTCACCGACGCCATGGCGCGGCTGATGCAGATCCAGGACTTCCACGCCTGCGAGTACGAGGGCGTCACCTACGACTGCGGCGACAAGATCGGCCTGCTGCGCGCCAACGTCGGCCTGGCCCTGAAGCGCCCCGACCTGGCCGCCGCCGCCCGCGCCGCGATCACCGAGCTTTTGGGCTGAAATTGTCGGCTGTCATCCCGGCTCGTAGGGGGCGATCCGGGGACCCAGCTTCGACGCTGCAGGATGGGTCCCGGCTCTTCGCTTCGCTACGGCCGGGATGACATCGATGGGATGGCCCCCATCTCCTCCACCGCCGCCAGCATCCGGGCCAGATCCTGCGGGCGGGAGAGGCGGTGGTCGCCGTCCTTGATCAGGGTGAACACCACGGTCCTCGCCGGCGATCGCCTGGGCGAGCTTCAGGCGTGGCGCCAGGGGACGTCGTCGTCGCGGCCGCCCTGCAGGATGCGCACGGGGCGCCGTGATCTCCACCGGCCCCGGCAGGATCGACCACAGGGCGCCGTCCTGGATCAGGGCGCGGGTGAAGGGCAGGCCCTCGGCTCGTAGGGCGAGGGCCGCACCCAGACGCCCCTCTTCCTCCACCATCGCCCGCTGCTCGGCGGTCAGCCCGGGCCACACGAGCTTCTCGGTAAAGTCCGCCGCCGGGGCGATCAGCACCAGGGCCTTCACCCGCGCCGGCCGCGCCAGGGCCAGCAGGCACGCGATCCAGCCGCCCATGGACGAGCCGACCAGGACGGCCGGCCCCTCGACCAGATCGTCCAGCACCGCCAGGGCGTCGTCGCGCCAGCGGCTGATGGTCCCCTCCAGAAAGTCGCCGGACGAGGGCGCCGTGGCCGAAATAGTCGAACCGCACGAAGGCCCCGCCCGCGCGCCGCCGCCCAGTCCGCCAGGGCCTGGGCCTTGGTCACGGGTCATGTCGGACCGGAAGCCGCCGAGCCAGACCACCGCGGGCCCCTGGCCCTGCACGCGCCGGAATGCGACCTTGTGTCCCCCCGGCCGGTCCAGCGTCCTTCGATCTCGCTCATGGCGCGCTCACCCCGGATTCGGTAGACAGAGCTTAGCCATGAAGCCGGTTTCCCGCGTCCTCGTCATCCGATTTGGTCCGATCGCCGAGTTCGTGCTGTCCCCTGTCGGCGATGAAGCGGATTCGCGAGGCGCATCGCGAGGCCGACATCACGCTTCTGACCACGCCCGAGTTCGAGGCCCTGGCCAAGTCCAGCCGCTATTTCAACACCGTGATCCCCGACGGCGAGCCCAAGGACGTGGGCGACACCCTGTCGGTGATCGGCTGGATGCGCCGCGCCCGGTTCGAGCGCATCTACGACTGCAGGACTCCTCGCGCACCCACTTCTATTTCCAGGCTCTGAGGCCCTTCGCGCCGGCGTGGTCGGGGACCGCGTTCGGCTGCCGCCTGCCCCACCGCAACCGGCATCGCGGGCGCATGCACGTGCTGGAGCGCCAGGCCGACCAGCTCAAGGACGCGGGCATCTGGCCCAACGCCCCGACCGCGCCGGGCTCTGCGCCGCCGCCGGACCTGTCGTGGATCCTGCGCCGCTTTCCCGAGCCGCGGCCCGCGGCGGGCGCCGCCAAGCCGCGGCCCCTATGTGCTGATGGCGCCTGGCGGGGTCGGCAAGGGGGAGCGGCGCTGGCCGGTGGAGAGCTACGCCGCCCTGGCCGGTCAGCTCTACGCCGACGGCTATGAGGTGGTGGTGGTCGGCGGCCCCGAGGAGAGCGCCCTGGCCCGCGCCATCCAGCGCACGGCCCTGAAGGCGCGCGACCTGACCGGCCGCACAGACTTCGCCCCAGATCGCCGTGCTCGGCGCGCGGGCGGCGCTCGCGGTCGGCAACGATTCCGGCGCCGTGCACCTGATGGCCGCGGCCGGCGCGCCGACCATCGCCCTGTTCTCCCAGGCCTCAGATCCGGAGCTTTCCGCCCCCCGGGGCTACGTCGCGGTGCTGCACGCGCCCGACCTGAAGGACCTTTCGGTGCGGCAAGTCCACGACACCGCACGAGTCTTCGCCCGGCCGGCTTGATTGGCCTCGCCCCCTTGGTCATATACTGCAATGAGGCGGCGGCCTGTCCGCGCGCTTCAGCGTGTCCACAATCCTAGGAGAGCCTGCCTATTCGTCGCCCCATGAACGCGCCGCCGTCCAAGGACGGTCCGCGCATGAACGAAGACATCCGAGTCCCCCGCGTTCTGCTCATTGACCAGAACGGCGAGAAGCAGGGGATCATGCCGACCTCCGCAGCTCTGGAGGCGGCCGAGGAAGTCGGCCTCGATCTGGTGGAGATCGTTCCCACCGCCGACCCGCCCGTCTGCAAGATCCTCGACTACGGCAAATTCCGCTTCCAGGAGCAGAAGAAGAAGGCCGAGGCGCGCAAGCGCCAGAAGGTGGTCGAGATCAAGGAGATCAAGCTTCGCCCCAATATCGACATCCACGATTACGAGTGAAGGCCAAGGCGATGCACCGGTTCTTCGAGGAAGGCGACAAGGTCAAGGTGACGCTGCGGTTCCGCGGCCGCGAGATGGCTCACCCGGAGCTGGGCATGAAGCTGCTGCAGCAGGTGCGCACCGACTTCGAGCCGGTGGCCAAGGTCGAGTACGAGCCCCGCATGGAGGGGCGCCAGATGGTGGATGATCCTGGCCCCGCGCTGATCGCGGCCATTCCGGATCGAACGGCATGCGCCCCTGGCGTCACCAGGGGCGTCTTTGTTTGCCGCGACTACTTCTTCCTGCCGCCGCTGTAGAGCGCGCCCCACGCCAGGACGACGATGAAGGCGAGCATGGCGGCCACCACCATGACCAGGTAAGCGGCCTGGACCGGCGACCAACTGACGGATTCCATCTGGCGTCTCCCCGTTTCTGAACGGGGGCATCCTCGCCGGAGGCCGTCGCGCCGCTTTGATCCGCCTCAAAGAGGCTTTGCTCCTCCCCTGTGCAGCGAAGCGAAACGGGGGAGGGGGGCAAGCCGGCGCAGGGCACCGTGCGGTTGCACGCCCCCACCACCCCCCGCTCTTCAGCCGGCTTGCGCCGGCTTCGGCGGGCGGTCCCCCTCCCCCGTGGTCTTCGCGACAGGGGAGGAGAAGAGGATCAGCCGAAGCGGCCGTCACGTAGTCGGCGGTGCGGGTGGACTTCGGCGCGGTGAACAGGTCGCCGGTGACGCCGAACTCGATCAGGTGGCCGAGGTACATGAAGCCGGTGTAGTCCGACACCCGCGCCGCCTGCTGCAGGTTATGGGTGACGATCACGATGGTGTAATCGCTCTTCAGTTCCGTGATCGTCTCCTCCAGCTTGGCGGTGGAGATCGGGTCCAGCGCCGAGGCCGGCTCGTCCAGCAGCAGCACTTCCGGCTTGATCGCGATCGAACGGGCGACGCACAGCCGCTGCTGCTGGCCGCCGGACAGCGACAGGCCCCGAGGCGGTGAGCTTGTCCTTGACCTCGTCCCACAGGGCGGCGCGGCGCAGCGACTCCTCGACCCGGTCGCGCGTGTCGCGGGCGTTCAGCGTCTCGTGCAGCTTCAGGCCGAAGGCCACGTTGTCGAAGATCGACATCGGGAACGCGTCGGCTTCTGGAACACCATGCCGATGCGCGCGCGCAGCATCGACAGGTCGACCTTGGGGTCCAGGATGTTTCTCGCCGTCCAGCGAGATCTCGCCATGCGCCGTCTGCCCCGGATAGAGCGCATAGATGCGGTCATGGCCCGCAGCAGGGTGGACTTGCCGCACCCGGACGGCCCGATCAGGGCGGTCACGTTCTTGTTGACCACCGGCAGGGTGATGCCGTGCAGGGCCTTGGTCTTGCCGTAGAAGAATCGAGGTTGCGCGTCTCGAGCTTCACCGAGCCTGGCGGCACGTCGGCGCGGAAGGTCTCGTATTCTTCCGTTGTGTGGACGTTCATGACCGACGGGCCGACGGGTCTCCTGGATCAGGATGCGAGCGATGATTTGGGCGGCGAGCACGGCGCCGGCGATCAGGATCGCGCCGACCCAGGCCAGGCGTCGCCAGTCGTCATAGGCCGACAGGGCGTAGTTGAAGATCACCACCGGCAGGTTCGCCATCGGGCGCGACATGTCCCAGCTGAAGAACTGGTTGTTCAGGGCGGTGAACAGGAGGGGCGCGGTCTCGCCGGAGATGCGGGCGAAGGCCAGGAGGCCCCCGGTCACGATGCCGCCGGCCGCGGCGCGCCACAGGATCCGGCGGATGGTGGTCCACACCGGCGTGCCGAGCGCCACGCCGGATTCGCGCAAGGCCGTGGGCTGCAGCTTCAGCACGTCCTCGGTGGTCCGCGTCACCACCGGCACGGCCAGCAGCGCCAGGGCGACCGCCCCCGCATAGCCGGAGAACCGGTTGCAGCAGGTTGGCCACCATGATGTAGTAGACGAACAGGCCGATCAGGATCGACGGCGCCCCCCGGAAGTAAAGCCGAAGATCGCCTCCCGCCCCGCAGCGGGCGAAGACGCGGCGCCGGTTCCCCCGCCAGGCGAGCGCCGGCTTGGCGAGCGGGCGGGCGAGGGTCTATTGCCTCGGGCCATGACCGACGCCTTCGACACCGCCGCTTTCGACGCCGCCTCTTTCGACGCCTATGTCACCGAAGCCCTGTTCGACCGCAGCGGGATCGCGGCCTTCGCCCTGGGCGACGGCCGGGTGGCGTGGGGAGGACGGCCGGTCGGTCCAGGCGCACGAGGGCGCGGCGCTGTGCGCCGTCGCGCACCCGTCGGGCGAGGGCGTGCTGAGCGGCGGGGACGACGGGCGCCTCGTCTGGTCTCGGTCGTCGGGCGCCGAGGTCCTGGCGGAGCTCAAGGGCAAGTGGATCGACGCCGTGGCGGCCAGCCCCGCATCGGGCCTGATCGCCTTCGCCGCGGGCCGCGAGGCGCATCTGCGCGACGTCGCCGACCCGAAGTTCTCCAACACCCTGCTGCACGAGCGCGCGGCGGCTGGCCTCGCCTTCGACCCCAAGGGCCGGCGACTGGCGGTGGCGACCTACGGCGGCGCGGCCCTCTGGTACGCGCGGATCGCCGAGCAGAGGCCGCAGCTCCTGAAATGGGCCGGCAGCCACATCGCGGTGGCGTTCAGCCCCGACGGCCGCTTCCTGGTCTCCTCGATGCAGGAGAACCAGCTGCACGGCTGGCGCCTCGCGGACGGCGCCGACATGCGCATGGGCGGCTATGCGGCCAAGGTGAAGTCCATGGCCTTCATGGAGAAAGGCCGGCTGATGGCCACCTCGGGCGCCCAGGGCGCGGTGGTCTGGCCCTTCACCGGCTCGAATGGGCCGATGGGCCAGTCGGCGATCGAGATCGGCTTCCTGCCCGGCGCGGTGGTGACGCGGGTCGCGGGTCAGGCGGACGGCTCGCACCTGGCGGCGGGGCTGGACGACGGACGCGTCTGGATCGCCGACCTGAAGCAGACCGGCGCGGCCATGCTGAAGGCCGAGAAGGGCCCGGCGATCAGCGCCCTGGCCATGTCCGCCGACGGCGGGCGCATCGCCCTGGGGCGACGAAGAGGGCGGCGCGGGGGTGCTGGAATGGGCCGACGCGGCCCAGCCGGCTTGACCACGACCCTGATCGGCGCCGAGCATCCGCCATGGCCGACGAGACCGACGACGAGACGCCGCCGCTGACACCGCCGCCGGCGCCCCAGCCCCGCGAGGACGATCGCGACTGGCTGCTGACGCCGCCGCCGGCCCCGCCGATCGGCGATCCGCCCGCCGAGCCGGAGCCGCCGGAGCCGCGGCCTCCTGAGCCGGAACCTCCCGAGCCGCCGCCCCCGCCGCCGGAGCCCCGCTCCCCTGAACCGATCCCGCCGGTCCAGCCTCCGCCTTATCGTGCGGAGCCGCCTGCACCGGTCCCGCCGACTGCAGAGCGGCCGGGGCGCCGTCGGCGCAGCGGCGATCTGCTCGGCCGCGTCGTGTTGTGGCTGGTGATCCTGGTGTTCGTGGCGCCGCTGGCCTGGGTCGCGGCCTATCGGCTGGTCCCGCCGCCGGTGACGCCGCTGATGCTGATCCGCCTGCCCCAAGGCCACGGGCTGGACTATCGCTGGCGGCCGATCTCGCGGATATCCCCGGCCCTGGTGCAGGCGGCGGTGGCGGCCGAGGACGCGCGGTTCTGCGAGCACCACGGCTTCGACTTCACCGCCATGCGCAAGGCCATGGCCCACAACGAGCGGCGCCCGGGCCGCATCCGCGGCGGCTCGACGATCAGCCAGCAGACCGCCAAGAACGTCTTCCTGTGGCCGGACCGCTCCTATGTCCGCAAGGGGATCGAGGCCTACTTCACCGTCCTGATCGAGGGCGTGTGGGGCAAGCAGCGGATCATGGAGACCTATCTGAACGTGGTCGAGTGGGGCCCGGGCATCTATGGCGCCGAGGCCGCGGCCCAGCGCTATTTCGGGACCGACGCGGCGCACCTGACGGGCCTACAGGCCGCGCGGCTGGCCGCGATCCTGCCCGACCCCCTGAAGTGGAGCGCCGACAATCCCGGCCGCTATGTCCAGCGCCGGTCCGGGCGGATCGACCGGCCATGGGCACGGTGCGGCTGTCGGGCCTGGCGGCCTGCGTGGGCCTCCATGGCGGCTATGTCTCGCCGGCCCAGCTCAACGAGGGCCTGGCCCAGCCCCCGCCGCGACCCAGGCCGGCGGCCGCGCCGGACTCGTCCGGCCCGCCGCCCGAGGCGACGCCCGCGCCCGCGCCGGAGCCCTCGCCGCCCCCCGCGGCGGGCGGCGGCGAGGCGACTCCGGCGGCCCCCGCGCAGGCCCCGCCGCCGGCCGAGGGCGGCCAAGGCCCCACGCCCTGATCCGGCCGCCTTTGATAGCGGCGTTTCGCCGCAACGAGTATTCCTCAGCGTTAACGTCCGGTTGACCAAGCATATGCTCGATAGCCGACATCAATTGTGGTCGAATAGAGTTCGTCTATTTTAATACAGATGATCCGAAACTTGCGATCGGCGGCCCCGCTCCGGCCTATTCTTATGCCTTACCGGATTTAACCGGTTTCCTTAGGAGCTTCGTTTACCCAGCGCGCGCATAGTCGGCAGCGTCGGCGAGAGGCGGTGAAAACCGTCATCGTCGGGGGCACCACCGTTTCGTTACGAGAAACCGCCACCGATGAACTACCCAACCACGCCTTGCAAAGGCGCGCTGAGCGCCCTGAACCGCGCGATCCGAGCCTTCGTCGGCTCCCGCCGCGGCGGGGTCGCCTTGCCGTTCGCCCTGACCGCCGTGCCGCTGACCCTGATGGCGATGGCGGCGGTGGACTTCAACCGCGCCTCGATGGTCAAGAGCGGCCTGCAGGATGCGCTCGACGCCGCCGCCCTGACCGTGGGCCGCTCGACCGTCACCACGGCGGGGGACGTCCAGTCGCTGGGCCAGAGCGCGCTGAACGCCAACCTGAAGGCGTTTCCCAGACCAAGCTGAAGACCGCCCAGTTCGTACTGGACGGCAACACGGTGGAAGCCTCGGCCACCGTCACGATCACCCCGCTGGTCAACGACATGCTCGGCGGCGGCCCGCTCACCGTCGGCGCCCACTCGGACGTGGTGCGCGCGGTGAACAACCTCGAGATCGCCATGGTGCTGGACAACACCGGCTCGATGGCCGGGACCAAGCTGTCCACCCTGAAGACCGCGGCCTCGAACTTCGTCGACACCCTGTCGACCGCCGCCGCCCGCTCGTCGGACCCGAACGCGGTGCGCATCGCCCTGGGTGCCGTTCTCGATGACCGTGAACGTCGGCTCGCAGTACCAGTCGCAGACCTGGATCGACCAGAACGCCGCCTCGCCGATCAACGACCAGATCTTCAGCACCCACGCGAACCGCTTCACCCTGCTCAAGCAGATGAACGTGTCCTGGGCGGCTGCGTGGAGAGCCGCCAGGCGCCCTATGACGTGCAGGACACCCCGCCGACACCAACACGCCCGCGACCCTGTTCACGCCCTTTTTCGCGCCCGACGAGCCGGACAGCTCCAGCTACTACAACAACTACCTGCCGGACGTGACCACCAGCTCCAACTGGCAGACCAAGCAGGGCTATGTCGCCAAGTACAACCGCTCGCCGAACAAGACCGGCAACACAGGCATCACCGGCTATCAGTACGGGCCGAACTTCGGCTGTTCGCTGGCGCCGATCCAACGGCTGACCAACGTCTGGTCGACGCTGAAGACGGCGATCAACAGCATGAGCGCGGTGGGCGACACCAACATCCCGATGGGCCTGGTGTGGGGCTGGCACGTGCTGTCGCCGAACGCGCCGTTCTCCGACGGGGTGGCCTATGGCACGCCGAAGACCACCAAGATCGTCGTGCTGATGACCGACGGCCAGAACCAGAACACCGACTCCGGCAACAGCGACGCCTCCTACTACTCGGGCGACGGCTACATCTGGCAGGGGCGGCTCGGCATCACCTCGGGCAGCGCCTCCCAGCGCCAGACCGCCCTCGACAACCGCGAGACGCTGGTCTGCAACAACATGAAGGCGCAGGGCATCGTGATCTACACGGTGCGGGTCGATGTGAACGACAACAACTACCAGGTGCTGCAAGGCTGCGCCTCGAGCCCGGACAAGTTCTACGACGTGAAGAACGCCTCGGACCTGAACGCGGTGTTCAACGCCATCGCCGGGGCGATCGAGAACCTGCGCATCTCCCACTGAGGCGGGTTTCGGGAGCGGCGGCTCAGGCCGCCGCGACCTCCTCGGCCAGGCGCGCCATGAAGGCCGCGCCGCGTTCGAGCTGGGCGACCTCCAGGTATTCGTCGGGCTGGTGCGCCTGCTCGATCGAGCCGGGGCCGCAGATGACGGTTGAGAATCCGGCCTGCTGGAACTGCCCCGCCTCCGCCGCATAGGACACCGCCCGCGCCGGGCCGTTGTCTCCCGCCAGGCGCCGCGCCAGCCGCTCGGCCTCGCCGTCGGGCGCCGGCGACAGCGGCGGGGTGTTGGAGCGGGCGGCGACCACCACCCCCGCCTCCGGCGCGCGGGCCTTCAGGGCCGCGTCCATCGCGGCGGCCTCGGCGAAGAACGGCGCCAGCACCGCCTGCGGATCCACGCCCGGCGGGCAGCGCAGGTCGAACAGGAACACGCACTCGCGGGCCAGGATGTTCACCGCCGTGCCGCCGTTGACCTGGCCGATGGTCAGGCTGGCGCCCTTGGGCGTGAACGGCGAGGCGGGGTCGGCGTCACGCTCCAGGTCCGCGGCGATCTGGTTCAGCCGGCTCATCAGCGGTACGGCCGCCATCACCGCCGAGACGCCCAGATGCGTCAGGCTGGAGTGCGCCTCCTTGCCGGTGACCGTGACGCGATAGGCGGCGATGCCCTTATGGCCGACACCGCCTGCATCGAGGTCGGCTCGCCGACGATCACCGTGGCCGGGCGCGGGCCGTCGCGGACCAGCGCCTCGATCATGTGCGGCGCCCCCAGGCAGCCGATCTCCTCGTCATAGCTGAAGGCGAGCTGCACGGGCCGGGCGGCCGCCTTGGCGAAGTGCGGCGCCCCCGCCAGCATCAGGGCCAGGAACCCCTTCATGTCCGCCGCGCCGCGGCCATAGAGCCGGTCCCCGCGCCGGGTCAGCGTGAACGGGTCGGAGGTCCAGGCCTGGCCGTCCACCGGCACGACGTCGGTGTGGCCCGACAGCATGATCCCGCCGTCCACGGCCGGGCCGAGGGTGGCGATCAGGTTGGCCTTGGAGCCGTCGGCGTTGGCCACCCGGCGCAGGTCCGCCCCGCAGGCCCTCAGCTCGTCCTCGACGAAGCCGATCAGCTCCAGGTTCGAGCGGCGCGAAGTGGTGTCGAACGCCACCAGCCGCTGGAGCAGCTCGGCCGAACGCGCCGTGAGGGACTGGGCGTCTGCCATGCGGCCGATCAGGACCCCGGAAACTGCTTGGGAAAGCCCGACCAGGCCGCGTCGTAGTCCGCCTGCAGCAGCGGCGTGTCGAGCGCGATCCGGGTAGGCCTGAGCACCCAGCGGGTCTCGACCATGAGGCCATGGTGTCCACGATCTTCTGTGGGCTGAGCGTCTGGTGGGGAGGCCTTTGTCCAGGTCGCGGCGTCGGGCCCGTGCGACGCCATGCAATTGTGCAGGCTCGCCCCGCCCGGCCGGAAGCCCTCGGCCTTTGCGTCATAGGCGCCGGTGATCAGGCCCATGAACTCGTTCATGACGTTGCGGTGGAACCAGGGCGGCCGGAAGGTGTCCTCGGCCACCTGCCAGCGCGGCGGGAAGATCACGAAGTCGGCGTTGGCGACGCCCGGCGTGTCCGACGGCGAGGTCAGCACCGTGAAGATCGACGGGTCGGGGTGGTCGTAGCTGACCGTGTTGATCGTGTTGAACCGGGTCAGGTCGTACTTGTAGGGCGCGTAGTTGCCGTGCCAGGCGACCACGTCGAGCGGGGAATGGTCCAGCGTCGTCGCCCAGAGGTTCCCCTGGAACTTCTGGATCATCTCGGTCGGCCGATCGACGTCCTCGAAGTCGGCGACGGGGGTCAGGAAGTCGCGCGGATTGGCCAGGCCGTTGGCGCCGATCGGCCCGAGCTCGGGCAGGCGGAACATCGCGCCGTAGTTCTCGCAGACGTAGGCGCGCAGGGCTGGGCCGATGATCTCGGCCCGGAACCGCACCCCGCGCGGGATCACCGCCGCCTCCAGCGGCCATATCTCCAAGACGCCCATCTCGGTGACCAGCCGCACCCCGCCCTCCTGGGGCAGGATCAACAGCTCGCCGTCGGCGTCCCAGAACACCCGATCGACCATCGAGCGGTTGGCCAGGCACCAGTGCAGGGCCACGCCGCCCCGGCCGCCGGAGAGCCCGCGCCGGCGATGGTGACCAGGCCGTCGACGAAATCCAGGGGTTCGGCGGGCGGCGGCGGCGGGTTCCAGCGCAGGCGATTGGGCGTCGGCTCGGCGTCCTCGAACGGGCCCGAGCGCAGCCGGCCGTTGTCGCGGCGGCTGTAGGGCGGATGCTCGGCCGAGGGGCGGATGCGGGTAGAGCCAGGAGCGGCGGTTCTGCCCGCGCGGCGCGGTGAAGGCCGTGCCCGACAGGCTCTCGGCGTAGAGGCCGAGCGGCGGGCGCTGGGGCGAGTTCTGGCCGACCGGCAGGGCGCCGGCGACCGCCTCGGTGGCGAACTCGTTGCCGAAGCCGCTCATGTAGCCGCCGCCGGGCAGGGCGCGGCCGGCGAGCGGCGCGGGCTGGGCCTGCTGGGCGAGGTCGTGGTCGGCGGTGTCGGGCATGCCGGTCTCCGGCGGGCGAGCAGCCATTATGGACCCGCCGCGCCGCTCCTGGCCAGAGGCGGAGAATGTTGCGCCGCAATACATGGCGATGGTGAACTATTCCGCCATTGAACTGGTTATCAGCATGAATATATCGTCCATCGCTGGTCAGGCGCAAACAAAGCCGTTGATCCGCCCGGCGGTTCGGCGGTCAGATCGGCATGGGTCCGGAGGGTCCCGCCGCGATGAAGAACACCGTCTCGCTCAGCCTGCACATCCCCGAGCCGAAGACCCGGCCCGGTGACGCGGTGGACTTCCGCGACCTGGAGGTCCCGCCCGCCGGCGCCCTGCCGCGCCCCGACGTCCGCTGCTCGGCGGAGGACACGCGCGCCCTCTCCTATGGCCTGGTGCGGGTGCTGGACGAGACCGGCGGGCGGTGGGGCCGTGGGACCCGCGCGTCGATCCCGCCCTGCTGAAGCGCGGCCTGCGCGCCATGATGCTGGTGCGCGCCTTCGACGACCGCATGCACCGCCAGCAGCGGCAGGGGAAGCTGTCGTTCTACGTCAAGTGCACGGGCGAGGAGGCGGTGTCGATCGCCCAGGCCATGGCCCTGAACGACGACGACATGTGCTTTCCGACCTATCGCCAGCAGGGGTTCCTGGTCGCCCGCGGCTATCCGCTGACCGACATGATGAACGAGTGCTACTCCAACGCCCGCGACCCCTGAAGGGCCGCCAGCTGCCGGTGCTCTATTCGTCGCGGGCGCACGGCTTCTTCACCGTCTCGGGCAACCTCGGCACCCAGTTCCCCCAGGCGGTGGGCTGGGCCATGGCCTCGGCGCTGAAGGGCGACAGCCGGATCGCCACCGCCTTCATCGGCGAGGGATCGACCGCCGAGGGCGACTTCCACCAGGCCCTGATCTTCGCCGGCGTCTACCGCGTGCCGGTGATCCTGAACGTGGTGAACAACCAGTGGGCCATATCGGCCTTCCAGGGCATCGCGGGCGGGGAGCAGGCGACCTTCGCCTCCAGGGGCCTCGGCTACGGCCTGCCGGCCCTGCGGGTGGACGGCAACGACTTCCTGGCCGTCTACGCCGCCAGCCAGTGGGCGGCGGAGCGGGCGCGCTCGAACCTCGGGGCCACCCTGATCGAGATGTTCACCTACCGCGCCGCCGGCCATTCCACCTCCGACGACCCCAGCCGCTACCGGCCCGCCGAGGAGAGCGCCGCCTGGCCGCTCGGCGACCCGGTCGAGCGGCTGAAGCAGCACCTGATCGGCATCGGCGAGTGGTCCGAGGCCGACCACGAGGCGCTCGATGCCGAGGTCCTCGGCGAGCTGCGCGCAGCCGGCCGCGAGGCTGAGAAGAACGGCGTCATGGGCGTCTCGCGGCCGCCGGTCGCGGAGATGTTCAACGAGGTCTACAAGGACCAGCCCTGGCACCTGAAGCAGCAGGCCGCCGAGCTGGCCGGGGACGCCTGAGATGGCCGCCATGACCATGGTCCAGGCGATCAACTCCGCCATGGACGTGATGCTGGAGCGCGATCCGGACGTGCTCGTGTTCGGCGAGGACGTCGGCTACTTCGGCGGCGTCTTCCGGGCCACCGAGGGCCTGCAGAAGAAGCACGGCATGACCCGCTGCTTCGACACCCCGATCGCCGAGGGCGGCATCATCGGGGCGGCGGGTCGGCATGGGCGCCTATGGCCTCAGGCCCATCGTCGAGATCCAGTTCGCCGACTACATCTATCCCGGCTACGACCAGATCGTGTCGGAGGCGGCGCGGCTGCGCTACCGCTCGGCGGGGGACTTCACCGCCCCGATCACCCTGCGCACCCCCTATGGCGGCGGCATCTTCGGCGGCCAGACCCACAGCCAGAGCCCCGAGGCCCTGTTCACCCACGTCGCCGGGCTGAAGACGGTGATCCCGTCCAACCCGCACGACGCCAAGGGCCTCCTGATCGCGGCCATCGAGGACGACGACCCGGTGATCTTCCTGGAGCCCAAGCGGCTCTATTCGGGCCTGTTCGACGGCCGCCACGACCGGCCGGTGCGGCCCTGGTCCAGCCACCCCATGGGCGAGACGCCGGAGGGCCACTACACCGTCCCGCTCGGCAAGGCGGCCATCACGCGGGCGGGCGGCGACCTGACCGTCCTGGCCTACGGCGCCATGGTGCACGTGGCGGAGGCGGCGGCGGAGGACGCCGGCGTCGACGCGGAGATCGTCGACATCCGCACCCTGCTCCCCATCGACATCGACACCATCGCCGCCTCGGTGCGCAAGACCGGCCGCTGCGTGATCGTGCACGAGGCGACCCGCACCTCCGGCTTCGGCGCCGAGCTGTCGGCCCTGGTGCAGGAGCACTGCTTCTATTCGCTGGAGGCGCCGATCGAGCGCGTCACCGGCTGGGACACGCCCTATCCGCACGCGTTCGAGTGGGAATACTTCCCCGGCCCGGCGCGCGTGGCCAAGGCGATGAGGAAGGTGATGGGCGCATGAGCCGCTTCGTCTTCAAGCTGCCGGACGTCGGCGAAGGGATCGCCGAGGCCGAGGTCGTCGCCTGGCACGTCGGCGTCGGCGACATGGTCGAGGAGGACGCCCCCCTCGTCGACGTGATGACCGACAAGGCCACGGTGGAGATCACCTCGCCGGTCCGCGGCAAGGTGCTGAGCCTCTCCACCCAGCCCGGCGGCATGGCCGCGGTCGGCGCGCCGCTGGTGGAGCTGGAGACCGAGTCCGAGGAGGCCGACGAGATGGCCGAGGCGGTGGAGACGGTGCGCGACGTCGAGCCCGACGGCGCGCCGGCCGCCGTCTATCCCGCGCCGATGGAGGCGGACGAGGAGATAGAGGCCGAGGGGAGCCGGGCCGACGAGCAAGCGGCCGAGGCGCCGCCGCGCCCCGCCGTCCCCCCTCGCCGCGCCGGCCGTGCGCCGGCGGGCGGCGGCGCTCGGGATCGACCTCGGCGAGATCCGCGGCTCCGGACCCGGCGGCCAGGTCGTCCACGCCGACCTCGACGCCCTGGTGGCGCGCCAGGCGCCCCGGCCGGTGGCCGGCGCGCGGCGCGAGGACGTGCGGCAGGTCAAGGTCATCGGCCTTCGCCGGCGCATCGCCGAGAAGATGGCCGAGTCCAAGCGCCGCATCCCCCACTTCGGCTATGTCGAGGAGGTCGACATCACCGAGCTGGAGGACCTGCGCCGGCATCTGAACGAGACCTACCCGGATCGGCCGCGCCTGACCCTGCTGCCGTTCCTGGCCGCCGCCCTGGTCCGCGCCCTGCCGGACTTCCCGCAGGTCAACGCCCGCTACGACGACGAGGCGGGGGTGGGTGGAGCAGTTCGCCGCCGTCCACCTCGGCCTGGCGACCCAGACCGACGCAGGCCTGGTCGTCCCCGTGATCCGCCACGCCGAGACCCTGGACCTGTGGGCCTGCGCCGCCGAGATCACACGCCTGGCGGCCGCCGTCCGCGCCGGGACCGCGGCCAGGGACGAGCTTTCCGGCTCCACCATCACGGTGACCAGCCTCGGGCCGCTGGGGGGCGTGTCGCACTTCCCGGTGATCAACCACCCGGAGGTCACGATCCTCGGTCCCAACCGCATGGCCGAGCGGCCGGTGGTGCGGGGCGGCCAGATCGTGGCGCGGCGGATGATGAACCTGTCCTCGGCCTTCGATCACCGCGTCGTCGACGGCTACGACGCCGCCAGCTTCATCCAGCGCCTCAAGGGCCTGCTGGAGCACCCCGGGGCGCTGTTCGTAAGCTAATCCCCCTCCCCCTCGATGGGGAGGGGCAGCGGTGGGGGTGTGGCCGCTGAGACGAGGCGAAGAGCGCCGGTGGGCGCAGCGCCATCAGCGCTTCCCCGTCAACTCCCTGCACTCACCCCCATCCCCGACCCTTCCCCCCTCGAGGGGGGAAGGGAGCAAGGCGTCACACCGCGCCGGTGTCCATGGCGGTGAGGGTCTGCTCGCGGGTGCGGAAAGCCAGGTGCTTGGAGCCCAGGAAGGTCAGGCACAGCCCGGCCGCCGAGCCGAGCGCCAGCGGGACCAGGATGTAGTGCTTCAGCAGCGGCTGCATCATGATCGCCGCCGTATAGACCGAGATGTTGGCCGCGCCGCCGGCGACCTGCACGCCGAAATAGACCGCCGCCTGCTTCAGCCGCCCCTCGCGGGACTTGGACTTGAAAGTCCAGGTCCGGTTCAGCGTCCAGGTGACGAAGATCGCCAGGGTGAACGAGGCCAGCCGGCCGTTGAAATAGTTCAGCCCCGCCCCGTTCATGAACAGGTGCAGCAGCGCCGCGTCGGTGCAGAAGCCCACCGTCCCCACCATGCCGAACCGCAGGAAGGCCGGGTCGACCTTGCCCCATAGGGCGCGGGCCGTGTCGATCCAGGCGGGCGGGACCGCCACGCGCTGGGCAGGCGGGCCCAGGCCCACGCCCTGGCCGGCGCCAGGGCCAAGCCGAGCAGCATGGCCGCCTCGGGCAGCAGCCAGACGATCCGCGCCTGGTAGCGGGGGAAGGGCCCGGAGACCACGCCGCAGACGGCCGCGTTCAGCACCACGGCGGCGCAGAGCAGCACCGCGGCCAGGGTGGCGCGCCCGGCCGGGTCGTCCCAGCCGGCGTCGCGGCGCAGCAGGCGGCCGAGGGCCTTGCGCTGGGCCAGGGCCACGACCATCCCCGCCAGGGCCAGGAGCAGCACCTTCTCGTCCACGGCCGCGAGGCCCGAGATGGTCACCTTCGGCTCGCACAGGGCGCCCGAGCGGCCGCAGTCGCCCACGCCGCGGATCAGGCCCACGAGGTTGGTGCGGCCCCAGTAGTTGTGGCGCAGGAACACCGACGGCCTGCGCAGCGGGTCGTCGACCCAGCAGCGCAGGAGCTGGCGCCACCAGTTGCGCGCCGAGGCGTAGAGCTGGCCCCAGGGGTCATAGGCGATGGTGTGCAGGACGAAGGAATTCTCCTGGTCCTCCATCGCCAGCCGTTCCTCGTAGCTGGAGCGGTTGAACACCCCGAGCGTCTTCTTGGCCGACCACAGGATGTCGTCGGAGCGCGCCAGCGGCAGGTCCTTGTACTTGCAGATCACCCACGGCGCGCCCTCGGCGCAGGAGTGGCGCAGGTAGGCCCGTCCCGGCCCGTCGGCCAGCACGCGGGCGATCAGGAACGGCGGGCGGCGCAGCTCGTCGCCGGTGTGCACGCGGATGGCCGCCGCATAGACGAAGCCTAGCACCGAGGCCGCCGCCGCCGCGCCGAGGATCAGGCCCCCGGTGCGCCTCAGGGCGCCCGCGTCAGGCTTCAGCAGCCAGGCCGCGCCGAGCACGAACGGCAGCAGCGACAGGGTCAGCAGCAGGTGCGAGCCGTGGAACAGGATCCCGGCTGTCAAGAGGACCCAGACCCCGGCCTTCTCCCACCGCTCCAGCCCCTGGCGGTAGAGGGCGATCAGCACGATGGCCATGGCGGTGACCGGCGCGAAGATGTCCGGCACCGCGAAGCCCGCGACCCACGGCAGGCTGGTGCCGGCGCACAGGGCCGCCATCAGGGCGTAGTAGGTCCATCCCGGCGCGTTCGGCGCCATCCCCCGCCACAGCAGGAACGCCAGCCAGGCGCAGCACAGCGCCTGCACCGCCGTCATCGCCCACAGGGTGCCGTGGTGCGCCAGGGTGTAGAGGAAGACGCCGTAATAGGGCGAGCGCGCGCCCATGTTGGAGTGGTTGAAGTGCTTGACCCACTGTTGGCGGGTCCACTTCTGGCCCGGCGCGGGCTGGGCGGGGGCGTCGGCCTCGTTGAACGCCACGCGCCGCAGCGCCTGGTAGAAGCGCGCGCCGTGGATGAAGTAGTCGCGGGTGTCGGTGAACACGGCGGGCCGGCCGACCGCGAAGATCGTGGCGAGCACGATCAGCGCGCCCAGCGCCCCCGGGATCAGGCTCGGGATCTTGCGCGGCATTCCCATTCAGCGCCGGATGGTGAAGACCGAGGCGAGGAATCCGCAGGCGCCGAGCTGGACCGAGACGGCGACGGCGGTCAGGGAGATCACCAGAAGGCGCATCACGTCGAACGAGACGATCTGGCCGAAGCGGAGCTGGGCCCACTGCGCCACCGCCCAGGCCGCGCCCGCCACGCCCGCCAGGAACACCACCCCGGCGGCGCGCAGGATGGTCTCCAGCGTCAGGCCGAGCAGGAACGGCTGCAGCGTCTTGGGCGGCGGCAGGAAGCCCTCGACCATGGCGTAGCGCCGGGCCAGGGCCCCGAACAGGATCAGCTGCACCCCGATCAGCACAAGGAAGCAGGAGGCGATCAGGGTGTGGATCGACAGCTCCACCCCCGGCGTCAGCCGCACCGCGCCGCGCGACAGAACGCCCGCGCCGATCAGGCCGAGCGCGGTCAAGAGCAGGCCCGGATAGATGAACAGGAACTTCGGGCTGTGCAGCAGGAGGAAGCGCAGGTGGCGCCAGCCGTCGCGCCAGGTCTTCAGGTGCGGGCGGCGAGAGCGGCCGTCCGGCTTCAGCGTGGTCGGGGTCTCGACGATCTTCAGCTCGGCCAGGGCGGCCTTGACCACCATCTCGCTGGCGAACTCCATGCCCTGGCTCTTCAGGCCCAGGGCCAGCATCGATTCGCGCGAGAAGCCGCGCAGGCCGCAGTGGAAGTCGCCGGTCGGCACCTTGAAGAACAGCCGCCCCAGGAACGACAGCACCGGGTTGCCGAGATAGCGGTGCAGCGGCGGCATGGCGCCGGGCGCGATGCCGCCCTTGAAGCGGTTGCCCATGACCAGGTCCGCGCCCTCGCGCAGGGCCTCGAGCAAGCCGTCCAGCCGCTCGAAATCGTAGGAATCGTCGGCGTCGCCCATGATCACGTAGCGGCCGCGCGCGGCGTGGATGCCGCCGATCAGGGCCGCGCCATAGCCCTTGTCGAGCACGCCCACGACACGGGCGCCGGCCGCCTCGGCCAGGGCCTGGGAGCCATCGGTCGAGCCGTTGTCGGCGACCAGCACCTCGCCCTTCACGCCCGTGCGCTCCAGGAAGCCCACCGCCTTGGCGACGCAGACCGCCACGGTCTCCGCCTCATTGAGGCAGGGCATCAGTATGGTGAGCTCAAGCGCCCCAGGACGCGTTCGTGAGCGGACCGGACGGGGTTCCTGCTCAAGCAGCGGGGTGGTCATGGGCCTGTCCGGTAACGTACGGATCAAACATCCGTGATAAGCGCGCCTAGGCCGGAATTGGAGCCATCTGCCGATTTTGGCAAGAGCTTCCTGAAGAAATAACGCCGCACCCCCGCCTTAAGCCCGTCCCGCGCGCAGCCGCTCAGGGTGCGGCCCGGCGCGATGTCTTCCAGGTCGGCGATGAGGTGGATCAGGGCCGGCCCCTCGGCCTTGCGCGCCTCCATCAGGGCGGCGGGGAAATGCTCGGTCCGCTCGACCCGGACCGACCAGCAGCCGAAGGCGCGGGCGTAGGCGACGAAGTCGGGGTTGCTCAGGTCGGTGCCGATCACCCGCCCCGGATAGCGCCGCTCCTGATGCGCGCGGATGGTGCCGTACGAGCCGTTGTCGACCACCACGACCACGATCCGGGCGCCGTACTGGACCGCGGTGGCCAGCTCCTGGCCGGTCATCAGGAAGTCCCCGTCGCCGGCGAAGCAGACCACCTCCCGCTCCGGATGCACCAGCTTGGCCGCCACCGCCGCGGGCAGGCCGTAGCCCATGGCGCCCGACGTCGGGGCCAGCTGGGTGCGGTAGGTGCGGGTGGCGGTAGAACCGGTGCAGCCAGCCGGCGAAGTTGCCGGCGCCGTTGCAGACGATCGCATCCTCCGGCAGGGCCTCGGCCATGTGGGCGACGACTTCGGACAGATTGACCCGGCCGGTCGTGGCGATCGGCCTGGAGAAGGCGTCGTAGTCGGCCTTGGCCGCCCGCAGCCATGGCCGCCAGCCGGCGCTGCGGCTGGGGTCCAGGGTCACCAGCGCCAGGGCGGCGGCCGAGACGTCGGCGCAGGCGGCCACGGCGGCGGGCCAGACCCGGCCGAGCTCCTCCGGCCCCGGATGGATGTGGACCAGCTTCTCGGCCGTCTCTTCCGGCGTGAACAGGGTGTAGCCCTGGCTGGGGTTCTCGCCCAGCCGGGCGCCGAGCGCGATCACCAGGTCCGCCGACTTGATCCGCGCGATGAGCTTCGGGTCCGGCGAGAGGCCGAGGTCGCCGACGTAGGAGGCGTGGGTGTTGTCCAAAAGATCCTTGCGCCGGAACGACAGCACGGTGGGGATGTGATGCACCCACAGCCAGCGGTCGAGCATGTCGCGGGCGATCTCGCCCCAGCCGGAGCCGCCGAGGATCACCACCGGCCGCTCGGCCCGCTCCAGCCGGGCGCCGATCATCGCCAGGGATTCGGGGTCCAACCCCGCCCGGGCCGGGGCGACGGCGCGGGGCTCGGGCCCGCGCGCCGGCTCGGCCAGCATGTCCTCGGGCATGGCCAGCACCACCGGCCCCTGGCGGCCCTGCTGGGCGACGGCGAAGGCGCGCTCCATGACCTCGGCGATGCGGTTCGGGTCGTCGATCTCGTCGGCCCACTTCGCCAGCGTCCCGAACACGGCGCGGTAGTCGACCTCCTGGAAGGCGCCGCGGCCGCGGTGCGCCCGCGCGACCTGGCCGACCAGCAGGATCATTGGGGTGGAGTCCTGCTGGGCCGTGTGCACCCCGACGCTGGCGTGGGTCGCGCCCGGCCCGCGGGTGACCATGGCGACGCCGGGCCGGCCGGTCAGCTTGCCGTAGGCTTCGGCCATGTTGGCGGCGCCGGCCTCGTGGCGGCAGGCGATCACGCGGATCTTGTCGGGAACGTCTGCCAGGGCGTCGAGTACGGCCAGGTAGCTCTCGCCGGGGACGCAGAACACGTGGTCGACGCCGTTGACGACCAGGGCCTGGACGATGCGTTGGGCGGCGGTGGGCATGGGCCGGGGATGTCTCACACCACGCCCTTGTCGCGAAGAGCCTGGATGTCGGCCGCCGACAGGCCGAGGCGGGTTTTCAACAGCGCATCGGTGTCCGCGCCCAGGGCCGGCGGCGGTGCGTGGTAGGCGACCGGCGTCCGCGACAGCCGGATCGGGCTCGCCACCGTGCGGATCGGGGCGGGAACGTCCGCCCGCGCCTGCTCGACCACGAGGCCGCGCGCCAGCGCCTGGGGCTCGGCGAACACCTGGTCGACGGTGTTGATCGGACCGCAGGGCACGCCGGCCGCCTCCAGCCGGGCGATCCAGTCGTGGGTGGTCCCGGCCGCGGTCAGGGCGGCGAGGCGGGGGGTCAGGGCGGCGCGGTGCTCGACCCTGAGCGCGTTGGTCAGGAAGCGCGGGTCCTGGGCCAGGGCCGGCTCGCCGAGCGCCGCGCACAGCGCCCGGAACTGGCCGTCGTTGCCGACGGCGATCACCACCGCCCCGTCCTTGGTCGGCAGGGGCTGGTAGGGCGCGAGGTTCGGATGGGCGTCGCCCAGCCGCCCGGGCGCCTTGCCCGAGACGAACCAGTTGGCCGCCTGGTTGGCCAGCATGGCCGCCTGCACGTCGAACAGGGCGATGTCGATGCTCTGGCCCTCGCCGGTGGCGCGCGCGTGCAGCAGGGCGGCCATGATGGCGTTGGAGGCATAGAGGCCCGAGAACAGGTCCGCCACCGCCACGCCCACCTTCATCGGCTCGCCGTCCGGCTCTCCGGTGATCGACATCAGCCCGCCCATCGCCTGGATCATGTAGTCGTAGCCGGCCCGCCCGGCGTAGGGCCCGGCCTGGCCGAAGCCGGTGATCGAGCAGTAGACGAGCCGCGGGTTCGCCGCCTTCAGGCTGTCGTAGTCGAGGCCGTAGCGCTTCAGCCCGCCGACCTTGAAGTTCTCCACCACCACGTCGGCCCGGGCGGCCAGGGTTCGGGCGATTCCGGCCCCTTCCTCGCTGGCGAGATCGAGGGTCAGGGAGCGCTTGTTGCGGTTGGCGCAGAAGAAGTAGGCCGCATCGCCGCGCCCGCCCTCGGCGCCGCCGGCGAACGGCGGGCCCCAGTCGCGGGTGTCGTCGCCGCCGCCCGGCCGCTCGACCTTGACCACCTCGCGCCGAGGTCGGCCAGGATCTGGGTCGCCCACGGCCCGGCCAGCACCCGCGACAGGTCCAGCACGAACACCCCGTCGAGCGGTCCTTTCGCTCGTGCGTTCTCTTCCATCCCCGCTCCGCGGCTCCCCACCCCAGTCTCTAGCAGGAGGCTCCGCCCTCGTCCTTCGACAAGCTCAGGATGAGGGCTAATGATGACGCCGTAGAAATCCTCATCCTGAGGAGGCCCGAAGGGCCGTCCCGAAGGACGAGGATTTCGGTCCCGCCCGGAGCCCCCGCAC
>JBBCHF010000011.1:0-63768 GCA_037201645.1 Caulobacteraceae bacterium
GTGCAGCAGTGCCAGGAGACCCTGCGCACCGCCCTGGCCATGGGCGCGGACCGCGCCGTGCTGATCCTGACCGACCAGGACCTGGAGCCGCTGAACGCCGCCAAGGTGCTGAGGAAGATCGTCGAGGAGCAGGCCCCCGACCTCGTGCTGATGGGCAAGCAGGCCATCGACGGCGACAACAACGCCACGGGCCAGATGCTGGCCGCCCTGCTCGGCTGGCCGCAGGTCACGTTCGCCTCCAGGGTCGAGATCGAAGGCGGCAAGGCCACGGTCACCCGCGAGATCGACGGCGGGCTGCAGACCCTCTCGGCGGACCTGCCGGCCGTGATCACCGCGGACCTGCGCCTGAACGAGCCGCGCTACGCCTCCCTGCCCAACATCATGAAGGCGCGCACCAAGCCGATGGAGACGAAGCAGCTCGCCGATCTCGGCCTGGACCTGCATCCGCACCTGACGGTGGTGAAGGTGGCCGAACCGGCCAAACGGCAGGCGGGCGTCAGGGTGGAGTCCGCGGCCGATCTCGTCATGAAGCTGAAGAACGAAGCGGGGGTGCTCTGATGGCCGTGCTCGTGATCGCCGACCACGATGGCGCCGCCGTCCGCGACACCACCCACAAGACCGTCACGGCCGCAACGGCCCTGTCGGCCGACATCGACATCCTGGTGCTGGGTTCGAACGCCCGCGCCCCGGCCGAGGCCGCCGCGAGGATCGCCGGCGTGCGCAAGGTGCTGCTGGCCGAGAGCGAGGCGCTCGGCCACCTGATCGCCGAGGCGGTGGGAGGCCGTCGTCGTTCCCCTGATGGCGGGCTACGACGCGGTGCTGACGCCCTCGACCACGGCGGGCAAGAACTTCTCGCCCCGCATCGCCGCCAGGCTCGACGTGGCCCAGATCTCCGACGTGGTCGAGGTGATCGACGCCTCGACCTCGTGCGCCCGATCTACGCCGGCAACGCGCTGGAGACGGTCAAGAGCGGCGACGCCAAGACGGTGATCACCGTCCGCCCGACCGTGTTCAAGGCCCAGGCCGAAAGCGGCTCCGCCCCCATCGAGGACCATCGACGCCCCCGCCCCTGCGCGCTCGGCGGCCTTCGTCTCCGAGGAGGTCGCCAAGTCGGCCCGGCCCGAGCTCGGCGCGGCCAAGATCGTGGTCTCCGGCGGCCGCGCCCTCGGCTCGGCCGAGGAGTTCGAGGCGGTGATCGATCCCCTCGCCGACAAGCTCGGCGCCGCGGTGGGCGCCAGCCCGCGCGGCGGTGGACGCCGGCTACGCCCCCAACGACTACCAGGTCGGCCAGACCGGCAAGGTGGTGGCGCCGGACCTCTACATCGCCATCGGCATCTCCGGCGCCATCCAGCACCTGGCCGGGATGAAGGACTCCAAGGTGATCGTGGCGATCAACAAGGACGCCGACGCGCCGATCTTCCAGGTCGCCGATTACGGCCTCGTCGCCGACTACAAGACCGCGGTGCCCGAGCTGATGGCCGAGCTCGGCAAGCTGGGGCAAATGATTCCGGGCGGCGCCGTAGGGCCTTTTCCTCGCGCCGCCACAATCTCGCTGCATTGCAGCAAATGCTTGTCGCACCGCTCTGCGATCATGGTATGCAGTCGCGGTTTGTCCGGAGCGGTTCCGGTCCTGCGGGCGTGGATGGTGGACTTATGAGCATCAAGTCGGTCGGGATTGTCGGCACGGGGCAGATGGGCTCGGGCATCGCCCATGTGATCGCGCTCCATGGCTACGACGTGCTGATGTACGACGTGGCCCCCGAACGGGTCGACGCCGCCCTGCAGACCATCAAGAAGAACATGACCCGCCAGGTCTCGCGCGAGATCATCGACCAGGCGGCGATGGACGAGGCCCTGGCCCGCATCAAGCCGGCCCGCACCCTCGACGAGATCGGCCAGACCGACCTCGCCATCGAGGCCGCCACCGAGAACGAGGAGGTCAAGAAGTCGATCTTCCGCTCGCTGGTGCCGCTCCTGAAGCCCGAGACCATCCTGGCCTCCAACACCTCCTCGATCTCGATCACCCGCCTGGCGTCGGTGACCGACCGGCCGGCCAAGTTCATCGGCCTGCACTTCATGAATCCGGTGCCGATCATGAAGCTGGTGGAGATCATCCGCGGCATCGCCACGGACGTGGAGACCTACAAGATCGCCGTCGACTTCGCCAAGTCGCTCGGCAAGACCACCGCCAACGCCGAGGACTTCCCCGCCTTCATCGTCAACCGCATCCTGGCGCCGATGATCAACGAGGCGATCTACACCCTCTATGAGGGCGTGGGCACCGTGGACGCCATCGACACGGCCATGAAGCTCGGCGCCAACCATCCGATGGGGCCGCTGGAGCTTGGCGACTTCATCGGCCTCGACACCGTGCTGTCGATCATGAACGTGCTGCACGAGGGCCTGGCGGACTCCAAGTACCGCCCCTGTCCGCTGCTGGTGAAATACGTCGAGGCCGGCTGGCTCGGCCGCAAGACCGGCCGAGGCTTCTACGACTACTCCACCGAAACCCCGACCCCGACGCGCTAGGCGCTCACCAGAGGGTGGGCGGACCGTAGGCGCTGATGGCCCGGTCGCGGGTGATGACCGAGAGGTTCTCAACCAGGGCCTGGGCCGCGAGCAGTCGGTCAAACGGGTCGCCGTGCAGGCGGGGCAGCCTGCCGGCCGCGATGGTGTGGCGCTCGTCGATCGCCAGCCAAGCGAAACCCATCCCGAGCACGGCCTCGGCCAGCTCCGCGGGTACGCGGCCGATTTCGGCGTCGCGCGGGCGCTTGAACTCTATCTCGTAGCCGCTGGCCGCGCTGACCCAGACGTCGTTTTCCGCATCTTCCAGAGCGCTTCGCGCCCGCCTGCTTAGCCGTGACGGATCGGTCAGCGCCCAGATCAAGGCGTGGGTGTCGACCAGAAGCCTCATTCAGGCGGGCAGAGCGGCTTCTTCTCCCACTCCTCGATCGCCTCCATGATCTCGGGATCGGGGCCGATGAACATGTCTTCGGGGATATTCAGGTTCAGATGCGCCCATGCGCCGAGCTTCCGCTTGGCCTTCGGCGGCTCCGCCACCGGCTTCAGGGTCACCACCGGATGGCCGTTGCGGGCGAGCACGACCTCCTCGCCGGCCTCGGCGCGGGCGACGAGTTCGGAGAGCTTGGCCTTGGCCTCGGCGATGTTCACGCGGATGGTCATGACAGCCCTTGTAGCAGATGCGCCCGACATGGTCCAACGGGTTGGACCAACTACGGCTCGGCCCAGAGGCGGATCAGGTTGCCGATGGTCTTGTCGAGCAGGAGGGCGTTGTCGCCTTCGCAAAGGCTTCCCCGCAGGCGGCCGAGGTCGAACAGCACCGCCCGTTCGTCGGCGCGGCGGACCAGGCTCTGCACCCAGCCGACCGCGGCCAGGCGCTCGCCCGCGGTCACGGCCGCCACGCGGTGCAGGTCGCCGGTGGAATAGACGGCCAGGGCGCCGGCCGGCAGCTTGACCTCACGCTCGCCGTCGACGCCGTCGACGATCAGCTCGCCGCCCTCGTAGGTTTCCGGATCGGACAGGAACAGGGTGAAGGACAGGTCGGTGCGCAGCCGCCCCTCGCCCGCCCCCATCACCGGCTCGTCCATGTGCAGGCCGTAGGCCTCGCCCGGGCCATAGCGGTTGAACAGCACCGGCGAATGGCGCGCGGGCCGGGCGTAGAGCTGGAACAGGCCGTTGCGCTCCAGCGCCCTCAGCACGAACCGCGCCAGGGCCTGCACGCCCTCGTCGGTCCCGTCGGCCTGGCGGTTGGACTTCACCGCCTTGGCCGCGCCCTTGGCGGTGCGCCGGCCCTCGCCGAAGGGCGCGCCCGCCAAACCCTCGCGCACGCGCGCGGCCTCCGCCGCCGTCAGGACGTCGCCGATGATCAACATGCCGTTTGGTCGCATTGTTGCGAACGACTTGCAACAGCAACAGGCCCATGCTTAAGGTCGCGCGCCATCATGGAGACTCGCATGACCCGCTTCCGGGCGAAACTGTGGACTGGCGTCGGCGCGGCCCTGCTGATCGGCGCGGGCGGCGCCCTGGAGGCCTGCTCCAAGCACGGCGCGTCGCCCGAAGGCCCCGCCGCCAGCACGACGCCCGCCTCCGGCGCGGTGCAGGCGGCGGCCGGCGAAGGCGGCGAGGGCGGCTCCGAAGGCGGCGGCGAGGCCGGGGCCCAGCAGGCGTTCAACACCATCCCGGCCGACAGCAAGCTCGCCCTGCGCCTGGCCCAGCTCAAGGGCTTCGTGCTGATCGCCCTGAAGCAGACCGACGGGCCGGACGCGGCGGGGATCCTGCTGAGCCAGGGCCTGCTGGAGACCTACGACAAGAACCCCGCGCCCTATAAGGCCGGCGGCATCGACGAGGCGCTGCTGCGCAAGGCCAGCAAGACCGGCAAGCCGGAGGACCTGAAGGCGGCGCTGGCCAACATTGAGGCGGCCCAGGCCAAGGCCGGCGGCGACCCGATCGCGGTGGCCAAGGGCCTGGTCGACATCGCCGCCGGGCTCTACCAGGGCGCGGTCCAGCCGGGCTCGGTCGATCCGATCGATTACCAGCACTCGCTCGGCGCGGCCCTGGCCGCCCAGGAGCTGCTGCACGCCGAAGCCGGCAAGGACAAGCGCGCCAAGGCGGCCGAGCCCGAGATGAAGGCCTTCGTCGCCCTGTGGCCGACGCCCAGCGCCCCCAAGACCCCGACCCCCGCCGGCCAGGTCGCCGCCCAGGCCTCCCGCCTGGAGCTGGAGCTCAGTTAGGCAGGGACGCGCACCGGTCCCTTCCGGACCAAAGTTCACAATCCACCGTCACCCTCGGCCTTGTGCCGAGGGTCCCTGCCTCCGCGACTCCGCACTACGCCGTCCTGACGCCGAGCAAGCGGCGAGAGGGACCCTCGGCACAAGGCCGAGGGTGACGGGATGGGTTTGGCGGGCGGGCGGGAGGCAGGCGGCCCCGCCCAGTCTCACCGTCGGCCGAACAGCCGCTCGATGTCGGCGAGCTTCAGCTCCACATAGGTGGGGCGGCCGTGGTTGCACTGGCCGGAGTGGGGCGTGGCCTCCATCTGGCGCAGCAGGGCGTTCATCTCCGCCGCTGTCAGCCGCCGTCCGGCGCGCACCGAGCCGTGGCAGGCCATGGTCCCGCAGATCTCGCCCATCCGCTCCTTCAGCGCCAGCGGCGC
The DNA here is from genome assembly GCA_037201645.1 of Caulobacteraceae bacterium. GTDB lineage: Bacteria > Pseudomonadota > Alphaproteobacteria > Caulobacterales > Caulobacteraceae > JANWHQ01. Next base: position 5,171 of record JBBCHF010000011.1, read on the forward strand.
GCCGTTCTCGGAGAGGTCGTCGGCGATGTCGCGGATGAGGCCCTGGACGTCGCAGTCGCCAAGCAGGGCCGGCGTCTCGCGCACCAGCACCGCGCCGGATCCGAACGCCTCGACCACCAGGCCCATCTCGGCCAGCTCGTCCGCCCGCGCCGCGACCCGCTCGGCCTCGGCCGGATCGAGGCTGACGACCTCGGGCAGCAGCAGGGCCTGGCGCGCCACCCGGCCGCCTTCCATCTCGACCTTCATCCGCTCGTAGACGAGGCGCTCGTGCGCCGCGTGCTGGTCGACCACCACCAGGCCGTCGCGGGTCTGGGCGATGATGTAGGTCTCGTGCACCTGGGCCCGGGCGGCGCCGAGGGGCTGGTCGAGGGGATCGAACACCGCCCCGCCGGCCTGCACTGGCTCGTCCAGCGGCATCGGCTCGAAGCGCGCGCTGGCCGCGGCGACGCCCGGCAGGTCGCCGGACGGCCGCGCCTCGCCGGCCCAGGCTGGGGACGGCGTTCCCGGACGATAGGCCGGGCCGCCCCCGCTCCACGCCAGGCCCGGCCGGAAGCCGCCGAGCGCGGCGGAGGCCACCGTCGTCGAGGCCCGGTGCCCGGCGCCGGCCAGGGCGTGGCGAAGGCCGCCGACGATCAGGCCGCGCACCAGGGCCGGATCGCGGAAGCGCACCTCGGCCTTGGCCGGATGCACGTTGACGTCCACCTCGCGGCCGTCGAGCTCGATGAACAGGGCCGCGGTCGGGTGCCGGTCGCGGGCCAGGAAGTCGGCGTAGGCGGCCCGGAGCGCCCCCTGCAGCAGCCGGTCCTTCACCGGCCGGCCGTTGACGAACAGGTACTGGTGCGCCGCGTTGCCGCGCGAATAGGTCGGCAGGCCCGCATAGCCGGACAGCCGCACGCCCTCGCGCTCATGCTCCAGCAACAGGGCGTTGTCCTCGAACTCGCGGCCGAGCACGGCCGCCAGCCGCTTCAGCCGCCCCTCCGGCCCCGCCGCCTCGGGCGGCAGGCGCAGGGCCCGGCGGCCGTCCAGATCCAGGGTGAAGCCCACCGCCTCGTGCGCCATGGCCTGGCGCTTGACCTCCTCGGCGATGGCCAGGGCCTCGGCGCGCTCGGACTTCATGAACTTCAGCCGCGCCGGGGTGGCGTAGAAGAGGTCGCGCACCTCCACCCGCGCGCCGTGCGACCCCGCGAAGGCCGCCGGCTGGGGCGCGCCCACCGCGCCGCCTTCCACCGCGATGGCGTGGGCGGTCTCCGCGCCGCGCGCACGAGCCGCCAGGGTCAGGCGGGCCACCGAGCCGATCGACGGCAGGGCCTCGCCGCGGAAGCCGAGGGTGGAGATGTGCAGCAGGTCCCAGCCGCCCGCCGCGTCCGGCTCCAGCTTGGAGGTCGCGTGGCGCTCCACGGCCAGGACGAGGTCGTCCGGGGTCAGGCCGCAGCCGTCGTCGGCCACCAGGATGCGGGTGAGCCCGCCCTGCTCGGCCTGGACCTCGATCCGCGTCGCGCCGGCGTCGATGGCGTTCTCGACCAGCTCCTTGACCGCGCTGGCCGGCCGCTCGACCACCTCGCCGGCGGCGATGCGGTTGACGGTCTCGGGCGGAAGGCGACGGATGGGCATGGCGGCTCGCTGGCGGGCGAGCATGGTACGACGATTCCGGCCTGGGCGCCGCCCGCCGCGCCCAAGGTCTGCACCCAATACCGCTCATCCCCGCGAAAGCGGGGACCCCAGGTTTTTTGCTGTTTCCCGCTCCGGCGACGTCTCGGCGGCTCAGATTCCGCGACCCAAAACGCCTGGGTCCCCGCCTTCGCGGGGAGGAGCGGAAATCAAACGAAGCCAGGCCGTTGATCGCCTGGAGCTCGATTGAGGCCGAACCCTAGAGGCCCGGCAGCTTGATGAAGCCGCCGCGCTTGTCGCGCTGGATCACCACCGGCTGGTCGCCGGTCAGCTTCTTGATCTGCTTCTGCTCGGTGGCGGGATCGATCGGTTCGGCGACGTTGGAGGCGGCGGCGATCTTGGCCACCGCCGGGTCGGTGGACTTGTCCTTGTGCCAGAACATCACCGTGTCGGCGAAGCCCTTGTCCTTGTGCGCGAGGTCGCCGAACTGGTCGTCCACCACGTAGGGGGCCAGGGGGTCGGCCTTGTCGCCGCCGGCCTTGGCGACCAGCAGCTTCTCGCCGTCCGAGCGGGCCTCCGCGTCGCGGGCGCCGAGCAGGGCCACGCGCGCGGCGCTCTCGGGCTGCAGCTCCTGCGGCCGCGGCTCGCCCGGCGCGGGCGGACGCAGCGAATAGTCGGGCGGCACGGTCAGGGGGGCGATGGCGACGGTGCGGAACTCGTCGGGCGCATTCGACTTCAGGCCGAGCGCGCCGGCGGCGTGGGTGCAGCCGGCAAGGCCCGCCGCGCCAACCAGCAGAGCGGCGATCGCCACGCGGTTCAGACTCATCAGTTCACTCCGGCCTCGGCCGCCCCGGCCCAGCGGCCTTCGATACCCTATTGAGGGCCCAGGCGCCAAGGACTGCGACGCTCAGCCTCGGGGCGGCTTGCCCGGCTGCAGGAAGCTGTCGAGCAGGAACAGGGCCACGCCGACGCTGATCGCGCTGTCGGCGACGTTGAACACCCAGGGAAACCACAGGCGGTGGAAGTCCAGGAAGTCGGCCACCGCCCCGAACCGCAGCCGGTCGATCAGGTTGTTGCCGATGGCCCCGCCCATCATCAGGCCGAGCGCCGTGGCGAACAGCGGCCGGCCGGGCCGGCGGGCGAAGGCGGCGATCACCACCACCACCGCGCCTGCGAACAGGGTCAGCACCCAGCCGGGCGTATGGCGCAGCAGGCCGAAGCTGACCCCCTCGTTCCAGACCATCGTGAGCTGGAAGAACGGCAGCACCTGCACCGGCGGCTGGTGGTCCAGGTGCAGGACGTTCAGCACCCAGTATTTCGAGGCCTGGTCCAGGGCGACGACCACGGCCGCGATGGCGTAGGCCATCCAGCCGAGCCGGCTGATCCGCCACGGCGGCGCGGCGTCCGGGGCGTCGTCGTCCAGGTCGTCGATCTGCGCCATGCTCAGCCCTTGATCTCTGCCACAGCCGCTTCGCAGCGGAGGCAAAGAGCGCCGTCCTCCGGCACCTCGGGTAGGATGCGCCAGCAACGGCCGCACTTGCAGCCGGAGGCGAGACGCCCACCGTACACCCTCACGTATTCAAGCCCTGGCAACTCGAATAGTTCGTGCTCAGTAATGGCGCGAAGCTCGTCATCGTCCAGCTTGCTAATATCTATAATTTCTGCTTCGCTGGTCCTGAACACTTCAGCTGCATCAATGCCGGCGAAGACGTTGAGGAGAAAATTTGGGTTCCACTCATCTGTCTTTGGTACAGGCGCTTCGGGAGGGAGCGGCAGTACATGCGGCCTTATCAGCACTTGCGGCGCAGCTTCCAATGCAGAGCCGATCCGCTTTTCACGACGTTCCGCTTCGAGCGCTCCCGTTACCGCATCCAGCACTCGCGAGACCCACGCCCACCGCTCCGCCTCGGCCTCGTTGCGCCATTCCGGCGGAGTCTCGGGGATCACCCGCAGGCAGTTGGAGCCGGAGTCGGGGAAGCGGGTGGTCCAGGCCTCCTCCATGGTGAAGGGGCAGAGGGGCGACAGCCACGCCGTCAGCCGCTCGAACACTAGGTCCATCACCGTGCGGCAGGCGCGCCGGCGCTTGGCTGGAGGGCGCGTCGCAATAGAGCGCGTCCTTGCGGATGTCGAAGTAGAGCGCCGACAGGTCGTTGGAGGCGAACTCGCCGACCTCCCGCCAGACGTCCTTGAAGTCGTAGCGCTCGTAGGCCGCGCGGACACGGCCATCGAGCTCCCACAGGCGGTGCAGGACGAACTGCTCCAGCGGCGGCATGTCCTGCCGCTCCACCCGCTCGGCCGCGTCGAAGCCCTCCAGGGCGCCGAGCAGGTAGCGGACGGTGTTGCGCAGCTTGCGATAGGCGTCGGTGGTGGTCTGCAGGATGGTCTTGCCGATCCGCTGGTCCTCGGCGTAGTCGACCATGGCGACCCACAGGCGCAGGATCTCCGCCCCGCTCTGCTCGGTCACAGTCAGCGGCTCGACCGCGTTGCCGAGCGACTTGGACATCTTCTCGCCCTGCTCGGTCAGGGTGAAGCCGTGGGTCAGGACCGCCTCGAACGGCGCGCGGCCGCGCGTGCCGCAGGCCTCCAGCAGGGACGACTGGAACCAGCCGCGGTGCTGGTCGGAGCCCTCCAGATAGAGGTCGGCGGGCCAGTGCGAATCCGTCCGGCCCTCGATGGTGAAGGCGTGGGTCGAGCCGGAATCGAACCAGACGTCGAGGATGTCCTGCACCTGCTCGTAGGCGGCCGGGTCGCGCCCGTCGCCGAGGAAATCGGCCGGATCGCGGGTGAACCAGGCGTCGGCGCCCTCGGCCTCGATGGCCGCGACGATGCGGGCGTTGACCTGCGGATCGCGCAGCGGCTCGCCGGTCTTCTTGTCCACGAACATGGCGAGCGGCGTGCCCCACGCCCCGCTGGCGCGAGATCAGCCAGTCGGGGCGCGCCTCCACCATCGAGCGGATGCGGTTCTTGCCGCCGGCCGGGTAGAAGGCCGTGGCGTCGATCGCACCGAGCGCCAGTTCCCTCAATGTCATCCCGGACGGCTCGCCAGAGCCGATCCGGGACCCAGTTTCTGAGCTGGCGGCCTCTGGGTCCCGCTCTCCGCTTCGCTGAGCCTGTCCTCGGGCCGGCCATTGGCCGGACCCGGGGGGCCGGGATGACCGGGAAGGGTCACGGGCTCGTCCATGCGGATGAACCACTGGGGCGTGTTTCGGAAGATCACCGGCGCCTTGGAGCGCCAGGAGTGCGGATAGGAGTGTTCCAGCCGGCCGCGGGCCAAAAGGGCGCCGACCTCGATCAGCTTGTCCATCACCGCCGGATTGGCCGGGCCGAACTTGCCGGCCTTCTTACCCTCGGTCTCCAGCACCTTCAGCCCGCCGAACAGCGGCACGTGGTCGTAATAGGCGCCGTCCTCGTCGACCATCTCGGGGATGTCGCGCCGGCCGCTGGCGATCCAGACGGCGTAGTCGTCGGCCCCATGGCTGGGGGCGGTGTGGACGAAGCCGGTGCCGGCGTCGTCGGTCACGTGGTCGCCGGCCAGCAGCGGCACGGGGAAGTCGTAGCCCTGGCCGCGGAACGGATGGGCGCAGACGAGGCCCTCGGGATCGACGCCATAGAGCCGCGTCCAGGCCGCGATCTTGGCCGCCTGGCGCACGTCCTCGGCCAGCTTGTCGGCCACGACCATGAGGTCGCCGAACCGGGCCCAGGGTTCGAACGGCAGGCCCTCGTCCATGGCCTCGACCTTGTAGAGGCCATAGTCGATCGACGGGTTGAAGGCGATGGCCCGGTTGGCCGGGATGGTCCAGGGGGTGGTGGTCCAGATCACGATCGCCGCGCCTTGGAGGTCCGGGAACGCCTCGGCCAGCGCCCTCGCCTCCCCGGCCGGATCGGCGTCGTCGTAGCTGTCGGCATGATCGGCCGGGGGCCGGTAGCCGACCACCGGGAACTTCACCCAGATCGTTGGGCTGACGTGGTCGTGGTACTCGACCTCGGCGTCGGCCAGGGCGGTGCGCTCCACCGGGCTCCACATCACCGGCTTGGAGCCGCGATAGAGCTGGCCGCTCATCAGGAACTTGTGGAACTCCTCCACGATCCTGGCCTCGGCGCCGAAGTCCATGGTGGCGTAGGGCGCGTTCCAGCGGCCGAGCACGCCCAGCCGCTTGAACTCGGCCATCTGGGCCTCGATCCACTGGCCGGCGAAGGCGCGGCATGCGGCGCGGAACTCGGCCTTGGAGACCTCGTCCTTGCGCCGGCCCTTGGCGCGGTACTGCTCCTCGATCTTCCACTCGATCGGCAGGCCGTGGCAGTCCCAGCCGGGCACGTAGTCGACGTCGAAGCCGAGCAGGAAGCGGCTGCGGACCACGAAGTCCTTCAGGATCTTGTTCAGCGCATGCCCGATGTGGATCGCGCCGTTGGCGTAGGGCGGGCCGTCGTGCAGCACGAACAGGGGCGCGCCGGCGTCCTGGCGGCCCTGCGCATGGCGGCGTAGAGGTCGTCGCGCCGCCAGCGCTCCAGGATCTCCGGCTCGAGCCTGGGCAGGCCCGCGCGCATCGGGAACGGAGTGTTGGGAAGGAAGACGGTGTCGCGGTAATCGCGGTTCGGGTTGGCGTCGTCGGCCATGATCGGGTTCCAGCGGAGGATGTCGGACGGTGCGGCGTCTCAGTCCCGGCGCGCGCTGGAGCCTGGGCCCAGGCGTCACGCCGGGCGGTTAATTCGCATCGCTGTCCGAGCCGCGGTCATAGGGCGCGGGAGATAGCAGAGGGGGATGGCGCCACGCCAGGGGCGCCCGGCGCTTGTCCCCGGCCTGCCGATCGGGCGCAACCTTGCGAAGACGGCGGCCCGGACGGGCGAAGCGCACTCACTGCACTCTGCGCACTCCAAAAATGAGTGCATCGCCAAGCTCCCTTCCCCCTCGATGGCGGAAGGGCCGGGGATGGGGGTGAGCGCAGGGCGATGACGTGTTTGCGGTGATGGCGTCGGCGCCCAACCGCGCCTATCACCCAAGCTCAGCGGCCACACCCCCCACCCCTGCCCCTCCCCCATCGAGGGGGAGGGAAGTTTATCCCCGCTTTTGCTCCCGCGGGGTGATCTCCAGCTCGATCCGGCGGCCGCCCCGGATCAGGGCGAACGGCGTCGGGCGGTCGAGGCTGTCGTGGTCCAGCGCGCGCAGGAGGTCGTCCAGGCCCGTGACCGGCCGGCCGGCGACGGCGACGATCACGTCGGCCTCCTGCACCCCCGCCTTGGCCGCGGGGCCGCCGGCCTCCACGCCCGCCACCCAGACGCCGGAGGCCTGGTCGAGGCCGGCGGCGTGGGCGACGCTGCGCGGGATGGCGACCTGCTGGGCCACCACCCCGATGGAGCCGCGGCGCACCCGGCCGTGGGCGAGAAGCTCGGCCAGCACGTGCCGGGCGGTGTTGCTGGCGATGGCGAAGCACAGCCCCTGCGCTCCCGCCACGATGGCGGTGTTCACCCCCACCACCTCGCCGGCGGAATTGACCAGCGGGCCGCCGGAGTTGCCGGGGTTCAAGGCCGCGTCGGTCTGGATCAGGTCCTCGATCAGCCGCCCGCGCTCGCCGCGCAGGCAGCGGCCGAGCGCGGAGACGACGCCGGCCGTCACCGTGGTCTGGAACCCCAGGGGCGCGCCGATGGCGATGACCAGCTGGCCCGGCCGCAGGCGCTTGGAGTCGCCGAGCCGCGCGGCCGGCAGGCCCGCGTCCTGGTCGATGCGCAGCACGGCGAGGTCGGTGTCGGCGTCCTCCCCGACCAGGCGCGCGGTCAGCTTGCGGCCCTCATGGGAGACGATCTCGATCTGGCTGGCCCCGCGGGCGACGTGGCAGTTGGTCAGCACCAGGCCGTCGGGCGAGATCACGAACCCGGAGCCGACGCCCTCCGGCCCATGCCCGGCGCGCATCGGGTGCACCCGCACCACCGAGGGGCTGACCTGCTCCACCGCGTGGACCACCGCACGGGAATAGGCGTCCATCAGCTCGGCGTCGGCGGGCGGCGCGCGGACGGGATCGGCGGGATCGAACAGCAGCCTCGCCTGCGGCGGGCCGGCCGGCGTCGGGGCCGGCCTCTTCAGCGGAACGCCGCGGCGGGCGGCCGCGAACCGCGGATATTTGCGAGCCTTGTGCATGGGACGCCTGAGCCCCCTTGAAGCTATCCGAGCAGTCGCCGGGCGGCCTCCGCGTCGGCCTTGATCTGCTCGACCATGGCCTCGACCGTATCAAATTTCAGCTCGGGGCGCAGGTAGTCGACCAGCTCGGTCTCGATCACCTGGCCGTAGATGTCCTCGTCGAAGTCGAACAGCCAGACCTCCAGCCGCGCGTCGACGACGCCCACGGTCGGGTTGGTGCCGATGCTGGAGACGCCGTTCAGCACCCGCCCGTCGGGCATGCGGGTGCGCGTGGCGTAGATGCCGAGCATCGGGCGCACATAGTCGCCAAGCGGCACGTTGGCGGTCGGGAAGCCGAGCTCGCGCCCGAGCTTTCGCCCCTCCACCACCACGCCCTCGATGGCGAACGGCCGTCCGAGGATGGCGGCCGCCGTGCGCGGGTCGCCCTGCTGCAGCGCCCGGCGCACATGGGTCGAGGACAGCTTGTAGCCGGACGCGTCCGTCACCGCCGGCACGACGGTGACCCCGAAGCCGAGCTCCCCGCCCAGGCGCTCCAGCATGTCGCCGTCGCCGGTGCGGCCGCGGCCGAAGCTGGCGTCGAAGCCGACCACCACGTGCCGGGCGCCGAGGCCCCTGGCCAGCACCTCGTCGGCGAAGCCCTCCGCGGTCAGGCCGGCCAGGTGGTCGTCGAACGGCAGGACGTAGAGCTTCTCCACCCCCAGCTCGGCGAACCGGCGCTGCTGCTGGTGCGGGGTGGTCAGCAGGAACGGCGGGTCGTCCGGGTGGAACCAGCGCCAGGGGTGCGGCTCGAAGCAGATGGCGCCGAGGGGGGCGTGCAGCCGGCGGGCGGCCTTGGCGGCCTCGGCGATCACCCGCTGGTGGCCGCGGTGAACCCCGTCGAAGGAGCCGAACGCCGCACAGGCGCCCCTGTCCTCGGACGCGAGGTCCCGCCACCCCCGGATCAGCTTCATCGGCCTCAGGCGTCCTTCCTCGGAACCATGACCACGGCCTCGCCCTCCAGCACGGTCTTGCCGGCGACTTCGCAGACGGTGGACAGCGTCACGCGCGCCTTTTCGGGGTCTATCGCCTGCACCGTGGCCTTTGTCAGCACCTCATCGCCGATTCGGACCGGGCGGCGGAAGCTCAGGGTCTGGGAGATGTAGATCGCGCCCGGCCCCGGCAGGCGGGTGCCGAGCATGGCGGAGATGTAGCTGGCGGCCAGCATGCCGTGGGCGATGCGGCCCTTGAACATGGTCTGGGCGGCGTAGGCCTCGTCCAGGTGGACCGGGTTCTCGTCGCCGGAGACGGCGGCGAAGGCCCGCAGGTCGCCGTCGGTCACCACATGGCTCATCTCGGCGCTCTGGCCGACGCTCAGCTCCTCGAGGGTGAGGCCCTTCATCACGACATCTCCTTTGGCGGGTTGGACGCCCGCGGCCTACCAGACGAGGGCGGGCATGGCGTAGCGGGCCAGGGTGGAATGGGTGGCGAGCAGCGCGGCCGCGCGTTCGGCGGCCAGGGCCTCGGTTCCTTCGCTCAAGTCGGCGGCATGCACCCCGCCCCACAGGAACAGGCAGTCGAGGGCCTGGCGCTGAGCGCCCAGCACGTCGGTGGAGACGCCGTCGCCGATGCAGAGGATGCGGCTGCGGTCCGGATTGCGCCCCAGCAGGACCGCGACCTCGTCGGTGGCGCAGCGATAGATCGGTTCGTGCGGCTTGCCGCCCATGGTCACCCGCCCGCCGAGGGACTCGTAGACGTCGGCCAGGGCGCCGGCGCAGTAGATCAGCCTGTCGCCCTTCTGCACCATGCGGTCGGGGTTGGCGCAGACCATCTCCAGGCCCCGCTTGGCGCAGGCCTGGAAGCGGGCGCGATAGTCCTCCGGCTGGTCGTGCTCGTCGTCGAACGGGCTGGTGCAGGCGATGAAGGCGGCGTCCTGCGGCCCCTCGGCGAAGGCAAGGTCCAGCCCCTCGAACAGCGACAGGTCCCGCTCCGGCCCGACGAACCACGCCGGCCCGGGCGCGCGCTCTGACAGAAGGGCGCGGGTGACGTCGCCGGAGGTGACATAGGCGGACCAGGCGTCCTCGGGCACGCCGAGCCCGCCGATCTGGCCGTAGAGCGCGGTGGACGGCCGCGGCGCGTTGGAGATCAGGACCACCGGCCCCCTCTCCTTGCGATAACGCTGCAATGCGTCGCAGGCGGCGGGGAAGGCCTCGCGGCCGTTGTGGATCACGCCCCACACGTCGCAGAGGATGGCGTCGTAGTCGGCGGCGATCTCCGACAGGCCGTGGAGCAGAACGGGCGGGGACATGGCCGCGGGGCTACCGGCCCCGAGGGGCGGCGTCAATGCGTTCCGCCGCGCCGCAGCATGCCGAGCGCGCAAAAGAAAAGGAGCCCGGCGAACCGGGCTCCTTCCTTTTGTGTCGGCGCCGATCGGATCAGAAGTTGATCGAGATCGTGGCGCGCCGGTTGAGCGGTTCCTTGACGCCATCCGGGGTCGGGACGGCAGGATCGCTTTCGCCCTTCCAGTCGACCTGCAGGGTGCCTTGTTGCACGCCCAGGCCAACCAGGGAGTCGGCGACCGCCTTCGCACGGCGTTCCGACAGACGCATGTTGTAGGCGTCCGAACCGGAGCGGTCCGTGTGACCGACGACCACGACCGAGGTCGGGGTGCCCATCATCGCGTAGCTGGCCGCTTCCTGGACCACCGTCTGGGCTTCCGGCGTCAAGATGTACTTGTCGAACGGGAAGTAGACGATGAATTCCTTGGCCACAGGCGCCGGAGGCGGCGGCGGGGGCGGAGGAGGCGGCGGCGGGGGAGGCGGAGGAGGCGGCGGCGGCGGCGGGGGAGGCGGCGGCGGCGGCGGCGGCGCGAACATGTAGCGCAGGCCGATCGTCACCGTGTGGTCCCACATCGTCCGCTTGAAGTCGCCCAGCGCCAGCGCGGAGCCGGTGCCGGTCGGGATCGCCGTCGAGTGGATCTTCTGGTCCGGCACGTCCAGGAAGCGGTAGGTCACGTCCAACGCCCAGTTTTCACTGATGTCGAAGGTGCCGCCGCCGATGGCTTGCCAGGCGAAGTTGGTGTCGCTGGAGCGGGTGTGGAAGAATTGCGGGCTGGCGTAGCCCGTACCCGCCGGGGTGAAGACGATGCCGCCCGTGTGCTGCTTCAGATAGTCGACGCCGACGCCGGCCCCGACGAACGGATGGATCGAGCCGCTCGGGAAGAAGTCGTACAGGACGTTGACCATCCCGGTCCAGTTGTCGGAATAGCCGGGAGGACGCGGGCATCCGCCGCTGCTGGCGGCGGAAAGCGCGCAGACCTCGATCGGCTCACCCGAGCCGCCCGGGCCGCCTTGGGCCGTGCGGTTGCCGTGGATATAGTCGAGGCTGCCGTTGCGGTAGCCCAGTTCCAGTTCGGCCCGCCAGTTCGGATCGAACCGGTAGCCGAGGCGGGCGAACCCGGCCCAGTCCGTCTTGGTCTGGAAGCGCCACTTGGCGGTGATCCCGTTCGGCTTGACGCCGTCAGAGTGCGCGCCCTTGCTCTTGTCCCAGTGGACGCCGACGTCGCCGGCGACATACCAGCCGGTCGGCTCGTCGGCCCAGGCGGCCGACGCGAGCAACAAAGCAACAAGCGCTCCACCCAGCGGAGCCAGATCTCTCGATCTCATATGGTACCCCCTAAATTGGCAAGCCCGGATCAGGCCCCGTCATCGCTTAGCGACGGGCGGTGTCGGAACGGCTGAGCCTTGCCACAGTTCCAACGTGTTCCCGCCGTTTTCGTCTTTACGCATCTAACTCGGCTATTGTGGCGCGAAGACCACACTCCTCTTGCCGAACCGAGACCTCCGTCTGCGCGACGGCCAGCCGTTAAGGCTTCGCGAGTCACGGTTCGCCTGTTTGTACTGTTATGCCCGGATTTCGCTGCGGCGCAACGCTCCATGCGACAATTTGCCGGCCTGTGGCCCTAATACCGCGCCTTATAGTCGACGCCCCTTGGGCGCCCTTCGCGGCCGCAGCGCGGGCCCGCGAATGTCCGGATGCTCGCTATAACTTGAACAGCATCATCGACAGCCACCAGAGCAGCCACAGGAGCGGCAGGCTCAGGACGGCCCATACCAGGTAGCGCTTCCAGGCTTCGTTCTTGGGCCGGCCGGCCTTGGCGGCGATGAAGCCCGCCCGCTCGGCCTCGCCGCAGGTCGGCCACGACTTCTCCGACTCCCGGCCGTCGATCACATAGACCCAGCGCAGGTCGGCCCGCTGGTGCGTCGTGAAATCCATCCCCACTCGTCTCCGCTCGTCTTCCCGCACGCCGGCGCGGCCGCGGAGGGGCGCCCCGCGCCGGCCATCCGCCGCCTGGTCAGGCTATCGGGGTGAAACGGCCGGCGCCGTCAATGGGAAACGCCGGCGGCGGGCGCCGGAAAGGGCGCGGACGGAGGATCGAACTCGGCCACCAGGTGACCGTCCTGCACCTCGACCAGGCGGGGGATGTAGATCGCCTCGCTCGGGTCGATCGGCAGGCGCGAGGGCATGAAGCGCAGGGCGCTCAGCGGATCGAGCGGGCTCGGCGGCTCGCCCGGCGGCTTGACGCGGATGCGGGCCCGCTCGCGCACCGGGTCGGGGATCGGCGCGGCAGACAGCAGCGCCTGGGTGTAGGGGTGGCGCGGCGAGGCGTAGAGCTGGTCGCGCTCCGCCTGCTCCATCACGCGCCCGAGATAGAGCACCAGCACGCGGTGGCTGATCTCGCGCACCACAGCCAGGTCGTGGCTGATGAACATCATGGCCAGGCCGAACGCCTTCTGCAGTTCGATCAGAAGGTCGATGATCTGGGCGCGGATGGAGACGTCCAGCGCCGACACCGCCTCGTCGCAGATCACCAGCCTGGGCTGAAGGATCATCGCCCGGGCGATGCCGACGCGCTGGTTCTGGCCGCCGGACAGCTCGTGCGGATAGCGGTTGATCAGGGAGGGCGACAAGCCCGCCCGCTCCATCATCACCGCCGCCTGGGCTTCGCGCTCGCGCCGGCCGAGATCGGGGCGGAACACCTGCAGCGGCTCGGCGATGGAGTCGCCGATGGTGGCGCGCGGGTCCAGGCTCGCCAGCGGGTCCTGGAACACCATCTGCAGGTCCTTGCGCGCCGCCTGCATGGCCGCGCCCTGGGCGTGGGTGATGTCGCGCCCCAGCAGGGTCACCGCGCCGGCGGACGCCGGCAGCAGGTTCAGCACCGCCCGCGCCAGGGTCGACTTGCCCGAGCCGCTCTCACCCACCACGCCCAGGGTCTCGCCCTGGCGGATGGTGAAGCTGACGCCGTCGACGGCGCGCAGGGTCATGGGCTTGGTGAAGGCGCCGCGGCTGATCGGGAACCAGACCTTCAGGTCCTTGGCCTCGACCACCACCGGCGCGCCGGGCTTCACCGGATCGAGCATCGGACGCCCGCCGCGGTCGTCGCGGTCCAGCCGCGGGATCGCGTCCAGCAGGGCGCGCGTGTAGTCGGACTTGGGCGCCGAGAAGACCTGGGTCGCGGGCCCCTCCTCCACATAGGCGCCGTCCTTCATCACGCAGACGCGCTCGGCCAGGCGCGCGATCACGCCCATGTCGTGGGTGATCAGCACCATGGCCGTGCCGGTCTCGGCCTTCAGCTCGGCCATCAGGTCGAGGATCTCGGCCTGGACGGTGACGTCCAGCGCCGTGGTCGGCTCGTCGGCGATCAGGAGCTCGGGGCCGCAGGCCATGGCGGCGGCGATCATCACCCGCTGGCGCATGCCGCCGGACAGCTCGTGCGGATACTGCTGCAGCCGCCGCTCCGGCTCGGAGATGCGCACGCGGCCCAGCCACTGCTTAGCGCGGGCCATGGCGTCGCGGTCGGACATGCCCAGGTGCAGGCGCAGGGATTCAGCGATCTGCTCGCCGATCTTCACGTGCGGGGTCAGGGCGGTCAGCGGGTCCTGGAAGATCATGGTCATCTTCGACCCGCGGATGCGGTTCAGCTCGGACCGCTTCAGGGCCAGGATCTCGCGCCCCTGGAACTTGATGGAGCCCGAGGCGCGGCCGTTCTGGGCCAGAAGGCCCATGGCCGCCATGAAGGTCTGGCTCTTGCCCGAGCCGCTCTCGCCGACGACGCCGAGGCATTCGCCCCGCGCCACGGCCAGGCTGATCCCCTTCACCGCGTGCACGACCCCGTCGTGGGTGGCGAAGTCGATCCTGAGGTCGTCCATGGTCAGGACGGGGGCGGACGGGGACAGTTCGGCCAATTTACCTCCGATCGTCCCCGCGCAGGCGGGGACCCATCCAGTTAGCACGGACCGACGTCGGCGCGCGCCCCATGGGTTCCCGCCTTCGCGGGAACGGTCGGAGTTTAGAGTGGCCGCAACCGCTTGGGGAAGCCCTTGGGCGGCAGGCGGCCCGCCCCTGCCCGTTTTCCGAGCCATTCCTTCCAGTCCGGCCATTGGCGATTGCGGCCGCCGGAGTCGACCACCACCGGCCCCGCTTCGCCGGAGAACACCAGGCCGTCGCGCAGGCCGCCTTCGCGGTAGGTCTGCAGCTTCACGCCCTTGCCGCGGGGCATCTCGGGCAGCTCCGACAGGGGGAAGATCAGCGCCTTGCCGTTGTCGCCAAGCACGGCCAAGTGGTCGCCCGCCGCCTCCAGGCAGAACGCCGCGCCCTTGGCGTCCACGGTCAAGACCTGCTTGCCGGCGCGGCGCATGGCCACCGCCTCCTCCTCGGGCAGGACGAAGCCGTAGCCGGCCTTGGACGCCAGCACGAGCTTGCGGCCCGGCCGGTGGGCGAACACCGCCACCAGCCCGACGTGGTCGTCCAGCTCGATCATCAGCCGCAGCGGCTCGCCCATGCCGCGGCCGGATGGGAGCTTGTCGCAGGCCAGGGTGAAGAACCGGCCGTCTGAGGCGAAGATCAGCAGCTTGTCGACGGTCTCGGCGGGCAGCAGGAAGGCGAGCCTGTCGCCCTCCTTGAACTTCAGTTCGGACGGGTCCTCGACCTTGCCCTTCTGGGCGCGGATCCAGCCGCGCTCGGACAGGATCACCGTGATCGCCTCGCGCGGAACCAGAGCCTCGGCGGCGGCGGAAAGGTCCACCTGCGGCGCCTCGGCGAAGGTCGAGCGGCGCGCGCCCACGGCCGTGTCGGGACCCAGCACCTTGCGCACCTCGCGCAGGCCCGCGGCGACCAGCTTCCACTGCCGCGCGTCCGAGCCGAGCATGGCGGCGATGCCCTCGCGCTCCTCGGAGAGCTCCGCGTGCTCGCGGCGGATCTCCATCTCCTCCAGCCGCGCGAGCTGGCGCAGGCGGGTGTTCAGGATCGCCTCGGCCTGGATGTCGGTCAGCGCGAACCGCTCGATCAGCCGGGCCTTCGGCTCCTCCTCGTAGCGGACGATGCGGATCACCTCGTCGAGGTCGAGGTAGACGATCAGAAGGCCGTCCAGGATGTGCAGCCGCGCCTCGATCTTGGCCAGGCGGTGGCGGGCGCGGCGGACCAGCACCTCGCGCCGGTGATCGAGGAACGCGCGCAGGATCGCCTTCAGCCCCATGACGCCGGGGGTGGAGCGGGCGTCCAGCACGTTCATGTTGACCGGGAAGCGGGTCTCCAGGTCCGAGAGCTTGAACAGGCTCTCCATCAGGACCTCGGGCTCGACGTTGCGCGACTTGGGCTCCAGCACCAGCCGCACGTCCTCGGCAGACTCGTCGCGCACGTCGCCCAGCAGAGGCGCCTTCTTGGTCTCGATCAGGCCGGCGAGCTGCTCGACCAGGTCGGCCTTCTTCACCTGGTAGGGCACCTCGGTGACCACGATCTGGTAGCCGCCCCGGCCGGTGTCCTCCCTGGTCCAGCGCGCGCGCAGGCGCACGCCGCCGCGGCCGGTCTCGTAGGCCTCGCGGATCGAAGCGGACGGCTCGACGATCACCCCGCCGGTGGGAAAGTCCGGGCCCGGAACGAACGCCATCAGCTCGGCGGTGGAGACGTCCGGGTTCTGAAGGATGGCCAGGCAGGCGTCGATCAGCTCGGCGGCGTTGTGCGGCGGGATCGAGGTCGCCATGCCCACCGCGATGCCCGAGGCGCCGTTGGCCAGAAGGTTCGGGAACCCGGCCGGCAGCACCACCGGCTCCTCGTCCTCCCCGTCGTAGGTGGGGCGGAAGTCGACGGCGTCCTCGTCTATGCCGTCGAGCAGGAGCTGGGCCGCGTCGGTCAGCTTGCACTCGGTGTAGCGCATGGCCGCGGCGTTATCGCCGTCGATGTTGCCGAAGTTGCCCTGGCCGTCGATCAGCGGATAGCGCTGGGCGAAGTCCTGGGCCAGGCGCACCAGGGCCTCGTAGACGGCGACGTCGCCGTGCGGGTGGTACTTGCCGATCACGTCGCCGACGACGCGGGCGCACTTCTTGGCCGCCGACGCCGGATCGAGCCGCAGCACCCGCATGGCGTAGAGCAGCCGCCGGTGCACCGGCTTCAGCCCGTCGCGCACGTCCGGCAGGGCCCGCCCCATGATGGTGGACAGGGCGTAGGCGAGGTAGCGCCGCGACAGCGCCTCGGCCAGCGGCTCCTCGATGATCCGGTCGGAGCCGTCATCCTCGGGCGGCGGGGATACGTGCTTGCTCATGGGCGGGAATCAAACGCGGCGGCCATGGCGCTGTCATAGCGCAAATCGGCGCTGTGCGTGGTTCGAGGCTCGCTTCGCTCGCACCTCACCATGAGGACAGCCGCAGGCGCGGGCAGCCGCTGAATCCCTCATCCTGAGGTGCGAGCGAAGCGAGCCTCGAAGGACGCACGCCACCATCGCGCAGGCGTCACAAACCTCGGGCAAGGGACCTACCAAAGTTCCGGAGGGCTCATGGCCTTTACCCGCCGTTCCGCGCCGATCGCGCTCGTCGTCATCGTCGCGCTCGCCGCCGTCGTCTGGTGGGCCGTGGCGCACCACCGGCCGCACAATGTGCTGATCTTCGTGGCCGACGGCCTGCGCTCGGAGATCGTCGACGACACCACCGCCCCGGCCCTGGCCGCCGTGCGGCGCGAGGGCGTGGACTTCACCAACAGCCATGCGGTGTTCCCGACCCTGACCACCGTCAACGCCGCCGCCTTCGCCACCGGCCACCGGCCGGGCGACACCGGCGACTTCTCCAACATCGTGGGCGTGACCGGCCAGCCCCTGCCCTTCCCGATCGGCTCGTTCGTGGTGCCGTTCGAGGACGACGACGCGCTCGGCCTGATGAACCAGCGGTTCGGCGGCAATTACCTGGACGAGGTCAGCCTGATCCAGGCGGCGCGCGAGCACGGCTTCTCCACCGCGGCGGTCGGCAAGCTCGGCCCGACCGCGATCCAGAACGTCACCGCCCGCGACGGCATGGGCACCATCGTGATCGACGACTCCACCGGCTATCACGACACCGACTTCACCGGCGTGCCCCTGTCGCCCGAGGTCGCCGGCGCCATGAAGAAGGCGGGGCTGGACCTGATCGCGCCCGACCGCGGCCTGAACAGCGACGCCGGCGCCTACAACCGCTCGGGCGTGCGCGTGGCCAACAAGGTCCAGCAGGACTGGTTCGTCGACGCGGCGGCCAAGGTGGTGCTGCCGATGTTCAAGCAGCGCGGCAAGCCGTTCGTCATGGTGTTCTGGTCGCGCGACCCGGACGGCACCCAGCATAACCAGGGCGACAGCCTCAACACCCTGACCCCCGGGATCAACGGCCCGACCTCCCTGGCGGCCATCCGCAACGCCTCCGACGACCTGCAGCGGCTGCGCGATACGCTGAAGGCGCTGGGCCTGGACAAGACCACCGACATCGTCGTGGTCGCCGACCACGGCTTCTCGGTCGCCTCCAAGCAGAGCGCCACCAGCGCGGCGGCGAAGATCACCTATCGCGACGTGGTCCCCGGCTACCTGCCGCCGGGGTTCATGGCGATCGACCTCTCCAAGGCGCTGGGCCTGCCGCTCTACGACCAGCTCGGCCTGGACATCAGCCTGGCGGGCGGCTTCCACCCCAAGGACGGCGCCCTGGTCGGCGCCGATCCGAAGCGGCCGGACCTGATCATCGGGTCCAACGGCGGGTCGGACCTGATCTACCTGCCGAACCCGAACGCGCGGACGTTGGCGCCGCGGGTGGTCGCCGCCCTGCTGGCGCAGGACTACGTCGGCGCAGTGTTCGTCGATGATGCGCTCGGCGCCATTCCGGGGACCCTGCCGCTCAGCGCCATCGGCCTGAAGGGCAAGGCCCTGCCGCCGACGCCCTCGATCGTGGTCAGCTTCAGGAGCTACAGCCTGGGCTGCCAGCGGCCGGAGCTCTGCGCCGTCGACATCGCCGACACCACCCTGCAGCAGGGCCAGGGCATCCACGGCTCGTTCAGCCGCGCCGACACCCACAACTTCATGGCCGCTGTCGGCCCGGACTTCAAAGCCGGCTACGTCGACCGCGCGCCGGCCGGCAACCAGGACATCCCCATCACCCTGGCCAAGGCCCTGCGCCTGCCGCTGCCGTCCAAGGGGCCGCTCGTGGGGCGGGTGCTGAGCGAGAGCCTGAAGGGCCGCCAGGACATCGCCGCCATCCGCGGCGTGAAGCGCTCCGCGCCCGCGGCCAACGGCTTCACCACCGTGCTGAGCTTCCAGAGCGCCGGCGGCCGCGACTACTACGACGCCGCCGGCATGCCGGGGCGGGTCATGGGGCTGACGCCGTAATCTCCTCCCCTGTCGCGAAGAGGATGGGGGCGGAGAAGATCACAGCCGCCCGCCCTCCCTCAGGCGGTCGATCAGCCAGACGCGGGCGGGCGGCAGGGGGCGGTTCAGGGGGGCGAAGACGAACTGCTCCAGGAAGTGACCGGTCAGGTCCAGGCCGGCGCCGACGTCGCCGCCGCCCAGTCCCGCCTGCGACGACAGCAGGAACGGCGGCAGGGCCAGGAGGCGGTCCTTGTAGGGCTCGCCGGCGGCGCGGCTCACGGCCCGGCCGGTCTTGGGGCTGACGTAGATCAGGTCGTCCACCGCGCCGGTGGCGGCGCAGCGGGAGAGGTCCAGGCCGAATCCCAGCTCCTCCAGCAGACCCGCCTCGAACCGCACGAAGACGGCCGGCCAGATGTCCGACTGCGCCAGGGCGGCGGCCAGGGCCTCGAACGCCAGGAACGCCCCCGGGTGCGGCTCGCGCTCGGGCAGGGCGCCGCCGGCGACGGCCGCGGCGGCGGAGAGGCCGGCCAGGGCCATGGGATCGTCGAACAGGGCCGCCGGGCCCTCGTCCAGGGCCTCGAGCGTCGCCGAGCCGAGCTGGTCCGAGGTGCGGGCGCGATAGCCGGCCAGCACCTTGGCCCCAGCCTGCAGGAACGGCTTCATCCGCCGCGACGCGCCGCCGGCCACGTGCGCGGCGTAGCGGCCGTGCCGCGCGGTGAGCAGCTCCACGATCGCCCCGGTCTCGCCGTGGGCGCGGGCGCTCAGGACAAAGGCCTCGTCCTCGAATTCCATCCGGTCAGGATATAGGCGCGCGGACGCGGATCACCGCGTCTCATTCTCCGCCCAATAGGCCTCCGCCCCCGGCCAGTCGGCGACGGGGATGCGCTCGAGCTGGAAGAGGTCGGTGGTGCGCGCGTACCAGCCGCGGCCGTGCATCCGCCCGATCAGGCCCAGGCGCGGCGTGTCGATGTGGTGGCGCACGGGGTCGAGCACGAACTCGTCGTGCACATGCATGGCCAGGACCTTGCCGATCAGGAGGGTGTTCTGCGGGTTGAGGTCGACGATCTGGAACACCTCGCATTCCAGCGAGACGGGGCTGTCGGCGATCCGCGGCGGCGCCACCCTGGCCGAGGCGGCGACCTCGACCCGCGCCTCCTTCAGCTCATCGATCCCCGCGTCGAACTCGATGGCCGTGACGTTCATCCGCCGCGCCAGGGTCTCGGAGACCAGGCTGACGACGAACTGGCCGGTGGCGCGGACGTTGCCGACCGTATCCTTGCGGCGCGTCGGGCTGTGGCTGCCGACGCCGACGGCGACGATGGCGGATCGCCCGAGAAGACGTTGAAGAACGAGTACGGCGCGGCGTTCAGCCCGCCCGCCGCGTCCAGGCTGACCACCCAGGCGATCGGCCGCGGCGTCACCGTGGCGGTAAGCAGCTTGTAGCACTCCGGCCCAGGGATCTCGGCGAAGTCGAAAATCATGGCTGCGGCTCCTGCGTGCGTCCTTCGAGGCTCGGCTTCGCCTCGCACCTCAGGATGAGGACCTCGGCAATAGCCAGGATCATCGATCCCGTTCACCGCCCTCCTCATCCTGAGGCGCCCGCCGCCAGGCGGGCCTCGAAGGACGCAAGGACTCAGGCGTCGAACTCCAGGCCCACGCCGGTATAGTGCTCGCGCCGCTCCTGCCAGCGTTCGTCGACCTTGACGTGCAGGAAGAGGTGGACCGGCCGGCCGAGGAGGTCGGTCAGCTCCTCGCGCGCCTTCTGGCCGATCCATTTCAGGGTCTGGCCGCCCTTGCCGAGCACGATCGGCCGCTGGCCCTCGCGCTCGACATAGATGGTCTGCTCGATGCGCGCGCCGCCGTCCTTGGTCTCGGTGAAGGCGGTGGTGTCCACGGCGACCGAATAGGGCAGCTCCTGGTGCAGGCGCAGATAGAGCTTTTCGCGGGTGATCTCGGCGGCCAGCAGGCGGATCGGCAGGTCGGCGGTCTGGTCTTCCGGATAGAGCCAGTGGCCCTCCGGCATCAGCTCCGCCAGGCGCGCCTTGAGGTCGTCGACGCCCGAGCCGGTCTCGGCGGAGATCATGAACACCTCCGAATAGACGCCGCTCTCGAACAGGCGCTGGCTGATCGCCAGCAGGGTGTCGCGCTTGACCAGGTCGACCTTGTTCAGGGCCAGGATCGCCGTGCGGCCGGCGTCCTTGAGGCCCTTGGTGATCGCCTCGCGGTCCTCGACGGCCAGCTTCTCGGCCCCCTTGGCCGTCCCCTCCGCCACCGCGACCTCCGCCTCGGCGTCGACCAGGTGGACCACGGCGTCGGCGTCCTCGGCCCCGTCCCAGGCGGCGCGGACCATGGCGCGGTCGAGCCGGCGGCGCGGCTTGAAGATGCCCGGGGTATCGACCAGCACGATCTGGCTCGTCCCCGCCATCGCCACCCCGCGCACGGGAAAGCGCGTGGTCTGCACCTTCTGGGTCACGATCGAGACCTTGGATCCGACCAGCCGGTTGGTCAGGGTCGACTTGCCGGCGTTCGGCGCCCCGATGATGGCGGCGAACCCCGCCCGGGTAGGCTGATCGGTCATGCCTTCGTCTCCCGCGCCAGCATCGCCGTGGCGGCGGCCTTCTCGGCTTCCTGGCGGGAACGCCCCTGCCCGGTCGCCCGCTCCAGATCGCCCACGGTCAGCTCCACGGTGAAGGTCGGCGCATGGTCGGGGCCGGACCGGTCGGTGACGAAATAGCTCGGCTGGGGCAGCTTCTTCGAGGCCGCCCACTCCTGCAGCTCGGACTTGGGGTTGGCCACGCCGGCCTGGCCGACCGCCTCGAACTCGTCGGCCCAGATGTCGGCGAAGATCTCGCGCGTCCGCTCCAGCCCCGCGTCCAGATAGAGCGCCGCGAGCAGCGCCTCGCAGGCGTCGGCCAGGATGGTGGTCTGCTCGCGCCCGCCGCGCCGGCTCTCCCCGCCCGCCAGGCGCAGCGCCTCGCCGAGCCCGATGCGGCGCGCGACGCTGGCGCAGGCCTCGCGGTTGATCAGGCCGTGCATGCGCTTGGAGAGGTCCCCTTCCCGGTCGTCCGGATAGAGGCCCATCAGTCGCTCGGCGGCCAGGAGGTTCAGCACCCGGTCGCCGAGGAACTCCAGCCGCTCGTTATGGCGCACGTCGCGCGCGCCCTCGCCGACGCTGGCGTGGGTCAGGGCGCGCTCATAGAGGTCGCTGTCGGCGAAGGCGTGGCCCAGCCGGCGTTCGAGCTCGGCCGCGGCCGCCTTGCGCCGGTCCTTCGGAACCTTCGCGGTCAATGCAGTATGTGGAAGAACCGGCTCGGCTTGGCGTCGAGGAACCAGGTCCAGGGCTTGAAGATCGAGGCCTTGTCATCCCATGACAGCAGGATGATCTGGGCCTTGCCGACCAGGTTCTCCTCGGGGACATAGCCGACGCCGATCGACTCCGGATAGCGGCTGTCCTGGGAGTTATCGCGGTTGTCGCCCATCATGAAGTAGCTGCGCGGCGGCACGACATAGACGCCCGTGTTGTCCACGTCGCCGTCGGGGCCGTAGTCGTAGGTGATGTAGGACTTGCCGCCCGGCAGGGTCTCGCGGAACCGCTGCACGGGATGGGAGAAGCCGAACGGGCTGGTCTCGGTGGCGGGGGCCAGCTCCTGGCGCGGCAGGGGCTTGCCGTTCAGCCAGACGACGCCCTGCTTCATCTGGATGGTGTCGCCCGGCAGGCCGATCAGGCGCTTGATGTAGTCGGTCTTGCCGTCGCGCGGCAGCTTGAACACCACGATGTCGCCGCGATGCGCCAGGTGGTCGAACAGTCGCCCCTGCATGCCCGGGATGGTCACCGGCGCCGAGGAGAAGCGGCTGTATCCGTAGGTGAACTTCGACACGATGATGTAGTCGCCCTGGAACAGGGTCGGCTCCATCGAGGCGGACGGGATGGTGAACGGCTGGAACAGCAGGATGCGGATCACCGCCGCGATCAGGAGGGCGTAGACGACCGTCTTGCCGATCTCCACCCATTCGTTGGCGGCGCCGGCCTTGCGGGCGGACGAACGGGATGCGGAGGTCGTCATCGGATCGGTCTCGTCATGGCTCGGGACGCGGGCGTCTCAGTCACTTCAGAAGGTGGAAGAAGCGGCCGGGCCGCAGGTTCAGCAGCCAGGTCCAGGGCTTGAAGATGGACGCGCCGTCCTTCCAGGACAACAGCACCACGTCCGCCTTGCCCACCAGATTCTCCTCCGGCACGTAGCCGACCCCGATCTCGGCCGGATAGCGGCTGTCGGCGGAGTTGTCGCGGTTGTCGCCCATCATGAAGTATTCGTGCGGCGGCACGACATAGACGCCGGTGTTGTCGACCTCGCCGTCGGGGCCGTAGTCGTTGGTGTCATAGGACTTGCCGCCCGGCAGGGTCTCGCGGAAGCGCTCGACGGGACGGGCGAACCCGTCCGAGGTGGTCTCCACCCCCGGCGCGCCCTCCTGCCGCGGCAGGGGCTTGCCGTTCAGCCAGACCACGCCCTGCTTCATCTGGATCCGGTCGCCGGGCAGGCCGATCAGGCGCTTGATGTAGTCGGTCTTGCCGTCGCGCGGCAGCTTGAACACCACGATGTCGCCCCGGTGCGGGGCGCGGTCCATGATCCGGCCGTGGAACAGCGGCGGGCTCAGCGGGATCGAGAACCGCGAGAAGCCGTAGCTGAACTTGGAGATGATCACATAGTCCCCGGGCAGGACGTTCGGCTCCATCGAGCCGGAGGGGATCGAGAACGGCTGGAACAGGAAGATCCGCAGCACGAGGAAGATCGCCAGGCCCGCCAGGACGGTCTTGACCGTCTCGGCCCATTCCCGGGCGGCCGCGTTCATCGGCCCGCGGCGCTGCAGGGGCGCGGCGGCCGGAACGTCGGGGATCGCGTCGGTGTCTTCCATGGCGGCCGTTGCTAGAGGTTGCGGGCGCCCGCGGCAAGCGGAGCCCCGCCCTGACCCGCGACCGGGAGGGCCTCGATGATCACGAAGGCCTGGGCGTAGGGATGGTCGTCGGTCAGGCTGACGTGGATGAAGCCCTCCATTCCGGGCGGAATCAGGGCGGCCAGCCGCGTGGCGGCCCCGCCGGTCAGGGCCATGGTCGGCGCGCCCGAGCGCAGGTTCACCACCCCCATGTCGGCCAGGTAGACGCCGCGCTTCAGCCCCGTGCCGAGCGCCTTGGCGCAGGCCTCCTTGGCCGCGAACCGCTTGGCGTAGCTGGCCGCGCGGTCCGGCTTGCGCTCCGAGCGCGCCCGCTCGATGTCGGTGAAGCAGCGCTGGGTGAAGCGCTCGCCGAAACGGTCGAGGCTCGCCTGGATCCGGCGGATGTCGGTCAGGTCGGAGCCGATGCCGATGATCACGCGTGCGCCGCCGCGGTCGCGCGCGCCTCGTCCATCAGGGCGCGCATGCGGCGGATGGCCGCCTCCAGGCCGATGAAGATCGCCTCGCCGATCAGGAAGTGGCCGATGTTGAGTTCGGCGACCTCGGGGATGGCGGCGACGGCCTTGACCGTGGCGTAGTCGATGCCGTGGCCGGCGTGGACCTCAAGCCCGCGCGAGGCGGCGTCGCGCGCGCCGGCGCGCAGGCGCTCCAGCTCGGCGGCGGCCTTGTCGCGGTCCCCGGCGCGCACCGCCTCGCAGTAGGCGCCGGTGTGCAGCTCCACCACCTGCGCGCCGACGTCGGCGGCGGCGGCGATCTGGGCCGGATCTGCGGCGATGAACAGCGAGACGCGCACGCCCGCGGCCTTCAGCGCCCGCACCGCCGGGGCGACGGCGTTGTGGCCGCCGACGACGTCGAGCCCGCCCTCGGTGGTCCGCTCCTCGCGCCGCTCGGGCACCAGGCAGGCGGCGTGCGGCCGGTGGCTCAGCGCGATGCCGAGCATCTCCACGGTGGCCGCCATCTCCAGGTTCAGCGGCTTGCCGCGCCGCAGGCACAGGTCGGCCAGCTCGTCGATGTCCGCGTCTGAGATGTGGCGGCGGTCCTCGCGCAGGTGAGCGGTGATGCCGTCGGCGCCGGCCGCCATGGCCAACTCCGCCGCCCGCGCCGGCTCGGGATAGCTCTCGCCGCGGGCGTTCCGGATCGTCGCCACGTGGTCGATGTTCACCCCCAGGCGGATGCGGCCGCTCATGACAGCCATCCTCCCTTCCCCCTCGAGGGGGGAAGGGTCGGGGATGGGGGTGAGTGCAGTGCGGTGAGGCGAAGGGCTACGACGGCGCCTGCGCCCAACGGCGCTCCGCGCCCGAACGCAGCGGCCACACCCCCTCCCCTGCCCCCTCCCCCTCGAGGGGGAGGGGTCGTGTCTGCCCACCTGTGCATCATGCCTTGAGCCTCTTGCTGCCCGGCTCCTCGGCGGGGATGGCGGCGAGGTCGGGCGGCAGGGCGTCGGCGGGATAGGCGGGGACCTCGATGCTGGCCAGCGCCACCACCGGCGCGCCCATGTCGGCCTTGCCGCCGGAGCGGTCCACGATGCAGGCGGCGCAGACGACCTTGCCGCCGGCCGCCTCAATCACCGGCACGCATTCGCGCAGGGAGCCGCCGGTGGACACCACGTCCTCGACCATCGCCACCCGCGCGCCGGCGGGGATGCTGAAGGCGCGGCGCAGCTTGAACGCGCCGCCCTCGCGTTCGAGGTAGATGGCCGGCACGCCCAGATGCCGCGCCGTCTCATAGCCGGGGATGATCGCGCCGACGGCCGGGGAGACCACGAGGTCGACCTCGCCCACCGTCGCCCTGATCTTGTCGGCCAGGGCGCGGCACAGCCGCTCGGCGCGGTCCGGATACATGAAGACCAGGTTCTTCTGCAGGAACATCGGGCTGTGCAGGCCCGAGGCCAGGATGAAGTGGCCCTCGCGCAGAGCGCCGGCCGCGCGGAATTCGTCCAGGACGTCGTCGTTGGTCATGGCGGCTGTTTAACGCAGGCGCCGCCGGCGATGCCATCCCAAGGTCGAAATTCCGCGCGGCCGTGACCGGCGGACTACGCCTGGATGAAGGCCAGGAGGTCGGCGTTGACGCGGTCCTTCATCGTCGAGCACAGGCCGTGCGGCGCGCCTTCGTAGACCTTGAGCTCCGCGCCCGGGACCAGCTTGACCGTCAGCATCGCCGAATCGGCGATCGGCACGATCTGGTCGTCGCCGCCGTGGATCACCAGCGTGGGGATGTCGATCTTCTTCAGGTCCTCGGTGAAGTCGGTCTCCGAGAAGGCCTTGATGCAGTCGTAGGCCGCCTTTTGCCCGGCCAGCATGCCCTGCAGCCAGAAGGAGTCGCGAAGGCCCTGGGACACCTTCGCGCCCGGCCGGTTGGCGCCATAGAAGGGCGCGCTGAGGTCCTTGAAGAACTGCGAGCGGTCGGCCTGCACGCCGGCGCGGATCTGGTCGAAGGCCTCCATCGGCAGGCCGCCGGGATTGGCCTCGGTCTTCAGCATGATCGGCGGCACCGCCCCGATCAGCACCGCCTTGGCCGCGCGGCTCGCGCCATGGCGGCCGAGGTAGCGGGCGACCTCGCCGCCGCCGGTGGAGTGGCCGACGTGCACCGCGCCCTGAAGGTCCAGCGCCTTGACCAGCTCGGCCAGGTCGTCGGCGTAGGTGTCCATGTCGTTGCCGTTCCACGGCTGGTCCGAGCGGCCGTGGCCGCGGCGGTCGTGCGCGATGCAGCGGCAGCCGTTGGCGCCCAGGAACAGCATCTGGTCTTCCCAGGCGTCGGCGCTCAGCGGCCAGCCGTGGCTGAACACCACCGGCGTGCCGGACCCCCAGTCCTTGTAGTAGATCTTGGTCCCGTCTCGGGTGGTGATCTCAGGCATCTTGCAGGCTCCTTCGCTGGCGGCGGCGACCTCGGAAGACCTGTAGCGCGGGTCTTCCGCGACCGGAAACATACCGCATTTTGATGACGCAAGGGCCTTCGGTGAAGGTCTGACCGCGGCAGTTCAAACTCACCCGCTTTCGCGGGGATGAGCGGATCAAAATGGCTCAGCCCTTGGCCCGCTCCACGTCCTCGACCGAGGGGCAGGCGCGCAGGGGCGGCGGCCATGTGGGTCAGGTGGCGGGCGTCGACGACCTCCAGGTCCAGGTCCACCTCGAAGAAGTCGGCCTGGCGGTGGTGCATGCGCAGATTGACGATGTTGCCGCCGGCGTCGCCGATGATGGTGCAGACCTGCCCGAGCACGCCGGGCGCGTCGCGGATGGTGGCGCGCAGGCGGCCCTGCGAGATGGTGTGGCGCTCGGCCTCCGGCGTCCAGTGCAGGTCGCACCAGACGTCCTCGCGGTCCTCGAACTCGGCCAGGTGCGCGCAGTCGATGGTGTGGACGATCACGTCCTTGCCCGGCTCGCGGATGCCGACGATGCGGTCGCCCGGCACCGGCGTGCAGCACTCGGCGAAGCGCAGCGAGGCGTTGGCGCCGAGGCCGCCGCCGCGCACATAGAGCCGCGCCGCCTTGCCGTCCTCGATCCGCCGGCGGGCGGAGGCGGCGGCGCGCTCGGAGTCCTGCAGGCCCGGGAACACCGCGTCCAGCACCTGGGCCGCCGCCACCACGCCGCGGCCGACCATCTCCTGCAGGTCGTCCTCGCCCGCCGCCGCGAAGCGGTCGAGCGCGGGGCGCAGCGACAGGCCCGACAGCGCCTTGCCGGCCCGCTGGAAGGTCTCCTCGATGGCGATCTTGCCGAGGCGGACGAACTCGTCGCGCTCGTGGTGGCGCAGGTGGCGGCGGATCGCCGAGCGCGCCCGGCCGGTGATGGCCAGGGACTGCCAGTCCGGCGGCACCACGGGCTTTGGCCCGCGCACGATCTCGACCACGTCGCCGTTCTGCAGGGTTGCGCGCAGGGGGCGCAGCTCGCCGTTGATCTTCACCCCGGCCGCCGTGTCGCCGATGTTGGTGTGCAGGGCGTAGGCGAAGTCGAGCGGCATGGCCCCGCGCGGCAGGCTGATCAGCTCGCCCTTGGGGGTGAACACGAACACCTGGTCCAGGAACATCTCGAGCTTGGCGTGCTCGACCAGTTCGTCCACGTCGCCGCCGTGCTCCAGGAGCTGGACGAGGAGATTGACCGGCGTCCACAGGGTCGCGATCAGCAGAGCCCAGCCTCTGACCGGGTCCGGGATCATCCAGGCGACGGCGAAGATCAGGAACTCGAACGACAGGAACTGCATCGCCACGATCAGGTGGTCGTACAGATAGAACTGCCGCCGCCGGCCCACATAGACCAGGGCCAGCAGGCCGGCCAGGATCGGTAAGAGCAGGATCGCCAGCCGGTGCGCCCAGGTGAATAGCACCATGGTGTAGTATTCCTGGGTTGGCGAACGCCCGCTTGGAGTGCTCGACCCAGCCAGCGGCCGAGGGGCGAGTTGTTCGCCGCCTGGGCCTCGCGCATGGCGGCCGCCGCCTCGTCCGCGCTCATCGTCTTGCCGTCGACGCCGACCTTGACCGCCTGGCCGCCGGGTGACGGGCCGATATCGATGTTCACGCCGTCAGCCTGCCCCGGCCTGGCGGGTCCTTTCGGAGCGCCGCCGGGCGTGTGTACGGCGGACGCCACCACGATGCGCGTCCTGCCCCCGGACTTGTCGACGAGGTCGATGTCGCTGTTGACCTGCAGTTGGTGCGTCTGGCCGCCGTGGAACTGGGACCTCCAGCACCAGCATGAAGATCAGGAGGCTGACCAGGAACAGCCGGAACGGCGGCACATGCCTCTGCCGGCGCCCCTCCAGGAAGTCGCGCGCCAGCCGGCCCGGATCGAGGAACAGCGGCGGCAGGGTCTGGGCCAGCCGGCCGTCCAGGTGCGTCAGGCTCTCGACGCCCTCCCAGGCCAGGACCCAGATCGAGCGGTGATGGTCGCCGGCCGGCTGGCCGCAGGCGTGGCAGTAGGGTCCCTGCAGGATCGCGCCGCAGTTCGCACAGGCCGATCCGGGCGCCGGCCCCGCCTTGGCCTTCCGGCGGAGCAGGCCTCCGAGCGAGGCCGCCCCCGCGATCTCCAGCTCCCGCTCCACGTCAGCCCCCGAATTCAGCCCCTCCAGGCCGCCTTACGGCGCTCCAGGAACGCCTTCAAGCCTTCGCGGCCCTCCTCGCTGGTTCGGGCGCGGGCGAGGCGTTTTGCGGTCTCTTCCATCAGGCCGTGGTCTATTGGACGGGCCCAGACATCCCAGGTCAGGCGCTTGGCGTCGGCGACGGCCTCCGGGGCGCTGGTCATCGCCCAGTCGATGTATCGGTCCATGGCGTGGTCCATCGCCGCGGCGTCGGCCACGACCTCGTGCACCAGCCCGATCCGCTCGGCGTAGGCGGCGTCGAAGGAGCGGCCGGTGACGAACAGCGCCTTGGCCTCGCGCGGGCCAATGGCGTTGACCACGTAGGGCGCGATGATCGACGGGCTGAGGCCGATCTTGACCTCCGGAACGAGAAGCTGGCGCCGGCCGCGGCCACGGCGATGTCGCAGGCGGCCGCCAGGCCCGCCCCCGCGCCGTGGGCCGAGCCCTCGATCAGCGCGACCGTCGCCACAGGAATCTCGGACAAGGCCTTGAACATGCGGGCGAACAGCATGGCGTCGGAGCGGTTGTCGTCCTCCGTCCAGTCGTCGAGCGCGGTGCGCATGTAGGCGAGGTCGCCGCCGGCGCAGAAAATGCCCGCCGGCGCCGCGCAGGAACACGATCCGCACGCCTTCCGCGCCCTGTAGCGTCTCGAACGCCTCCGTCAGGCCTCCATCGCCATGTCGTCCAGGGCGTTGCGCTTGGCGGGGCGGTCGATGGTGACCACCGCGACGCCCTCCGGCGTGGCCTCGAGCTTCACAACCGAGGCTATGTCGTCGACGATGACGTTCTCGACCAGCGGGTCGGTGATGGGGTTGGACATGACGAGGCTCCCGTTCGCCTGGACGCGGCGTGCGACAGAAACTCTCACTCCGACGCCCCGGCTGCAATTGATCGTCGTCATCGGCGCGGCCCTGGCCGCCCTGCTCCCCGCCCGCCGCGACGCCGCCGGCCGCCTCCGACGCCGGGTCCGCAGCGCCGCCGGCCTCCGAGGCGCCGCCCGCGACGGCCGTGGCCGCCGACGTGGTCCCACCCGATTCGACCGGGGAGCCCTACGCCGCCGCCCGCGCCTATGTCGTCGCCGGCCAGCCCGGGCCGGCGTGGTTCGTCTGCGACGGAGTGGACGCGCCGCGGGGTCATCGTCGTCAGCCTGCCGGGCGCGGACGGGCGGATCAGCCTCCTGACCCTCGACAAGGCGCCATCCGGAGACGCCCGTGAGCCAGACCTTCCGGCTCGGCCAGGCCAGTCCCGGCGCGGGCCAGGTCTACTGGCCGCTGCAGGACGCGACCGGGGCGGAGGCCGGGGACCTGCACGCCTTCAACCCGGGAATGCTTACCACGCCGGCCGACGCCCTGACGCCGACGTTCGTGGAGGTGAAGCTCGGCGGGGCGGCGATGTCCTGCCGCTGGGTGGCGCACACGCGGCTGCTGGCGGTCTCGGCCCGGCGCACCCTTCCTCGTGACCCAGGCGGCGGACGGCGGCCTGACCTACCAGACCTTCGACTTCAAGGACGCCGCGAGCGCCAAGCCGGTCCAGCCGGATGGGGCGCAGCGCACCACCACGCCCTCGTTGCAGATCGCCGACGGCCAGGAGACGGCGACGCCGACGGGTGAGCTGTTCTCGTTCGAAAACAACGGTTACCGCTATACCCTTGACGTTGGGCTTCCCAAGCAGCCGCCGCACGAGGGCCTGATCGTGGTCAAGGGCGGCCAGCAGGTCTCCGCCGAGCCGCTCATCGCCTACGAGGTCGCACCCAAGCCCTGAGGGGCCGAAATCCTCGTCCCCCTCACATCCGGAACACGCCGAAGCGGGTCTGGGGGATCGGGGCGTTGAGGGCGGCGGAGAGGGCGAGACCCAGAACGTCGCGGGTCTGCACCGGATCGATGATCCCGTCGTCCCAGAGGCGGGCGGTGGCGTGGTAGGGGCTGCCCTCCGTCTCGTAGCGCTCGCGGATCGGGGCCTTGAAGGCGTCCTCGGCTTCGGCCGGCCAGTCCTCGCCCTTGGCCTCCATGGCGTCGCGGCGGATGGTGGCCAGGACGCTGGCGGCCTGCTCGCCGCCCATCACGCTGATCCGCGAATTGGGCCAGGTGAACAGGAACCGCGGCCCGAACGCGCGGCCGCACATGCCGTAGTTGCCGGCGCCGAACGAGCCGCCGATCAGGACCGTGAACTTGGGGACCTCGGCCGAGGAGACGGCCGTGACCATCTTGGCGCCGTCCTTGGCGATGCCGCCGGCCTCGTACCGGCCGCCAACCATGAAGCCGGAGATGTTCTGCAGGAAAACCAGCGGGATGCGCCGGGAACATGCCAGCTCGATGAAGTGCGCGGCCTTCAGGGCGCTCTCGGAGAACAGCACGCCGTTGTTGGCCAGGATGGCCACCGGGCACCCCCAGATGTGGGCGAAGCCGGTGACCAGGGTGGTCCCGTAGAGCGCCTTGAACTCGTCGAACTCCGAGCCGTCGACGGTGCGGGGCGATCACCTCGCGCACGTCGTAGGGCGCGCGCACGTCGGGCGGGATGATCCCGTAGAGCTCCTCGGGATCGAAGGCGGGCGGGCGCGGGGCGGCCAGGTTGATGTCGGCGTGCTTGCCGCCGTTCAGCCGCCCGACGATAGAGCGCACGATCTCCAGGGGCGTGCTCGTCGTTGGCGGCGACGTGGTCGACCACGCCGGAGCGGCGGCCGTGGGTGTCGGCGCCGCCGAGCTCCTCGGCCGAGATCACCTCGCCGGTGGCGGCCTTCACCAGCGGCGGGCCGCCGAGGAAGATGGTGCCCTGGCCGCGCACGATCACGCTCTCGTCCGACATGGCCGGCACATAGGCCCCGCCCGCCGTGCAACTCCCCATCACGCAGGCGATCTGGGGAATGCCCTCAGCGCTCATCCGCGCCTGGTTGAAGAAGATGCGGCCGAAGTGGTCGCGGTCGGGAAACACCTCGGCCTGGTGGGGCAGGTTGGCCCCCCCGGAGTCGACCAGATAGATGCACGGCAGGCGGTTTTGCTGAGCGATTTCCTGGGCCCGCAGGTGCTTCTTCACTGTCGCGGGGAAGTAGGCGCCGGCCCTTCACCGTGGCGTCGTTGGCCACGATCATCACCTCGCGCCCCGCCACGCGGCCGACGCCGGTGATGATCCCCGCCCCCGGCGCCTCGCCGTCGTAGAGGTCGAATGCGGCCAGGGCGGCGACCCTCCAGGAACGGCGAGCCAGGGGTCCAGCAACCGCTCCACCCGCTGGCGCGGCAGGAGCTTGCCGCGCGCGGCGTGACGCTCTCGCGCCCGCTCCGGCCCGCCCAGCGCCGCCTGCGCCACGCGCTGGCGCAGCGCCTCGGCCAGGGCGCGGTTGTGCGCCGCGTTGGCGCGGAAGCCGTCCGAACGGGTGTCGATAGCCGATTGCAGGCGCGTCATGCGGCGATGCTAGGGGGCCGCGCGCCGGGTTGGAAGCGGCAAGGGTCGCCAAGGCGGCGCGACGGGGCTAGGGTCGCGCCCGTGCCAAGCTGGCCCGAGCACATCGAGGACACCGCGCTGTCGCGCCTGTTCGTGGGCGCGAAGGCGTCGCCGGACGTCGCCTGGTTCACCCTGCCCGGCGGCCGCATCCTGTTCCACGCCGGCGAGACCCCCGACCGCCTCTACTTCCTGATGGCCGGACGCCTGGGCGTCGTGCAGCGGGCGGAGGGCCAGGCGCCGCAGTTCCTCGGCGTCATCCGTCCGGGCCAGCCCGCCGGCGAGATGGCGATGATCGCCGGCACCGACCACACCGCCACCGTCGTCGCCCTGCGCGACAGCGAGCTGCTCGCCCTGCCCCGCCAGGCCTTCCTGGCCGGGGTCGACCGCAATCCGGCGGTGATGGGGGAGCTCGCGCGGCTGATGGTGCTGCGCGCCCGGCGCCACGGGCGGCGCGGCGGCGGGCGAGCCCGGCCGTGTTCGGCTTCATCGGCGTGTGCCCCCAGGCCCAGGTGCGCGAGCTGGTCGCGGCGCTGGAGAAGGACATCGCCGCGCGCGGCTACGCCGTGGCCGTCGCCGGCCAGGCGTCGCAGGAGCAGCCGACCGAATGGTTCTCCAACATCGAGGACGCCCACGACATCGTGCTCTACGCCGCCGAGCACGACGAGCCGGGCTGGAAGGAAATCGTCGGCCGCCAGGTCGACCGCCTGTTCCGCGTCGGCTGCGGCGACATGACCCCGCCGTCAGAGCCGGAGGTCTATGCATCCCAGCCGCTGCTGGAGCAGCGCCTGGTCGACCTGATCCTGCTGCAGCCGCCGGACCGGGCGCGGCCGCAGGGGTCGGAGGCCTGGCTGCAGGCGGGGCCGGCCAACCGGCTGTTCCACATCCGCCAGGGCGACGGCGCCGACATCGCGCGCCTGGGCCGGGTGCTGGTCGGACAGTCGGTGGGGCTGGTGCTGTCGGGCGGCGGGGGCGCGGGCCTTCGCCCACATCGGCGCGGTGCGGGCCCTGCGCGAGGCCGGCGTCCCCATCGATTTCGTGGGCGGGGCCTCGATGGGCGGGATCATCGGGGCCGGCGTGGCGCTCGGCTGGGACGGCGAGGAGCTGGACCGGCGCATGCGCAAGGCGTTCGTCGAATCGAGCCCGCTCGACGACATCGCCCTGCCGATGATCGCCATGACCCGCGGGCGCAAGGTCGCCGCGCGTCTGGCCGAGCACTTCGGCGACGTCGAGATCCCCGACATGCCGCTGCCGTTCTTCTGCGTCTCGTCGGACCTGACCGCCGGCGTCTATCGGCTGCAGCAGCGCGGCCTGCTGCGCCGGGTGCTGGAGG
This sequence comes from Caulobacteraceae bacterium, assembly GCA_037201645.1. GTDB lineage: Bacteria > Pseudomonadota > Alphaproteobacteria > Caulobacterales > Caulobacteraceae > JANWHQ01. The sequence goes on from JBBCHF010000011.1 coordinate 38,306, forward strand.
CGTCCGTCGCCCTGCCCGGCATCCTGCCGCCGGTGATCGAGGGCGACCACGTGCTGGTGGACGGCGGGGTGACCAAGAACTTTCCGACCGACATCATGCGCTCCATGCACCGGGGCCCGACGGTTGGCGTCGACGTGGCGGAGGCGCGCGGCATCACCGCCGAGGACGTGCAGGCGCCCGCCTCGCTCTGGCGCTGGATCGCCTCGGGCGACTGGCGGCGCGGGCCGCCGATCGTGTCGGTGCTGATGCGCTCGGCCACCGTCTCCACCGCCCAGGAAATGGAGGTGGCGCGCCAGCATTCGGACGTGCTGATCCTGCCCGAGCTCGGCCCCGTGGAGATCCCGCGACTGGAAGGCCTACGAGCCCGCCGTCGAGGCCGGGTATCGGGCGACTGTCGAGGCGCTGTCCAAGCTCGACCGGCCGGTCGACCAGCTCAAGCGCAGGCCCGCCCGCGCCGAGATCAGGGCGGCGGCCGTCGCGCCACGATGAACAGCCGGGGGGAACGGGAACAGCACGCTCCCGTCCGGCCGCGGCGGCATCGCCTCGGCGACCACGCGGCGATAGACGTCGAGGAACGCCTCCCGCTCGGCCGAGTCCGGCAGGGCCTGGAGGTAGGGGCGCAGGCCCGTCCCGCTCATCCAGTCCACCACGGGGTCTTCGCCGCGCAGGACGTGCAGATAGGTGGTGGTCCAGATGTCGACGTCGGCGCAGAGCGGGGCGAGCCGGCCGTAGTAGTCCTCCGGCGCATCGACCGGCTGCACGCCGCGCACGGTCGGCGAGCCGCTCGGCCCAGGGCCCCGAGCGCGCCGCCTGGCGCAGCAGGCGGCGCCACCCCGTGTCGAACGACACCGGCACCTGGCAGGCGAACACGCCGCCCGGCGCCAGGGGTCTCGACGAGGCGCGGGAACAGCCGCTCGTGGTCGCCGAGCCATTGCAGGGCGGCGTTGGTGAAGATCAGGTCGGGCGGCGCCGCGGGGTCGAAGCCGGCGATGTCCGCCTGCAGCCACTCGACCGCCTCGGGCCGTGCGCGGGCGCGGGCGCGAGCATCTCGGGACTGGAGTCCAGGCCGTGCACGCGCGCCCGCGGATAGCGGCGCTTGAGCCGGGCCGCGTGCTCGCCGGCGCCGCAGCCGAGGTCCCAGATCTCGCGGGGTTCGAGGTCGGGCGGCAGCCGGGCCGTCAGGTCGTCGGCCGGCCGCTCGCGATAGGCCTTGTAGCGGTCGTAGACGGCGGGATCCCAGGCGGTCATCCGCCACGGATACCCGGCGAAGCGGCCGGACGCGAGCTCAGCCGGCCTGGGCCGCCGCCGGAGCGGCGGCCGGCGGGGACTCGGCGGCAGGGGTCGCGGGCGCCGCGGCGCCGTCGAGCCGGCCGGCCTTGGCCGCCGCCGCCCTGAGGGCGATCATCTCGTGCATGGTCGGCCGCGCGGCCGGCGCCTCGGGCGCGGAGGTCGCGGAGGCGGGGATGGTCATGTGGACCCGGCCGTCCGGCGGCGGGGCGTCCTGGGCGGCGACGACCAGGGGCTGGTCCGCCGCCTGGGGCGGCGGCGCGCGGCCGATCAGGTCCACGGCGGCGATGCGGCCCTCGCCCCCGAGGTAGCGCTCGGTGAAGGCGGCCGGCTGGCCCTCCGGCCCGGTGGGGCGGAAGAAGATCTGCGAGCCGACCTGGCGCACCTTGACCAGGGTCGGCGTCCAGGGCGCCATGATCCAGGCGGTGTGGGTAGTGGGTCGCGGTGCCCACGTCCTTCATCACGTAGCCGTCGAGCGCGCGCTTGGCGACGTCCTCGGCCGCGTTCCACGCCCAGGCCGCCGGCGGCCGGGCCCATGGAGCCGTCGCAGGCGAACGAGAACTGGCAGCCGGGGCGGTCGGAGCCCTGGAACACCACGCCGCAGACCGACTTCGGATAGCCGGCGTGGCGCATGCGGTTCAGCACCACCTGGGCGACCGCCTCCTGGCCGGCGCGGGGCTCCAGCGCCGCCTCATAGTAGATGGCCGCGGTCATGCAGCGGACGGCGCGCGCCCGCTCGGGCCCGCTGGCGCGCAGGACGAACGGCTCCGTCGGCGGGCTATCCAGGGGCGAATCGGGGATGACGCTGTTGATCCGCTCGGCGTCGGCCATGGTCAGGCGGCCGAGCTGGAGGGTGGGAACCGTGTCGATGTCCAGGCGCTTCCAGCCGTCGGGACGCTTCCAGGCCCGCTGCGGCGCGTCGGGATTGTGGGCGGCGGCGATCCACACCGCGCCCGGCCCGGCGCCGGCCATCAGGTCGGTCAGGGCGCGGTCGGAGAAGCCCTGGCTGGCCGCCTCCACGAGGTAGTAGGCGCGGTTGCGGGCGATCTCCTTGGACAGCGCCTGGCGCACGGCCACCGAGCCGGTCATCACCACGGCGATGGCCACCGACAGCTTCAGCCGGCATGCACATGGTGGCGGCGCACGCGCGGCATGGCCACGTGGAAAGGCAGGGAACGCGCGGCCTGCACGCCCGCGCCGAGGGCGTTTTTCACGCCCGCCAGCGAGATTGTCATTCCGGCTCCTCGGTTCTCAGACCCGTAAGTGTCCGCGCGCCCGACTTGATCGCCCCGGGCGGAGCCCGCGCGCCGTTTGCCGGGCAAATGAGGCGAAGATGCGGCGCAGGGGCTTACAGGCGACACGCCCCTTTCGCAACTGCGAGGGGGACGCTACATTCCGAGTCCCTGTTCAACAGTCGAAAGGAGGTGATCCAGTGTCTCATTGTCATCTGTCGCAATCGGTGACCGCGACCTGGACCTCCGCTCTCGAGGTCCGCGCCTAAGCGTCTGGTCGCGGGCCGCAAGCGGCGCCGACAATGGAAGGGCCGTCCGGGCGACCGGGCGGCCCTTTTATCTGGCCGGATCAGAAGGCGACGCAGGCCGGGCGGGTGACCAGCAGCACCGACTCCTGGCGGAAGCGGGCTTTGTAGGCGTCGCGGATGTGGGTGATCTTGGCCGGATCGTCCGGGCCGCCGTCCAGCACCAGGAACAGGATCTTCGAAGGCTCGCGCACGATGGTCCCGTCCGCGCCGCGCCACTGGCCCTGCACGTCGATCACGCTGAGCCCTTCCGGGAACCGCGGGGTGATCTCCTGGTCGAGGAAGGCGCGCCAGTCGGCGTCGCTGACGCCGAGGCCGCCGCCGATGTCGCGGCCGAACACCATCTCGGCGGTGGTGGCGCGGCTCTGGCCGGCCTCGCAGACCAGCGGGCGCCTGGCCGTGGCGCAGCCGCCGAGCGCCGACCCGGCGAGCGCCAGCAGGGCGATCCTAGCGGCCAGGGATGCGCGCATCCGCCTCGATCTCCACCTTCATCCGCGGGTCGATCAGGCCGCACACGAGGCAGGTGGCCGCGGGCAACGACGCCCGCAGACAGTCCCCCGCAATCCGCGCCAGCTCCGGCCAGAGCCCCATGTCCGTGATGAAATAGCGCACCCGGACCAGGTGCTCCAGCCCGCCGCCGGCCGTGGCCAGCGCCGCCTCCACATTGGCGAACGCCTGGCGCACCTGGGCGCTCGCGTCCTCGGCGATGGTCATGGAGCTGTAGTCGAAGCCGGTGCAGCCGGAGACGAGCACCTCGGCCCAGCCGTCGTGCTCCACCCTCACGGCGCGCACATAGCCGGCGAGATCCTCGAACGTGGAGCCGGACGACAGGCGGACGATTCGCATCGCCCGCATGATGGCTTGGACCAGAGCTCGATCCTACTGATCGTCATCGCCGGGCTCGTCCCGGCGATGACGGGGTTGGCGGCGGCTAGCTGTCGGACTTGTGCTCGGGTTTGCCCTTGCGCTTGGTCGAGGCCATCTTCTCCAGCTCGGTCTCGCTCATCGACTGCGCCATCTGCTTGGAGGCGCCGCGGAGCTTGCTCTTGGGCGTGTCGCCGCGCTTGGCCGACAGGGCGGCGCCGGCGGCCTTCTGCTGGGCTGCGGACTTGGCGGGCATGGTCATCTCCCTGATTGCGCAGGAAGAACGGCGCGGCGCGGATGCCGGTTCCGCGCCCTACGCGCCCACCAGCTCGCGGCCGATCAGAAAGCGGCGGATCTCGTTGGTGCCGGCGCCGATGTCGTAGAGCTTGGCGTCGCGCAGCAGGCGCTCGACCGGATGGTCGCGGGTGTAGCCCGCGCCGCCGAGGGCCTGGATGGCCTCCAGGGCGCAGGTCACCGCGTTCTCGGAGGCGAACAGGATGGCCCCCGCCGCGTCGTGGCGCGTGGCGCGGCCGGCGTCGCAGGCGCGGGCGACGGCGTAGACGTAGGCGCGGGCGGAATTCAGCGCCACGTACATGTCCGCGACCTTGGCCTGCATGAGCTGGAACGAGCCGATCGGCCGGCCGAACTGCCGGCGCTCGCGCACATAGGGCAGCACCGCGTCCAGGCACGCCTGCATGATGCCGAGCGGCCCGGCGGCCAGCACGGCGCGCTCGTAGTCGAGGCCGCTCATCAGCACGCGCACCCCGCCGCCGACCTCGCCCAGGACGTTCCCGGCCGGCACCTCGCAGTTCTCGAACACCAGCTCGCCGGTGTCAGAGCCGCGCATGCCCATCTTGTCCAGCTTCTGGGCGCAGCTGAAGCCCTTGAACCCCTTCTCGACCAGGAAGGCGGTGATGCCTCGCGCCTCGGCGGCGGGGTCGGTCTTGGCGTAGACCACCAGCACGTCGGCGTCCGGCCCGTTGGTGATCCAGAACTTGGTCCCGTTCAGGACGTAGCGGTCGCCGACCCGGTCGGCGCGCAGCTTCATCGACACTACATCCGAGCCCGCCTCGGCCTCGCTCATGGCCAGGGCCCCGAGGCTCTCGCCCGAGATCAGGCCGGGCAGGTGGCGGCGCTTCTGCTCGGGCGTCCCCCAGCGGCGGATCTGGTTCACGCAGAGGTTGGAGTGGGCGCCGTAGCTCAGGCCGACGGAGGCGGAGGCGCGCGACACCTCCTCCATCGCCACCACGTGCTCGAGATAGCCGAGGCCGAGGCCGCCCCATTCCTCCTCCACGGTGATCCCGTGCAGGCCGAGGGCGCCCATTTCGGGCCAGAGGTCTCGGGGGAAACTGTTGGAGGCGTCGATCTCGGCCGCGCGCGGGGCGATCTGGTCGGACGAGAAGCGGGCGACGGTGTCGCGGATCGCGTCGGCGGTCTCGCCGAGGCCGAAGTCGAGTGGGGGGCCGTGGTTCGGGATCATCCTCCACGCTTACCACGGCCCCTCCGCCCGCGGGAGGAGCTGCGCGGACCACCGCCCGCGCCAGGCAAAGCCACTGATACTGAACGCCTACTGGATCACGCCACTCTACGCTTACGCCACTCTACTGAAGGCTACGGCTCCTCCCGTCCCCCCAGGCGTTCAAGAAGGAAGTAGACTGCGCTCGCCACGCAGCCGATGCCGACGATGCCGAGGCCCCAGCCGATCACCCACGGGTTGGAGAACAGCCCCGTGCCGGTGTGCTTGACGTTGATCGCCCAGAACAGCGCCCCGGCGAACACCACCAGCCCCAGCGCCAGCAGGCCGAGCAGGCCCGGCACGACGCCGACAAGGCGCATCGGCTCGACCGGCTCGTCGAAGTTCGGAACCTGGCCGAGGGAGTCGTCGGCGTTGGTGGGGCGCGCCTGCTCGAAATCCTCGAAGGTCATGGGCGCGGCGGCGAACAGCTCCGGCTGGCCCTCGGCCGCGAGCGGCTCGGCGGGCTCGGGGACCTCGAACGGCGTCGGCGCCTCCGGCGGCGGCGGCGTCAGGTTCAGGGGTTCAAGCTCGGGTTCAGGCTCCGGCTCCGGCTCCGGCGGAGCGGCTTCCACCACGGGCGGCGGCAGGTCGACGGCGTCCAGCGGAGGCTCGGGCGGCGCGGCCGCCGGCTCCGGGGCGGACGGCGGAGGCGGCTCCTCCTCGCTGAGGATCGACTGCAGGCGCGCGGTGACGGCGGCCGACGCGATCTCGCTGGCGCTCTGCGGCGGCTCCGGCGGATGCACCCGTTCGGCGACGGCGTCGCCTTCCAGGGAGGACTTCACCTCGACCGGCGTCTGGCTCGGCATGGCCGAGGTGAGGTCCTGGTCGATGGAGGGCGGCAGGATCGGGGTCGGCGCGGGCAGGAAGCCGTCCGACGGCGTCAGGAACAGCGCCTTCTCGGCCGCCCGCCGGCGCACCAGGGCGTCGATCACGATCGGCGCGCCCTCGAAGTCGGACCGCCGCCACATCTCCATGGCGCAGGCGGCGCGCAACAGGTCGCCCTCGTTGATCCGGCGCAGCACGTTCGAATGGCGGAAGTTCTCGATCCCGATGTTGAACACGAAGGCGCAGAGCGCGTCGAACTGGTTCTGGGTCAGCGGCGTGTAGACGAGCCCGCCCAGGGCCGCGGCGACCTCCATCAGGTCGTAGATCAGCAGGGCCTCGGCGTCCGATTCCGAGACCTCCGCGCCCTCGCGGGCCGTCTTGGTGTGGCCGTAGCCGATGGTCCACCGCCCGTCCGCCAGCTGGCCGGCCGCGCGGCGGTAGCCTTCGAAGCGCTCGACCAGATCGATGGCGGCGCGGGAGGCCTGGAGGCGCGGTTTCATTGTTCCCCTGGTCCAGTTTGGCACAAACGCAACGGCGTCCGGCCCCGAGGAGCAAGATCGACGCCGCTTACAACAGTATGACGGCCGCGATTGCTAATACGGCGAAAAAGCCCATGAAGTCCGTGAGGAAGGTGACCAGAATGGGCGACGACACCGCCGGGTCGCGCCCCATCCGCTCCAGCAGCAGCGGGGCCAGGATGCCCGCCAGGCCGGCGGTGAAGATGTTGGCGATCAGCGCCAGCCCGACCGTCAGGGCCAGCCGGAAGTTGTGGTAGAACAGGAACGTCGCGCCGGTCATGACCACGGCGAGCGAGACGCCGTTGACCACCGCCACCATCAGCTCGCGCCCGACGATGCGCTTGGCGTTGGCGGCGTTCAGCTCCTTGCTGGCCAGGGCGCGCACGGCCACCGCCAGGGTCTGGGTGCCGGCGTTGCCGCCCACCGACGAGACGATCGGCATCAGCACCGCCAGGGCCACCACCTGGGCCACCTCGGCCTGGAAGATGCTGATCGAGGTCACCGCCACCGCCTCGGTGAACAGGTTGGTGATCAGCCACGGCAGGCGCGAGCGGACGATGCCGAAGATGCCGGCGTCGCGGCCGGCGTCCGACACCTGGGCCAGGGCCAGGATGTCTTCCTGGCTCTCCTCGCGGATGACGCCGACGATGTCGTCGACGGTGATCTGGCCGACCAGCCGGCCCCCCGCGTCCACCACGGGCGCGGAGACCAGGTGGTACTTGTCGAAGATGTAGGCGACCTCCTCCTGGTCCATGTCGACCGGGATGTCGGTGACCGGCTCCATGATCTTGGACAGGGCCGCCTCGCGCGGCGCCTTCAGGAGCTGGCTGACCGGCAGGGCGCCCACCGGCTTGAACGCCGGGTCCACCACATAGACGTCGAAGAACAGCTCGGGCAGCTCGTCGGCCGACTCGCGCACGTGGTCGATGGTCTGGCCCACCGTCCAGAACTGCGGCGCGGCCAGCACCTCGCGCTGCATCAGGCGGCCGGCGGATTCCTCGTCATAGGCCAGGGCGGTCTCGATCGCGGCGCGGTCGACGTCGGACATAGCGGCGAGCACGGCGCCGCGCTTGTCCTCCTCCAGGTCCTCGACCACGTCGGCGGCGTCGTCGGACTCCAGCTCGCCCAGCGCCTTGGCGAGCTGGGCGGGCGGCATGTGCTCGAGCACCTCCTCGCGGATGTTGGTGTCGAGTTCCGACAGGATCTCCGCCAGGGCGTCGTGCGGGATGTAAGGGATGACCTCCTCGCGGTACTCGGCCGAGAGGAAGCCCATCAGGTCGGCGACATCCGCCGGATGCAGGGCGCCGATCAGCTCCTTCAGCCGCGCGCCGTCGGAGCGGTCGGCCGCCTCCACCACCATTTCGACGTAGCGGGGGTCGAGCGCGTAGTCGTCGCCCAGGGCGAGGTCTTCCAGGTCCTCGGCCGGAGCCGGGGTCGGGGCGTGGAGATCGACGGTCTCGCGGGTCATCCGCCTCCCCTTCCCTGCTGCCTGATCGGCCTAGCCCTGACGACTTCCTTCGCGTTCGTTCGCTGGTGCGGTCGAGAAGACTCGAACTTCCACGGGTTGCCCCACAGCGACCTCAACGCTGCGCGTCTACCAATTCCGCCACGACCGCTGACCTGGCGAGCGCGGCGGAGTAGCAAACCGAACCGATGTTGTGAAGGGCGCCCCTTGCGGCGCCCGCCCCTGGGGCCACATTGCCCCCGAATGCTTGACCAGGCCACCCATCGCGAGGCCGAAACAAGGGCGTTGCGCCGCGCCGACGGCGCCGCGGCCGGGTGGGCGGTCTCGTCCGAACCCGTCGGCTACGCCGAGGCGGTGGCGGCGATGAAGGCGCGAGCCGCGGCCATCGCGGCGGGCGAGGCCGGCGAGCTGGTCTGGCTGCTGGAGCATCCGCCGCTCTACACCGCCGGCGTCTCGGCGAGGCCGCAGGACCTGCTGGATCCCGACCTGTTGCCGGTGTTCCCGAGCGGGCGCGGCGGCCAGTACACCTATCACGGCCCCGGCCAGCGGGTGGCCTATGTGATGCTGGACCTCCGGGAGCGCGGCCGCGACGTGCGCGCCTTCGTGCGCGGGCTGGAGGCCTGGATCATCGGCGCGCTGGACGCCTTCAACGTGCGCGGCGAGACCCGGCCCGGCCGCGTCGGCGTCTGGGTCGAGCGCCGCCAGCCCGGCGTCGCAGCCCACGAGGACAAGATCGCCGCCATCGGCGTGCGGGTCAGCCGCTGGGTGTCGTTCCACGGGATCAGCCTGAACGTGGAGCCGGACCTGGCGCACTACGCCGGCATCGTGCCCTGCGGCATCACCGAGCACGGCGTCACCAGCCTGGTGGACCTCGGCCTGCCCGTGGGCCTGGACGAGGCCGACGCGGCCCTGAAGGCCGGGTTCGAGACGGTGTTCGGCCCGGTCGCCGCGGCCCCGCCGCCGCTCTGACCCTTCAGGCGTGCGCCGGGCGCAGGGGGTTGGGGCCGAAGCGGTTGGCGCCCTGCTCGCCCGGCATGGCGCCGAGCTCTATCGCCGCCCAGATCAGCACCAGGGAGAACAGGAAGTCGGCGTAGCTCTGCGGCGGCGTCCACACCGCGATCACCGCCACCAGCACCAGCGCCGCCCACCAGCCGGACCGGCCCCGGTCGTGCAGCCGCTTGGCGATGACCGAGACGCCGCAGAACACCAGGAACGGATAGACCACCCAGCCGGTCACCCACCGCACGCCCGGCGAGGCCACCGACTCATAGAGGGCGGCCGCGCCCAGCAGCACGGCCGCGGCGATCAGGAACGGCGCGCGCGACAGCCGCCCCGCCGACGAGAAGAACAGCTCCGTCAGGTCCAGCCGTCCGTACATCGAATCCCGCCCGCCCCAGCCGGCGGGAGGTTAGCGGCGGCCCGGCGGCGATGGAAGCGGCTGGGCCTCAGCCGAGGAGCGCGGTCGCTTCTTCCGATCCGCCCATCCCCTTGGGCGAGGGGCCGAAGCGGTTCGATCCCGGCGTGCCGTCCAGGAAACCGAGCTCGATCAGCCACCAGATCCAGCCGATCAGCGGGATCAGGGTCAGGAGCATCCACCAGCCCGACTTGTCGCGGTCGTGGCAGCGCTTCACGCCGTTGGCCAGGCTCGGCCACAAAAGGATCAGGCCGACGACCCCGAAGCCGGCGGACATGTGCTGGAACACCATCCAGCGCATGACCGGATGGTCGCTGGTGACGTAGACGGCCGGCGCATAGACGGCCCTGACGATCGAGGTGAGGATCCAGCTGATCACCCACAGGACAAGCACGGTCAGCCAGAAATCGCGGCGGCGCTGGCGGCCCTCGAAGCTCAGCGCCCTTTGCAGGACATTCATGGTCTCCCCCATTTGAGGACAGGTCCTCGGGGCCGACGCTATCACCGCTGCGCCACAGTCCAAACCGGTCCGCCCGGCGTCAGACCAGCTCGACCAGCACCTCGTCGGCGGCGACGCTGTCGCCGGGCTTGGGGCCGACACGGCGGACCACGCCGTCGCGCTCGGCGCGGATCAGGTTCTGCATCTTCATGGCCTCGACCACCGCCACGGTCTCGCCGGCCTTGACCTCGCGCCCCGGCTCGGCGGCGATGGAGACGACCAGGCCCGGCATGGGCGAGACGATCAGGCGCGAGGTGTCGGCCGGCTGGCGCACGGGCAGGCGCTCGTGCAGCTCCGCCGAGCGGGGCGTCAGCACCAGGACCCGCGCCGCGGCGGCGCGGCAGCGGACCATGAACCCCTCGGCGGCGGGCGCGACCTGGCAGGTGAAGCCCTGGCCGTCCAGCCGCCCGGAGAACAGCGCCTGGCCCGGCCGCCAGTCCACGCGGTCCAGGCGCAGCACGCGGCCCTCGCCTTCCAGGGCGATGTCGAGGGCGCCGCCGTCCGCCTTGGCGCGGATCGCCCGCTTGGCCGGGCCGGCGACGACCACCCAGTCCTCGCGCACGCCATTGCCGTTGGCGCGGCGGGCGGCTTGCAGCCGGTGCATGAACACGGCGGCCGCGGTCATCAGGTCGAGCTGGCGGCCGGTGGGGGGAAGGCCGTGGAACCCCTCGGGAAACTCCTCGGCGATGTAGGCGGTGGACAGGCGGCCCTCGCGGAACCGCGGCTGGTCCATGATCGCCGACAGGAACGGGATGTTGTGGCGCAGGCCCTCGATCAGGAAGCCGTCCAGGGCCTCCGCCATCGCCTCCACCGCCGCCGCGCGGGTGTCGCCGCGGGTGCAGAGCTTGGCGATCATCGGGTCGTAGAACATCGAGATCTCGTCGCCCTCGCGCACGCCCGTGTCGTTGCGGATCGCCGGCCCCTCCGGCGCGCGATAGCGCACCAGCCGGCCGATCGAGGGCACGAAGCCGCGGTAGGGGTCCTCGGCGTAGACGCGGCTCTCGACGGCCCAGCCCCGGGGCGCGAGGTCGGCCTGGCGCAAGGCCAGCCGCTCGCCGGCCGCCACGCGGATCATCTGTTCGACAAGGTCCACGCCCGTGGTCAGCTCGGTGACCGGATGTTCGACCTGCAGGCGGGTGTTCATCTCCAGGAAGTAGAAGTTGCGCTCGCCGTCGACGATGAACTCCACCGTGCCGGCGGAGTCGTAGTCCACCGCCCGCGCCAGGGCGATCGCCTGCGCGCCCATGGCCGCGCGGGTCGCCTCGTCCAGGAACGGCGAGGGCGCCTCCTCGATGACCTTCTGGTTGCGCCGCTGGATCGAGCATTCGCGCTCGTTCAGGTGGACGAGGTTCCCGTGCCTGTCGCCGAGCACCTGGATCTCGATGTGGCGGGGCGAGGCGATGAACTTCTCGATGAAGATGCGCCCGTCGCCGAAGCTGGAGATCGCCTCGGCCTCGGCGGCCGGGAAGCCCTCCTCGACCTCGCGCCGGGTCCAGGCGATGCGCATGCCCTTGCCGCCGCCGCCGGCCGACGCCTTGATCATCACCGGATAGCCGATTCGCTCGGCGATGCTCACCGCGTGCGCGACGCCCGCGATCACGTCGGGGAAGCCCGGCACGGTGGAGACGCCGGCCTCGGCGGCGAAGCGCTTGGACTCGATCTTGTCGCCCATGGCCTCGATGGCGCGGGGGTTCGGCCCGATGAAGGCGATCCCCTCGGCGGCCAGGGCGCGGGCGAACTCGGCGCGCTCGGACAGGAAGCCGTAGCCGGGATGGACCGCTTCGGCGCCCGTCCGCTTCGCCGCCGCGACGATCCGGTCGATCTGCAGGTAGGACTGGCCGGGCGGGGGCGGGCCGATCCCCACCGACTCGTCGGCCATCTCCACGGCCAGCGACGCGGCGTCGGCGTCGGAGAACACCTGGACGGTGGCGATCCCTAGTCTCTTGGCGGTCCTGATGATGCGGACGGCGATCTCGCCGCGATTGGCGATCAGGATCTTCGAGAACATCAGCCCGCGCACCGTTACCCGCGCATCCACGAGTAGACGGGGGCGCCCGCCTTGGCAACGTCCGCCCGGAGCCTAGAATGGCGGCCATGACCGACGCAGCCATCGCCACCCGATCCGCGGCGGGGTTCGACCTCGCCCCGCCTTCCGACAGCCAGCGCCGCGCGCTGGAGGCCGCCCTGACGCCCGAGGAGGCCGACGTGCTGCTCCACCACGGCACCGAGGCTCCGTTCTGCGGCGGGCTCTTGGACAACAAGGAGGCCGGCGTCTACGGCTGCCGCCTCTGCGGCCTGCCGCTGTTCCGCTCGGGCGCCAAGTTCGAGTCCGGCACCGGCTGGCCGAGCTTCTTCGAGCCGTTCGACCAGGACCACCTGACACTGGTCCGCGACAGCTCCTACGGCATGGTCCGCACCGAGACCCTGTGCGCGCGCTGCGGCAGCCACCAGGGCCACGTCTTCCCCGACGGCCCGCCGCCCTCGCGGCTGCGCTACTGCATCAACTCCGTCTCGCTGGAGTTCACGCCGATGGGCGCACCCCTGCCCGACAAGCTCGGCCGCGGCGCGCCCGAGGGCCGGCCGGCGGCCTGACGCGTCCGTCACCGTCGCAGCAGCGACAGCAGGGCGTCGCGGATGTCGGCCTGGCGGAAGGGCTTGGCCAGCACCGGCGCGCCGCTCAGCGCCTCGGGCACGCCGGCCGCGCCATAGCCGGTGGCGAACAGGAACGGCACGCCGCGCCGGGCCAGCGCCTCGGCGACCGGGAAGCTCTGTTCGCCGGCCAGGTTGATGTCGAGCAGGGCCACGTCGAAGCCGCCCTCCTCCGCCCGCCGCAGCGCCGGCCCCAGCCGCGCCACCGACGCCGCCACCTCGCAGCCGAGGTCGGTCAGCAGGTCTTCGAGCAGGAAGGCCACATGCGCCTCGTCCTCGACGAGCAGGACGCGAACGCCGTCAAGCGGGGGCATGGGCCGCTAGGGTCGAGGGTCCAGAGGCGCCTGGATCTCGCACCGGACCCCCTCGGGATCGAACCGCATCTCGCACGAGCCGCCGAGGTCGCCGTTGATGGTGCGCTCCACCAGCCGCGCGCCGAAGCCGCGGCGGCGTGGCGGCGCCACCGGCGGGCCGCCGTTCTCGGTCCAGCTCAGGGACAGCCGGGCGGGACGCTCGCCTGAGCGCGGCGCCACGTCCCAGCGGACGTCCAGCCGCCCGTCGGGCGTGGACAGCGCGCCGTACTTGGCGGCGTTGGTGGCCATCTCGTGGAACGCCATGGCCAGGGCCAGGGTCGAGCGCGGGGCCAGGGTCAGCTTCGGGCCCTCCAGCCGCACGGGGCCGTCGCCGAACGGCGCCAGCTCCTGGCGCAGGATGTCGCCGAGGTCGGCGCCCTCCCAGTGGTCGCGGGTCAGAAGATCGTGGGCCTTGCTGAGCGCCACGAGGCGCGCCTCGAAGTCATGGGTGAAGGCGTCCATGGTCGGGGCGTTGCGGGCGGTCTGCAGCGCGATCGACTGCACGGTGGCCAGGGTGTTCTTGACCCGGTGGTTCAGCTCGTCGAGCAGCACCTTCTGGCGCGCCTCGGCGTTGCGTCGCTCGGTGATGTCCTGGATCACCCGCACGCTGTAGGCGACCTTGCCGTCGTGGTCGCGCACCGCGCTGGAATCGACCGCCACCCACACCACGCGGCCGTCCTTGCGGATGTAGCGCTTCTCCACAGCATAGCGCTTCAGCGCCCCGGCCGCCTGCTGGCAGTAGAGGGTCCGGTCCGGCTCGATGTCGTCCGGATGGGGCATGTCGAAGAAGCTGAAGTCGAGCATCTCCTCGGCCGAGTAGCCGGTGATGGCGCACAGGGCCGGGTTCACCCGCAGGTAGCGGCCGTCCGGCCCGATCTCGGCGATGCCGATGTTGGCGTGCTGGTAGGTGGCCTCCAGCCGCTGGTCGCGCTCGCCGAGCGCCGCCTCAGCCGCCTTCGACGCGCTGATGTCGAGCAGCAGGTTCACAGCCCCGACCAGGGCGCCGGAGCGGTCGAACAGCGGCGTCGGATAGGGCCGGAACGGCACGCGCCGGCCGTCCGGCCGCTCGGCGATCGCCTCCTCGCCCCAGGACGGCTTGCCTTCCTTCAGGGTGCGGGCCATCGGGCATTCGTCGTGACGCAGGGGCGTGCCGTCCGGCCGGAACAGCTTCCAGCTCACGCACCATTCGTCGACGCCCAGCCGGGGCTCGACGCCGGCCAGCTCGGCGGCGGCGCGGTTGTAGAAGGTGATCCGGCCCTCGGCGTCGGTCGTGTAGATCGGCGCCGGCAGGGCCTGCAGCAGGTCGCTGTACCAGCGCTCCTGCTGGCGCAGGTCCTCTTCGGCCTGGATGCGCTCGGCCTCGACCCGCTTCTGGGCGGTGATGTCGTGGAAGCAGTTGATCGCGCCGATCAGCTCGCCGTCGTCGTCGGTGATCGGGTCGATGTGGACCATGGCCCAGACCTGCGAGCCGTCCGGCCGCTCGACCAGGCCCTCGCGGCCGTGGACCGGCTCGCCGGTACGCAGCACGTGCGCCATCGGCGTCTCGTCGCGGGCGATCTGACGGCCGTCGAAATGCAGCTTGTAGGAGCCGCAGAACAGCTCCGAATCGTCCATCAGGCTAGGCTCGCGGCCCCACAGCTCGGCGGCGCGGGCGTTGTAGGAGACGATGCGGCCGTCCGCGTCGCAGACGTAGACCGCCATCGGCAGGTTCGCGAGCATGCGCTCCCACGAGCCGAGCGCCTTTAGGACCGGAGCGGCAGACACCCCCGCCGCCTTGCTCCTGACATCCACACTATGCATCGACGTTCCCCAGCGCGCCCGGCGTCGCGCAGGCGCTTGCCCCGGAGCGACAACGTGTCTCACCTGCATCGGTTCCAGCAACCCCTGTTAAGGGTGTGAACGGAAAAACACACGTAGATTCAACCGGGAGTCGGCGCCGGATGCGAGCGGAGCCGTAACGAATCCGCAATCGGCGCCCTAGAAAAGCCGCCTGGCCCGCGCCAGCCGCTCCAGGCCCGCGTCGATCGTCTCGTCCTTCTTGGCGAAGCACAGGCGCACCACCGAGCGGACGGGATCGCTCTCATAGAAGGCCGACACGGGGATCGCCGCCACGCCCGCCTCGACCACCGCGCGCCGGCAGAAGGTCTCGTCGTCCACGTCCAGGCCGGAGCGGCGCAGGTCGATGTTCAGGAAATAGGTGCCCTCGCTCGGGATCACCGCGAAGCCCTCCGCGGCTAGGCCGCCGGCCAGGCGGTCGCGCGAGCGGGCGAAGCCGGAGCGCATCCCGGCGAAATAGGCCTCGTCCTTGCCGAGGCCGTAGGCGACGGCGGCCTGCAGGTTCGGCGGGGTGGTGAAGGTCAGGAACTGGTGCGCCTTGCCGATCACCTCCAGCAGCCGCGGCGGCGCGCAGACCCAGCCGACCTTCCAGCCGGTCAGGGAGAAGATCTTGCCGGCCGACCCGATCTTCACGCAGCGCTCGGCCATGCCCGGCAGGGCGTAGAGCGGGGTGTGGCTGCGGTTGTCGAACACCACGTGCTCCCAGACCTCGTCGCAGATGGCGATCACGTCGTGGCGCACGCACCAGTCGGCCAGCACCGCCAGCTCCTCGGGCGCATAGACCCGGGCGGCGGGGTTCAGGGGATTGTTGAGGAGAATGAGCCTTGTCTTTGGCGTCGTGGCGTTTTCCAGCGCCTCGCGCGTGATCCGCCAGTCCGGAGGCTCCAGCCGCACGAAGCGGGCGACGCCGCCCACCGCCCGCAACTGCGGCGCATAGCAGTCGTACACCGGCTCCAGCAGCACCGCCTCGTCGCCGGGCGAGACCAGGGCCATGATCGAGGCGGCCAGGGCCTCGGTGGCGCCGGACGTGACCAGCACCTGGGAGCGCCAGTCGAGGTCGAGCCCCTGGAAGCGGCGGTAGTGCTCCGCCACCGCCTCGCGCAGCGCCGGCAGGCCCTGCATCGGCGGATACTGGTTGGAGCCGTTCAGCACCGCCTCGGCCGCGGCGGCGCGTACGTCCTCCGGCCCCGGTGAATCGGGAAACCCCTGCCCGAGGTTGATCGCCCCATGCTCGGCGGCGAGGCCCGACATCACCGTGAAGATGGTCGTCGGCAGGTTGGCGAAGACGGGGTTCAAGCGACCATCCACCCTATGACGTCATGGCCGGGCTTGTCCCGGCCACCCATGCACACCCTGCTCGCCGACAAGGGCGGGGTAGAGATCGTCCCAGAACGGGTTCTCCCGTTCGATCAGATTGATCTTCCATTCGCGCGGGTACTTCTTGATCGACGTCTCACGCCGGATGGCGGCGACGATGGTCTCGAACGGCTCGTACCAGACCAGCCGGCTGACGCCATACGTCTTGGTGAAGCCCGGCGCGAGTCCCTCGCGGTGCTGATACGCGCGGCGATAGAGATTGCTGGTCACGCCCGTGTAGATCGTCCGTGCCGCCGGCTCGCCATCATGTAGACGGCGATGAAGACATTGAACGTGTCCCGCGCGACCATGGCCAAGCTTTGCGCGCATGGGTGGCCGGGACAAGCCCGGCCATGACGGTGGAGAGTGGCGGCTTCCGCCACGTCGCGCTTGCTTAGCGCAGGCGGAATGGCCATTTTCCGCACCGCAACATTCTCCGGAAATCAGCTCATGTCCGACTCCGTCGATCCGATCGTCATTTGCGCCTATGCGCGCACCCCCATGGGCTCGTTCCAGGGCTCGCTCGCGCCGGTGAAGGCGACGGAGCTGGGCTCGGCCGCGATCAAGGCGGCGCTGGAGCGCGCCGGGGTCGCCGGCGAGCAGGTCGACAAGGTGTTCATGGGCAACGTCCTGCCCGCGGGCCTCGGCCAGGCGCCTGCGCGCCAGGCGGCGCTGGGCGCCGGCCTGCCGATGTCGGCCGAGGCGGTGACGGTCAACAAGGTCTGCGGCTCTGGCATGCAGGCCCAGATCTTCGCCCACGACATGCTCAAGGCCGGCTCGGCCGACCTGATCGTCGCCGGCGGCATGGAGAGCATGACCAACGCCCCCTACCTGATGGTCAAGCACCGCACGGGCGCGCGGATCGGCCACGACACCGTCTACGACTCGATGATGCTCGACGGGCTGGAGGACGCCTACGACAGCGGCAAGGCCATGGGCGTGTTCGCGGAAGACACCGCCCGCGCCTATCAGTTCACCCGCGAGGCGCAGGACCTGTTCGCCATCGAGAGCCTGACCCGCGCCAAGGCCGCGCAGGCGTCGGGCGCCTTCGATCGCGAGATCGTCCCGGTCGAGGTGAAGGAGCGCAAGGGCGTGGTCACCCGTCTCGGTCGACGAGCAGCCCGGCAAGTCCGATCCGGCCAAGATCCCGACCCTGCGCCCCGCCTTCGCCACCGACGGCACGGTGACGGCGGCGACCTCCTCCTCCATCTCGGACGGCGCGGCGGCCCTGGTGGTCACCCGCCAGTCGGTCGCCGACAAGCTCGGCCTGCCGGTGGTGGCCAGGATCGTGGCCCACGCCGCCCACGCCCAGGCGCCGGCCTGGTTCACCACCGCGCCGGTGCCGGCGATCCGCAAGGTGCTGGAGAAGGCCGGCTGGAGCGTCGGCGACGTCGACCTGTTCGAGCTCAACGAAGCCTTCGCCGTCGTGCCGATGGCGGCCATGCACGACCTGTCGATCCCGCACGACGTGCTCAACGTGAACGGCGGCGCCTGCGCCCTGGGCCATCCGATCGGCGCGTCAGGCGCGCGGATCGTGGCCACCCTGCTCGCGGCCATGCAGGCGCGCGGAGCCAGGAAGGCGTCGCGTCCCTGTGCATCGGCGGCGGCGAGGCCACCGCCCTGGCGCTGGAGACGGTCTAGCCCGGCGCGGCCGGGGCTCAGCCCGGCCCGGGGTGATCGTCGTGGTGGTCGCCGTGATCGTGGTCGTGACCACGGTCGTAGTGATGGTGACGGTAGTCGCTGGCGCAGCGGCGGTCAGGACGCCGACGGTCCCCAGGGCGGCCAGCGCAGCGGCGCAAACCATCGATCTGAATAGCTTCATTGGGTGTTCCCTCGCCGGCGAACGTCGCCGAGGGTGAACGCCGTGTCCGAGCCTGAGGTTGCGGCCCGGAGTCGGGTTTCCGACGATCCCGCTAAGCCGGCTCCAGGTCGCCGAGCACGGACGCGATCATCGCCTCCAGCGAACCGTCCGACCGCAGCCCGAGCTCATCGGCGACACGGGTCGTCAGCGGGGGATAGCGGCCGAAGTTGGCTTCGACGGCCTCGTCCGGCTCGAAGCGCACCAGCGCGGCGGCGTCCCGGCCCAGGGCCGCCCCGGCCGCGGCGGCGAGGTCGCCGAACCGGACGCGCAGCGCCGGCAGGGTGAAGCTTCGCCACGGCGGCATGGCGTTCGCGGGGATCGCCGCCGCCGCCAGGAACGCCTCCACGCACGCGGCGCGGGAGATCAGCCAGGACGTCGCGTCCTCGCCCACCGGCGCGGCGAACGGCCGTCCGGCCTTCAGCGCATGGAACACCTCGCTGAGGAAGGCCGACCTCTGGCCCGTCGGCGTCGGCGGCCGGGCGAGGATGCCGGCGGGGCGAAGCGACACGCCGTCGAGCAGGCCCCGGCGGCTCATGTCCGCCAGCGCCACCTCGCCCATCAGCTTGTGCGCGCCATAGGTCAGGGCGGGCCGCGGCGGCGTGTCGTCGTCCACCGGCGCCGGCCCGAGCCGCCCCAAGGCCGCGATCGAGCTGGCGAAGACGACCCGTGGGGGCCGCTTCTCGGCCGCCGCCGCGTCCAGCAGCGCCAGCATGGCGTCGAGGTTCACCGCCCGCGACAGCGCCGGCTGCTCCTCCGACCGTCCGCTGGGGACCGACGCCAGGTGGAAGATCAGGTCCGCGCCGCCCTCGAACGCGGCGTCCCGGGCCGCCGGGTCGCGCAGGTCGCCGGTCAGCAGGCGCACGCCGTCCCCGCTCCAGGCCGGCAGATGCGAATCCCACAGCGTCAGCCGTTCGAACGCCAAGGCGCCGCCGAGCAGGCGCGCGACCAATCCCCGGCCGAGGAAGCCCCCGGCGCCCGTCACGAGAATCTTCATGGAGCGCACGGAGGCCACGCCGCCGCCGTCATTTCAACCATCATCTTGCACCGGCCTCGCTTGCCGCGCGGGCGGTCGCGCCCATATCGAAACCGTTCCCCGCCGCGACGCCTTCCCGCCCCACGCCGCCCTAGACCGGCGGCCTTCGCGTGCATAAAGAGTACCCATCATGCCGCTCGACACAGAACACCAAGACCCGCTCCTGAGCCTGATGCCCGACAAGACGGTCTCCGTCCGCGAGGCCTTCGGCGTCGACTCGGACATGCAGGTGCCCGCGTTCTCGCAGCGCGACCAGCACGTGCCCGACCTCGACCCGGCCTATCGGTTCGACCCGCAGACCACGCTGGCGATCTGCGCCGGCTTCGCCTTCGACCGGCGCGTGATGGTCCAGGGCTATCACGGCACCGGCAAGTCGACCCACATCGAGCAGGTGGCCTCGCGACTGAACTGGCCGATGATCCGGGTGAACCTGGACAGCCACGTCTCGCGGATCGACCTCGTCGGCAAGGACGCCATCGTCCTGAAGGAAGGCAAGCAGGTCACCGAGTTCCGCGAGGGCATCCTGCCCTGGGCGATCCAGCGGCCGATCGCGCTCGTCTTCGACGAATACGACGCCGGCCGGCCGGACGTGATGTTCGTGATCCAGCGCATCCTTGAGGCGCAGAGCCGCCTGACCCTGCTCGACCAGAACCGGGTGATCCGGCCGCACCAGTATTTCCGGCTGTTCTCGACCACCAACACCATCGGACTCGGCGACACCACGGGCCTGTATCACGGCACCCAGCAGATCAATCAGGCGCAGATGGACCGCTGGTCGATCGTGACCACCCTGAACTACCTCTCCCACGAGGTGGAGCAGGAGATCGTGCTCGCCAAGACGCCCAACTACGGCAAGACGCCGGAGGGCAGGCGCACCATCGCGGCCATGGTCCGGGTGGCCGACATGACCCGCAACGCCTTCATGAACGGCGACATCTCCACCGTGATGAGCCCGCGGACGGTGATCACCTGGGCCCAGAACGCCGAGATCTTCAGCGGCGACATCGGCCTGGCGTTCCGGATGACCTTCCTGAACAAGTGCGACGAACTGGAGCGGCCGACGGTCGCGGAGTTCTACCAGCGGGCGTTCGGCGGCGACCTGCCCGAGAGCGCGGCGCGGGTGAAGGTGGCCTAGCGTCCATCGACCGCCGCCGGCCTTGCGGCGCGCCAACCCCAGGGAGCCCGCCGTGGCCCGTCTGAAACGCCACGCCGAGCATCACCTGGTGGGGCGCATCGGCTGGCTGCGCGCCGCGGTGCTGGGCGCCAACGACGGCATCGTCTCCACCGCCAGCCTGATCGTGGGCGTGTCGGCCGCGGCCGCAAAGCCGGCCGACGTGCTGGTCGCCGGGGTGGCGGGGCTGGTGGCCGGCGCCATGTCCATGGCCGCGGGCGAGTACGTCTCGGTCAGCTCCCAGGCCGACACCGAGAAGGCCGACCTCGACCGCGAGCGCCAGGAGCTGGCCGAGGATCCCGACGGCGAGACGCGCGAGTTGGCCGGCATCTACCGCAAGCGCGGGCTGAGCGTGACCCTGGCCCGCGAGGTGGCCAAGGAGTTCATGGCCAAGGACGCCCTGGGCGCCCACGCCCGCGACGAGCTCGGCATCTCGGAGGTCACCATCGCCCGGCCGGTGCAGGCGGCCATGGCCTCGGCGGCGAGCTTCTCCATCGGCGCGGCCATGCCGCTGCTGATGGTGGTGATCGCGCCGCGCGGCCTCCTGGCGCCGCTGGTCTCGGCCGCGTCCCTGGCCTTCCTGGCCCTGCTCGGCGCGGTCGGGGCCAAGGCGGGCGGCGCGGGCATGCTGAAGCCGACCGTCCGCGTGACGTTCTGGGGCGCCCTGGCCATGCTGGTAACCTGGGCGATCGGCCGGGCGTTCGGCGCCGTGGTCTGAAGCCGCTCCCGCGCGGCGGCGATTCGCGCGACGCTGCGCCGTCGACGGGCGGATGGGACGGGTCATGGCGGGACGGCTGATCGGGATCGCGCGCGCGACGGAAGAAGCGGGCGCCGATGCAGGAGCTTTCCGAGACGATGGTCTCGGTCGAGGCGGGCCTCGACGGCGACGCGCGCGGGCGATACCGCGGCCGCCAGGTCACCGTGCTGTTCCGCGAGGGCTGGGAGGACGCCTGCCGCGACGTCTCCGCCGACCTGCCCTGGACCACGCGCCGCGCCAACCTCTACGTCGAGGGGCTGGAGCGCCCGCAGGAGGCCGGCGTCCGCCTCCGCATCGGCGCGCTGGTGCTGGAGGTCGCCGAGGAGACCACGCCCTGCGCCCTGATGGAGCGCGCCCAGCCCGGCCTGCGCGCCGCCATGCGTCCCGACTGGCGCGGCGGCGTATGCTGCGACGTGGTCAGCGGGCGGCGCGATCCGCCTGGGCGACGAGGTCGTCCTGGCCGCTAAGCCGCGCGAGGCGTGATCTTGTCCAGCTCGGCTCCGAGTTGCCGGCGGCGTTCCAGAAGATCGTAGTCGTTCTGGAGGCCTAGCCAGAATCCCTGCGACAGCCCCCAATAGCGCGACAGTCGAAGATCGGTGTCGGCCGTGACGGCGCGCTTTCCCAGAACGATCTCATTGATGCGCCGAGGCGATACCCCGATGGCGTTCGCCAGCGCCGTCTGGCTCATGCCGATCGGCTTCAGGAACTCCTCGAGCAGGATGTCCCCCGGCGTGGGGTTCTTGATCCAGTCCTCGGGGGAGCCCACGTCGTCAGTGATAGTCGCAGATTTCGACATCCTCCGCCTCTCCATCGCTCCAGCGGAAGCAGATCCGCCACTGCCGGTTGATCCGGATAGAGTACTGGCCGTGCCTGTCTCCAGAGAGAGCCTCCAGCCGGTTCCCTGGCGGGACCCGCAGGTGGTCAAGCTCGCGCGCCCGGTTCAGCAGACGCAGTTTTCGCAGCGCGACGCCGTGAATGTCCGGCGGCAGCCGGCGCGACCGCAGACCTATCCAGATACGCTCGGTCTCGCGGTCGCGGAAGCTCCGGATCATCCGATCCGGGTATAACGCATAACGTTATGGGGGTGCAACTGGCGCGAAGGATCAGAGTTCCGCTTCTTCGCTTTCGGCTTCCGCTTCGGGCTCGGCCTTCGCGGCGGCCTTGCGCTTGGGCGGGGCGCGCTTGGGCTTGGGGCGGGGTGCGGGCCAGGCGTTCGGCGAGCTCGGCCTCGATCAGGGGCATCAGCTCGGCGGCGTCCGTCTTCTGCTTGGGCGTGCCGGCGCCTTCGAGGCGGATGGCGTTGGCCTTGAGGTTGGCGAGTTCCTGGTCGTCTAGGGCGGGGATGATGTCGATGATGGCCATGCTGGCCTCCTGCAAAGAAAAGGCGCGCCGCGTTCCGCAGCGCGCCTCGGTTCAGCGGCGAACCAGCCGCCAGCCCTTCAGCGTGTGCGACGGCAGCTCGACCCTGACCCGTTGACCGGGGTGGCCGGCGCGCCGCAGGCCCGCCCCCACTTCGAGACCATGATCGTCATCGAGGGGGACGCGAACGCGGTCGTCTGCCGGCCATCCGACGATCGCGCCCCTGGAGGCGGTCACGCCGTCGGCCGACGGACGCTGATGTCGGCTTACGCCGACTTCAGGTTCACCGCCGAGTCGCGGCCGGTCTTGCGATCGCGCTCGAGCTCGTAGTTGACCTTCTGGCCTTCGCCGAGCGAACGCAGGTCGGACCGTTCCACCGCGGAGATATGGACGAACACGTCCTTGCCGCCGTCATCCGGTTGGATGAAGCCGAAACCCTTGGTGGAGTTGAACCATTTGACAGTACCGAGAGCCATTTCAGCCTCCGATTAGATATTGGACCGCCGGCGCTCCGGACGGCCATCGAGGTCTGAATTGTTCGGCTTCTTTGGATCCAGCGCGGATAGCGGGTGGAAAGAGGCTGCTCGCGACAGAGATCGATCACATGAAGATAGGCGCTCGCGCCCGCTTTGTCGACCGGCGGAAGGAATTTGTCGGCCGCCCTACTCGGCTGGCTTGGGCGCGGGCTGGTCCGCGGCCTTGACCCGCGCGCGGCGGAACGGCTCGGCGATCTCGGGGCGCGGCATGGCCCAGGCGGCGAGCAGGGTCAGCACCGCCAGGGCGAACATCGCCACGAACACCCAGTGCAGCGAGGCCGCCAGCGCGCTTTTCAGCGCCGTGTCGACCGGCGCGGCCCGCGCCCGGCGTCGGCTCCATCAACGCGCGCACCCGCTCGGAGCTGACCCTGGCGCCCGCCAGGCTGAGCCCGAGGTTCAGGATCGCCCCCATCACCGCCGCGCCCAGGGTGTTGCCGAGCAGGCGGGCGAAGACGTTCGAGGCGGTGGCCGCCCCCCGCTGCTCCCAGCCGACCGACGCCTGGAGCAGGAGCACGGCGGTGTAGCTCATCATCCCCATGCCCGCCCCCATCAGGAGGGAGCCGGCGGACGACAGCCACACGCCGTTGGACGGGTTGACGAACGGCAGGGCCGCGGCGCCGACGAGCATGGTGACCGCGCCGCCGCGCAGCGTCGCGCGCATGCCGAACCACGGCAGGAAGAGACGCGCGGACAGGGTCGCCGCGATGGGCCAGCCCACCGCCATGGCCGTCAGGGTCAGGCCGGAGACGATCGGGCTGCGTCCCAGCACCGCCTGGATGTAGATCGGCAGGCAGGCGGTGAGGCCGATCAGGGCCAGGCCCGCCGCCAGGGTCGCGGCGTTGGCGTGGCGATCACCGGCTGGGCCCACAGGTCGAACGCCATCATCGGGTCGCGCACCCGCCGCTCCCAGAGAAAGAACAGCACGCCCGAGATCGCGAACACGGCCGCGAACACCAGCGGGTGCGACAGGATCGAGGCGCCGGCCGTGGGGCTGATCGCCAGCAGGAGGGCGGTGACGCTCACGCTGAACAAGAGGGCGCCGACATAGTCCCACCGACCGCGCCCGGTGCTCGATCTTCTCGTGCAGAAACAGGACCATGCCACCAGGGCGATCACCCCAAGCGGCACGTTGATCCAGAACACCCAGGCCCAGGCGATGTGCTGGACGATGAAGGCCCCGGCCAGCGGCCCGACGATGGCCGACACACCCCAGAGGCTGGCCATGTAGCTCTGCGTCCGGCGCCGCTCGTCGATGCTGTAGAGGTCAGACACCAGGGTCATGGAGGTCGGCTGGATCGCGCCTGCGCCCAGGCCCTGGACCGCCCGGAACGCAATCAGCGAGGTCATGGACCAGGACAGGCCCGCGAGAACCGAGCCGACCAGGAAGACCACGATCCCCGCGATCATCACCGGCTTGCGGCCATAGAGGTCGGCCAGCTTGCCGAACATCACCGTGGTGGCCGACTGGGTCAGCAGGAAGGCCGAGAACACCCAGGCGTAGTAGGAGAACCCGCCCAGGCTCGCGACGATGTTCGGCATGGCGGTGGCGACCACCGTCGCCTCGATGGCCACCATGAACATGGCCGCCATCATGCAGGCGAAGACGAGGTGCCGGCGCGTCCTGGGCTGGGCGGTCATGGCGGCCAGATGGACGGGCCGGCCGGCCGATGCAAGGGCGGCGGCTCAGCCCTTGTGGATGATCAGGGAGCCGACCCAGCTCACCAGGCTGACCACGATCGAGCCCAGCAGCGCCGCCATGAACCCGTGCACCGCAAAGCCGTGCAGGAACACCGACACCAGCCACAGCATGGCCGCGTTGATCACCAGCAGGAACAGCCCGAAGGTGATCAGGGTGAACGGCAGGGTCAGGAGGATCACGATCGGCCGGATGATCGCGTTGACGATCCCCAGCAGCAGGGCGGCCAGGATCAGCGTCCCCACCCCGTCGACATGGATGCCCCGCACGAAATGCGCCGCGAGCCACAGGACCCCCGGCCGCAAACAGCACCCTCAGGATGAAACGGATCATCATTGCGCCCTCCCCGCCGGCCGCCCGGTTATGGACGGAATGCTCAGCACCTTGGCGCAGATTCCGCTCTCAGGCTCCACCATCCGCCATTCTGTTCGCAGGTGAAGGACGGCGGCACGCGGCAGGTGCGGGTCTTGCCGTCCCACTGCCCGCCCGGCGTGCGCTGGCAGGCCGCGTGGGGCCGGCCGACGGCGAGCTGATACCACCAGACGCCGGCCACCAGCACGGCGAAGACGGCGACGAACACCATCTTCACGATCAGCACATTGCGCGCGCCGCGGTTCATGGCGGATGTATGCGGCGGCCGCGCCGGGGCCGCAAGACCGCCTGCGCCGCCCGCGTTGACAGCCAGAGGCGCGGCTGTAGGGTCCGCCCGCGTCGCAAGACCCCTGGAATGACAAGCCCATGAAGATCCTCACGCCCGTCAAGCGGGTGCTCGATTACAACGTCAAGGCGCGGGTGAAGGCCGACCAGACCGGCGTCGACCTGGCCAACGTCAAGATGTCGATGAACCCCTTCGACGAGATCGCCGTCGAGGAGGCCGTCCGCCTGAAGGAGAAGGGGATCGCCACCGAGGTCGTGGCCCGTCTCCATCGGC
>JBBCHF010000012.1:0-110309 GCA_037201645.1 Caulobacteraceae bacterium
ATGACGGCAGACCCGCAGGCGCTCGGCGACCTGCCAGACCCCCGGTGGGAGCTCATGTCGCACCTCCGGGGCATCGAGAAGAAGCGCGGCGAATACGAGGAGCTCGTCGCCCAGCGCCGACGCCTCCGAGCCCTGTTCGCCGCCGAGGCCGATGCCCAGGCGAAGGTCGATGAGCTGAAGCAGCGCGACGCCGACGAACTGGCGAGGCAGCTCGTCAGTCCGAAGGGCCGGCACGTCATGGTCGACCACGTCGCCCAGGGCATCGCCGAGGAGGCTTTGGCGCGCGCAACGCGGGAGGCGGAGGTCGCCCGCGCCTGCGAGCCGGTGGTGATCGAGAGGATGGCGGCCGCCTCGCGCGAGATCGCAGCGCTCGATGACCGCACCCTGCCCCTGGCCGTGGACGTCATGCTCGACGACGCGCGCGCCCTGGCCGCCGAGATCGACGCTGACACCCGGCGACTGCGCGCGAAGTACGCCCGGCTGTGGGGTCTCCGCCGATACCTCGGCGACACCCCGAGGCTCCTCAAGCGGCTGGAGTCGGTCCCTGCACCCACGCACCCGGACAACGTCTCCCCGGACCCCGGCGAGCTCCTGGCGGCCGGCGACGCGTGGCGCCGCTACGCCGCGCGGCTCGTGGCGGACCCCGACGCGGAACTTGGAGAATGATGGTCATGCAGGACAGACCCACCGGCCGGCCCGGCGACATGATATTCGGGGTGAGCAAGGCCAAGCTCGCCGCGCTGCCCTCCAATGTCCGCGGCGAGGTGCTCGCCGCCCTGGTGAAGGCCGACGAGGCCAGGCGCTCGGGCGACGTCAGGCTCGAAGCTGCGGCCACCGAGGAGGTCCGCAAGGCCCTCGGCGCGCTCGAGGACCACCACGCCAAGATCGTCGTCGAGAAGTTCTTCCTTGAGAGCCTGAGGCCGATGAACGGCGATCACGCGGTGATCCGCAAGTTCGCGCAGCGAGCCGGCGCGAGGGGCTGAGCCGATGTCCAACGACACGCCCGTCACCCTGCTCCCGCCGGCCGGGTCGGCCGCGCCCTCCGTGCTCCAGCTCCCCGCCCTGAACGTCGCCCCGAACTCCGACGGCTCGTTCACGGTGCCCTCCCGCCACCTGCCGTCGCTCCTCGCCGCCGGTTGGCAGATCGTCGTGGCGTCGGGCACGACCCACGTGCCCTGATCCGATCCCGCCCGATGAACCGCGGGACGACTCGGCCGGCGAGCCCAGGCAGCTCGCCGGCCGCTCCTTTATTGGGTCCTGATCGTGCCCCGCAGATCAGCGGTCAGCGGGTCAGGCGAGATCCGGCCTATTTGGATCAAGGCTATGTGGCCGGCAGGCTGACCCGAGCACCAAGTCGGGCGCCGTTATGCTCCTGGTCGCCGCGGCCGAACATGGCGACCGCCACCTCGCCGATCGTCTCCATCTTCGTGAACTTTCCCCTCAGCACCTGACGCAGAGCCGCTCGTTCGCCTCCCCCGCGCGCGTGCCGCGCCAGCCGGTCGCCGAGGGGCGGCATACGTCCGCCCGGAGGCCCGCCCAGCCAGTAGAACGGCCCGATCGCGAGGGTGTGCTCGTCCACCAGGAACCAGACAACGCACCCTCCCGGCTGCTCGGCGAGCGTGGTCGCGATGTCCACGCTCGATCGCTTGCCCCCGATCCGGGTCGCCTTGAGCTGGACGCGCCGCAGCACGCCGCGAGCCTCCACGGCTAGGTCGTACCCGAAGCCGTCGAACTCCGCGCGCAGCACCGCGAACGGGGTGCGGAGGTCGAGCAGGAGCGCCTTCGAGAGTTCGGTCAGGAATGCATGCTCGAACACCTTCTCGCGCAGCACCGAGTGCTCGGGAGCCCACAGATCGAACATGGAGGGACGATGCCGCCCCGCGCGCCGCTGTCAATGAAATAGGGACTATAGTCCCTGGAGCGCTTCGGTCGCCGCAGGTCCAGTCTGGTCGATGGACTGGAACGCGATCGTCGCTGGGAACGTGCGTCGCATCCGGTTGGAGCGGAGGCTCACTCAGGAGCAGCTCGCCCTGGAGACGGGGATCGATCTCACCTACCTCGGCGGGATCGAGCGGGGCCGCCGGAACCCGTCAGTCGACGTTGTGGGCCGCCTCGCCGCGGCGCTCGGGGTGCATCCCAGAGACCTGTTCGGATAGCCCCTCAGACAGAAAATCAGCGGGTCAGGGAGGCGATAGTCCATCAAGATCAAGGGGATGATGGCGCCGCGTGCCACCGAGCACCGTGACAGGCACCGTCGAAAGGGGTCTTGGTGCGGTCTTCCGGGTCAGAGGGGCGAGCTGACCGCGCGCACGCGTGCGCGCGAGCCGAAATGCGGCCGGGGCGGGCCTCGGTTCCGACCGCCCCGGAGAATGGGGGCCCCAAGCTTCACATTCAGGTCTTGCCGTCGACTATTAGCCACAACCACGATTGGTCAACGTGGCGATCATGGGGACAGCCGGATGGCAGTCTATCTGACCAAGACCTGGGGTTTCTCTTCCCCGTCGGGCCCGCTTCAGTTCAGTCAGCAAGGCTGGCGAGAAAGGGCTCGCAGCAAGCTTAGAGACGGCGATTTGGTCGTGATCGTCGGCACTCTTGGCGAGAACACGGACGAAGTCGAGCGCGGCAGGGTCCTGGGATTGATGGAGCCGACGTGCGAGGTCGTAAGCTCGCTCGACTACGACCTCGTCCGCGGGCCACAGGACTATGACGAAGCAGGGGATTATCGATGGCCGTTCGGGCTGGAGCTCCGACGCGCGTGGCGATTCCTAGAGCCGAGGCCGCTTCTGAGCGAGCTGACCGACAGGCGTTTTCACATGGATTCAGCTCAAGGAATCGTCGAGCTGACGCCTCAGGAGGCCGCGGCGATCCTTTCATTGCCGCGGGAGGAAGTTGGGCTGTTGCGGCCGATCGCAGCGGCGGCGCGGATCGAAGGCGCAGAGGCCGCAAGACGGAAAGCCGCCCCGCCGCCGACGACGACTCGACGCGGAGTGATGCACATGCGGCGCGCACCTGCATACACTTACGCGCTGGGCGTCGTGGGGGTCGCCCAAGGTGCTTTCAAGATCGGATGGGCGTTCGATTGGAAGCAACGCATGCGCCAATTCAATCAGGCGTCGTTGCCGCGGCTTGGCGGGCTGACCTACACCGGCTCGCATTATCATCTTTGGACGACCGCCACTGAGGCGTACCGAATGGAGCAGTCCCTGCTGAGGTATTTCGATGCTAGGCGGCACCGCCAGAACACCGAGGTTGTGGTCGGCGTAGGTGAGGCAGAGCTTGCATCGATTTGGAATGACTATCTGGTTGAGCACCGCAGGAGGCGTGTGGTCGGCTGACGCGTTCGGACCTATTCGGCGAATGTGGCCTGCATCTGTGGAAGCTGGACCGGCACCTTGGCCGGGACGCCGGCCCCGTAACCAATCACTTCCGCTTTCCGGCCCCATTGCGGGCCGGACGATCGACCACATAACGCTGCCCCGGCTTAGGCGTCGAAGGGAGCGAGGGACATAGGGTGACAGGTGCTCCTGTCCGATGAGCTCCACATCTGATCTCCACGTCCGCGTCGGGAGGTCGAAGAGGAAGCCCTGGCTCAGAGGCGCGTCAGTTTCGACCGGTGAGAGTAGAAAGCGCAGCCACCGCCACCCTTCCATCCGACAAAGGAGCTGATGCCGCCCACTTCCCCGTCGCAAACGGCCTGCAGTCTTTTCACGCAATGGGTGGCGATGTGAGGTCCCTGCTCGATGCCAAGGAAGTCGCGTCCTGTTTTCATGGCGACGGACGCCGTGGTCCCGGAGCCCAAATAGGCGTCGAGGATCAGGTCGCCAGGGTTGCTGGCGATGTGGAGGATGCGTTGCACCAGCCCTTCAGGCTTCGGCGTGTCGAAGACTGCCTCCTTCGTAAGCAGCGCCATCAGGTGCTTCTTCGCGGAGTCCGTGGTGCCTACCTCGTCGGCCATCCAGAGCGTTGAAGGGGCGACCCCGATCTTCGCCTCGCCTAGGTACTTCTTGAGGCGCGGCACGGCATTCCCGTCGCGGCCGAAGTAGACGCGTCCAGCGCATATCTCGGCGTCCATCTTGGGCTTGTTGTAAACCCAGCAGCGACCCTTCGGCGGGCGATGCAGTCGTCCGTTCGGCGCGGCCAGCGTGTAGAACTGCGATTTCGTGGCGTGGCCGTCCTGGACGTTGGCCGACACCGATTGCCATGCGCCCCTCGGATCGTTGTCGGGGTTCTTGTAGCGGTTGAGTATCTCCGGCGGCGCGGCCAGCAGGTTCCTCGAACGCTTAAACGCCTCCGCGCTCCTCGCGAAGCACAAGATGTACTCGTGGTTCGTGGAGAACGGCCTGCGGTTCTCCCTGGTCTTGCGGTGGTTCCAGACCACGGATGAGATGAAGTTCTCTGGCCCAAACACATCGTCGCCGATCTGTCTGAGATTGTGCAGCTCGCTGTCGTCAATCGAGACCCAGAGGGACCCATCGACCGTCAGTGTCTCCCTCAAAGCCTTCATGCGGTGCGTCATGCGGTCCAGCCAGACGCGCCGGCCAAGCCGGTCGTCATAGTGCCTGTACACCTCGGCGTTGTTGTAAGGCGGGTCGATGTAGACGCATTTCACACGTCCCTTGATCGCATCACCGAGGGATTCGAGGACAGCGAGGTTCTCGCCGTGGACGACTGCGCTGCCGGTCCGGGCCTCTCCGACGCACAGATTTGCCTGGCGGGTGAAGTCGTTGCTCCCGTCCAACAAGCGCGGTAGCGGGACTGGCGCTGCAGAGGTTCTCGGCTTGCTTCTCATGGCCCTCACAGTGTCATGTCGTCGCTGGCCGCCGGCCGATTCGAGCCTAGGGCCGAAAGGGTAGCAAAGTCTTGCCGAAAGACAGCGCAGTAACGGCTCACAATGGGGGGGCTGAGTGGTTCGGCGACGCTGCCCCCAGCTTCATCTTCCGACCAATCCACTATCTCGGGAGCAAGCTCCGAGTCCTGACAGCCATAGAGCAGGCTCTCGATCGCGTCGACCCATCGGGCGGCCCGGTCTGCGACCTTTTCTCCGGGTCGGCTACCGTGTCCCGGTACCTCTCCCAGCGTCGTCGAGTCATGGCTGTGGACATCCAGGAATACGCGCGGGTGCTGGCAGAGGCCGTTCTGAACGGCGACCTGGCCTGGTCCGTGAGGTCCGTCGAGAAGGCGCTCGGCGACGACCGCCGCGGAGCCGCACTACGCCGGGCAGTCGATCCGCTTATCAAGCTCGAGAACGAGGCGGCGCTGGTCGCCTTGCGCGACGACATCGAGCCACTGTGCGAGCTGCTTGAGCTTGGCAACCTCGCGAGCCTGGAGGGCGATGAGTTGCCTGCGGGTTCGCCGCTCGGCGACGCCGTCCGCGAGACGCAGGCCAGGATCGAGGCGCTTGAGCTACCCGGTGCCGACACGGTGTGCGTCCGACACTTCGGTGGGCAGTACTTCAGCTACGCGCAGGCCGCCCAACTGGATGCCATCGCTGACCTGGCGCGTGACAGCCGAAGCTCGGTTCTGCTGGCCGCCACACTGAGCACCGCGAGCCACCTGGTAAACTCGATTGGAAAGCAGTTCGCCCAACCGATACGGCCGAGAGACAAGTCCGGCGTGCCGAAGCGCCACGTCGTCAAGAAGATCATCGCTGAGCGCGGGCTCTCGGCCCAGTCGGTTTTCATGGGCTACCTGCGGCAGTACGAGCGACTTGCGGTCACCAGGCGCGACCACGTGGCCGTCCGGGCTGACTTCCGGGAGGCCCTGGCCAAGCCCGCACTCAAGCCGTCGGTGGTCTACGCGGACCCGCCATACACGCGCGACCACTACAGCCGCTTCTACCACAGCCTCGAGACTATAGCTCTGGGGGACGATCCAAGCATCACGAAGAGCAACCTCGGCGGCGGTGACATCCAGAGCCGCGGCGGCTACAGAGCGGGGCGACACCAGTCGCCGTTCTGCATCAAGTCGGAGGCCCCGGCGGCGTTCTCGGCGCTTTTCGCTGGCGTGGCCGCGCTCCGGGTGCCGCTCGTCCTCTCCTACTCCGGATACGACCCGACCATGGAGGCCCGGCCGCGGGTTATGGCGCTGGACGCGGTCGTCAGCCTCGCGAAGCAGCACTTCAAGGACGTCCGGGTGGAGCATCTGGCGAGCCTGGAGCATATGAAGCTCAACACGACGTCGCTGAACAAGGCTGCGAGGGGCACTACCGAGATGCTGCTGCTCTGCCGCTAGTGGAGAAGCAGGGGATTGTCGGCCCAGGCAGCCTGGACGTCGCTCCGCGTCACGACCACCCTGCGCTTCGAGTTGCCGGAGACGAAGTAGTTGTCGTTCAGGAACTTCTGCACGCTCGCGTGGCCTGCGTCGCCAGGCTTCAGAAGCACATACCTGTACTCGGACTTGCCGATGCGCTCGAACACCAGGATGAAGTGGTCGTTGACTGGGTGCTGTAGCCCGCTGAGCGCCTCGACCTCGAAGCGGTAATTGCTGCTCTTCACCGCCACCGCGTGCCGGTGTTCCGGCGGCGCAAGCGATCCGTCCGGCCTGACCTGATAGAAGGTGACTTCCCGCGGTTTGCCGAGCGTGACGCCAAAGAAGCCCTGGTAAGTGTCCATCCCGAAGTCCGCCTGGCCGGGTCGGTTCTTCGGCACCTCGGCGATTAAGAACGGGTTCAGCGAGGCCGCCTCGGCTGCTTCCTCCTCCAACGCAGCAAGCGCCTCGGTGTCGGTCTCCTTCAGCGCTTTCTGAATCTTCGCCCTTGTCTTCGCATTAAGCGCCGCTTGGGCCGTGACCCGCGGGTCGTCGGGCGGAAGGAGATTGTCCTTGTGGTCGGCCACCCACTTGGCCCACTGCGCCTCAAGCACGGCTGCGTCAGCAGTGGAGACGTCCGCCTTCCAGAACGCCTCCCAGTTGTTGCGAAGTCCGCCTAGGGTCAAATTGCCAGAGCCGGTGAGGCACCGTCCGCCAGCCGGCCTTTTGAAGAACATCGTCTTGGGATGGTACAGGACGCCGCCCTTCGGATTGTAGAACAACGAGATGGACGCGTTCGGAAGAGCGGCCTTCGCGGTTTTGATCGCGGCGACCGCTGCCGTATCGGTGATCGCGTCGAGCCCGATCACGAGTTGGAACTGTCCAGTACCGAGAAGCTTGCGAACCGGGGGCTCAGCGAGAGCCGCGTCGATGCCTGTGGAGGTCGCGAACGCGAACGCGGCGAAGCCGCCTGTTGCTCCCCTGGCCGCGTCGACGAGCGCGGCGTGAAGCGTGTTGCCGGCTCCGGGGACTTGAAGCGTAAGCGTCATGCGACAACCCCGGCGCTGACACCGGTCTGCATCGACCCCTTGGGTCGGCGCGCGCGCATCATGAACCCGTCCACTTCTGACCCTGCCCGACCGAGAGTTGATCGGAGTCTAGAAGCGCACGCCTATCAGAGCAAGAATACAGGCTGCGCGGCGGCGGGGAGACATCTCCGAGGCGGGTTAGCCCTTTGAAGGGCTTCACGCGCTTTGCGGCTTCAATGTCTGCTTCGTCCAACGCCGCGCTGATAGCTGACACTCAATTTGGAGCCTATCTCGGCCTTAGAGTTCCCTCCCTGATCAACCTGGAAGCAGACGTTCCTTAAGTTCGAACAGAGTCAGAAGCGGGCTCGTGGGCAAAACGGCCGCCGGTCGAAAGTGGCCTTCCGACTTGGTGCCGGAAGCAGATCGTCGCAATCGCTCAGCGCCGCCTGACAGACCGTCGGCGCGTCGATTCGGTGCTTAATCGGTGCTCAGACGTGAACTGGTCCGTTAGCCTTCCCGAGCAGGCCCAAAAATGCAAATGAAATCAAGGAGAAAGTGGCGCGCCCGGAGCGATTCGAACGCCCGACCCCCAGATTCGTAGTCTGGTGCTCTATCCAGCTGAGCTACGGGCGCGCGCCAGCCTTTCGGCGAAGGCGCGGAACCTAATGGCTCGGCCCGCCGGACGCAACCGCCGTCTGCGGGTCATTTGAAGGCGTCGAAGTAGAGCTCGATCAGGCGCCGGTAGAGGCGCGCCAGGTCCTGGAGGTCCTGGACGGGCGCGTGCTCGTCCACCCCGTGCATCGAGGCGCCGACGAGGCCGAGCTCCACCACCGGGCAGAGGGCGCGGATGAAGCGGGCGTCCGAGGTGCCGCCGGTGGTGGACAGTTCCGGCGAACGGCCCATGGCGTCCCGGCACGCCTGCTCGACCAGGCGCACGAAGGGGCCGGGCTCGGTCAGGAACGCCTCGCCCGAGATGTGGATGGAAAGGTCGATCCGGCCGCCGGGGAAACCCGCCTGGGCGGCGTCGCACTCGGCCTTGAGCCAGTCCGACAGGCTCCGGCCGGTGTGGGCGGGGTTGAAGCGGATGTTCAGGCGGGCCGCGGCCCGGGCGGGGATCACATTGGTGGCGGCGTTGCCGACGTCGACCGTGGTGATCTCCAGGTTCGAGGGCTGGAAGGACTCGTAGCCCTCGTCCAGCCGGCGGTCCTGCAGCCGGGCCAGGAGGTCCACCAGCGGGCGCACCGGATTGGCCGCGCGCAGGGGATAGGCGACGTGGCCCTGGCGGCCCTCCACCGCGATCGTCGCGTTCAGGCTGCCGCGGCGGCCGATCTTGACCATGTCGCCGAGCGCCTGGGACGAGGACGGCTCGCCGACGATGCAGTGGTCGATCCGCTCGCCTTCCGCGGCCAGGGCCTCGACCACGCGGCGGGTGCCGTCGGCGGCCACGCCCTCCTCGTCGCCGGTGATCAGGAAGGACAGCGAGCCCTTGGGCCCGCCCGCCTCGGTCGCCTGCGACGCCGCCGCGACGAAGGCGGCGATCCCGCCCTTCATGTCCGCCGCGCCGCGGCCGTAGAGGACGCCGCCCTGCACCTCGCCAGCGAACGGGCCGTGGGCCCAGGCCGCCTCGTCGCCGACGGGCACCACGTCGGTATGGCCGGCGAAGCAGAGGTTGGGGCTGGCCGTCCCGCGCCGGGCGTAGAGGTTCTCGATCTCGCCGAACTTCATGCGCCGGCAGGCGAAGCCGAGGCCCTCCAGCGCGGCCTGCACCACGTCCATCGCGCCGGCGTCGGCCGGGGTGACCGAGGGGCGGCGGATCAGCGCCTGGGCGAAGTCCACGGGATCGATGGTCGCCATCAGGCGGCTCCCTAGGCCGCGGCCTTCAGGAGCTGAAGGATCAGCGGGTGCAGTTCGAGGTTGGAGGCCAGCACCGAGCCCTCGCGCGGGTCGAACGGCCCGCCGTCGGCGTTGGTGACCATGCCGCCGGCCTCGGTGATCAGCAGCACGCCCGCCGCCACGTCCCAGGCGCTGAGTCCGCGCTCCCAATAGCCGTCGTAGCGGCCGGCCGCGACCCAGGCCATGTCCAGCGCCGCCGAGCCGAACCGGCGCACGCCGGAGACGCGCTGGGCGATCTGGTGCAGTTCCTTCAGGAACTGGGCGTGGCCGCCGCGGCCGGCGAACGGGATGCCGGTGGCCAGAACCGCGTCGATCATCTCGCGCCGCGCGGCGACCCTCAGGCGATGGTTGTTCAGGAAGGCGCCCTTGCCCTTCTCGGCCCAGAACATCTCCTGGGCCACAGGGTTGTAGGTCACCGAGGCCACGATCTGGCCGTCGCGCTCCAGGGCGATGTTGATGGCGAAGTGCGGGATGGCGTGCAGGAAGTTAGTGGTGCCGTCGAGCGGGTCGACGATGAAGGTGTGGGTCTTGTCGGTGCCCTCGATCATCCCCCGCTCCTCGCCGAGGAAGCCGTAGCCGGGGCGGGCGGCGGTCAGGGCCTCGAACAGGGTCTGCTCGGCCTTCAGGTCGGCGGCGGAGACATAGTCGGCCGCGCCCTTGCGCGAGACCTGCAGCTCGCCGACCTCGCCGAAGTCGCGCAGCAGCGCGCGCGCCGTCTTGCGGGCGGCGTCGATCATCACCTTGGCGGTGGCGGACGGGGTGCTCATGGCGCGAGCGTCTAGCGGCTGGGAGACCCGCTGGCCAGCCGCGCGCGGTAATCGGCGTAGAGAACCGCCGCTTCGCCGGCGAGGAGTCCGGCGCGGACGGGCACGCCGGCGGCGCGCAGCCGCTCGATCCCCTGGCCGGACGCCTTGGGCGAGGGGTCCTCGCAGGCGACCACGACCTCGGCCACGCCGGCGGCGGCCAGGAGCTCCGAGCACGACGCCGCGCCCGACGTGCGCGCGCCGCAGGGCTCCAGCGTCACATAGGCGACCGCGCCGCGCGCCCGCGCGCCGGCCAGCGCCAGGGCCTGCTCCTCCGCGTGCGGCCGGCCGCCCTCGGCGGTGGCGGCCTCGGCGATCACGGTCTCACCCTTCGCGATGACGCAGCCGACGGCGGGGTTGTCGCCGGTCCGGCCCAGCCGCGCGGCGGCCAGGGCGATGGCGCGGCGCATCAGGGCGGCGTCGAGGTCGCCGGCCACGGCCGGTCAGGCGCTCGCCAGCTCGGGCAGGCGCTGGGCGCGGGCCGCGTCGAGGTATTCGGCGCGCAGCGGGCGCAGGGCCGCGTCCAGCTCCACCAGCAGCGGGTTGCCGGTGGGAATCTCCACGCCCGGGATCGCCTCGTCCGACACGTCGAACAGGTGCTTGACGATGGCGCGCAGGGAATTGCCGTGGGCGGCGATCAGCAGGGTCTCGCCGGCCTGCAGCGAAGGGGCGATGGCGGAGGCCCAGTAGGGCGTCACCCGCTCCAGCGTCAGCTTCAGGCTCTCGGCAGCCGGCACCTGCACGCCGCGATAGCGCCGGTCTCGGCTGAGGTCGTAGGGGCCGCCGGCGTCCAGCGGCGGCGGCGGCGTGTCGTAGGAGCGGCGCCAGATCATGACCTGCTCGGTCCCGTGGCGCTCGGCGGTCTCGGCCTTGTTGAGACCGGTGAGGGCGCCGTAGTGGCGCTCGTTCAGCCGCCAGTCGTTCTCGACCGGGATCCACGCCTGGCCGCAGCCGTGCAGGCCGAACCACAGGGTGCGGATCGCGCGGGTCAGGACGGAGGTGTAGGCGCGGTCGAACTGCAGGCCCGCGGCCTTCAGCAGCTCGCCGCCCCGGCGCGCCTCGGCCTCGCCGCGTTCGGACAGGTCCACGTCCACCCAGCCGGTGAAGCGGTTTTCGAGGTTCCACTGGCTTTCGCCGTGGCGGAGCAGGACGAGCGTCGGCATGGCGGCGGGGCTAAGGCCTGGGGCGGCGGGCGTCAAGGCGGCCGGTTGGCCGCGCGGCCGGAGCGCTGCTATAGCCGCGCCATGCCCGACCGCGTCCTGTTCGCCCTGATGGGCCTCGCCGCCCTGGCGATGATCGCCCTGGCGCTGGTCTGGCCCCAGGGGCTCGGCGCGCGCTCGCCGGCCCCATTCGGCCACGCCGTGGTGCACGAGGCGCCTCAGCCGTCGGGCGCTGAGGCCGCCCCGCCGCCCGTCCTGGGCTTCGCGCCGCCCCCGCCGCCCGCCTCTTCGGCGAGCCCTACGCCGTCGCCTTAGAGGGCCGCCGGCGCCACGCTGTCGCCTTGCTCGGCCTGTCTTAAGCCCTTGGGTTTAATCCGGATCATCGGATCCGAGCTTCACCGGCGCTATTGCCGGTTGATCGGGAGGGCCGCTATGGAACTTTCGCGGGCGAACGCTGCGGACGGATACGCGATGAACGATGTGCTGACGGACTTCGACGCGGTGACGGTCGGCCAGCGGGTGTTGTCCGTCGAGGCCCAGGCGCTCGACCGCCTGGCCGCCTCGCTGGGGCCGAGCTTCACCGGCGCGGTGGAGGTGCTCTACCAGGCCAAGGGCCGCATCGCCTGCATGGGGGTCGGCAAGTCCGGCCACGTGGCGCGCAAGATCGCCGCCACCCTCTCGTCCACCGGCGCCAAGGCGATGTTCGTGCACCTGGCCGAGGCCAGCCACGGCGACCTCGGCATGATCGACGACGAGGACGTGATCCTGGTCCTGTCCAAGTCGGGGGAGGTGCGCGAGCTGGCCGACACCCTGGCCTACGCCAAGCGGTTCTCGATCCCCCTGCTCGCCATCACCTCGTCGCCCCGCAGCACCCTGGCGCGGGCGGCGGACCTCAGCCTGCTGATCCCCGACGCGCCGGAGGCCACCGCGGAGGTCAGCGCCCCGACCACCTCGACTACCCTGCAGATGGCGCTCGGCGACGCCCTGGCGGTGGCGCTGCTGGAGCGGCGCGGGTTCACGGCCGGCCAGTTCCGGGTGCTGCACCCGGGCGGGCGGATCGGGGCGATGCTGACCACCGTGGCCGACCTGATGCACGGCGAGAGCGAGCTGCCGATCGTGGCGCCCTACACCCCGATGCAGGACACCCTTCTGGTGATGACCGAGAAGCGGTTCGGCTGCGTCGCGGTCTGCGACGAGCACCAGCGGCTGCAGGGGGTGATCACCGACGGCGACCTTCGCCGCCACATGGACGGGCTGATGACCCACGCCGCCGGGGACGTCATGACCCGCTCGCCCAAGACCGTGCCGCCCGGCATGCTGGCGGCGGAGGCGCTGAAGCGCATGAACGAGGCCGTCCCGCCGGTGACCGTACTGTTCGCGGTGGAGGAGGACCGGCCCGTCGGCATCCTGCACATTCACGATCTGCTGCGCGCCGGCGTGATCTGAATCAGCGCATTCGGCGCTTCGCCCGTTCAGTCTGGAGCCGGGCGTTGCCGTCCCTGGCGCCGCCCTCTAAACACCGCACGTTCCCGGAGACACGCATGCTGCCCGCCCCGCGCGCCGACCTCTCGCCGAACACCCTCGCCTACGAGACCACGCCCCTGGTGAAGGCCACGGGCTTTCGCGAATACGACGCGCGATGGCTGTTCGGGCCGGAGATCAACCTCCTGGGCGTCGAGGCCCTCGGCCTGGGCCTGGGGAGCCTGTTCCACGAGTACGGCAAGACCCGCGTGGTGGTCGGCCACGACTACCGGTCCTATTCGCTGTCGATCAAGCAGGCCCTGTCGCTGGGCCTGGTCGGCGCCGGATGCGAGGTGCTGGACATCGGCCTCGCCACCACGCCGATGGCCTATTTCGCCCAGTTCGACCTGGAGAGCCCGTGCGTGGCCATGGTCACCGCCAGCCACAACGAGAACGGCTGGACCGGGGTCAAGATGGGCGCCAACCCGCCCCTGACCTTCGGGCCCGAGGAGATCGGCCGGCTGAAGGAGATCGTGCTCGGCGGCCAGTGGACCGAGCGGCCCGGCGGCAGCCTGACCCACGTCGAGGGCGTGGCCGAGCGCTACATCGCCGACGCCGCGTCTCGCGCCAAGATCACCCGGCCCCTGAAGGTCGTGGCCGCCTGCGGCAACGGCACGGCCAGCGCCTTCGCGCCCGAGGCCCTGCGCCGCATGGGCGTCACCAACCTGATCGAGCAGGACTGTGATCTCGACTTCACCTTCCCCAACTACAATCCCAATCCCGAAGACCAGGACATGCTGCACGTCATGACCGACGCCGTGCGGCGCGAGGGGGCGGACCTCTGCCTGGGCTTCGACGGCGACGGGGACCGGTGCGGGGTGGTGGACGACCTGGGGCGCGAGATCTTCGCCGACAAGATCGGCCTGATGCTGGCGCGCGACCTGTCGGGCCTGCATCCGGGCTCGACCTTCGTGGTGGACGTGAAGTCCACCGGCCTGTTCCTGACCGACCCGGTGCTGAAGGCCAACGGCGCCAAGACCATCTACTGGAAGACCGGCCACAGCTACATCAAGCGCAAGACCGCCGAGGTCGGCGCCCTGGCCGGCTTCGAAAAGTCCGGCCACTACTTCTTCAACGGACCCTACGGCCGCGGCTACGACGACGGCATCGTGGCCGCCGCCGCGGTGCTGTCGCTGCTGGAGCGGCATCCGGGCAAGAAGCTGTCGCAGCTGCACGACGAGCTGCCGGTCGCCTACACCTCCCTGACCATGTCGCCGCACTGCGCCGACGAGACCAAGTACGCGGTCGTCGACCAGGTGGTCGCCGAATACGAGGCCCTGGCCAAGGCGGGCGCCAGCATCCTCGGGCGCAGGATCGCCGACGTCCTGACCGTCAACGGCGTGCGGGTGACGCTGGAGGACGGCTCCTGGCTGCTGGTCCGCGCCTCGTCCAACAAGCCCGAGATCGTCGTCGTGGTCGAGAGCGCCGTGTCGGAGGACGACATGCGCGCACTGTTCCGCGACGAGGTGAAGCCCCGCCTCGCCAAACACGCCGAAGTCGGCGCCTACAACCAGGAAATCTGAACCGTGCGCATTGCGATGATCGGGGCTGGCTATGTCGGGCTGGTGTCCGGGGCCTGCTTCGCCGACTTCGGCCACGAGGTCTGCTGCATCGACACCGACGCCTCCAAGGTGGAGCGGCTGGAGCGGGGCGAGATCCCGATCTTCGAGCCGGGGCTGGACGAGCTGGTGGCCCGCAACGCCCGCGAAGGCCGGCTGACCTTCGCGGCCAACGGGGCCGAGGCCATCCGGGCCGCCGACGCGGTGTTCATAGCGGTCGGCACCCCCTCGCGGCGCGGCGACGGCCACGCCGACCTTTCCTACGTCTACGCCGCGGCCGAGGGCATCGCCGACCTGATGGACGGCTTCACCGTGGTGGTCACCAAGTCCACCGTGCCGGTGGGCACCGGCGACGAGATCGAGCGCATCATCAGGGAGCGCCGCGCCGACGCCGAGTTCGCCGTGGTCTCCAACCCCGAGTTCCTGCGCGAGGGCGCGGCGATCAACGACTTCAAGCGCCCCGACCGGGTGGTCGTCGGCGTGGAGGACGAGCGGGCGCGCGCGGTCATGGCCGAGATCTACCGGCCGCTGAACCTCAACGAGACGCCGATGCTCTACGTCTCCCGGCGCACCTCGGAGCTGATCAAGTACGCGGCCAACGCCTTCCTGGCCCTGAAGATCACCTACATCAACGAGATGGCCGACCTCTGCGAGGCGGTGGGCGCGGACGTGCAGCAGGTGGCGCGCGGCATCGGCCTCGACAACCGGATCGGCGGCAAGTTCCTGCACGCCGGCCCGGGCTACGGCGGCTCCTGCTTCCCCAAGGACACCCTCGCCCTGGTGCAGACCGCCGCCCAGTCCGGATCGCCGGTGCGGCTGGTGGAGACCACCGTGGCGGTGAACCAGGACCGCAAGCGCGCCATGGCGGGCAAGATCCAGCGCGCCCTGGGCGGAGACCTGCACGGCAAGACCATCGGCGTGCTGGGCCTGACCTTCAAGCCGAACACCGACGACATGCGCGACGCCCCCTCGCTCGACATCATCCCGACGCTGCAGGAGATGGGCGCGCGCATCCAGGCCTTCGATCCGCAGGGCATGGCCGAGGCGCGCCATCTGCTGCGCGACGTCGACTTCCGCGCCGGGCCCTACGAGGCGGTGGCGGACGCCGACGCGGCGGTGATCCTGACCGAATGGGACCAGTTCCGGGCGCTGGACCTGGACCGCGTCAAGCAGGCCATGCGCGAGCCCTTCGTCATCGACCTGCGCAACATCTACCGGCCTCAGGAACTGCGCAGCCGCGGCTTCGCCTACGCCTCGGTGGGACGCGTCTAGTCAACAGGCGGAACAGCGCCGCCGCCTGGCGCGTTCGACCCTTCGCATGGCGCTGCGGCGCCCAAGGGAGAGATCGTAATGCTGAGATGGGCCCTGATCTTCCTGGTGATCGCCCTGATCGCCGGCGCTCTCGGTTTCACCGGCGTCTATGTGGCGGCGGCCGGAATCGCCAAGATCCTGTTCTACATCTTCGTGGTGCTGTTCGTGGTTTCGCTGATCATGCACCTCGGACGGGGACGCGCGCCCTAGCGGCGAGGTTTCCGGACTAAGCGCATCGGGCCGGTTCCCTGAGCCGGCCCGATCGATTAGCGTCCCCCGCGCCAATCAGAAGGGGAGACGCCCATGGCCAAGATCCCGGCCGTACTCAAAGAACCCATCGCCACCGCGTTCCCGATGCACGTGTGCCTGGTGGCCAGCGTGCTGCCGGACGGCTACGCCCAGGTCAGCCCCCGCGGCAGCGTCATGGTCTATGACGACGACAACCTGGCGATCTGGGAGCGGGGCCACGGCTCGACGACCGCCAACATGAACGACGGCACGAAGCTGACCGTCTACTTCCAGGATTTCGCCCTGGCCCAGAGCGGCGTCCTGCCCAAGGCCGGCGTCGCGCGCTTCTACGGCCCCGCCGAGGTGCATCGCTCGGGGCCGGTCTACGACAAGGTCTGGGAGAAGCTGATCGAGCCCGAGAAGGGCCGCGACCCCGACAAGAAGGGCTACGCCGTCCTGATCAAGGTCGAACGGGTCGAGGATCTGAGCGGGGATCCGATTCCGGCGTGACGACGGAGGCCGGCGCCTCGCGCCGGCGCCGGTCGAAGCCCCAGGTCCGCTGCGCCTCGAATCCCGTCCCGGTCCAGCCGAGGGCGGTGACCTGGATGCAGCCCGGGTCCGCCTCGATCACGTTGAACCCGGCCGGACAGTTGCGCTCGCGCAGGGAAAGGGTGCTGGCGCCCACCGCATAGGTCCTCTGGTCGGTGAAGGGCAGCGGGTGGGCGAACGGCATGTGGACGTGGCCGGTCAGGATCAGGTCCGCCCCGCCCTGGGCCAGGATCTCCGCCCCCCGCTCGCCGCGCCACACCCGGCCGGTCATCGGCCCGCCGGTGACCTCCATCAAGGGATGGTGGCACAGCACCACCCGAAGCGCGTCCGGCTCGGACTTGGACAGGCGCGCGCAGACGCGCTCGGCCTCCGAAAGGCTGATCTGGCCCTTGGACCAGTTGGCGCGCACCTGCACCCCCCCGCGCGGTGTTGATCGCCTGGGCGTTCAGGCCCGGCGCGACATAGCCCTCGCCCGAGGCCGGGCCGACGTGGGCCGCATAGCGGGCGAACGGGCGGAACAGCCGGTCGAAGACGCCGAGATAGGGCGTGTCGTGGTTGCCGGGGGTGCTGAGCTGGGGCTCCGGCAGGCTCTTCAGGAAGGCCGAGGCGGCCTGGAACTCGTTGGTCCAGCCGAACTGGGTGACGTCGCCGGTGACGGCCAGGAGGTCGAAGCCGGTCTCGATCGCATAGTCGCGCGCGGCGGCCAGCGCGGCCTTGTTCTCGCAGCCGAAGTGGATGTCCGAGAAATGCAGGATGCGCAGCCGCATCACAGCCTCGCTCCATGGACGCGCCGTTCGGGCGGCGGCGCCAGCGCCCGGAAGGCGACCGCCTCGAAATGGATGTCGATGACCTTGTGCAGGTGCATGGGCTCGCCGTCCAGGATCGCCCAGATGCGGCTGGAGGCCGAGGCCTGGCCGCGGCGGCAGCGCAGGGTCTCCACCGCGGGGTCGTTGCGCCAGTCGCCGATGATGTCGCTGAGCAGGGCGCGCGCCCCGATGCGCAGCGCCTCCACCGCCCCCGCCGGCTGCAGCAGCGCCGCCTCCAGCGCGGTGTCGTTCTCGGCCAGGGCGCGGGAGACCAGCGGGCAGAGCAGCGTCAGGGCCTCGACCTTGCGGGGTTCGCCGCCGTCCAGCGAGACCGACAGCCGGCTCGAGAACGCCCGTCGCCAGGCGTTGCGCGCCTTGCGCCAGGCGAGCTGCAGCTTGTGCGCCCGCGCCGCCTCCCGCGCCTGGGCCCACAGGGCCGGCGAGCCGAGGATGGCGGCGACATAGAACCGCCGCCCGTCGACCTCGCCGCCGGACACCGGCGTCTCAAGCCCCTCCGCCAGCGCCAGCCGCAGGGCGGCCTGCCATCCGACCGTGCCATAGAGGGCGTGGGGCAGCATGTTCATGGTCCCGCCGGGCAGGGGCGCCATCAAGGGGCCGCCGGGCCCGCAGAGGCTGGCCGCGGCGCGCGCCGTGCCGTCGCCGGCCAGGACGATCAGGAGGTCCGGCGCGGCGGCGACGGCGGCCTGCAGGGCGGCCTGCACCGCTTCGGGCGGCGCGGCCTCGACCTCGGCGTCGATGTCGGCCTCGCGCAGGATGGCCTCGGCCTGGACAAGCGCTCCCGGCCCGACCCCGCCGGCGGCCGGGTTGATCACCATCCGGACACGCGGGCGCGGCTGGCGCGACGACCAGGCCGGCCGCGTCTCGAGGAGTTCGGGGCCGCCGGCCGTCGCTGTCACCGGGACGGCTAGGGGT
Organism: Caulobacteraceae bacterium; assembly: GCA_037201645.1. Taxonomy (GTDB): domain Bacteria; phylum Pseudomonadota; class Alphaproteobacteria; order Caulobacterales; family Caulobacteraceae; genus JANWHQ01. The sequence continues at coordinate 18,038 of JBBCHF010000012.1, forward strand.
TGGCCGTGGCGCCGGCGTCGCCGCCGGTCGAGGGGGCGGCCTGCTGCACCTTGTCCGTCGCCTGCTGGGTAGCGATCTGCGCCTGGCCGGCGGCGGCGACCAGCTTGTGGTCGACCACCTGGCCCCCGCGGGCGAAGGAGCCCTCCTTGGCGGCGAGCACCGTGAGGCCCGCGCCCATCAAGGCGGCCACGGTGATCACCAGGGCCAGGATCGGGTGCGAGCGGCGGCGCGCGCGCTCGTCGCGGCGGCCGCGGTCGTAGGCCTTCTTCACGTCGGCGTCGGTGAGGACCGGCCGGCCGGAACGGGTCTCGACCGGGACGGCTTCGTCGTGTCGTTTCCAGAACCGCATGGGTTCGTCTCCCTTCGCCCCGCCCATGGCGGCGGGGCCCGATGGGGGGCTAACGAGGCCATGGCCAAGCCGGTTCCGCAAGGGGCAGAGGCCGGAACCGCCCCGGAACCGCTGCTGTGCGCCGACGTTTGCACGGAAGCTTGGATGGAGGTCGCGATGAATGCGAAGTGGATCGGCCTGGCCGCCGCGGCCGTGGTGGTGACAGGCTGTTCGGACGACCCGCACGTGCGCAACAGCGCCCTCGGCGGGGCCGCGATCGGCGCCCTGGCCGGGGCGGTGATCGGCAACAACTCCGGTTCCGGCAACGCGGCCACCGGCGCCCTGATCGGCGCGGCGGCCGGCGGCGCGATCGGCGCGGCCAAGGGCTGCGCGGACATCGGCGGCTGCAACGGCGATCAGAACCGGCGCCAGTACTACGACCAGCGCGCGGGCCGGTACTACTATTACGACTCCCGCGCCGGCCGCTATTACTGGGAGAACGGTGACCCTCGCTATTGAGCCTCCCCCGGCATGCCTGAACAGGCCGGCGGCGGATACGTCGCCGGCCTTTCCGTATCCGGCGCGTGGAGCGCCCATGCGAAAGGGGCGGACCGTTTTCACGGCCCGCCCAAGTCTGCATCATCGAGATTGAGGTGCGGAGGCGGCTGGCCGGCATTGCCGGCCTCAAGTCGGGGGGGGCGTCGCCGCCTCCGCATTGATAAGAACAGACAAGCAGTTCGTTGGTTCCGGACCGGCTCGAAAAAGTTCGCGCATCAGGTGCGGACGGGCGCCCGGAGGAACAGCCAAGTCGGCCGCACGTTTCCAAGGCGTCTATTAACGCACGGAACGGCAATGTCTTCCTCTCCCGCGCCAGGCGTCCGCCCCGGCCAATCCTTCGTCCAGCCCAACTCGGGAACCTGGAGCCACGGTCCGTGGGCCGCGCTCCTGGTGATCCTGGCGGTGGCGGCGTCGGGCCTGTTCGTCGGCTGGTTCCAGCCGCGCGCGCAGGTGGAGAGGCGCGAAGGCCGGCCCCAGGCGCTGGAGTCCTACGCGGACGCCCGCGCGCTGGCGGCGCAACCCACAGGAATCAGGCCATGACCCAACACGCTCCCGACCTCGACGTCACGGACGCCCGCCAGGGCCGCCGCGGCCGCCACGCCTTCGTGATCCTGGTGACGTCCCTCGCCCTGGTCCTCGTCGCCCTGTTCGGCGCCTGGGCCTATTACTCCGGCGGGCTGCACGGCCCAGGCCGGCAACCGCGAGGCGCCCGCCAATGTGGCCCAGAGCGTCAGCCAGCAGCCCAACACCGTGCGCGAGACGGCGGCCACCGCCCCGGCGGCGTCCGCGCCCGGCCAGGCCGAGCGCCAGGCCGGCGGCTGATCCCCGCCGCCGCGCCGTCCGGGGGTCAGACGACCGAGTCGCCCCGGATCGCGCGCACGACGAAGGTGATGACCAGCAGGACCAGGAAGATCAGGAACAGGATCTTGGCGATGGCCGCGGCCAAGTGCGCCAGGACGAAGAAGCCGAAGAACCCCGCCGCGACGGCGAGGAGGGCGAACACGATCGACCAGCCGAGCATGATGGCTTGACCTCCAGGGCCGCGCCGATCGCGGCTTCGCTGCGGGAACGCCGCCGCCGCGGCGCCGTTCCCGACGCCGCGCGCGACGCGTTATCGGCCCTCAGGCCGCCCTGGCGGGATGGAAGAACAGCGCCTGGCCGATGGCCGCCTTCACCGTCTCCGGCTGGAAGGGCTTGGTGATCAGGAAGGTCGGCTCGGGCCGCTCCCCGGTCAGCAGGCGCTCGGGGAAGGCGGTGATGAAGATCACCGGCACGTCGAAGCGGGCCAGGATGTCCTTGACCGCGTCGATGCCCGAGGAGCCGTCGGCGAGCTGGATGTCGGCGAGCACCAGGCCCGGCCGGTTGCGCTCGGCCGCCTCGGTCGCCTCGCGGCGGGTGGCGGCGATGTCGAGAACGTCATGGCCGAGTTCGCGCACCAGGGCCTCGATGTCGGCCGCGATCACCGGCTCGTCCTCGATGATGAGGACCTCGGTGGCCAGCTCGGCGTCCGATCTCGGCCTGGGCGTCGCTGATCAGCTGTTCAACCTCGCCGAAGTCGGTGTCGAGGATCTGCGCCGTCTCGCTGGGGGTGAAGCCCTCCAGCGCGGTCAGCAGGAACGCCTGGCGCGAGCGCGGCGCGATCCGCATCAGCCGGTGGGCCGGGTCCTCGGGGCCGGAGTAGGGCTCCGCCCCGACCGGCTCGAGCTGCGCGCCGCTGGAGCACCAGATCGCGTGGAACACATGGTACAGCGCCACCCGCGGCGTCAGCCGCGAATCCAGGGCCCTCTCGCCGGCCGCGAGCGCTTCCAGCGCCACGCGCACGTAATTGTCGCCGGTGCGCTGGTCGCCGGTCAGGGCGCGGGCGTAGCGGCGGATATAGGGCAGGTGCGGCGCCAACCGTTCAAGCAGACTCATCACCCCTCCGCGTCAGACTCACCAGTCAAAGCAACGCTGGCCGCGCATCGCGGTTCCCGAATGGGGCCGCGTCTGATAGGCAAAGGTTATTCCCGAAAGGGGGAACCGGGCCTCAGTCGCGGTGTTCTAGCAGTCTAGCCGCTCGGTTGCTACGGATTGGGGGGGCGCGTGCCTGACGAGCGTGACGCGAGGAAGATGATCGAACAAAGTGTCCAACGTCGCAGGGGGGAAGCCGCGCTCGACGAGGCGCGTCTCCGCCAGCAGGCGATCGGCGTCAAGCTGCGCCAGATGTTCGACGAGGTCGTCAGCGAACCCGTGCCCGACGAGTTCATCGAGATCCTGCGGCGCGCCGACAGGCGCAGCGGTGACGGTTGATGCCGCAACGCAGTCCCCGCGCCGTTCCCGATCCGGCCAACGACGAGGCCTTCAAGCGCGAACTGATCGGCCTGATCCCGCACCTGCGCGCCTTCGCGCGGACGCTGGCCGGCGATCCCGCCTCGGCCGACGACCTGGCCCAGGACGCGATGATGAAGGCGTGGGACGCGCGGGCCAGCTTCGAGATGGGCACCAACATGAAGGCCTGGACCTTCATGATCCTGCGCAACCAGTTCTATTCGGAGAAGCGCCGCGCCTGGCGCCAGACCCAGCTCGACCAGGAGGCCGCCGAGCGGACCCTGATCGCGGTCGACGACCCCGAGGCGCCGGTGGCGCTCGACGAGCTCAGGCTCGGCCTCGGCATGCTGCCGGCCGAGCAGCGCGAAGCCCTGATCCTGGTCGGCGCGGGCGGCTTCGCCTACGAAGAGGCCGCCGCCATCTGCGGCTGCGCGGTCGGCACGGTGAAGAGCCGCGTCAGCCGGGCGCGCAAGGCCCTCCAGGCCATCCTCGAGGACGGCGCCTATCAGCGGGACGGCGGATCGGCCGGGGACGCGATGAGCGCCATCCTCGCCGATGCGGAGCGCCTCTCCACGGGCGAGTGACGCCATGAGGTCGTGGCCGGCGCGAGCTTCCAGCATCCGGGTCCGCCTCGCCGTCGCGATGGCCGTGGCCCTCCTGCCGGTGCTGATCCTGGGCGGGGTGCAGGCCGGCATCTCCTTCCACAAGGCGGCGCAGGAACGCCGCGCCAGCCTCGCCGCCGCCGCCGAACGCAGCGTGGCGGCCGCCCGCGCCCGGCTCGACGGCGCCATGGTGATCCTCGAGACCGTCTCGCCCGAGACCGTCGGCCTGCAGTGCGCGCCGCGCCTGTCGGAGCTGATGGCCAGCATGCCCGGCGTGGTCAACATGGTGCGCCTGGACCGCCTCGGCCGGGTCGCCTGCGCGGCCGACACCGTGGCCGGCGACCGCACCCGCCGCCAGGCCGCCTGGTTCCAGAGGCTGCAGGCCGGCGCCACGACGGTGATGGAGCCGGCGCCGGAGACCGGCTACACCACCGCGCCCGCCCTCCTGCTGGCCGCGCGCGCGCCGGATTCGGCGGGCGGGTTCGACGGCGCCCTGGCCGCCTTCGTCTCCCTGGCCAGCCTGCGGCCCTCGCTGGACAGCACCGCGCCGGCCGACACCCAGGTCGCCCTGATCAGCCGCGACGGCGCCTTCCTCAGCCAGACCGACGCGGAGGCCTTCTCCCGCCTGCCGCGCGACTGGCTCTCCAAGGTGGGGGGGCAGGGCTCGGACGCCTTCCTCTACTACGGGACCGACAAGCGCGGCGCGGCGCGGGTGTTCACCATCACGCCCATGCTGGGCACGGACATCTTCGCCCTGCTGTCGGCCCCCTCGCCGAGCCCGTTCTCCTGGGCGCGGCTGAACCTGCTCTCCAGCGTCCTGTTCCCGCTGATCACCTTCCTGGCCGCGCTCGGCGCGGTGTGGGCGGCGGTTCGACCAGGTGATCGTGCGCTGGCTGCACTATGTGGAGCGGATCGCGGCGATCTACGCCAAGGGCCGCTTCAGCGTGCGCCCTGTGCGCGCCGACCAGGCCCCGCCCGAGATCCGCGAGCTCGCCGAGACGCTGAACACCATGGCCGAGACCATCGTGATCCGCGACCAGTCCCTGCGCGACTCCATCGCCCAGAAGGACGCCCTGCTGCGCGAGATCCACCACCGGGTGAAGAACAACCTGCAGGTCATCACCTCGCTGATCAACATGCAGCAGCGGACCCTGACCGACCCGGCCGCGCGCACGGCGATGTCCGACACCCGCCAGCGGATCAACGCCCTGGCCCTGATCTACCGCGCCCTCTACCAGGGGCCGGACCTGCGGCGGGTGAACCTGCGCGGGTTCCTGGAGGAGCTGATCGCCCAGCTGATCGTGGCCAACCAGGACGTCACCGGCCCGGTGCAGACCGATCTCGACGCCGACGACCTCGTGGTGCACCCCGACAAGCTGGCGCCGCTGGCCCTGTTCGCGGTCGAGGCGATCACCAACGCTCAGAAGCACGCCTTCGTCGAGCATGGCGGGGAGCTGCGCGTCAGCTTCAAGGTCTCCGGCGAGGACGCCACGCTGGAGATCGCCGACAACGGCCAGGTCGAGACGCCGCCCAAGCTCGGCGGCGGCGTGGGCCAGACCCTGATGACCGCCTTCGCCCGCCAGCTGCACGGACGCTCCGAAACCCAGCAGAATCAGATGGGCGGGCTGACCGTGCGGCTGATCTTCCCGATCGGCGATGCGCAAACTGTGCCATTCCCGACTCAAGGACGATCAAAGAGGAACCGCGCCGCGGCCTAGACGTTGTGGCCGTGGTCGAAGGAGTTCAACCATGCGAAAACTTGTCGTACTGATGGTGGCCGCTGCGGCGGTTCTGAGCGCGTCCGCCTGCAATACCGTCAAGGGGGCCGGCAGAGACGTTTCGGCGGCCGGTAACGCAGTCTCCGATACGGCGCAGGACGCGAAGCCCCACTAGGCCTCGTCCGATTTGATTACGACGGGGCCTCGTCGCGCAAGCGACGGGGCCTTTGTCATGCCGCGGCGCGCGACGACGGGCTGCGGCGGAAGACCCCGCCGGCCAGGGCGATGAACGGCTCGCTGACCCCGGCGGCCGCCTCCTCGGCGCTCAGCACCAGATAGCCGCCCGGCGACAGGGCGGCCGCGAGCTGCTCCAGCGTGCGCTGGCGCGACGCCGGGTCCATGCCGGCGAGCACGTGGCGGCAAAAGATCACCTCGAACTGGCCGAGGCTGCGGAAGTCGGCGTTCAGATTGATCCGCCGCCAGCGCACCATCGAGCGGATGCGCGGCGACAGCGCCCACATCTCGTCGCGCTTCTCGAAATGGCGGATCAGAAGGCGGATCGGCAGGCCTCGCTGGACCTCGAAGTGGGTTGTACTGACCCGCCTGGGCCGTCTCCAGGGAACGCGCCGAAAGGTCCGAGCCCAGGATGTCGACGCCGCGCGCCAGCACCGCCGGGCCGGCGTCCTCGACGCAGAAGGCCAGCGAATAGGCCTCCTGGCCGGTGGCGCAGCCGGCGCTCCAGATGCGGATGGGCCCGGCGCCGGTCTGGGCCAGGGTGGGCAGCATCTCCTGGGCGAAGCGATCGAAGGCGGGGCGCTCGTGGAAGAAGCAGGTCTCCCCAGCGGCCATGGCCTCGACCACGGCCCACAGCAGCGCCTCCTCGCGCCGCTGGCGGGCGGCGATCAGCATCTCGCGGATCGAGGCGAAGCCCTCGCGCCGGGCGACGGGCGCCAGGCGGCTCTCCATCAGATAGACCTTGGACGGGTCCACCATCAGCCCCCGCGCCGCACCGCGCGATCTCGGCCACGAACTCGACCTCGTCGGGCTTCACAGCAGGTCCGCCTCGGCGAACTTCGACTGCACGATGTCGCTGTCGAAGGGCTTCATGATGTATTCCGCCGCGCCGCAATCGAGCGCCTCGCGGATGCGGCCGGGGTCGTCCTCGACCGTGCAGAACAGCACCGTGGGCCGCTCGCCGCCGCGTTCGCGGCGCAGCTGGCGCAGGAACTCGATGCCGCTGATCCCCGGCATGTTCCAGTCGAGCAGGATTACGTCGGGCATGGCCGCGCGGCACCAGGCCAGGGCCTCGACCCCGTCGCCGGCCTCGGCGACCTCGAATCCCATGTCCTCGATGATCCGCCGCGCGACCTTGCGGATCACCCGGCTGTCGTCGACGATCAGGCAGGTCCTCACGGTCCCCGGCCTCCTCCAAGCGGTCGCCCACTATCGGAGGGGCCTGGTTAAGGAGCCGTGTGGGCGAGGCGCCTTTGCGACGGTTATGCCGTCGGCAGATCGACGCGGACGCGCACCGCGCCGTCCTCGGCCGACCACTCCATATGGCCGCCGGCGTCGGCGACCAGGGCATGCAGGAAGTAGGCCTGCACCCAGTTGCCGCCCAGGCCCTCGCCGAACGGCCGGCCCTCGAGGCCGTCGATCGCCTCCGGGCGCAGGCGCGCGCGCGGCCCCTCGGCGTCGAGGGCGAGGCGGGTTGCGCCCCTCGGCGGTCTCGGCGGCGATCCTGGCGACGCCGCCCATGGGCAGCACCGCGGCCCCGAGCTGGACCAGGTTCAGCACCGCGCGGGCGGCGGGCTTGTCCAGCCCCGCGGGCGCCGCGGCCCAGTCGAGCTCGGCGCGGGCGTGCTCGAACAGGTCGCGCGACAGCTTCTCCAGCTCGCGCACGTCGAACACCTCGGCCGAAGCGGAGCCGCCGAACGCGGTGCGCGAGAACGCCAGCACCGCCGCCAGCTTGCGCGCGCTGGAGGCGATCAGGCTCATGGCCTCCTCGCGCATGTCCTGCTGGTCGGGGTCCTCGATCAGGTCCAGGCCCGAGACGATGGCGCTCGCGGGGCTGATGAAGTCGTGGCACAGGCGCGCGGCCAGCCGGGCGGCCAGCTCCAGCGGGCTGACGGCGGCGTCGTCGGGGGGCGGAACATCGATCATGGGCGGGGAATTCCTGGCCTGATTTGCCGCTTTGGGAAACCGTCCGCGCGTGCCAGAGACGGGCGGATGGTCGACAGCTTTCTAGAGCCCGGCGCCCTGGTGCGTCACCCGCATTGCGCGGACTGGGGCCTGGGCCAGGTCCAGTCGGTTGGACGGCCACAGAATTACCGTCAACTTCGAGGACGCCGGCAAGAAGACCATCGACGCCGACAAGGTGGCGCTGGTCTATGTTGGCCCCGATCCCAGGGACAGATAGCGGCGGGCGATGATGGCGGGCGGCTCTGAGTCCGGCCTGGGCGAGGCCCTGGCCGACATCGTGGAGGAGGCGGGCAGGGCGATCCTGCCCCTGTGGCGTTCGGGCATAGAGGTCGACCGCAAGGCCGACCACAGCCCCGTCACCGAGGCCGACCGCCGCGCCGAGGCGATCATCCTGGGCCGTCTGAAGGCGCAGTTCCCCGACGTGCCGGTCATCGCCGAGGAGGACGCCGCCGCCTTCGGCACGCCCGACCGGATCGGGCCGCGCTTCTTCCTGGTCGATCCGCTGGACGGCACCAAGGGCTTCGTGCGCGGCGACGAGCACTGGACGGTCAACATCGGCCTGGTCCAGGACCGCCGCCCCGTCGCCGGCGCGGTCTGCGCCCCCGCCTGGGGCCGGACCTGGTACACCGCCGACGACGGCGCGCGCCGGCGCATCAAGGGCGACGGCCAGGTCGAGGCCATCCGGGTGCGGCCCTGGCCCAAGGGGCGCGGCGGTCGCCCTGATCAGCCACACCATGAAGCCGGAGGTCGAGCGCGAGCTTCGCGCCAAGTACAACTACGACCAGGCGCTGGCGATGGATTCCTCGTGCAAGATCTGCATGATCGCCGAGGGTTCGGCCGACATCTATCCGCGCCACGGGACCACCATGGAGTGGGACATCGCCGCCGCCCACGCGGTGCTCGACGCCTCCGGCGGCTCGATCCTGACCCCCGAGGGCGGCCCCTTCCTCTACGGCAAGGCCGGCGAAGGCTTCCGTAACGGCTGGTTCGTCGCCCGCGGCGGGTGAGCCGCTCCCATCTCGCTGTCATCCCGGACGGCCTGCAAGGCCGATCCGGGACCCATCCTGCAGCGCCGCAGGATGGGTCCCGGCTCTCCCGCCCGTCTTCGCGGGCGTCCGGCCGGGATGACAAAGTTTTGGGGCTCAATCCTCGTCGTGGCCGGCGCGGTCGTCGTAACCCTTGCGCGAGGAATAGAAGGCCAGCCACATCAGCCCGCCGCCGACGCCCAGCGTCAGCACCGCGGCCAGGGCCATGGCGCCGTATCCGGCCGCCGACATCGGCGCGTTCCCCGCCAGCGCCCACAGCCGGAAGAACGACCAGACCACGAAGGCCAGGAAGCCGAGCAGAACGACCGCCAGGACGACGAGGCCGCGGCTCATCGCGTCATCGGCCGTTCAGGCGCGCGATGCTTATTGACGAACGACGCGGATATTTGCGAACGATTATCACTAGCACCGCTTTCGCCTGTTCGAGGATGCGAGGATCCATGCCGGCCCCGACGCTCAACCGCCTGAGACGCCTTTGGTTCAACATCCACCTCTGGATCGGGGTGGGGCTGTTCGTGCTGCTGGTTCCGCTCGGCCTGTCGGGGACCGCCCTGGTCTGGCGGCCGGAGCTCGACCGGATGCTGCACCCCGAGCGCTTCGCGGTGACGAGCCAGGCGACGACCCTGGCGCCGTCCGCCTATCTGGCCGCGGCCGGCGGGGCGTTCGGGCCGTCCGCCGTCCCGACGCGGATCGTCTATGCCTCCAGGCCCGGCGCGCCGGTGGTGGTGTCCGGCCTGCGCACCGACATCCCGCCGGGGCGCAAGGCCATGGTCAACGCCTGGCTCGACCCGGCGAGCGGCAAGGTGCTGTCGGTCGGCTCGCCGATGGGCGGCTTCATCGGCCTGATGCACGACCTGCATGGCCAGATGCTGATCGGCGGCGGCAAGGGCCGGCCGGTGGTCGGCTGGCTCGGCGTGTTCATGCTGGTCTCCAGCCTGACGGGCCTGTGGCTGTGGTGGCCGCGCGGGGCGCTTCCAGGGGGCGTTCCGCTGGCGGCGCACGCGATATTTCGAGATGAACCTGCACCATGTGGTCGGGTTCTGGATGGCGATCCCGCTGGCCATCCTGTCGGTGACCGGGATCTGGATCTCCTTCCCCCAGATCGGCCGCCTGGTCTCTCCGCCGCCGGCCGAGGCGCCGCGCGAGGGCGGCCAGCGCGGCGGCGAAGGCGGCCGGCCGGGCATGACGCCGCCGATCGCCCATCCCCGCCTGACCGCCGACCAGGCCGCCGCCCTGGCCGAGGCCCAGGCGCCGGGCGCGGAGCTGGTCTCCCTGGCCCTGCCCACGGGCCGGCGAGACCCGTCCTGGCAGGTCGGCCTCCTGGCGCCCGACGCCGAGCGGCCGCAGACCCTGCGGGTCTCCGACGCCACCGGCGCGGTGCGCGAGGGGCGCGGCGGCTTCGGCGGGGCCGGCGGTCCCGGCGAGGCGGGCGCGATCCGCTGGCCCGGGCCATGCCGCTCGATCCACGAGGGCGAAGGCTCGATCGTCTGGAAGCTGATCGTTTCCCCTGGCCGGGTTCGCCCCCGCCGTGCTCGGCGTCACCGGGGTGATCCGCTGGCTGGCCGGCCAGCGCCGCCGCCGCCCCCCGCCGAGGTGGCCGAGACCGTCCCGGGCTGAGCTTCCGCGCGCCGGCGCCCGATGCTAGACCTCGGCCGAACGAGGGGAAGCGTCATGGCGGAGACCATCATGGGCGGCGCGGCCGTCCGGCCGAAGGGCGGCGTCGCATCGATGAAGACCATCGTGGCGGCGTCCTCCGCGGGCACCGCCTTCGAGTGGTACGACTTCTTCATCTTCGGCAGCCTGACCAGCCTGATCGGCAAGCTGTTCTTCGCCAACCTGCCGGAGACGGCGGGGGTGATCTTCGCCCTCGGCCTGTTCGGCGCGGGGGTTCCTGTTCCGGCCCGTCGGCGCCCTGGTGTTCGGCTGGGTCGGCGACCGGATGGGGCGCAAGGGCGCCTTCCTGATCACCGTCAGCCTGATGGGCCTGGCCACGCTCGGCGTCGGCTTCCTGCCCACCTACGCCACGGCCGGAATCGCCGCGCCGATCCTGCTTCTGGTCATGCGACTGATCCAGGGCTTCGCCCTGGGCGGAGAGTATGGCGGGGCCGCGGTCTATGTGGCCGAGCACGCGCCCGACAAGCGCCGCGGCGAATACACCGGCTGGATCCAGATCTCCGCCTCGTTCGGCCTGATCGGGGCGCTGGCATGATCTTCGCCACCCGCGCCATCCTCGGCGAGGCGGCGTTCAACGCCTGGGGCTGGCGCGTGCCGTTCTACGGCTCGGCCGTGCTGCTGGCGATCTCGCTGTGGATGCGGCTGAAGCTCTCCGAAAGCCCGGTGTTCAAGAAGATGGAGGCGGAGGGCACGCGCTCGCGCGCGCCGCTCCGCGAATCCTTCGGCCAGTGGCGCTATCTGAAGGTCGTCCTGCTCGCCCTGTTCGCGATCATGGTGGCGCAGGGCGTGGTCTGGTACGCGATCTTCTTCTACGTCCAGACCTTCATGGACCGCATCCTGAAGGTGCCGTCCAACACCGTGACGCTGATCGTGCTGACCGCCACGATCCTGTCGGCGCCGTTCTACACCTTCTTCGCCTGGCTGTCGGACAAGGTGGGCCGCAAGCCGGTGATGCTGTTCGGCATGGCCCTGGTGATCGTCGGCATGTTCCCCGGCTTCCACCTGATCACCCGCTTCGCCAACCCGGCCCTGGCCGACGCCAATGCGCGCACGCCCGTGGTGGTGGTCGCCGACCCGGCCGACTGCTCGCTGCAGTTCGACCCGGTGGGCAAGGCGGCCTTCACCTCGTCCTGCGACATCGCCAAGAGCACCCTGGCCAACGCCGGCATCTCCTACCGCAACGAGGCGGCGCCGGCCGGCTCGGTGGCCAAGGTGCGGGTCGGCCAGACGGAGGTCGCCTCCGCGCGGGGGACGGGCCTTCCCAAGCCGGCCTTCAAGGCGCTGCAGGCCGACGTCGCCGGCCGGATCACCGCAGCGCTGAAGGCCGCCGGCTATCCGCAGACGGCCGATCCGGCGCGGGTGAGCTTTTGGGGATCCTCGGGGTCATGATGGTGTTCGTGGTGGCGGCCACGGCCCTCTACGGCCCGATCGCCTCGTGCATGGTGGAGCTGTTCCCGACGCGCATCCGCTATACGGCCATGTCGCTGCCCTACAACATCGGCACCGGCTGGGTCGGCGGCTTCGTGCCGTTCATCTCCTTCACCATGGTGGTGGCCAACGGCAACGCCTATTTCGGCCTGTGGTACCCGGTCCTGGCCACGGCCCTCAGCTTCGTGGTCTGCCTGCTGTTCCTGCCCGAGACCAAGGACCGCGACATCCACGCCATGGCTTAGGGGCGTCAGGCCTCCGAGGCCGCCGGAACCGTCTCCACCGTCGCCCCCGCCGCCGTGAGCGCCTCAACCTCCGCCCCGGACCACGGCGTCACGGCCACCCGCACGACCTGCAGGCCCTCGCGCGCCAGGTCGGCGAGGGTCTCCAGCGGCGTGTCGCCTGGCCGGCGCTCCGCCTCGCGCCGGGCGAGGTCGACGATCGCCGGGTCCACGCCGTCGCCGATCACCAGCACGTCGGCGGCGGCCAGGGCCCGGTGCGCGCGCAGGGTGACGAGGTCGGCCGGGCCGCGGCCGGAGACCTGCACGATCCGCCCCGCCGGCTCGTTCCCCCGGGCCAGGGCCTCGCGGAACAGCCGCCGCGCCGCCTCCATGTCGCCGGCCATCGCCGCCGCGGCCGCCGGCCCGGCCAGGGCCGCGCGCAGGAAGGCCCGGCGCTGGGCGAAGTCGGGGAACATCGCCCGCACCTCGCCCTGGAACTGGTGCAGCAGGGCCGCCGCGCGGCCGGCGCCCTCGGGCACCCGCGCCTCGATGTCCTGGCGCAGCAGGGTGGCCAGCATCGGCGCGCCGGATGCGCCCACGGCCGCGACCACCTCGCCCCTATCGATCACCGCGGGGCTGTAGAAGTCGCACAGCGTCGGCCGGTCGACCGCGTTCACCGGCACGCCCGCGTCGCGCGCCGCCTGCACCGCCTGCAGCACGAAGCCGTCGTCGGGGCCGGCGACGAAGGCCAGGGCCGCGCCCTGGTAGAAGGTCGGGTCGAACGCGCGCACGTCGTCCAGGCGGATCACCTCGGCGGGCGAGGAGGCCAGAAGCCGCGCCTTGGCGTCCGCGCCCTCGCCCGAGCCGGCGATGACGACGCGGCGGCCTGCGAGGGGGAAAGTAGGCCGGAAAGGAGTCCATCGCCGACGCTTATCGCAAGCGCACTTCCGGCGCGAGTAGGCGGCGCGGCGCTACGTCTTCATTAAACAATGTCCCGCATCTTCATCTTCGAGAACAATGGTGGGCTGGGCAGAGGACCTGATGAAGGGCGCTTTCGACCCGCGCGCGAAGCTTGGAATGGGCGTGGCCCAGTTCGGGCTGGACTATCCGGTGTCCGGCCCGCGCGGGCGCTCGCCGGAGGTCGAGGCGGGCGACATATTGCAGATCGCGGCCCGGGGGGGCGTGGCGTGCTGGACATGGTGGCTGGCGCGGCGCGGACCGACCGCGTCGTGGGCCAGCTGATGCCGCGGCCCTGTCCGTTCCTGCCGGTGCTCAAGACCGCGCGCTGCGACCGCGGCCCGGACTTCGTGGAGGCCGAAGCCAAGGCGGCCCTGACCCGCCTGGGCATGGAGCGGGCCTACGCCATCGTGGTGGAGCAGGCCGGCGACCTCTTCGGCCCGCACGGCCCGGCCCTGTGGAGCCGCCTGCGCCGTATGCGCGACGAGGGGCTGGTGGAGCGCATCGGCGTCTCCGCTACGCCTCCGACGACCCGGTGGGCGTGGCCCGCCGCTTCAAGCCCGGACATCGTCCAGGCCCCCGCCAGCCTGCTGGACCAGCGCCTGATCGTCTCCGGCGCCCTGGCCGAGATGGCCGAGGATGGGCATCGAGGTGCACCTGCGCTCGATCTTCCTGCAGGGCCTGTTGTTCCTGCCGCCCGACCGGGTGCCGGCGCCGCTGCAGAGCGCCTCGCGCCGCCTGTCGCGCGTGCGCCGGATGATCGCCGAGGGCCGCAGCGACCCGCTGCAGGCCGCGCTCGGCTTCGCCCTGTCGCGCCGCGAGGCGACCTCGGTCATCGTTGGCGTGACCACCGCCGCGGAGCTGCAGGCGATCCTGGCCGCGGCCGCAAGCCCGCCCCCGATCTCGACTGGGACGACATGGCGATCGACGATCGGTGGCGCTCGACCCCTCCAAATGGCGGCCGCCTGATCAGTCCTGCAGCCTGACGCCCAGGAACAGGCCGAACCCCGCTCGCCATAGCCGAACGCCTCTTGGTAATGCGCGTCGGAGAGGTTCTCCACCCGCGCCGTCAGGCTCAGATGGCGGCTGACGCGATAGGCGCCGGCCAGGTCCGCCACCACGAACGGCCGGATGTCGCCGTAGACGTCCGCCGCCTTGCTCTGCCCACGGACGGTCAGCGCCGCCTCGGCTCGCCCGCGTCGCCAGGCGAGGGTTCCGGACTCGCTGTTCCGCGGGAACGCGCAGCAGCGCCAGGCCGGTTGAGAGGTCCCTGGCGTCGGCGTAGGCGTAGCTTCCCCGCACCGACAGCCCGAGGCCGAGGTCGGCCGACGCCTCCGCTTCTACGCCAGTCGTCCGTGTACGGTCTATGTTGATGTAGCCGCGGGGATATTGGTAGTCGATCTGGTCGCGAACCGAGAGGCCGTAGGCGGTGACCTGGCGGTGCAGCCGCCCGCCGGGCGAGGCCCAGGCCAGGGCCGGCGTCCCAGCCGACGGCGTGCTCGGGCTTCAGCCCCGGGGCGGGACCGGGGGGCAGGCATTCGGGGGCACGGATAGGTGGTCTGGAAGATCGACGGCGCCTTGAACCCTGGCCGACCGATCCGCTCAGCGACAGTCCGCCGAACAGCTTGGCCACGGCGGCGGCGCCGGGCGGTGGTCACCCCGGTCATAGCCGCTCGGCTGGTCGCGCCGCACGCTGATCGTCGTCGACAGGCGCGGGAGGGCGTGAACCGCCAGGCCGCGAAGCCGGCGAGGTTGTCGGCGCCCCGCCCGCCGTCGCCGGTGTTCTTCATGGTCCGCCTGCCGCTCGACGCCGAAGAGGAAGGCGTTCGGCCCCTGGCCGGACCGCTCCGCCGTCCAGCGCAGGTCGATGCGCCGCCCCTTGGCCTCGAAGGGCGACAGGGCGCCGGCGAACCAGCTTTCCGACAGCCGGTCCATGTCCATGCCGTCGCACGCGCAGGTCCTGGACGAACCCGGCCGGGCCGATGATCCGGGCCCGGACGAAGCCCGAGGGCCATCCAGCTCGCCTGGCCGTCCGGCCGTCGATCACGCCGGTGGGGCCGCCGGAACTGTCCAGCGCCGCATAGGCGCGGTTGTAGCGGACGCGGCCGTCCAGGCTGATCCAGTCCGCCGGGGCGAACCGGCCCGTTGGCCTGGGCGGTGACGCTGTGGAACGGGTCGCGCTCGGGATTGCCGTCGCGCGCGTCGGCCTTGGAGATCCCGCCGGTGGAGAACCACGCGGCGCTGACCCCCGACCGCCCGCGCCGCGTCGGCGACTCCGGCCGAGCCATACGCCCGCTCGGTCCCGAACGATCCCGCCTCGCCGCCGGCGTGCAGGCCGTCGGGCTCGCGGGTGGTGATCGACACCACCCCGCCGATGGCGTCCGAGCCCCACAGCGATCCCTGCGGCCCCGACAGCACCTCGATCCGTCGACGTCGGCCAGATCCAGGCTGGAGAAATCGAAGCCCCCGGCCGGGGAGGTGGGGTCGTTCCACACGGCGCCCCGCCACCAGCACCAGGGTCTTGTCCGAGGAGGCGCCCCGGATCATCACCGAGGTCACGCCGCCGAACGCTCCCGTGCGGCTGACCTGCAGGCCGGGAGCGTCGACAGGACGTCGAAGGCGAAGCTCGCCTGGCGGAGCCGGATGTCGTCGCGGTGATCACATGGACATCGGGGGCCTGGCCCCAGCGGCGTCGGCAGGCGCGTGGCGGTGACCACGATCTCCTGCACGGGCTGGGGCCGGCGCGTCCGCGGCGAGGGCGGGCATCAAGGCGTCTCCGTCGGCCGCCTCCGCGCCGGGAGGGAGCCATCGAGCGACAGGCCGCGGGAGGGACGCGCCTCCCGCCGGCGGCGGCCGGCCAGTCGCTTCGACGGAAAGCCTCCGCGCCCCGCGGCCTATCCCCGGGCCAAGGGCGAGCGACGCGGCGGCAGGTCTCCTGGCTCGCGGGTCTTTGGGGCCTCGCCCCGCCTTCCCGGGAGCATCCTCCCAGTGGCGCCGCCCCCTAAAGACGGAGCGCGGATCGGGCGCGGCCTCGCCGCTCACAGTTGCGGGCACAGCGGCGGACTAGGGGCCAGGGCCCCGCACCGCCTTCCCATCTTCGCCTCCGATCCCTCGGAGGAACCACCTGCGGCCCTTGTCGCCCGGCCGCGGCGGCGCGCAAGCCGGCGCCGCTTGATCTGGATCAAATTTCCGACCCTCCAACTCGGGAATTATGCGTCCGCGGCCTTAAATTCCGCGCAACTGATACCTATCTTGGCGGTTGAAATGGGGGTGGGGCGAGCTGCGCCCGTCGTCCTGGGGAGGCCCGCCTGCGGGACCCTCTCGAAGGCCGCGCCGCCACCCGGAATCGAAGGGGAATCGGCCGATGGCCGCTGCACAACTCGCTGTCATGTCGCCGGAAGGCGGTCTTTCGCGGTATCTCTCGGAGATCCGCAAGTTTCCGATGCTCGCCAAGGATGAGGAGTTCATGCTGGCGAAGCGCTGGAAGGAACACCAGGATCCCGAGGCCGCGCACCGCCTCGTCACCTCGCACCTGCGCCTCGTGGCCAAGATCGCCATGGGCTACCGCGGCTATGGCCTGCCGATCGGGGAAGTGATCTCCGAGGGCAACGTCGGCCTGATGCAGGCGGTGAAGAAGTTCGAGCCGGACAAGGGCTTCCCGCCTGGCCACCTACGCCATGTGGTGGATCCGCGCCCTCGATCCAGGGAATTACATCCTGCGCTCGTGGTCGCTGGTGAAGATGGGCACCACCGCGGCCCAGAAGAAGCTGTTCTTCAACCTGCGCAAGGCCAAGGCCGAGATCAGCGCCCTGGGCGAGGGCGACCTGCGGCCCGAACAGGTCAGCCAGATCGCCACCAAGCTCGGCGTGCTGAACGACGAAGGTGATCCTCGATGAACCGGCGCCTGTCCGGGCCGGGACGCCTCGCTGAACGCGCCCTTGCGCTCGGACAGCGAAGCGAATGGCAGGACTGGCTGGCCGACGAGACCCAGGTGAGCCAGGAGACCGCCTTCGCCGAGACCGAGGAGGAAGTCGGTCCGCATGGGCCTGCTCGAAGAGGCGATGACCGAGCTGACCGACCGCGAGCGGCATATCCTGACCGAGGCGCCGGCTGAAGGACGACCGACCACGCTGGAAGAGCTGGCCGCGCAATACGGCGTCAGCCGCGAGCGCGTGCGCCAGATCGAGGTCCGCGCCTTCGAGAAGCTGCAGAAGGCCATGCGCGCCGCCGCCCAGGAACGGAACCTGGTCAACGCCTGAACGGCGGTGGCCGAAATCCTCGTCCTTCGAGGGCCCTCCTTCGGAGGGCGCCTCAGGATGAGGATTTCTACTGCGGCTCAGCAAGCGCCGGCGTCAAGTAGCCCTCATCCTTGAGGTGCGATCCGCAGGATCGCCTCGAAGGGACGAGGGCGGCCCCGCCCCCTCACCCCAGGAACGGGTCGTGCATCAGGATGGTGTCCGTCGCGCTGGGGGCTGGTGGAGAGCAGGGCCACCGGGGCGCCGATCAGCTCCTCCACACGGCGGACGTATTTCACCGCATTGGCCGGCAGGTCCTTCCATGACCGCGCGCCCTGGGTGCTCTGGCTCCAGCCCTCCAGGGTCTCGTAGATCGGCTCTACCGCCGCCTGCGCCCTTCAGGCCCGACGGCAGGTAGTCGAGCACCGCCCCGTCCAGCCGGTAGCCGACGCAGACCTTCAGGCTCTCCAGCCCGTCCAGGATGTCGAGCTTGGTCAGGGCGACGCCCTGGATGCCGTTGATCGCCACCGACTGGCGCACCAGCACCGCGTCGAACCAGCCGCAGCGGCGCTGGCGGCCGGTGTTGACCCCGACCTCCTTGCCCACCGGTGGAGAGGTGCCGGCCGATCTCGTCGTCGAGCTCGGTGGGGAACGGCCCCCTCGCCGACGCGGGTGGTGTAGGCCTTGACGATCCCCAGCACATAGCCCGGCCCCCGGGGCCCCATGCCCGACCCGGCGGCCGCCTGGCCGGCCACGGTGTTGGACGAGGTGACATAGGGATAGGTCCCGTGGTCGACGTCGAGCAGGGCCCCTTGCGCGCCCTCGAACAGGATGCGCCGGCCCCGGCGCACCTCGGCGTCCAGCGTCCGCCCACGCCGGCCGGGCATAGGCCAGCACCCCGTCGGCGACGGCCAGCAGCGAGGCCAGCATCTCGTCCGCGTCGGCGGGCGGCAGGCCCAGCCCTGGCGCAGCGGCTCGTGGTGGGCAAGCAGGCGTTCGATCTTGGCCTCCAGCGCGCCCGGGTCGGCGAGGTCCGGCGACCCGCACGGCGCGGCGGCCGACCTTGTCCTCATAGGCCGGCCCGATGCCGCGGCCGGTGGTGCCGATCGAGCGATCGCCCCGTTGCGGCTGACGGCGGACCGCTCGCGCGCCTGGTCGAGGTCGCGGTGGATCGGCAGGATCAGTGCAGGCGTTGTCGGGCCAGCACCAGCCGCTCGGGCGTCACCTCCACGCCCTGGGCGCGCAGGCGGCCGATCTCGTCGAGCAGTGCCAGGGATCGACCACCACCCCGTTGCCGATGACCGACAGCTTGCCCTGCACCAGGCCCGAGGGCAGCAGGGCCAGCTTGTAGACCTTGTCGCCCACCACCAGGGTGTGGCCGGCGTTGTGCCCGCCCTGGAAACGGACCACCACGTCCGCCCGGTTCGACAGCCAGTCGACGATCTTGCCCCTTGCCCTCGTCGCCCCACTGGGCGCCGATCACGGTCACGTTGGCCAACTCAGCCCAGCCTTTCTGGAGCGCTGGCGCCCGGCGCACAGCACGATGGGCGCGTGGAGGCGCGCCGCAGGAGCTCAACAGGACGTGGACGGGTCCACAGACGGCGCCGATGCGGCCGTCCGTTGCGATGCACTATCGCAGCCGGGGCCGCGTCAATGCGCGCCGGCTAGAACGGAATCCAGCTGCGGGTGCGGCTGTAGGCGAGGTAGCCGACGTTGGCGCCCAGGCGCAGGCCCACGCCGGCCCGGATCGGGGCCAGGGTGACGCCGTCGGCGCGCTGGTAGTTCCACCCCGAGGCCCCCGATCAGATAGGCGGTGCCCTCCACGCCCGGGAAGCGCCGGAAGATCATCTCCGGATACTGAAGATTGTAGCAGAGGGTGAAGGAGCGCGAGGCGTTGCCGCCCCAGTCGAAGCCCACCGACGGGCCGCGCCAGTAGACCTGAACCGGCTTCCTGTTCTTCATGTAGAGCAGGCCGCGGCCGTAGCGGACGCCGCCGATGAAGGCCGCCGAGCCCTCCTCGCCGGAGATATAGGCCGTGGGCCGGCCGTTGTCCTTGAAGATGTGCTCGACCGCCGCGCCCGCCGATTCGGCGGTGACGCCGAGGAAGTCGGAGGCGGAATTGACGATCTCGTCGCGCGAATAGGTCTGGGCCCGGGTGTTGGCCGGATAGTCGGGCCGGAAGCTGGGCGGCGGCGGACCCTCCGGATCGGACGACGGCGGGGGATCGTAGGGCGGGCGGGGCCGCGCCGGCCGGGCGCGGCTGCGCCGGCGGCAGGGATGATTGGGTGGTGTCCTGGGCGCGGGCGACCGACCAGGCGGCTGCGCCGGCGGCGGCGACCCCCGCGGCGATCAAGGAACGGCGATCCATGGTCATCTCCCTGCCGGCGAATCGACAGCCGAGTCTAACCGCGAACGGGGCCGCTTTGTGGTTTCCCTGCGGCCAAGGTCGTTCAGCCTAAGTGGTCGGCGACCTCTTCGCCGATGGCGAGGGAGGAGGTCAGGCCGGGGCTCTCGATGCCGAACAGGGCGATGAGGCCGGGCAGGCCGTGCACCTCGGCCCCGTCGATGCGGAAGTCCGGCTGGGGCTCGCCGGGGCCGTGCAGCTTGGGGCGTATGCCGGCGTAGTCCGGCTCCAGCGCCCCGTCGGGCAGGCCGGGCCAATAGCGGCGGATGTCGCGGTAGAAGCCCTCGGCGCGGGCGGGGTCGACGCCGTAGTCCGGCGTCTCGACATAGGCGAGGTCGGGGCCGAAGTGGGCCTGGCCGCCGAGGTCGCGCCGATAGTGGGTGCCGAGCGCCCCCTGGATCGGCGGCGGATAGATCAGATGGCGGAACGGCGCGCGCCCGGCCAGGCGGAAGTAGACGCCCTTGCCGTAGTGCAGGGGCGGGATTGCGGCCGGCGGATAGCCCTGCACCGCCGCAGCGGCCGCCTGGGCGCCGAGGCCGGCGCAGAGGACCAGGCGCTCGGCCGAGAGCTCCGCCGCCTCCTCGCCGCCCGCGGCGATGCGGAAGCCGCCGCCGGCCAGCGGCCCGGCGCCCGTGAACGGCGCGCGCAGGGCCACGAGGCCGCCGCGCGACTCGATCTCCCCCTGCAGCGCCAACATGTAGCCGTGGCTGTCGAACACCCCGCTCTGCTCCGACAGGATGGCGGCGGCGGCCGCCAGGCCCGGCTCCATGGCGCAGGCCTCGGGGCCGGTGAGGCGGCTGACGCCCTCCACGCCGTTGGCGACGGCCTGGGCGGCGATGGCGTCCAGGCGCGGACCTCGTCCTCGGCCGTGGCGACCACCAGCTTGCCGCAGCGGTCAAAGGCCACGCCGTGCGCCTCCAGGAAGGCGTAGAGCATCCGCCGCCCCTGCACGCACAGCCGCGCCTTCAGCGAGCCGGTGGGGTAGTAGAGGCCGGCGTGGATCACCTCGGAATTGCGCGAGGAGACGCCTTGGCCGATCGCCGCCTGGGCCTCCAGCACAGCCACGGCCAGGCCCCGCTGCGACAGGGCATGGGCGACGGCCAGGCCCACGGCGCCGGCGCCGACCACCACGACGTCGAAATCGA
Source organism: Caulobacteraceae bacterium (assembly GCA_037201645.1). Lineage (GTDB taxonomy): Bacteria > Pseudomonadota > Alphaproteobacteria > Caulobacterales > Caulobacteraceae > JANWHQ01. The sequence goes on from JBBCHF010000012.1 coordinate 38,860, forward strand.
AACCCGACTGGGTCACTGGCGATGATGGGCTCGATCCATTACCCATCGTCGGTCGTTTGCGGCCGCAAGGCCAGTGTGCGGGAGCGCGTCATGTCGATCGAACCCCGGCCCGCGGTCGACGGCCACTGGCGCTCCCTGGCCAAGGGCGTGAGCTGGCGCATCGTCGGCACGCTCGACACCTTCCTGTGGAGCCTCCTGATCACCGGCAAGCCGTTCTCGGCCGGCGCGATCGCCTCGCTGGAGACGGTGACCAAGATCCTGTTGTTCTACGGCCACGAGCGGCTGTGGCGGCTGGTGCGCTGGTCGCCGGAGGGCCATCTGCGCGCCCTGGCCAAGGCGGTGTCCTGGCGGCTGGTCGGCAGCCTGGACACCTTCGTCCTCAGCCTGCTGGTCACCGGCCGGCTCAAGTACGCCGTCTCGATCGCCTCGGTCGAGGCCCTGACCAAGATCGCGCTGTTCTACCTGCACGAGCGCGCCTGGGGCCTGGTCCGCTGGGGCCGCGTGGCGGAGGCCGAGCCGGTGCGCAACGTCAAGGCGATCACGGTCTGACATCGGGCCCTGACCTGCCGCGTCGTCCTTGACGGCCGGGCGATAATCTTGCCATGGATCGGCCGCCCGGCATGGTTCGCGCAAGAATCGCCTCGCAGCAGGTCAAAGGAAACAAAAACGTGCCTGAACCGCTCGACTCCGTCGACGCCAAGATCCTGGACCTGGTGCAGAACGACGCCAGCCTGTCGGTGGCCGAGATCGCCGACCGCGTCGGCCTGTCCTCCAGCCCGTGCTGGCGGCGGATCAAGCGGCTGGAGGACATCGGGATCATCCAGAAGCGGGTGACCCTGCTCGACCGCGAGAAGCTCGGCCTCGGTTTCGAGGTCTACGCCACGGTCAAGCTCGCCCTGCCGACCAAGGAGAACCTCGACCGGTTCGAGACGGCGGTGAAGGACTGGCCCGAGGTGGTGCAGTGCGCCACCGTCACCGGCTCGGAAGACTATGTGCTCCGGGTCGTCACCCGCGACATGCACGCCTTTGACTGCTTCCTGCGCGACAAGCTGCTCTCGTCGGGCCTGGTGTCCAATATCCAGAGCCGGATCGTGGTGCGCGGCGTGAAGGATTCGACCTCCTTGCCCCTGGGTCTGGTCAGTCCTCACCTAGCCGCCCAGGTCTAGAGGCGGCCGGCGACGGGCGGGCGGGCTTTCGTCCGGAGTCGGCGTAATCCGCACATCTATGCAAATTGCGCCTTTGCGCCCAACGCCTGCCGCGGCGAGCACGCATTGCCGGGGTACAAGCTTTGCCTGGCCGATTAACCATGGACGCGTAAATAGTCCTCACTTGATACAATCAAGAAGGGAACCTGGTTTCTTGTTCTGGGTTTTCGGATGCAGAGGAGGACCACCAATGAATATCCTTTCTGCAAACTACACTCGGGTGCGTGGAGTCTTGGTCGCGGGCGCGACCATGGCCGCGGCGGTCGCAGTCAGCGGCGCGGCTTGGCGGCGACCGTTCCGGCGCCGGTCTCCAACGCCGGCGGGGGCGTGCTCGTGTCCGCGGGCAACGCGGCCCTCGGGGCGTCGCCCAAGGTCGCGCCGTTGAGCTCCAACGTCGCGACGGTCACCAACGGCGCCGGCCAGACGCTGGTCCAGACCGGCCAGCAAGCCAAGACCAAAGGCGTCCTCGTGCGTCCGTTCGCGCCGTGGACAACGCCACCGGCGGCGCGGCCCCCGGCTTCACCCTGAGCTCGGCCGCCAACGTCAAGGTCGGCAAGACCGACGTGACCGGGCCCAATTCGTCGAGCCTGCTCGGCGCCAGCGTCGCCGCGCCGTCCCAGGCGCAGGGCAAGCTGGGGCATGTCGGCGTCGTCTCCGGCGGCGCCCCTGTCAGCGTCGGGACCACCAAGTAGGACGCATCTTCTCCTGATGAGCGTCGCGGGCCCGGCGGAAGCGCCGGGCCCGTTCGCATGTTTGCGTAGGGGACGGACGAGCTGCTTGGGCTCTAGCCGGCCGCTTCCGACAGGCGCGGCTCGCCAGGAGCGGCGAGGGCCTCCTCCAGGGCCTGCTGCAGGCGGGCGAGCTGGATCGGCTTGGGCACGTGGCTGTCCATGCCGGCGGCCAGGTATTCCTTGACCTGGTGGGTCATGGCGTTGGCCGACAGGGCGATGATCGGGGTGCGGCGCCGGCCGATGCGGGCCTCGCGTCGCGGATGGCGCGGGTGGCGGCCAGGCCGTCCATCACCGGCATCTGGATGTCCATCAGGATCAGGTCGTAGGGACGCGCATTCCAAGCGTCGAGCGCCTGGCGGCCGTCCGCCACCATGTCCACGTCCAGGCCGAAGGTGGCCATCACCGTCTTCAGCACGAGCTGGTTGGTGGAGTTGTCCTCCGCCGCCAGCACCCGCAGGCCGCGGCCGGCGGGGCCGGTCAGCGCCGAGGGCTCCTCGGGCGCCGGGGCCGGCTTCGGCGCGGACAGCCGCGGCGCGGGCACGGAGAAGAAGAAGGTCGACCCGGAGCCCTGCCGGCTCTTGGCCCAGACCGAGCCGCCCATCAGCTGGGCCAGCTCGCGGCAGATGGCCAGGCCCAGGCCGGTGCCGCCGAACTGGCGGGTGGTGGAGGAGTCCACCTGGGTGAACTTCTGAAACAGCAGCGGCAGCTTGTCGGCCGGCACGCCGATGCCGGTGTCGGTGACCGCGATCTTCAGCCCCTCTCCGCCCGCCGGTCCGACCCCCTCGATGGTGACGCGGACCTCGCCCTTCAGGGTGAACTTCACCGCGTTGGAGACCAGGTTGTTGAGTATCTGGCGGATGCGGGCGATGTCGCCGCTGCGCCGGCCCTCGGCGCCCGGCCGCATGTCCATCTTGAAATCGAGGCCCTTCTTGGCCGCCAGGGGCGGCGTGGACCGCCTCGACCTCGCCGATCAGCACGGCGGTGTCGAACTCGCCGTCCTCCAGCTCCATCCGGCCGGCCTCGATCTTGGAGAGGTCGAGCACGTCGTTGAGCACGGCCAGCAGGGCCTCGCCCGACTGCTGGATCACCGCCAGCCGCTCGCGCTGGCCCGGCGTCAGCTCGCCCATGGCCATGATCTGGGCCATGGCCAGCACCCCGTTCAGCGGCGTGCGGATCTCGTGGCTGATGTTGGCCAGGAAGTGCGACTTCAGGACATTGGCCGCCTCGGCCGCGTCGCGCGCCTCGACCAGGGCGGTCATGGCCTTGCGCAGCTCCTGGTCGTTGCGGTTGAGCTGGGCGAGCAGGTCGTTGAAGCTGTCGGTCAGCCGGCCGAACTCGTCTTCCGCCACGCGCTCGACCCGCTGGGCGAAATCCCCGCTGCGGGCGACCTCGCCCATGGCGCGCGACAGCCTGTCGACCGGCTTGGCCAGGCTGCCCGCCAGCCAGCGGCCCATGAAGAGGGCCAGTCCCGCCGCCACGAAGAACAGCGCCCCGCCGAGCGAGACGAACCGCGGCAGGAGCGAGCCGAAGCCCTCTCCCCGCGCGCGCATGACCAGACGTCCGCCCGAGCCGCGTCCGTCGCCGAACGGCACGCTGACCTGGACATCGTCGGGCCCGGCGGCCTGGGAGGCGCCCGGGCGCCGGTAGACCGACAGCGGTCGGCCCTGCGCGTCGGCGACATAGGCCGAGATGATCCGGGGATCCGCCGACAGGGCCGAAAGGCCGAGCCCGAGGCGGCGTGTATCGAGCGGCGACACGGCCCGGGCGGCGTGGCTGGCGACCACCTCGGCCAGCATGGTCTGGTTCTGCACGAAGTGCGACCGCTCGGTCCGCCACTCGGCCAGCATGAACATGAAGCAGGCCGCCAGCAGCACCGCCAGGGCGGTGATCAGGGCGACGACGGCGATGCGGTTCTGAAAGGACAGGCCGTTGGGCGCCAGGCCCACGTCCAGCGCCGGCCCGGCGGGTTGCGACGGGTCCTGGGCTTCGCGCGGCGCGGCCTCCTCGCCCGAGGTTGGGGCGGGTTGGTGGATGACGATCTCGGCGGCCACTGGTTCCGTTCGGCTTTGGGACCTCGGGTGTTCAGCCGACCGGTATAGCTGCGATCTCCTAACGCTTCACTTCAGGCCCGTGAACAAGCTCGGCCGTAGTCGATACACGCCGCAGGGGAATCCAATACACGCCTGATGCGAAAATGTGTCGCACACGGTCGGGAATCCGATATCGGCGGTCAAGTTTCGCTGGCTTTGCGTTAACGATTTGTTTACCTTATTCGAGTCGCTCGAATGGAGGTTGAAGTGGATAAGGTATTTGTCGCTAAGGGTGTCGCCACCAAGCTGTGGGCCTCGGAAGAGTCCCTCGACGGCGCCATCGCCGACGCCTCGGCCTGATGAGCAGCCTCATCGAGGCTCGCCGCGAACTCGGCGTCTCCGCCGTCGTCACCGATCAGGCGACCAGCAAGATCGCCGAAGCCATGGCCGCCCTGGCCCAGGCCCGGCACGCCATGATCGAGACGCACCATGCGCTGTCCGAAGTGAAGCTGCGCATCGGCGTCCGCACCAAGATGGAAGGCGGCGTCAAGCCCTGGAACACCCAGGTCGAAGCCGAGGAGCAGCGTCGCGCTGTCTGAGGCCGTTTCCGGCACCCAATCTTAACCGGACTTGTTTAGCGCGTCTCTGATGTCCTCAGAGGCGCGCTTTTTTGCGAACGTGCTGACGCTGATCCTCACCGACGGCGCGTTGGTCGGCGCGTGCATTTTCGCGTGGCTGAAGGGCCGGTCCGCAGAACGCTACGGCGCCTCGATATACTGCCTGGCGGCGGTCGCGAGTTCCGCATTCGAGCTGTGGAGCAGGCAAAACGTTCCGGTCTTGCCCACCCTGATCTTCGACATGGTCGTGGCTATAGCCTTCCTTGTCCTGGCCGTGCGCTACAACAGCCTGTGGCTCGGGGCGGCGATGATCATCAAGGGCGTCCAGCTTGCGCTGCACGCCGTGCATTTCACCGACCAGGCCGAGCAATACGTCGCGGGCGGGAGCATCTATGCGCTGAGCTTGGACGCCGTGAGCATCGCGATCTCCGCCACGCTCATCGGCGGCACCTTCGCGAGCATCGTGCGCGGAGGCTCTCCGCGCCCAGTCCATCCTGAGGGGCCGAGGCCGCTAAGCGGCGGGCGTCTCACAGGCCGCGGGCTTGCGCCGCGCCCTTGCGTTCGGGGCGGGCGGTCGTGTATACGGCCCATCCTCCAGACCCGCCGGCCGCCGGCGGGCTTTTGCATTCCGCCGTTCGAGCCCGCCCGCCATGAAGCAAGAAACCCACCCCGACTATCACTTCATCACCGTGGTGATGACCGACGGGACGACCTATCAGACGCGCTCGACCTACGGCAAGGAAGGCGCGACCCTGCGCCTGGACATCGATCCGAAGACCCATCCGCGTGGACCGGCGGCGGCCACGCCATGCTGGACCGCGGCGGCCGCGTGTCGCGCTTCGCCGCCAAGTACGGCGGCTTCATGAAGAAGTAGGCCTTCGCGCCGCGCCTACGGGCGCAGCGTCGAGCGCCGCTCAGTCCGATGCGTCCCGCCTCCAGGGCGAGCGGCGCATCGTCCGTTCCTGACAATTCAGCCGAAGGCCGCGCGCCGTCTCAGACGGCGCCGCCGAACGCCGCCTGCAGCCGCTCCATCTGGGCCAGCACCGGATGGTTGTCCGGCTCGGCCGGCGCCTCCAGGTACATGCGCCTGTCCAGGTGCAGCACGCGCTCGTAGAGCACGCCCGCGCGCTCCAGAAGGGTCAGGAGGCCGTGCGGCAGGTGCTCGGCCTGGCCGCCGACGGGCGCGCCCTTGAACAGGTTCTGGGCCAGCCGATAGCGCTCCTGGCAGGCGTCGCCGGCGCTCATCTCGCCCTCGCGCACGGCCCGCTGGACCAGCAGCCACGACGCCAGCTGCATCAGCCGGGTGGTCAGGCGCATGCTCTCGCTGGCGTAGGCCAGGGCCGCGGCGCGGCTCAGCCGCTTGGAATCGTGGCGCCCGGCCCCGTCCAGATAGGCGGCGGTCTCCTCGACCAGCTCCATGCCTTCCTGGAAGGTGCGGGTCGAACAGCTCGGAGGCCGCGAAATCGCGCACCACGCTGTTCCGCCAAGCTCCCTGCACCGGCGCGGCGAAGTCACTCATCAAAGCATGCCCCTCACTTGGCGATCCGCGACGCTTACGCCGCCGCGTTCCCGAACCGATCTGCAACGCCCATGCCATGCCCCCGTTGGGCGAACTATTCCCGCCGGATGCTGAACAAAGCGTCTGCGGCGGCGCGTCCCTGGTGCTTGCTGTCGAGCTGGGCCTGGGCGCGGGCGATCTCGGCCTTCAGCCGTTCGATCCGCTCCTCGAGCTCCTCGCGGCCATAAAGCTCCAGGTCCTCCCGCAACAGCGCGTCCAGCGCTTCGCCCCGTCTGGGACGGGGCTGGGCTGCGTCCTCGAACATGGCGGCCTCCCTTGGCTTCACCGCCGTCAGGGGGGTATCTGACGCCTTGCGCGGGCTGAGCGCAAGCACGGGAGGCCCCAGAATGGTCGGCGCCATGACCGCCATCGCTGTCCGCGGCGGCAAGGGGGCCGCCGAGGATCTCATCCCCGTGACGGTCGATGTCCCAACGCCCGGCCCCGGCCAGATCCTGGTCCGCGTGCGCGCCGCGGGGGTCAACCGGCCCGACGTGCTGCAGCGCATGGGCTACTATCCGCCCCCGCCCGGCGCGCCGCCGACCCTGGGGCTGGAGATCGCCGGCGAGGTCGAGGCGCTGGGGCCCGACGCGCCCCGGTGGAAGGCGGGCGACCGGGTGGTGGCCCTGCTAGGCGGCGGCGGCTATGCCGAATACGCCGTGGTGGACGCCCGCCACGCCCTGCCGATCCGGCGGGGCTCGACTTCGCGGAGGCCGCATCCCTGCCCGAGACGGTTTTCACCGTCTGGGCGAACGTGTTCGACATCGGACGCCTGCAGGCGGGCGAAACCTGTCTCATCCACGGCGCCACCTCGGGAATCGGGGTCACCGCGATCCAGATGGCCAAGGCGGCCGGGGCCCGGGTGATCGCCACCGGCCGGGGCGCGGCCAAGGCCGAGCAGGCGCGGGGGCTGGGCGCCGACCTCGCCATCGACTCCTCGGCGGAGGACTTCACAGCGGCGGTCGAGGCCGCCGGCGGCGCCGATGTGATCCTCGACATGGTCGGCGGGCCCTATACGCCCAGGAACCTGGCGTGCCTGAAGCCGGGCGGACGCCTCGTGACCATCGCGACCCTGGGCGGGATGACCGCGGAGATCGACCTCGGCCAGATCATGCGCAAGCGCCTGACCCTGACCGGCTCCACCCTGCGGCCGCGCAGCGCCGACGAGAAGGCCCGCCTCGCCCGCGCGGTGGAGGAGACGGTGTGGCCCTGGATCGAGCAGGGCAAGCTCCGCCCGACCATCGACAGCGCCTTCCCCCTGGCCGAAGCGGCCAAGGCCCATGCCGGATCGAAAGCGGCGACCACCTCGGCAAGATCGTCCTCCTGGCGTGAGGCGAGGGCCGGACCTCAGTCGGCGAAGGTGAAGACCCCCGTGCTGCGGATCTCCTGGTCCTCCAGCTCCCGCGTGGTCCGCACCTGGTAGCGGGCGAGCAGTTCCAGGCCCTCGCGCGGCAGGTAGGCGCGGCCGGGATCGCCGATCAGCACCCGCGTCCCGCGCCGGTGGGCGATCTGGAGCCACTGGCGCACCCGGTCGGCCAGGGGCCATTCGTAGCAGATGTCGCCGGCGCAGATCAGGTCGGCCGACGGCGGGCCGGCGTCCAGCAGGTCCTCGCCGGTGAAGGCGATCTCCACCCCGTTGGCCTCGGCGTTCAGCGGCACGGCCGCCGCGCAGAACGGGTCGATGTCGGCGGCCAGCACGGCGTCGGCCCCGCCAGCTTCGCCGCGATCGCCACCATGCCAGAGCCGGTGGCGAAGTCGACCACCCGCCGCCCGCGCGCCTCCTCGGGATGGTCGAGCAGGTAGCGGGCGAGGGCCCTGGCCGCCGGCCCAGGCGAAGGCCCAGAACGGCGGATCGACGCCGGCGCGGCCGAGCGCGTCCTCGGTCATCCGCCAGATCGGCTCGATCTCGGTGGCCAGGTGCAGGACGATCTCGGGCGCGTGCGGCGGGCGCTGGAGGCGCGTGTGCTGCAGGATGAAGGCGCGCGGATCGGCGATCATCCGCCGCCGGCCGCCGCCTTGGGCGCGCCGGCGAACTGGTCGGAGATCAGCGGCGACAGCGCCCAGCGGACCTGCGCCTGCGGCACGGTGACCTCGTACTCGCCCTCGACATAGGGCCCGATCACATAGGGGTCGAACAGGAAGGTCAGGCCGCCGATCTTGTCCGGCGTCGTGGAGGGCGCGAACACGAAGTCGGAGTCGGCCCAGTGGGGGCAGGGCCAGGTCTGCGGGTCCTGGACCGCCCCCGGCCGCGCGGCCTTGGCCGCCTTCACCGCGTCGCAGAGGTAGCTGTCGAGCGCCATGGGGTCGATGTCGGGACGCAGCAGGGAGCCGCGCGTGACCTCCTGGTCGCGCACCACGTCCCAGATCAGGCCCTTCGCGCCGTGGTTGGGATGGGCGCCGCCGGTATAGTCGAACCAGGTCTGTTCGGCGCTGAGCAGGGTCGGGGTGGCCGCGGTGATCTTCCAGGAGAGGGGTGCGCTGGTAGGGCGGGACCGGCACGCCCTTGGCGGCCAGGTGGGCGCGGTCGTTCTGGGCCTGGACGACGAAGGCCTTCAGCTCCTTGACCGCGTCGTCGTAGAGGAAGGCGCGCAGGCCCGTATAGTTGGCGATCGGGGCGGCGAGGGTCAGCTGCACGCTGGCGTCCGCCGTCTTCTGGGCGAAGGTCATCGGCGGCGGGGGAGGCGGCGCCTCGACCGCGCGCACCGGCTTGCGGTGGCAGGCGCCGGCGAGGAGGACGAGGGCGGCGGCCAGGATCAGCCCCGCGCGCCTCATCCGAACACGCCGCCGAGCAGGCCGCCGTGCCGCCACAGGCCCGCGATCAGGCCCGCGAACAGGATCAGCCCGGCCTCGCGGTTGGACTTGAACAGGGCCAGGGCCCTGGGCCCGTCGTCCATCCGCAGCCGCGACGCCTGCCAGCCCAGGTGCAGGGCGTAGGCGGCCGCGAACGGCAGGAACAGCGGCCCGAGCCCGCCGGCGACCGCGGCGGCGACGGCCAGGACCACGGCGACGGCGTAGAAGCCCAGCACCGCGCGCGGCGCTCCGGCCCCCAGGCGCAGGGCGGTGGACTTCACCCCGACCAGGGCGTCGTCCTCCATGTCCTGCACCGCGTAGATGGTGTCGTAGCCCAGGGTCCAGAAGAAGCCGGAGGCGTAGAGCAGGGCCGAGGGCCAGCGCAGCGTCCCTGTGGCCGCGGCGAAGCCGAGCAGGGCGCCCCAGTTGAAGGTCAGGCCCAGCCACGCCTGTGGCCACCAGGTGATCCGCTTCATGAACGGATAGGCCGCCACCAGCACGAGCGAGCCGGCGCCCAGCGCGATGGCCAGCGGCGGCAGGGCCAGCAGGATCATCAGGCCGACCAGGGCCAGGCCGACCAGATAGGCCCAGGCCTGGCGCAGGGTGATCCGCCCCGACGGGTATCGGCCGCGCGGCGGTGCGGGCGACCTTGGCGTCGTAGTCGCGGTCGACGATGTCGTTGTAGGCGCAGCCGGCCCCTCGCATCACGAAGGCGCCGACCAGGAACAGCACCAGGAGCCTCAGGTCCGGCCCGCGCCCGTGCATGGCGCCGGCCAGGGCGATGGCCTGCCAGCCCGGCAGCAGCAGCAGCCACGCCCCGATCGGCCGGTCGAACCGCCCGAGCTTCAGCCACGGGCGCAGGCCCGCCGGGGCGTAGCGGTCGACCCAGTTGTCGGCGGGGGCGTCGGGCAGGCGGTCCAGAACGGTCATCGGGCCAAGGTGTACCATTCCCCGCGCCTTCGCCCGAACCCCCTTGTGACGCCGCGGGCGTGATCGGCCGGCCACACCGGCCGCGGAAGTCCGGCGCGCGCCAGATCGCCATCCCCGCGCGTGTTGACCCCGCCCGCGCCGGCGCCTAATCCTCGCCGCGTCCCAGCAGCCGGAAAAAGGAGGGGCCAGATGTCGCGACTTGATCTGCAGCCCGAACTCCGCACCGGCGCGTCGAGCGGCCTGCATTAAGTCAGGGACCTCCTCGATCGGCGCCTGAACGCCCGATCCCGAGGACCCCCATGACCAGCCGCCCCCGCGGGACCCAGCCGTCCCGCCTTTCCGCACCCCCGTTCGACACCCGCCGCAAGCCCGCGCGCGCATCGCGCCGGCCGCAGAGCCCTGGACGATCCCGATGAGCGACGATTCCGCGCTTCCCGAGGACGGCGCGCGCACGCGCGTCCTCTCCAACGGCCAGGTCCTGGCCTTCATCTGGGCGCAGTGGATGCGCCGGCCGCGCCTGCTGACGGCCTGCGCCGGCCTGACCCTGGTCGGGGTCGGCTTCGACCTCGCCCTGCCCTGGGCCAGCGGCAAGCTGGTCGACGCCGTGGCCGATCCGGCCCACGCGGCGGCGCGCGCCTGGGGCGCGTGGCTGGTGCTGATCTCGGTGTTCGCCGCCATGCGGTGGTGCGCAACGGCTTCGGCTACCTGTGGACCCTGTTCGCCTCGCGCAACATGGAGGAGATGACCGGCGAGGCGTTCGCGCGGGTGCAGACCTTCTCGTCGGACTGGTTCGCCGACAACTTCGCCGGCTCGACGGTGCGCAAGGTGACCCGCGCCATGTGGGGCTACGACACCATCTCGGACGTGGTGATGATGGGCCTCGGCCCTGCGATCCTGGTGCTGAGCGGCTGTCCATCTTCATGTTCGTGCGCTGGCCGATGTGGGCCTGTTCACCGGTGCGGTGGTGTTCGCCTATGTGGCGCTGAACCTATTGCTGACCAGCCGCTATGTGCGGCCGGCCAACCTGCGCTCCAACGCCCTGGACTCGCGGATCGGCGCCTCGCTGGCCGACGCCGTCTCCTCCAACGCACCATCAAGGCCTTCGGGGCCGAGGCGCGCGAGGAGCAGCGCTTCGCCGGCGTGCTGGCGCGCTGGCGCAAGGCGGTGACCATCACCTGGTTCCGCGGCACCCACGTCTGGTTCCTGATGAACCTGATCCAGATCGTGCTGCAGGCGGGGCTGACCGGCCTTCTGGTGCGGCTGTGGGCGCGCGGCCAGGCGAGCGCGGCGACGTGGCCTTCGCGATCACGGCCTTCATGCTGATGGGCGGCTACCTGCGCAACGTCGGCGAGAACGTCCGCCAGCTGCAGCGCGCGCTGGACGACGCGGAGGACGTGGCCGGCTACCACCGCCAGGCGCCCGAGGTGGTCGACGCCGCCCAGGCGCGGCCGTTCCGCCCCGGCCTCGGCCAGATCGTGTTCGAGCGGGTGAGCTTCACCTACAAGAACCAGCCGGAGCCGCTGTACCGCAACTTCTCCCTGGTCATCGCGCCGGGCGAGCGGGTGGCGCTGGTCGGGGCGACGGGGTCGGGCAAGTCGACCTTCGTGAAGCTGATCCAGCGCCTCTACGACGTGCAGGCCGGCCGCATCCTGATCGACGGCCAGGACGTCGCCGGGGTCGGCCAGGGGACCTGCGGCGCGCCATCGCCGCGGTGCCCCAGGACCCGGCCCTGTTCCCACCGCACCATCGGCGAGAACATCGCCTATGGCCGCCCGGAGGCGACGCGGGACGAGATCGAGGCCGCCGCCCGCCGGGCGCGCGCCCACGACTTCATCATGCGCCTGCCCAGGGGCTACGACACCCTGGTCGGCGAGCGCGGGGTGAAGCTGTCGGGCGGCGAGCGGCAGAGGGTGGCCATCGCGCGGGCCTTCCTGGCCGACGCGGCGATCCTGGTGCTGGACGAGGCGACCTCCTCGCTCGACGTGCAGACCGAGCGCGAGGTTCAGGCCGCCACCGAGGCGCTGATGGCCGGGCGGACGACGATTGTCATCGCCCACCGGCTGTCGACCATCCGCGGCGCCGACCGCATCCTGGTCTTCCAGGACGGCCGCGTGGTGGAGGAAGGCGGCCACGGTGACCTCGTCGCCCGGGGCGGCGCCTACGCCCGCCTGCACGCGGTGGCGGAAGGGCGGCGTAGGAACACCGCGCCGTCCCGCCACCTTCCCCGTCACCCTCGGCCTTGTGCCGAGGGTCCCTGCCTCCGCCACCCCCACTTCGATGGAGAGGCTCAACGCCGGCGGCGAGAGGGACCCTCGGCACAAGGCCGAGGGTGACGGGTTCAAAAGGGCTCCGCTTCCTCAGCGGGGGGCTATGCCCGGTTCGCCAGCATCCGCTGCAACGTCGCCAGCTCGTCCGCCTCGCGCGCGGGCTTGTCCCAGCGGATGCGGTTGATCCTGGGGAAGCGCATGGCGACGCCGGACTTGTGGCGGGTGGAGCGCTGCAGGCCCTCGAAGGCGACCTCCAGGACCAGGCCGAAGTCCTTGTCCGCCCGCACCGCCCGCACCGGGCCGAACCGCTCCACCGTGTTGTTGCGCACGAAGGCGTCGAGCAGCTTCAGCTCATCGTCGGTGAAGCCGAATAGGCCTTGCCGACGGGCGTCAGCTTGCCGTCGTCCCAGACGCCGAAGGTGTAGTCGGAATAGAAGCTCGACCGCTTGCCGTGGCCGCGCTGGGCGTACATCAGGACGGCGTCGACCAGGTGCGGGTCGCGCTTCCACTTGAACCACGGCCCCTTCGGCCGGCCGGCCTCATAGATCGAGTCCCACCGCTTCAGCATCAGGCCCTCGGCGGCCTCGGGATCGCCCGGCGGCGGCGCGGCGCGCAGGGCCGCCAGTTCCCCCCCAGCTCTCGAACGGCTGCATCGGCGACAGGTCGATGCGCGCCGAACCGATGCGGGCGACGAATTCCTCCAGCCGCCCGCGCCGGCCGGCGAAGGGCAGGCGCCGCACGTCCTCGTGGCCGTCGAGCAGGATGTCGTAGGCGCGGATGCCGGCGGGGAAGTCGGCCATCAGCCGGGCGTCCACCGTCTTGCGGTTCAGCCGCTGCTGCAGCTCCCCGAACGAGGCGATGCGGCCGTCGCGCAGGACCAGGAGCTCCCCGTCGATGACGCCCTCGAACTCCAGCGCCTCGACCACGTCGGGGAAGGGCGCGGCGATGTCGTCGCCGGTGCGGCTGTAGAGGCGGCGCACGCCGCGCTCGCTGACGGCCTGGACGCGGATGCCGTCCCACTTCCATTCGGCGGCGTAGTCGGCGGGGTCGAGCCGGTCGAAGTCCACGGCCTCGTCGATGGCCTGGGCCAGCATCACGGGGCGGAAGCGGCCGGGGTGGTCGGCGGTCGGGCGCTCGGAGCGGCCTCCAGCCAGGCGAACAGGTCCTCGTAGGGCGGCTGCTGGCCGTGCCACAGCTCCTCGATCTCGGAGACCTCCACCGGCCCGAGATCGGCCAGGGCCTGCTTGGCCAGGCGCGCGGACAGGCCCACCCGCAGGGCGCCGGTCATCAGCTTCAAAAGGGCCCAGCGGCCGTCGGCGTCCAGGGCGTCCAGCCACCCCTCCAAAAGGCGCGGCACCTCCGTGCGCGAGGCGGCGCGCAGGCCGTCGACCACCTCCGACAGCTCCGGCGGCCGGTTGGCGCCGTGACGCGCGGGCCAGACCAGGGCCACGGTCTCGGCGAGGTCCCCGACATAGTCGTAGGACCAGGCGAACAGGATCGGGTCCATCCGCGCCTCGACGGCCTTGCGGATCATCGCCGGCTTGGCCGCGTCGAACGACAGCTCACCCGTCAGGCAGGCCAGGGCCCAGCCGCGCTCGGGGTCGGGCTGCTCCCTCAGGAAATCGCGACCAGGGTCAGCTTGGCGTTGCGCGAGGCCGTGAACTGTGAACGACAGCCGGCCCAGAAGGTCGGCGAAGGCGCGCATCAGTCGGTCTCCGGCGGCCGGATCACCACGATGCGGCCCTCCTCTAGGTCGATCTGCGGCACGTTCTCGCGGGTGAAGGCGATCAGCCAGGTCTGGCCGCCGCCCGGCGGCTGGATCTCCAGGAGGTCGCCGGCGCCGAAGTCCGGCACGGCCTTGATCCGGCCGATCTTGGAGCCGTCCGGCGCCCCTGACCTCCAGCCCGATCAGGTCGGCCAGGTAGAACTCGTCCTCGTCCGGCGGGCGGCAGGGCCGAGCGCAGGGCGTAGAGCTCCAGCCCCTGCAGGGCGTCGGCGGCCTCCTTGCTGTCGACGCCGCGGGCGCGGGCGATCACCCCGCCCTTGTAGTCGCGGCCCCCCACAAGGGTCAGCGCTTCCGCGCCGTCCTTGCGGCGCAGGTCGCGATAGGTCAGCAGCGCCAGCGGATCGGCGGTATAGGCGCGCACCCCGCAACTCGCCCTTCACCCCGAAGGCGCCTTGCACGCGGCCCACCAGGATCAGCCTGTCAGGCTCGGTCATGGGCCCCTCCACTCGCGCCCCGCGCGCGCCGCGTCAACGGCGCAGCCTGCCCAGGGCGCCCGAAACCCGCTATGAGCGCCGGCCATGACGCCTGAAATCTCCGTGATCGTCCCGGTGTTCGACGAGGAGGGCAATGTCGCCGCCCTCGCGCGGGAGATCGCGCGCGCCTTCGAGGGCCAGGCCTACGAGATGATCTTCGTCGACGACGCCAGCCGCGACGGCACCTTGGCGGTTGCTCCAGGCGCTGAAGGCCGAGCTGCCGGCGCTGCGCGTGATCAGGCACGCCCGCAACGCCGGCCAGAGCCGGGCGCTGCGCACCGGCGCCGAGGCCGCGCGCGGGGCGATCCTGGTCACCCTCGACGGCGACGGCCAGAACGATCCGCCGACGCGCCGCGGCTGGTGGCGCGCCTCAGGGGCCGCCCCGTCGGACGTAGGGCTGGTCGCCGGGCGGCGGCTGCGGCGGCAGGATAGCTTGTCCATGCGCTGGGCCTCGCGGATCGGCAACGGGGTGCGCAAGCGCCTGCTCAACGACGAAGCGGACGACACCGGCTGCGGCCTGAAGGTGCTGCCGACCGCGGTGTTCCTGCGCCTGCCCTATTTCGACCACCTGCATCGCTTCGTCCCGGCCCTGGTCCGCCGCGAGGGGCTGAAGGCCGAGTTCGTCGACGTCAGCCACCGGCCGCGCGGCTCGGGGGCGGTCGAAGTACACCAACCTCAGCCGCCTGTGGGCCTCGCTCGGCGACCTGGTGGGCGTGATCTGGCTGCTGCGCCGCGCGCGGCCGCCCGGGGCCGGTGCGCGAGGCCTGAAGGTTGTAACGGCTTTGCGATGCGCCGCAATGGCGTTAACCGTGGGCGGGGCGACACGAAATCTGGGGATCGGGCATGTTCGCCGCCTTGCCGCTGCTGGCCCTGCCGGTGCTGGTCTACAACCTCGCGCTCCTGGCCATTGCGGGGCGGGCTGCAGACCGAGGACGCGCCCCTCGGCCCTGGCCAGCCCGCTGTTCTCCATCCGCATGGCGTCGGGCGGACTCTGGCCGATCACCCTGGGCGACCTCTTCCTGGCCGGTTCGCTGATGGTGCTGTTCGTCGAGCTCCTGAAGTCCACCAACAGCCGCAACATCGCGATCATCAACCACTCGCTGTCGATGATCCTGTTCGTCGTCTGCCTGGTGGAGTTCCTGCTGCTGCGCGGGTTCTCCACCTCGGTGTTCTTCCTGATGCTGCTGATGGTGCTGCTTGACGTGCTGGCCGGCTTCATCGTGACCATCGTGTCGTCGCGGCGGGATATCGACTTCCATCCCTAGGGAAGGTTCGAATGGCCGGACCGCTCCATTTCACCGTCCACCCTCGGCCTTGTGCCGAGGGTCCCTCGCGCCGCATGCTCGGCGTCTGAACATCGGAGTGCGGGGTCGCGGAGGCAGGGACCCTCGGCACAAGGGCCGAGGGTGACGACTTGGGGAGCGGGCGCTCATAACCCTGCGACTTGGTCAGGCGCCGCCGCTGGCTCTAGAATGCCGGCGAAGGGCCGCCAACCTCCCGACAAACCGGCCGGCCCGCCAGGAAAGGAACGCCCTTGACGCCGCCATCCATGCCCAGCGCATCGACCATCCCGCCGCCTGGACCAGCGCCGAGATCGGCGGCAAGGAGGGCCTGACCCACCGCATGGGCCCCGAGCACGTCGCCGCCCAGTGGGCCCTGGTCGACAAGACCCGCATCTGCAGCCCGACGCGATCACGCGCGAGGACTTCGACCATCCCCTGGTCAACGACCTGATGCGGGGCGGCGCGGTTCGAGATCATGCACGGCAAGGGCGCGGTGATCCTGGCCGGGCTCGACATGGCCGGGGTGTCGGTCGAGGACTACAGCCGCCTCTACTGGGGGCCTGGGGACCCACCTCGGGACGGGCGCGCCGCAGAGCTATCGCCGCGTCCTGATCGGCCACGTCCAGAAGGAGGAGCACAACCCCACCGGCCGCGGCTACCTGATGGACGTGGAAGCGTTGCGCTCGCACACCGACTTCCACGAGATCCTGAGCCTGGCCTCCTACCGCAGGTCCGCCGAGGGCGGGATGAGCGGGGCGGTCTCGGCCCTGGCGATCCACACGTCATCCTCGCCGAGGCGCCCCAGCACCTGAAGGCGCTCTACGAAGGCTTCTTCCACGAAATGGCGGGGACGGGCGACGTCTCGGCCGAGAAGGTGCCGGTGTTCTGCGACGTCGGCGGGCGTGGTCAGCTGCTACTACCACGGCCTGTTCCAGATGGCGGCGGCCAGGCAGATGGGCGCGAGCTGCCGGCGGACCTCGTTGAGGCCCAGACCCTTCTTCTCCTCCGTGGCCCAGCGGCCCGAGGTGCGCGCCGACTTCATGCTGGAGCCGGGCGAGATGCTGTTCTGGCACAACTTCGTCGTCCTGCACTCGCGCACCGCCTTCCGCGGACACGCCCGGGGCGGATGCCCGAAGAGCCCTTTCACGCTGGTCGTCAGGTCATAGTCGGTGACCACCAACACGGTTGTGGCGTCGGCGCGCTGTTCGAAAGCGGCGTCCAGATCGCCATCCTCCAGCTTCGGCACCCAGGGCTTCAGATCGACGTCGACGCCCGCCAATTCGCGTCGGAGGTTTTCGAGTAGGACTGGCAAGAACCTGTTCGTTGTCGTCGACGAGCAGGATCGAAGGGCGTGGCGCGTCTGCCATCAACGGGAACCCTCAGTCTCGAGCGGGAGGCGGACCCGGAAGCAGGTCGCGAAGCCGGGCGGAGGAGTCGTAAGCTCAGCCTTGCCGCCGAACGCCTCCGCGCCTCGCTGGACTAAGGCCAAGCCTAGCCCCATTCCGGAGCCGAGGGGATCGTTGCGAGAGGCCGTGGTCGTAAAGAGCGGATCAAACACTCGCTTCTGGAGCGGCCCTGGAATGCCAACGCCGGTGTCGGATACCTCAAGGTGATGCCAGCGACCTTCATTCCACGCCCGGAAGGCAATCGTGCCCCGATCCGCGCCAGTCTTTGCCGTCACAGCCTTCAATGCGTTCGTATAGAGGTTCAGGGCAATGCCATTGTACAACGAGGCTGGGACCAAAGGCGCGAGGAGATCAGCTTCGGCAGTGATCTCCACATCGATGTTTCGCTCTTCGGCATATCGGCCGAAGATACGTTTTACTTGCTGTAGGCGTGGCTTCACAGGGTAGGCCTTCGCTGGCTTGATCCTCGCACCTTGAATGTAACCCGAGGAGTATGTGACAAACTCCTTTAGGTTTTTGATGTGCTTGTCGAAGCTATCGACGATTGGCTTGAACGTCGAATCTTTCTCAGAAAGCGCAACAAGTTCCTTCTGAGCTGCTTCCAACTTCTGAAGCGCGAGCCCGAATTCATGCGTCATGAACCCGGCAACAACGCCAAGCAAGCTCATAACTTCGAGTTGTTGCTCGCGATCTCTCGCTGACTCTTCTTGCTGATCGGCCCGCTCTTGGGTTTGCGCCAGCACGGCGACAATCCGAGCCTTATCGGGCTCCGCGATATTCGGATTCGCCTGGACTTCGCTGGATGGCGGACTTCGTTTCAGCCCGCGCTGTTGCGACCAGTTCTTGCCGCCGCCTCTGATCTTCCTCCTGCTGTATCTTCCTGTCAGCGTAGGCCAGCATTTCAACGGCACCGCGGACGATATCAACCAGTTGGGCGTACGCCGCGTTTTCAACGAAACCTTCGCGATCCGCGGAGGCGATGAGCCCCTCATCGTCGGCGCCGATCTCGTCGTCTAAATCGTCGTCAGCGGGTCCGGCCTGAGACTCCATGGTCCGCCGACCCTCAACCTGCACAAGACCGACGAGCTGTGCAGAGCTCGGCAGACGAAGCATCCAGTTTTCCGACGTGGACCCACGCACCTGCGTGGTCATTGGGAAGTGCTTCTTCGCAAGGGACGAGCGGGGTCGCGGAGATTCCGCTCGGTGTCTGCTGCTAGCTGCAGCCAGTCGTCGCGATCAGTCCCGTATGGCTGAATTCGGAAACTGCGATCAAAAACGGCGACACCGGAATTGTCTCGAACCCAAGTCTGCGCAAGGCGCCCATCGACGGGCATGCTGGTAAAGACGCCCTCGCGTCGGGGAAAGAACCGAATGTCGGCGTAGAGTTTTTCGACCTGATTTGGATACGTATCCACGATCTGAAGGTAAGCTTTCCTGGAGCCGCGTTGATAAACGCGCACGTCTAGTTTTTCTCCCGTAAGCCTGACGCGGGCCCGCAGTAGGAATGAAGCGAGAATTCCTGCAGCGACATCTTCGTCTTCGTCGTCACCCTCTTTAATATTCAAAACGAATCCGGGATCCGCAACGAGATCGTTTGGATCGACCTCGACATCCACACCTTCCGACATCTCCCGGAAGAGTGAGCGAAGCGGCGTCAGAATGCCGATCGACCCGGTCCGCACCTTCTTGAGATCTAGGCGCCGGGCTTCGGGGCGTATCCGGTGATAATGAGGGTCGTGCCAACCGCCGTACCGTCGGGGACTTGGCGGAGTTCATAAGGGACCTGCACTTTTCCCAGATCTTCGTGGCGATCGAAGCTCGGCCAATCGAATGTTGCTTCAAGCCGCGTCGTGCACCCGCGTTCTTCGTCTATCGCAACGGAGACGAGCTTCAGAGCGCGACCTAAGAACCGCACCGCGAAGCGTCCGATACCCTTTTCGCCGGTGATCGGACGCCAGTATTTGGGGCTAAATGGATGCGCCTCTTTTGAACTGGTTCCGATCCTCATCCAGCCATCCCGAAAGCGGGGATAGCGTCATTCCGGATCCGGTGTCCGTCACCGTGATGGAGCGCCTGGGTTCGTAGACGATTGTGCAGTCTTCAGCGTCGGCGTCGTAGGCGTTCTTGACGAGCTCGACGACTGCGACCTCTGGCTGTTTGACCAGGCGTTCGCCGAGTTCGCGCAGGACGCGGCTCTCGATGGAAAACGATATCCGACCCTTATCGAGTAGTGGCGGGTCGCTCCCGAGCATCAGCCCACCCCCGCCGGCGCGAAGGCGTCGGCGAACAGGGCATTGAGCTGGTTGATCTCGATCTTTCTTAAAACCATTGGAGTGCGCCACGACACGATCGCGGATGTCGAGGCCCCCCAGGCCCGGCGACAATGCGATCGGCTTGCCCTTGATCGACGTTGTAGTCTCCACAGACACCGCCGACAGCTCGCGCTCCGACGGTGTTTTTGAGCGCCTTCGGGAACTCACCTTTGAAACTATTGCGCCATAAGCAAGTCGGCACTGGCGGCATCTTAAATTGCCACCAGACCTCGCGCTCAAGACAGGTGCTGGTCTGATAGTCCTCGGTAGGGACTGATTGGAGATAGTCCCGCAGTCGAGCGCTGGGCTCGACATCAGTGCGGATCAACCCAACACTTCTGGCCAGCGTCCCGAAAAAGCAACTTGAACGTAGCAAGATCTAACGCGGCTGCCCCAACGGCGATGGGGCGGAGCGTCGTCACACATGGGACAACATCTTGCTCAGGAACCAACCCACATCGGACTCGCTCCCCCTCGGTCAGGGTTAGAACCTTCTGGGTTCCTGGGCTCAGGCCTCTAACCGCCTCCGGCGCATCGGCGGGGACCTCAGCGCGACGCAGATAAGTGATTACGCCATCAAGGGACCCGGTGGCCGTAGGAAGCGCCACGTACGCTCCATTGGCGGTCTCTTCGAAATATTCCCATTTTCCGGCGCGTGAAGCCTTGTCGACGATCGTGATCGATGAGGTCGTCAAGACACTGTCAAAGGTCGTGTCGACTAAGCGGTAGACGCTGACATCCCAGTTCCGCGCCTTAATATATTCGCGGAGCGCCTTAGCTGACGGCCGGGACACCCATTCATACGGAATGACTAACGCGCACAAGCCGTCATCCCGGCAACTCGCAAGGGACAGAGAAAGAAATATTGCCAAGCATTGGCGAGCCCGGACATGTTTACGCCAGTCCGCTTCTTGAGAACCTCAGAAACCTGCTGCCTCCAACCGACGGGGAGATCCTGGTTTCTGACAAACGGCGGGTTGCCTATGCAAACGTCGGCGTCGTCGATCTCATCGGAAAATGCGCAGCGATTTACAAGGTTAGCATGGCCCGGGAGGTCTGCACCTTCACAGCGGAGCGCGTCGATCTCATAACCAACGTATTCGCTGTATTGCCCATGCTGCGCGAAACGGCCGTCACCGGCTCCAAAGTCGACGACCTTGCCGACCCGGCCTCGGAATTGGAAGACGTGGCGCCACGTAGCGGCAACGAGGTCAGCCGGGGTGTCGACTTGGCAGCGATCCAGTAAAGCGAGACCGCAGCCCATTCGCCCCAATTGTGGGTTAAGTGGGCGAGATGGTCCGGCCGCTCTGCTGTCTGTCCAACACCGATGACCATGTACTGTAGCTCACCCCGCCCGCCTTCATTTGTAGGACCCAGCCCTGCGAAAAGGTGCTCCCCACCCGCCGCAAGGTTAGCGATGGGCACAGAACCCTGCAATAAGCGATTAAAAGCCAGAGATTCTAACGATTTATGTCGATCTCTCGCTGTGCCGCTCAGCTTCATCGTTCATGAAGCCGCCCGTGCCGCCGACATCGCTTAGCCGGCGCGACAAGCAGCAGGTTCATACGGGCGGCTTGCAGGACGCTGCAGGTCGTGTAGCGACTAGGCCTTCAGTTCCACTCTCGACCATCCGCTCCGCGCTATGGAAATCGATGACCGGCAGGGTCTCAACCAACACATCGCCCTTGTGCGGTTAGGTTGCGAACTGACCGTTCGACTTCCTGGAACCGGACCTCCCCAACGGGCGAGAAGAGTCAATTCTGCGCCTTGCTGGCGCCACTCGGTTTCACGAATCGGACGGGTGGAACCCAGGGCGATAGCAGCCGAGGCGGCCAGGGGCTTACTCGGGCAGCAACGTCAGACGCAGGTAACATCCCGAAAAATAAGACAATTGTCGCTTAAGGGCACGCCCGTTTTCGCTGGGCCTCTCCGTCCATCGCTTACCCTTCTACT
Organism: Caulobacteraceae bacterium; assembly: GCA_037201645.1. Classification (GTDB taxonomy): domain Bacteria; phylum Pseudomonadota; class Alphaproteobacteria; order Caulobacterales; family Caulobacteraceae; genus JANWHQ01. The sequence continues at coordinate 60,198 of JBBCHF010000012.1, forward strand.
TCGAAGGGCAATTTCGAAAGCGTGGTAGTAGCCAAATATCTACTTGAAAAGTAACAAGAAATTGGCGCACCCGACACGATTCGAACGTGTGACCTTTGCCTTCGGAGGGCAACGCTCTATCCAGCTGAGCTACGGGTGCGTGGGGCCTTGGGGGGCCCGGGCCGGAAGGGGGGCGGAACCTAGCCGAAAGCCCCCGGAGGGCGCAAACGGCTCCTGGCGCCTTGCTGAAAATCAATCCGCCGTGGGGTCCAGGGCGCCGGGGGCGGCGTAGGTCAGGGACATGAAGACGTCCTCCAGGTCCGGCTCCTCGGTGGTCAGGTCCTTGATGTGCACGCCGGCGGCGCGCACGGCGGTCAGCACCGCCTCGACGCTCGACTCGTTGGGCTTGAACTCCACCGCCAGGGCGCCGTCCGGGCGCAGCCGGCCGTCGAAGCCGCCGAGCGCCGGCGCGGTCTCCAGCGGCGTCTCGGGCGTCACCACCACGGTGCGGGTGTCCATCCGGCGCAGCAGCGAGGTCTTGGGCTCGCAGGCCACCACCTGGCCGCGGTTGATAATGGCGATGGTGTCGCAGAGCTCCTCGGCCTCCTGCAGATAGTGGGGTGGTCAGGACGATGGTGACGCCCTGCCGGTTCAGCTCCACCACATAGTTCCAGAGCTGGCGGCGCAGCTCCACGTCGACGCCGGCGGTGGGCTCGTCGAGGATCAGCACCGGCGGGTTGTGCACCATGGCCTTGGCCACCATCAGCCGCCGCTTCATGCCGCCCGACAGCTGGCGCACATAGGCGCCGGCCTTGTCGGTCAGGCCCAGAACGCCGAGCAGCTCGTCGGTGTGGCGTTCCTTCTTGGGCACGCCATAGAAGCCGGCCTGCACCTCCAGCGACTCGCGCGGTGTGAAGAAGACGTCGACGGTCACTTCCTGCGGCACCACGCCCAGGGCCGCGCGGGCGTCGCGCGGGGAGACGTCGATGTCGCGGCCCCAGATCTTCACCGCGCCCGAGGTTTTGCGGCAGAGGCCGGCCAGAATGTTGATGAAGGTCGACTTGCCCGCGCCGTTGGGGCCCAGAAGGCCGAAGATCGAGCCGCGCGGGATCATCAGGTCGATGCCGTCCAGCGCACGCTTGGCCGGCATGGCCTTGGTGGCGGGGAACACCTTCACCAGGCCGCGGGCCTCGATGGCGTAGTCAGGCAGGTCCATGCGGTCCCAGGTCTGGTGTGGACGGGCGGATGAGGAAAGAGGCGGCGGCGCGAGGGGCGAGTTGACGCTTCACGACGCCCGCGCATAGGTATGCGCCCCTGCGCCGATTGCCAAGCCGAGGCCGCCCGAGACCGCCATGAAGCCCGAGCCCAGCCCCGCCGCCCCGCCGCCCGTCGAGCCGCCCGAGGTCGTGGCCGTCCGCTCCAGGCGCGTGGCCTGCGACGGCGGTGGGCGGGCCGCTCGGCCATCCGCGCGTCTATCTGGAGATGGGCGAGGAGGACTTCGTGGAGTGTCCCTACTGCGACCGCCGCTTCGTGCTGGCCACCGGGGCGGACGGCCACGAGGACGAGGAGCAGGTCCCCGGCGTCTACGAGGGCTCCGCCGGGCACTGAGGCCGTCGGCGCCGCGGCCTTGCGCCGCCCCTCCGCGCGGGCCACTGTCCAGGGATGCTCCCCGAGCCCGCCCGCCGCCTCTGCCTGATCACCGGCGCCTCATCGGGGATCGGGGCCGCCTTCGCCCGGATCTACGCCAGCCACGGCTATGACCTGGCCCTGGTCGCCCGGCGCGAGGACCGGCTGGCGGCGGTCGCCGACGACGCGCGGCTGCGCTATGGGGTGGAGACCCTGGTGATCGCCGCCGACCTGGCCGATCCCAAGGCGCCCGCCCGGGTGGTGGACGAGATCGCCGCCCACGGCCGCACCGTCTCGGCCCTGGTCAACAACGCCGGCTTCGGCCTGAACGGCCGCTTCTCCACCACCGGGTGGGCGGAGCAGGCGGCCATGCTGCAGGTGATGCTGATCGCGGTCTGCGACCTGACCCACCGCGTGCTGCCGGACATGGCGGCGGCCGGCTTCGGGCGGATCGTCAATGTGGCGTCCCTGGCGGGCCTGGCTCCGGGTTCGCCGGGCCAGACGCTCTACACCCCGGTCAAGGCCTTCCTGATCAAGTTCTCGGAGTCGCTGCACGTGGAGAACGTGGAGACCGGCGTGCACGTGACGGCCCTGTGCCCCGGCTTCACCTACACCGAGTTCCACGACGTGAACCACACCCGCCAGACGCTGGACCGCGCCCTGCCCGGCTGGATGTGGCTGGGCGCCGACGAGGTGGCCGCCGCCGGCTACGAGGCGGCCGAGGCCAACCGCCCGATCTGCGTCACCGGCGCCCCCAACAAGGCCATCGCCGCCGTCGCCAAGGTCGTCCCCGACGAATGGGCCCTCGCCCTGATGGCCATGGACACCCCCCTCAAACGCAGCCGCTGACAGCCGCGGCGGCTTCCGGCGGCTGCGCGGACAGGCGGAACACGGCTTCGACGGGAAGAACGAAAGGGCGGCGAAGCGGAAGGCGTCCAGGACGGGTCGCCCCGCGCGGTCTGCCGGCGTCGGCGAGCCATGGCGTCCTCCCCGCCCCATTGGACAGCGAGATCAGGCAGCGCCGCTCCTCGGGCTGGAGACAGTTGATGTCTTTCAGCCCCCAGGACTCGCCCTCGGCCTTGCCCAGGACGCCGACGTCCAGCATCGTAGTAGCAGTTGACGGCAGCATAGCAGCTAACAGAGTCCGCCCTTCGCGAGGAGAGAGGCGCTATGAAGGTCGATGAATACGCATCCAAAGTCGAAGGTTTTTCGCCCCGGGTGATCGTCCATGTCGGCGCTTCATATCTTCAGGAGATTGATCGCTACCAGCGCATGATCCCCTGCAAGATCGTTTGGATCGAGGCCGTCCCAAAGCTGTTGGCCGACATGGAGCGCCGCGTCGCGGACTGCGGAGATGCTGCGGTGGAGCATGTGCTTATTCAGGCCCTCGTCACTGAGCGAGATGGCGACCGGGTTGAGTTCCACCACTTCAGCAACAAAGATGCCAGCTCAAGCATCTTCCCTGCAACGGATCGTCTGCGTGGCCGCTGGCCCAATGTGAAGGAAACTGGAGACGTCAGCATCCTGACGTCATCCCGCCTCGAGACAGTGCTCCAGAAGGCAGCCATAGACCCTGCAGACGTGGATGTCCTTCTGCTGGATATTCAGGGCGCCGAACTCATCGCTCTCAAGGGCGCCGGCGCCTACCTTGATCAAGTTACATTTGTGGAAGTCGAAATGTCTCTTGAGGAGATTTACGCGGGAGGCGTCCTTTATGAGGATCTGAACGCTTGGTTGGAGGGCAGGGGCTTCGCTCGGGTGTCGCCCGTCAAATGGCACGGCGACGTGGTTTATGTGCGCGCGGCGCGCCTGGCGGATGAAGCGTTCGCCGCTTTGCGCAACGTGGTGAGCGCCTGAAGCGGGGCCGTTCGGCTGGCGCTCGACTAGAGCCGCCCCCTGGGCCGGCTGCAAGCGACTCCCAAGCAGTGCGCATCGGCGTGGTGCCCCAGGTCGGACTCGAACCAACACGTCCTTGCGGACAACAGATTTTGAGTCTGCCGCGTCTACCATTTCGCCACTGGGGCGCCAGGGCGTGAGCCGCGGGGGATAAGGGGTTCGGCCTGGCCGCGCAAGCCGGCGGGGCGGAGGGCCGGTCAGCGCGCCGGCTGGGCGGGGGAGGACGCCGCGGCGGATCTGGTCCAGCTCGATGGATTCGAACAGGGCGCGGAAGTTGCCTTCGCCGAAGCCCTCGTTGCCCTTCCTCTGGATGATCTCGAAGAAGATCGGCCCGACCTGGTTCTCGGTGAAAATCTGCAGCAGCAGGCCCTGGCCCTCGGGGGGCGCGCCGTCGACCAGGATGTTGTCGGCGCGCAGGCGCTGTATGCTCTCGCCGTGGCCCGGCACGCGCGCGTCGAGCTGCTCGTAATAGGTCCCCGGCGTTTCCTGGAAGCGCACGCCGCGCTCGCGGATGGTCTCCACGGCGCGGAAGATGTCGTCGGTCCCCAGGGCGATGTGCTGGATGCCCTCGCCGCGGTAGTCGCGCAGGAACTCCTCGATCTGGGAATGCTCGTCGCGGCTCTCGTTCAGGGGGATGCGGATCTTGCCGCAGGGCGATGTCATGGCGCGCGAGACCAGGCCCGTCTGCTGGCCCTCGATGTCGAAATAGCGGATCTCGCGGAAATTGAAGATCCGCTCGTAGAAGCCGGCCAGCGGTCCATCTGGCCGCGGTGCACATTGTGGGTCAGGTGGTCGATGAAGCTGAGGCCGGCGTCGTTGCGGGGCCATGGCTTCCGCCGCGCCCTCGATGGGCCGGAAGTCGACGTCGTAGATCTCCTGCGCCCCATAGCGGTCGACCAGGTAGAGGTTGGAGCCGCCGATCCCCTCGATCGCCGGGATGTTCAGCTCCATGGGGCCGACCGGCCCGCTCACCGCCTTGGCGCCGCGCTCCACCGCCAGGCCAGCGCCTTGGCGGCGTCCTTGACCCGGAAAGCCATGGCGTTGGCCGAGGGGCCGTGGGCGGCGCGGAAGGCGGCCGGCTGGCCCGACGGCTCCATGTTCAGGATGAAGTTGATGTCCCCCTGGCGGAACCGCAGCACGTGCTTTGAGCGGTGGCGGGCGACGGCGGCGAAGCCCAGGCTCTCGAACTGGCGCGCCAGGGCGTCGGGGTCGGGGCTGGTGAACTCGACGAACTCGAAGCCGTCGGCGCCGAGGGGATTTTCGAACAGGTCGCCGGCCATGGGCGCGCTCCTTCGCAAGCTGAGAGGGTAACGCTCCAAGAGGGCGACCGGAAGCGCCGCGACTCGCCCGCCAAACCCTGCTAAGCGCGCCCGCGAGGAGTTTTCCGTCGATGCTGAGACGTTCCTATGACCGGCTGATGCGGCTGGCGGCCGGCCCGTCGGCCCCCCTGTGGCTGTCCGTCGTGGCGTTCTGCGAGGGCGTGTTCTTCCCGATCCCGCCGGACGTGATGCTGATGCCGATGGTGCTGGCCCGGCGCGAGCACGCCTGGCGCTATGCGGCGCTGTGCACCGTGTCGTCGGCGCTCGGCGGGTCGGTGGGCTACGCCATCGGCTATTTCCTGCATCCTGTCGGCCCACTGGCTGCTCAGCCTGACCGGCCACGGCGACAGCCTGGACGCGTTCCAGGCCTTCTATGCGCACTGGGGCGTGCTCCTGCTGGCCGTCCCGGTCCCCTACAAGCTCCTGGCCATCGCCTCGGGCCTGGCGCGGTTCAACTTCCTGCTGTTCGTCGCCGCCTCGGTTGTGATCCGCGGCCTGCGGTTCTTCATCGGCGCGGCTTTGGTGAAGCGCTACGGCGAGCCGATCCGCGCCTTCGTGGAGCGGCGGCTGGCGCTGGTCACCGGCGCGGTGGCCGTGGCCGTGGTCGGCGTGGTGGTCGCGCTGAAGTTCGTCTGATGCAGCCTCCCACCGCGCGCCGCGGGGGCGCTATAGCAGGGGCATGACCGCTGCGTCCGACCTCGACCGCTACCTGTCCCCGCCGCGCCTGCTGGCCGCCTGGCCGCTGGTCGCCGCGGCCCTGTCGGCGATCATGCTGGCCATCGCCCACGGGTTCGAGACCTTCGGCCGCCTTGCGCCGTGCGAGCTCTGCCTGCGCCAGCGGGAGGTCTACTGGGTCGCCCTGGCGGTGGGCCTGATCGGCTTCGTCGTCGCGCGCATGGTCCGCGGGCCCAAGGCCGCCGCAGCGGTCTGCGTCCTGCTCGGCCTGGTGTTCCTCTACGGCGCGGGCGTGGCGGCCTATCACGCCGGGGTGGAGTGGAAGTTCTGGCCCGGGCCGCAGGCGTGCACCGGCGGCGGCGCGGCCAACGCGGCCGCCATCGCCGACCTGTTGTCCGGCGACCAGGTCGCGCCGCCGCGCTGCGACCAGGCGGCCTGGCGGTTCGGCGGGGTGTCGATGGCCGGCTGGAACGCCCTGGTCTCGCTGGGCCTGGCGGGGCTCACCGCCCTGGTGGTCCTCAGGGCCGTCGCGAGAGGGAGCATCCCCCGTGCCCGCTGAGCAACGCCCCGTCCCGCCGCGTCCCGGCCTCGGCTGGCCGAGGGCCCGCACCGAGGAGATCCTTCGGGTGGACCATGCCGGCGAGCTGGCGGCGGTCCACATCTACCGCGGGCCAGCAGGCGGTGTTCGCCGCCGCCAAAGGGCAAGGCGGCCGTCGCCGGCGAGATGGCGGCCATGGCGGCCAGGAGGCGGACCATCTGAAGGCGTTCGATGCGGCTGCTGACCGAACGCGGCGCGCGGCCGAGTCTTCTATCGCCGCTGTGGCGCACGGCCGGCTTCGCCCTCGGCGCCGCGACCGCCCTGATCGGCGAGAAGGCGGCGCACGCCTGCACCGAGGCGGTGGAGAGCGTGATCGAGCAGCACTACGCCGGCCAGGTCGACGAGCTGTCCCAGCGCGAGCCGGCCCTGGCCGAGCGCCTGGCGGCCTATCGCGACGACGAGCTGGCCCACCGCGACCGAGCCATCGAGCAGGGCGCGCGCGAGGCGCCGGCCTATCCCCTGCTCTCGGCGGTGATCCGCGCCGGCTGCAAGCTCGCGATCAAGGTGGCGGAGAAGGTGTGAGCGCGGCTGGCGCCTGGCTTTCTTCCTCCGACCGCCCCCGCGAAGGCGGGGGACCATCCAGTTTGGCGCCTGATCGATCCGCCGGCGCGGACTCATGGGTCCCCGCCTTCGCGGGGACAATCGGAGGAGAGGAAAGTCAGGCCGCCGCCGCCCGCTCCGCTTCCACCACCCTCGACACCGCATTGACCACGGCCGCGATGCGGATGGAGGCCTGGATGGCGGTGTTGGGGACGCTGTGCTTGACCAGCGCCTGCTCGTGGGCGTCCAGGCACATGCCGCAGCCGTTCACGGCCGAGACGGCGGTGCACCAGAGCTCGAAGTCGTCCTTCTCCACCCCCGGATTGCCGATCACGTTCATGCGCAGGCGCGCGGGCAGGGTGCGGTACTCGGAGTTGTGCATCAGGTTGCAGCGCCCGGTAGTAGACGTTGTTCATGCCCATGATAGCCGCAGCGGCCATGGCGGCGGTGTGGGCTTCTTCCGAAAGGCCCGCCTCGCGCGCGGCGGCGTCCACCGCGCGGATCACCGCGCCGGAGCCGACGGCGTAGGCGCTGGCGACGAAGCAGCCCCACTTCTGCTGGTCGTCGAGCACGGTCTCGGACGCCAGCGACGACAGGTTCAGGTTCAGGTCCTTGGCGTAGGCGGGCAGGGACTCGCGCAGGGCGTCTAGGGACATTGGCGTTCGCCTCCTTGGTCTTGATGATGCAGGTGTAACGCCTCCCCCGCGCGTCGGGGGAGGCGCCAGTCTCGAACGGCCCTTTAGGCCGCCTTCAGGGTCTCGCCGCCCACCGCACGTTTGCAGGGGCAGAGCTCGTCGGTCTGCAGGGCGTCGACCACCCGCAGGGTGTCGGCCGGCGCGCGGCCGACGTTCAGGTTGGTGACGTAGACGTGCTGGATCACGCCGTGCGGATCGACCACGAAGGTGGCGCGCAGGGCGACGCCTTCATCCTCGTCCAGCACGCCGAGCGCGCGGGCGAACTTCGCCCCGGAGTCGCCGAACTGCCAGATCGGCAGCTTGTGCAGGTCCGGGTGCTCGCGCCGCCAGGCCAGCTTGACATGCTCGTTGTCGACCGAGCCGCCGAGCACGATGGTGTCGCGGTCGGCGAACTCCTTGTTCAGGCGGGCGAATTCCGCGATCTCCGTCGGGCAGACGAAGGTGAAGTCCTTCGGGTAGAAGAAGATCACCTTCCACTGGCCGGGGAAGGATTCGTTGGTGAGGGTCTGGAACGCGCTCTCGCCGTCCTCCTCATGGCGCATGAAGCCGGGCTTCACGCCGACGACCTTGAAATCAGGCAGCTTTTGTCCGACGCCGAGCATCGATTGGTACTCCTCTGAGGGTTTGGGAGGCGCCGGGATCAGCGCCGTGACTGGTAGATAGGGAAGGGCCTTCCACAAATCCAATCGATAATAATAGTCGTATCGATAGACTAGCTCTTTTGCTTCACTCGGCCGCGACCCGCGGCGAGGCGAGGCCCAGGCGGGCCTCGACCCCCTCGCCATAGGCCGGGTCGGCGCGGCGGAAGTGCTCGATCTGGCGGCGCTGGATCGCTTCGGGGCACGCCCGCCATGGCGGCGGCGATGTTGTCCATCAGCGCCGCCTTCTGACCCGGCGACATCAGGCGGAACAGGTCGCCCGGCTGGCCATAGTCGTCGTTGCCGACGCGGGTGGTCATAGTGGTCCGCGTCGCCCGAGAGCCTCAGCGGCGGCTCGCGATAGGCGGGCGCCTCGACCGGCCCGTCGAAGCTGTTGGGCTCGTAGTTGACCGACCCGCCGCCGTTGGCGTCGAAGCGCATGGCGCCGTCGCGGGCGTAGCTGTTCACCGGCACATGCGGCCGGTATCACCGGCAGCTGGTCGGCGTTGGCCCCGATGCGGTGGCGGTGGGCGTCGCCGTAGGAGAAGACGCGGAAACTGCAGCATCTTGTCCGGGCTGTGCCCGATCCCCGGCACGATGTTGGCCGGCGAGAACGCCGCCTGCTCCACCTCGGCGTGGTAGTTGGCCGGGGTTGCGGTTCAGCTCGAGCACCCCGACCTCGATCAGCGGATAGTCGGCGTGCGGCCAGACCTTGGTCAGGTCGAACGGGTTGTAGGGCGTCCTGTCCGCGTCGGCTTCCGGCATGATCTGGACTGAGAGGGTCCAGCGCGGGTGATCGCCGCGCTCGATCGACTCATAGAGGTCGCGGCTGGTGGGTCTCGCGGTCGCCGCCGATCAGGGCCGCGGCCTCGGCGTGGTCAGGTTCTCGATCCCCTGATGGGTCTTGAAGTGGAACTTGACCCACGACCGCTCGCCCGCGGCGCTGATGAAGCTGTAGGTGTGCGAGCCGAAGCCGTGCATGTGCCGGAACGAGCGGGGGATGCCGCGGTCCGAGAACAGGATCGTCACCTGGTGCAGGCTCTCGGGCGACAGCGACCAGAAGTCCCACATGGCGGTGTTGGAGCGCAGGTTGGTGCGCGGGTCGCGCTTCTGGGTGTGGATGAAGTCGGGGAATTTCAGGGGGGTCGCGCACGAAGAACACCGGCGTGTTGTTGCCCACCAGGTCCCAGTTGCCCTCGTCGGTGTAGAGCTTCAGCGCCCAACCGCGCACGTCGCGCTCGGCGTCGGCCGCGCCGCGCTCGCCGGCCACGGTGGAGAAGCGCAGCAGGACGTCGGTCTGCTTGCCCACAAGCCCCGAACACCGAGGCGCGGGGTGTGGCGGGTGATGTCGTGGGTCACCGTGAAGGTCCCGAACGCCCGCCGAGCCCTTGGCGTGGACCACCCGCTCGGGGATGCGCTCGCGGTTGAAGTGGGCGTGCTTTTCGAACAGGTGCACGTCGCCGACCAGCAGCGGCCCGCGCGGGCCGGCGGTCAGGCTGTTCTGGTTGTCGGCGACCGGGGCGCCGTTGTCTGAGGTCAATGTGGGTCGGCTCGCCATCGGATTCTCTCCTTGGATGCGGCGTCATCATGACGCCGGCGACGCCCGCGCCATTGCGATCGCGCAACAGGCGTCCTGCACCGCACGCTGGGGCTCCGGCCTCTATAAGTCCAATCGATTGTTCTTTGCATTTGGATCGAGAATGCCTATTTCTCTCCCATGCTCCCGACCCTGCGACAACTGCAATATCTGAGGCTCCTGGCCGAGCACGGCTCGTTCAGCCGCGCGGCCGAGGCCGGCCACGTGACCCAGCCGACCCTGTCCGCCGGCATCCAGGAGCTGGAGAAGATCCTGGGCGCGCCGGTCGTCGACCGCGCCCGCTCCGGCGTGATCCTGACCGCCATCGGCGAGGAGACCCTGCACCGGGCCTCCGACATCCTGGCCCGCGCCGAGGACATGGTGCAGGCCGCACGCAGCGCCGGCCAGCCGCTCACCGGCCGCCTGCGCCTGGGGGTGATCCCCACCGTGGCGCCGTTCCTGCTGCCCCGCGCCCTGCCCATGCTGCGCGAGCAGTTCCCCAAGCTCAGCCTGTTTCCTGCGCGAGGACCTGACCAGCCGGCTGATCTCCGGCCTGAAGGCCGGCGCCCTCGACCTCGCCCTGATCGCCCTGCCGTACGAGACGGCGGGGCTGGAGACCGCCCACGTCGGCGACGACGAGCTGATGGCGGCCCTGCCCTCCGGCCATCCGCTCTGCGTCGGCGGCGCCGCGATCGAGCCCTCGCGCCTGGAGGACGAGGACCTGATCCTGCTCGAGGACGGCCACTGCCTGCGCGAGCACGCCCTGTCGGTCTGCGGCCTGGAGCCGCCGCGCCTGGGCGAGGAGGGCTTCGCGGCCACCTCCCTGCACACCCTGGTGCAGATGGTGGGCTCGGGGCTCGGCGTCTCGCTGCTGCCGGCCATGGCGGTGGAGGCGGGCCTGGCCCGCGGCGTGCCGATCAGCGTGCTGCACCTCTCCGCCGACGCCCCCAGCCGCGAGATCGTGGTCGCCTGGCGCAAGGGCTCCAGCCGCGCCGCCGAAGGCCGCCTGCTCGCGGAGACCTTCCAGCGCGCCAGCGCCTGAGGCGTCGCCCCAACACCCTGTCATCCCGGCCGTACGCCCGCGAAGGCGGGCGGAGAGCCGGGACCCATCCTCCGACGCCTCAGGATGGGTCCCGGATCGGCCTTGCAGGCCGTCCGGGACGACGGAAAGGGGGTATGTGAAAGCAGGGTCTTGCAATCCGACTCAAGTTCGATATATCTAACATCATCGTTATATCTAAATAGGACACGATATATGAGTTTCGATCACAGACACTTCGGACGTTTCGCACGCGGTCACGGGCACGAGCGGCATGGCCGCGGCGGTCCCGGCCGGCGCGGCGGACGCCTGTTCGACCAGGGCGACCTGCGGCTGGTCATGCTGGCCCTGCTGGCCGAGCATCCGCGCCACGGCTACGACATCATCAAGGCCCTGGAGGACCTCACCGCCGGCGCCTACAGCCCCAGCCCCGGCGTGGTCTATCCGACCCTGACCCTGCTGCAGGAACTGGGCCTGGCCGAGACCGTCGACGCGGAGGGCGGCAAGAAGCTCTATGCCGCCACCGAGGCCGGCCGCGCGGCGCTCGAGGCCGACAAGGCCATCGTCGACGCCATCTTCGCCCCGCGTCGGCGAGGCGGCGGCCCAGAGCTCCGCCGTCGCGCCCCGCATCCTGCGCGCCACCGAGAACCTGCGCACGGCCCTGCGCCTGAAGCTGGCCCAGGGCGGCATCGGCGAGGACCGCCTGACCGCCATCGTCCGCATCATCGACGAAGCCGCCGCCGCGGTGGAGCGGGTCTAAGGCCCCACGCGAGTTCCCGCGACCTGCTTCCACCCACTCCGTCACCCTCGGCCTTGTGCCGAGGGTCCCTCTCGCCGCCGGCGTTGAGCCTGGATGTCGGAGTGCGGAGCAGCGGAGGCAGGGACCCTCGGCACAAGGCCGAGGGTGACGCTCTAGGAAACCGTGGGCCGGCGCCTTGCGCCCCTACACATCAGCAGCGGAGCTGGCCGAGCTTGGTGGCGCAGAAGCCGGATTCCATCGAGCCGGGCAGGATTTGCACCCACGCATCGCGGCTGCAGTCGCGCCAGCCGGGGGCGAACTGCGAGGCCGTGACGTCGAGCGGGGAACACCGCCCGGCCGCCCTGGATGTAGAACGGGGGTCATGCCGGTCAGGCCGCCGAAGCTGGCCTTGCCGTTGACCAGGCCGCAGATGACGCCGGCGTGGGTGGCCCAGACCGCGCCGAACTCCAGCGGCTCGTCCTGCTTCAGCCGCGCGGCGACCACCGTCCGCGCGGCGGTCCAGTCGCGCCGGGCCCTGGCCGTGGCCGGCCCATGGTCGAGCTTGTCCTTCACGAACCAGCCGGCCAGGCCGACGGCGACCACGACCAGCACGACGACGATGGCCTTCTCGATGGGGAACGGCTCGGACCGGCGGCGGCGTTTGGCGGCCATGCTCAGTCCATCAGCTTTCGCGTCAGGTAGGTCATCTCCAGCGAGACGCGGTTGGGCGGCCTCGTGCTGGTTCGCCGCCCGCCGAATGCCCGCCCTCGATGTTCTCGTAATAGAGGAAGGGCAGGCCCATCGCCTCCAGCCGGGCGGCGAACTTGCGGGCGTGGGCGGGGCTGACCCGGTCGTCCTTGGTCGAGGTGACCAGGAACGGCTCGGGGTTAGCGCGCCCCGGCCTTCAGGTTGTGATAGGGCGAGATCGAGGCCAGGAACGCCCGCTCCTCGGGAATGTCCGGACTGCCGTATTCGCCGACCCACGAGGCGCCCGCGCCGATCTTCGGGAAGCGCAGCATGTCGAGCAGCGGCACCTGGATCACCACGGCGTTCCAGAGCTCGGGATGCTGGGTGAACTCCACCCCCATCAGGAGGCCGCCGTTGGAGCCGCCCTCGATGCCGAGGCGGCGCGGCGTGGTGATCCTGCGCGCGATCAGGTCCTCGCCCACCGCGGCGAAGTCGTCGTAGATGCGCTGACGGTGGGTCTTCAGCCCCGCCTCGTGCCAGGCCGGCCCGAACTCGCCGCCGCCGCGGATGTTGGCCAGCACATAGACGCCGCCGCGCTCCAGCCACAGCTTGCCGAGCGTGGGCGAGTAGGACGGCGTCATCGAGATCTGAATGAGCAGGGTCGGCGCGGTCCCGTCGAACGCCAGGTCCTTGGGCCGAACCACGAAATAGGGGACCTTGGTCCCGTCCTTCGACGTCGCCTCGAACTGCTCGATGACGTCCTTGGAGGCGTCGAACCGCGGCGGCAGGGTCTTGACCGGCGTCGCCGTCAGGGCCGCGGCGTCGACCAGCGACAGGGTGGTCGGCTGCAGGAAGTTGGCCGTCTCCACGAAGGCGAGGTCCGAGGCGTCGTCGACGTCGTCGAGGTCCACCGACAGGTTGTCGCCGAGCGCGACACGGCCGCGCGTCCAGGTTCCGTCCGGTCCCGGCGCGAACACCAGGAGCCGGCCGCGCACGTTCTCATAGGCCGAGACCACGACGCGGGACCTGGAGACGCCGACGCTCTCGATCGATTCCCGCGGCCCCGGCGCATAGAGTGTCTGCACGTCGTCGGCGCGTCCGGCCGCCAGGGCGTCGAGGTCCGCGGCCAGAAGGGCGCCCTGCGGATAGGTCCTGCCGCCGGCGGCCGGCGTCCAGTCCTGCTCGATGGTGAAGATCAGCCGCCCGCCGAGCAGGCCGCGCGGCGTGACCTTCAGCGGCAGCGGCAGGCGCTTCACCCCGTCCGCCGCGACCAGGTACTCCTCGGTCTCGAAGAAGGTGACCCCGCGGTTCAGCAGCACCGCCGAGCGGCCGGCGGCGCCGTCGAACAGCGACGTCATCTCCACCGTGACGTCGACGGGCTTGCCGCGGAAGATCTCCCGCGCCTGGTCCGGCGACTGGCCGCGCTTCAGGGTCTTGACCACGAACGGATAACCGGACTCCGTCATGGTCCCCGGGCCCCACTCGCGGTCCAGCACCAGGGTGTCGTCGTCGAGCCAGGCGAAGTTCTGCTTGCCGCGCGGCAGGCTGAAGCCGCCGTCGACGAACTGCTTGGACGGCAGGTCGAACTCGCGCAGCACCCCGGCGTCCTCGCCGCCGTCCGACAGGGCGAGGATGCAGCGCCGCTCGTCCGGCTTGCGGCAGACCGCGCCGCGCCAGACCCAGGTCTTGCCCTCGGCCTTGGACAGGGCGTCGAGGTCCAGCACCGTCTCCCAGGCCGGGGCGGCGGTGCGGTAATTGTCGAGGCTGGTGCGCCGCCACAGGCCCTGCGGATGCTCGGCGTCCTGCCACAGATTGTAGATCGCGCCCGCCCGGAACCCCGGGGTCGGGATGCGGTCCGTGGCGTCCACGATCCTCAGCGCCTGCGCATGCAGCACGGGATAGCGCGGGTCGTTCTCCAAAACCGCCAGGGAGCGGGCGTTCTCGGCCCGCACCCAGTCGAGCGCGCGGGGGCCCTCGGCGTCTTCGAGCCAGATGAACGGGTCGTCGGCGGACTGGGTCAAGGCGGGGGGACTCGGCGCCGGCGCGGCGGGCGGCTGGGCGAAGGCGGGGACGGACGCCGCAGCCAACGCGGCGGCGGCGATGAGGATACGACGCATGACTCTCCCGGGCGGCGAAGCCGGCACCTTATGCGCGGGCGTGCGCCTGCGGCAAGACGGCGCGAGGCGGTTGACTCCGCGGAACGAAACCGAAACATGGCGGCATGGAAGTGATGGAGCTGTCCGTCGTCGAGCTGTCGCGGCCGCAGACCACCGGGGTGGTCACGCGGGGCGCCGCACGGCTGCTGCACGCCATGGGCTATGCGCCGCTGCTGGAGGTGGGTCTGCCCAACGGCCGCCGGGCGGACCTGATGGCGCTCGGCCCCAGGGGCCAGATCGTGATCGCCGAGGTGAAGTCCGGCTACGAGGACTATCGCGCCGACCGCAAGTGGGGCGACTACCTGCCGTTCTGCGACGCCTTCTATTTCGCCGTCTCGCCGGAGTTCCCGCGGGACGTCCTGCCCGAGGGGCCAGGCCTGATCGTGGCCGACGGCTTCGGCGGGGCGGTGATCGGCGAGCCGCCCCAGACCCCGCTCGCCCCCGCCCGCCGCAAGGCCCTGACCATCGCCTTCGGCCGCCTCGCGGCCCTACGCGCGACGATGGCGTAGGGCCCGAAATCCTCGTCCTTCGAGGCCCTCCTGCGGAGGGCGCCTCAGGATGAGGATTTCTACTGCGGCTCCGCTGCCGCCAGCGCTTCAGTAGCCCTCATCCTGAGGTGCGAGCGCAGCGAGCCTCGAAGGACGAGGGCGGCCCCGCGTCCTAGAACTTCCGCCCGAAGCCGGCGGAGATGACCCAGGGGTTCAGGTCGACGCGCGAGGTCAGGGCCCCGCCGTCGATCCGCGCGGTGGTGTCGAAGAAGATCTTCTTCACGTCGGCGTTGACCGTCCACGGCCCGGTGATCTGGTAGTCGAGCCCGCCCTGCAGCGCCCAACCGAAGCCGTTGTCCAGGTGGGTGGTGAACCCGTTCTTGTCGTCGCCGGAGTAGAACCACATGTAGTTCACACCCGCGCCGAGATAGGGGCTGAACCGCGCCGCGGGCAGGAAGTGGTACTGCAGCGCCACCACCGGCGGCAGCACCCAGGCGTCGCGCACGCGCGTGTGCTGGCCCGACGCGTTCACCGCGTCGATCTCGTGCCGGGTGGCGCCGGCGATGGCCTCGACCGCGATGTGGTCGGTCAGGAAATAGGTGATCCCGAGCGTCGGCTTGATGTCGCTGGAGACGTGGGCCTTCAGGCCCGTCGCCGCGCCCGCGCCGGTCAGGATCGGATGGTAGTTCTCCGGGATCACGTCGGTGGCCCGCAGGTCGAGGATCCAGGTCCCTTTGGTCTTGGGCTGGAAGTCGCTGTCGACGGCCTGGGCGCAGGCGACGCCCGCCGCGGCCAGGGCCATGCCGGCGGCGGCGGCCGCGACGCGGAAACGATGCTTGGACACGGTCTAACCCCTCTAGGTGCGCCTTTGCGGCGATCGCGAGGGGTATGGCGGTCCGGCGGCGGGCCGGCCTTGAGCTATGACAATTGTGACGCTTGGCCGGTCAGCCGACCGCGCCGGAGTCGCCTTCCAGCTCGCCGGCGGCGCTCTGCAGATAGTTGGATTCGCCCAGGGCCTTGGCCAGGCCGAGCTGGGTCTCCAGGAAGTCGATGTGCTCCTCGGTGTCCTCGAGGATGTCGACCAGCACCTCGCGGCTGACGAAGTCCTGCGCCGCCTCGCACTGGGCCACGCCGGCGACCAGGGTGGTGCGGCCGTTCAGCTCCAGCTGCAGGTCGGCGTTCAGCATCTCCAGCACCGTCTCGCCGATGGCGAGCTTGTGCAGGTCCTGCAGGTTGGGCAGGCCGTCCAGGAACAGGATGCGGTTGATCAGCTTGTCGGCGTGCTTCATCTCGCCGATCGATTCGTCGTAGACGATCTTGCCGAGCCGGCGGAAGCCCCAGTTCTGCAGCATCCGGGCGTGCAGGAAGTACTGGTTGACGGCGGTCAGCTCGTTGGTCAGCACCTCGTTGAGGCGCAAGATGATCGCCCGGTCGCCCTGCATACGCGCCTCCTATTCGGCGGCGAACTTCAGGGCCTGGTCCGAGTCCTGGATCATCCGCCGCATGTCGCAGACGCATTTGGCGCAGCGAGGGGCGCTTTGGCAATGACGGAAGATGTGGGCGGGCTTGCGGGCGCCCGCCTGGATGGCCGCGCGCGCGTCGCGTTCACGGATGCCGTTGCAGTTGCAGACGTACACGGGAAGCCTCCGACTTCCCCGTCTAGATAGCGACCTCCAAACGCCGTTGCAACTCATTTGCAACTGGCTGCGGTCGGGGCTCGCCCTCCGACCCCCGACCGCCCCCGCGAAGGCGGGGGTCCATCCAGCTTGGCGCGTGGCCATCCGCCTGCGCGAACCCATGGGTCCCCCGCCTTCGCGGGGACGATCGGAGTAAGGAGCGAGGCCATTCGCGGTAGGACTCCATGTCCAGTTGGCCTTTGCGCCACGCGAGGTGGTAGAAGGCTGGCGCCGATGGGCGAGCGGCGGTCGTGACCGGCGCAGGAGGTGGGATCATGGGGCTCGACGCGGTTCTGCTGTCGCGGCTGCAGTTCGCCTTCACCATCGCCTGGCACATCATCTTCCCGAGCTTCACCATCGGCCTGGCCAGCTATCTGGCGGTGCTGGAGGGGATCTGGCTGAAGACCGGGCGCGAGGCGTTCCGCACCCTCTACCTGTTCTGGGTCAAGGTGTTCGCCATCTCGTTCGGCATGGGCGTCGTGTCGGGCGTGGTGATGAGCTACGAGTTCGGCGCGAACTGGAGCGTGTTCTCGGTGAAGACCGGGCCGGTGCTCGGCCCGCTCCTGGCCTTCGAGGTGCTGACCGCCTTCTTCCTGGAGGCCAGCTTCCTCGGCGTCATGCTGTTCGGCTGGAAGAAGGTCGGGCGCGGCCTGCACTTCACCGCCACCTGCATCGTCGCGGCCGGCACCCTGATCTCGGCCTTCTGGATCATCTCGGCCAACAGCTGGATGCAGTATCCGGCCGGCTACGCCATCGCGCCGGACGGCCGGTTCGTGTCGCGCGACTGGCTGCAGGTGATCTTCTCGCCGACCTTCCCGCTTCGCTACGTCCACATGGTGATGGCGGCCTATCTGACCACGGCCCTGGTGGTCGGCGCGGGCTCGGCCTGGCAGATCCTGAAGCGGCCGGGGACGGCCGAGCCGAAGATCGCCCTGCGCATGGCCATCGCCATGTTCGCGGTCGTGGCGCCGCTGCAGCTTCTGGTCGGCGACGCGGCCGGCAAGCTGGTCGCCGACCTGCAGCCGTCCAAGCTGGCGGCCATCGAGGCGTTCTGGACCACCCGCACGCACCAGCCCTTCCACGTGGCCGCCTGGCCCGACCGCAAGACCCAGAAGAACGACTGGGAGATCGCCGTGCCCGAGATCGGCAGCTGGATCACCAAGGGCCACGCCGACGCCTCCGTGACGGGGCTCAACGCCTTCGCGCCGAAGGACCAGCCGCCCGTGGCGGTGGTGTTCTGGGCCTTCCGCATCATGGTCGGCCTGGGCGTGCTGATGATCGCGCTCGGCCTCTCCGGCGTCGTGCTCTGGCTGACCGGCGGGCCGGAGCGGTCGCGGCTCTACCTGCGCGCCTGCGTCGCCATGGGGCCGGCGGGCTTCGTCTCGGTGATCGCCGGCTGGACCACGGCCGAGGTCGGCCGCCAGCCCTATACGGTGTTCGGCGCCCTGCGCACCATCGACTCCGCCTCGCCGGTGAAGGCGGGGGCGGTCTCGGCGTCCCTCCTGGCCTTCCTGGTCATCTACGCGATCGTGTTCAGCGTCGGCGCCCTCTACATCCTGCGCCTGATCGACCAGGGGCCGGGGGCCGGCGCGGCGGAGACCCCGCCCTCCACGCCCCGCGCCCCCGGCTCGCCGCTCGCGGCCGCGCCCGAGCAGGAGGCCCTGCCATGAGCCTGGACCTGCCGCTGATCTGGGCCGGCATCATCGCCGTCGCCGTCCTGATGTACGTGGTGCTCGACGGCTTCGACCTCGGCGTCGGCATGCTGTTCCCGTTCGCCCGGAGCGCCGCCGACCGCGACGTGATGATGAGCACCATCGCGCCGGTGTGGGACGGCAACGAGACCTGGCTGGTGCTCGGCGGCGGCGGCCTGTTCGCGGCCTTCCCCGCCGCCTACGCCCTCCTGATGCCGGCCCTCTATCTGCCGATCTACCTGATGCTGCTGGGGCTGATCCTGCGCGGCGTGGCGTTCGAGTTCCGCCTGCATGGGCGCCGGCGCGGCAAGCGGTTCTGGACCGCGGCGTTCGCCGGCGGATCCCTGGTGGCGGCCCTGGCCCAGGGCCTGGTGCTCGGCGGCTTCATCCAGGGGGTGGCCGCCACCGACGGCGCCTTCTCCGGCGGAGCGTTCGACTGGCTGACGCCCTACGGCGTCCTGGTCGCGCTCGGCCTCGTCGCCGGCTACGTCCTGCTCGGCGCGACCTGGCTGGTCATGAAGACCGAGGATGAACTGCACGGCGACGCCCGCCGCTGGGCCGCCGTCGCGGCCGTCCTGGCCGCGCTGTTCCTGGCGGCCGTGAGCATGGCGACCCTGCTGGTCCACCCGCGCGTGGCCGAGCGGTGGGGCGTGGTCGGGCCGGCCCTGGAGGTCGGCCGCACGGTCCGCCTGCTGCCGATACCGGCGCTGGGCCTGGTCGGCCTCTTGCTGGTCTGGCGCGGCCTGCGCCGGCGCTCGCACCTGACGCCCTATGTCGGCGCGATCCTGGTGTTCCTGTCCGGCTATCTCGGGCTGGCGGCAGGGTTCTTCCCCTATGTCGCGCCCTATGCCCTGACCTTCCGGCAGGCGGCCTCGACCGACAGCGCCCTGACCCTGATGCTGGTGGGCGTGGGCCTGATGCTGCCGCTGATCCTCGGCTACACCGCCTGGGTCTACTGGCTGTTCCGCGGCAAGGTCGGCGCCGATGCCGGCTATCATTGAGCCGCAGGGGCCGCCGGAGCCGGGCGCGCCCGCCGCGCCGTTCTGGCGGCGACTGGCCTGGTTCTGGGGGATCGCCCTGGCCGCGGCGGCGGCGACGGCCGTGGTCGCCTACGCCCTGAAGGCGCTGCTGCCGGCCCATTGACGCGCGGGCCCGGGCCGCCTAGCCGCTTGGGATGGCCGCACCCGCCCCGACCTGCCGTCTCTATCTGATCACCCCGCCGCGCATCGACGATCCCGCCGCCTTCGCCGCGATGCTCGATGACGCCCTGGCCGGCGGCGACGTCGCGGCCCTGCAGGTCCGGCTCAAGGACGCCTCCGACGAACACATCGCCGCCGTGATGGAGGCCGTGACGCCCATCGCCCACGCGCACGGGACGGCGGTGATCCTGAACGACCGGCCCGACCTCGCCGCCCGCCTCGGCTGCGACGGCGTGCACATCGGCCAGGACGACGCGCCCTACGCGGAGGCCCGGCGGGTCATGGGGCGCGACGCCATCGTCGGGGTGACCTGCCACGACAGCCGCCACCTGGCCATGGACGCGGCCGAGGCGGGCGCCGACTACGTCGCCTTCGGGGCCTTCTTCGACACCGCCACCAAGGAGCCCAAGGCCCGCTGCGGGCCGGAGGTGCTGACCGTCTGGCAGGAGACCATGCAGACCCCCTGCGTGGCCATCGGCGGCATCAAGGTGGAGGCCGCCCGCGCCCTGGCCGCCGCCGGCGCGGACTTCCTGGCCGTCTCCGCCGGGGTCTGGGGCTATCCGGAGGGCCCGCGCGCCGCCGTGGCCGCCTTCAACGCCGAGATGGCCAGGGGCGTCGCCGACCGGGCCGGCTGACGGAAAGGCGCGGCGGAACGCACCGACCGCATCCGCCGTTGTCTCCGCACAGACTTGACTGTGACGGATAGGAGACCGCCGTGCTGAAGTGGGCATTCATCTTCCTGGTCATCGCCCTGATCGCGGGCGCCCTGGGCTTCACCGGCGTCGCCGGCGCGGCCATGGGCCTGGCCAAGATCCTGTTCTTCCTGTGCCTGGCCGTGTTCGTGATCTTCCTGGTCCTCGGCCTGACCGTGATGAAGAAGATCACTTCGCCCTGAACCCCGTCGCCCTCGGCCTTGTGCCGGGGGTCCCTCGCGCCGCTTCCGTTGAGCCTTGCCGGTCGAGCGCAGGCGTGGCGGAGGCAGGGACCCTCGGCACAAGGCCGAGGGTGACGGCGCTGGCAAGCGCCCCCCCGTGCGCGACTCGCCGCCAGCGCCTATGTTGGCGGCGTGAGCCTCGCCGAAACCCCCGTCCCCGACGTCCAGGGCAACACCCGCCCCTACAGCGTCTCAGAGCTGGCCTTCGCCCTGAAGCGCACGCTGGAGGACGCCTACGGCTTCGTGCGCCTGCGCGGGGAGCTCTCGAAGGTCACCTTCCACTCCAACGGCCACGTCTATCTGTCGATCAAGGACGACAAGGCCTGCATCGACGGGGTGGTCTGGAAGTCGGCGGTCCGTGCGCTGGGCATACGGCCCGAGCAGGGGATGGAGGTGATCGTCACCGGCAAGGTGACCACCTATCCGGCCGGCTCGCGCTATCAGATCGTGATCGAGACCATGGAGCCGGCGGGCGTCGGCGCCCTCCTGGCCCAGCTCGAGAAGCTGAAGGCGCGGCTGCAGGGCGAGGGCCTGTTCGATGTGGCCAGGAAGCGCCCCCTGCCGTCGATGCCGGCGACCGTGGGCGTGATCACCAGCCCCACCGGCGCGGTGATCCGCGACATCCTGCACCGCATCCGCGACCGCTGGCCCTGCCGGGTGGTGGTCTGGCCGGTGGTGGTCCAGGGCGACCAGTGCGCCGCCCAGGTGATCGCGGCGATCAAGGGCTTCAACGCCCTGGCGCCGGGCGGCCCGCTCGGTCGGCCCGACGTGCTGATCGTGGCGCGCGGCGGCGGGTCGGTGGAGGACCTCTGGCCGTTCAACGACGAGGCTCTGGCCCGCGCGGCCGCAGCCAGCGCCATCCCGCTGATCTCGGCGGTGGGGCACGAGACCGACACCACCCTGATCGACTTCGTCTCCGACCGGCGCGCGCCGACGCCCACCGCCGCCGCCGAGATCGCCACCCCCCGTGCTGGCCGAGCTGAAGGCCGCCGTCGCCGACCACCAGCGCCGGCTGGTCCGCTGCACCGAGCGCCATCTGGAGCAGGGCCGCACGCGCCTGACCTCCGCCGCCCGCGGCCTGCCGCGCCCGGCCGACATCATCGGCATGGCGGGCCAGAGGTTCGACAACGTCGCCGGCAAGCTCGGCGCGGCGCTGGAGCGCAACGCGGCCGCGCACGAGCGCGATCTCGTCCGCTGCGCCTCGCGCCTGACGCCGACGCTGCTGGACCGGCCGCGGCGGCTGCAGGGCCAGCGGCTGGCCGAGATCGCCGCGCGGGTCGAGCCGGCGCTGCGCCGCCACCTGGCCCGCACCGCCGAGCGGCTGGCGGGGCTGGACAAGCTCAGGACCTCGTTCAATCCGGACGGGCCGCTGACCCGCGGCTTCGCCCGCGTGCACCACGCCGACGGCTCCCTGGCCCGCAGCGCCGCCGCCCTGGCGTCCGGCGAGGCGGTGCGGATGGTGTTCGCCGACGGCGAGCGCGGCGCGGTGGTCGACGGCGCGCCGGCGGCCTCGCCCGCGCTGTCCCCCCCTCGGCGCGGCAAAGGGTCCGCGCCCGGACCCGGCCAGGGCGACCTCTTTTGAGCGCGCGGCGGATTGGACGGCGCGCCGTCAGCGACTAGATTGGGCGCATGAACACGCATGACCGCGAGCTCGGCGACATCGCCGTGCTGCATTACGGAGACGGCGACTACGCCGTCATGAAGCCCGGGCGCTATGTCGTCTGCGCCGTCACCGGGGTGAAGATCCCGCTGCACGCCCTGCGCTACTGGAGCCCCGTCGCCCAGGAGGCCTACGCCGGCCCCAAGGAGGCGCTCCAGCGGTGGAAGGAACTGCACGCCCAGGGCAGGGCGTGAACCGCCGGGCCGTCCTCGCCATCCTCGCGGCGGGTTTCGGCGCCGCCGTCCTCGCCGCCTCGGCCCTGGCGGCCCCCGCCGCCCCTGACCCTGACCGGCCGCTTCGTGCAGAGCGGCTTCGCGCTCGGCCGCACCGCCCCGCGCGCCGAGGTGATCGTCGACGGCCAGACCATCGGCGAGGCCTCCGCCGACGGCCTGTTCGTGGTCGGCTTCGACCGCGACTCCGCCCCCGTGGTGGACGTCCGCGTGCGCACGCCCGGCGGCGAGACCGACCATCCGGTGCAGGTCGCCGCCACCGACTACGACATCCAGCACATCGACGGCCTGCCCCAGGACACCGTCACCCCGACCGACCCGGCCCTGTTGCAGCGGATCAAGGACGAGGCGGCGCGCAAGGCGGTCGGCTTCGCCAGCGACGTGGACGGCGACGCCTTCAGGGACGGTTTCATCTATCCGCTGCACTTCACCCGGCAGTCGGCGCGGTTCGGCGGCCAGCGCATCCTGAACGGCGTGCCGATGCGCCCGCACTACGGCGCCGACCTCGCCGCGCCGATCGGCACGCCGGTGGTGGCGCCTGCGGACGGCGTGGTGTCCTTCGCCGAGACCGGCCTGCACTACGAGGGTGGGCTGGTGATGATCGACCACGGCCAGGGGCTGATCAGCCTCTACCTGCACCTGTCGCGGGTCGACGTGACCCCGGGCGAGACGGTCGCCCGCGGCCAGCTGATCGGCGCGGTGGGCATGGAGGGCCGCGCCACCGGCCCGCACCTGTGCTGGCGGCTGAAGTGGCACGGCCGCAACCTCGACCCCACCCTGCTGGTCGGCGCCCGCGCGCCGTCCTGAGTCTGTCGGCACAGGTTGCGTGACTTCCACCGTCACCCTCGGCCTTGTGCCGAGGGTCCCTCTCGCCGCCGGCACTGAGCCTGGACATCGGCGTGCGGGGTAGCGGAGGCAGGGACCCTCGGCACAAGGCCGAGGGTGACGAACGTTGGGGCGGCCGGCCTCGCGTGAACCGGTCTAGGCCGGGTCCTGCCTGTGCGCGGCGAGCGCCTTGGGCCGGGCGTGTCTCCGACGCCGGCGCATGCCCTCGTAGAGGCCGATGGGCCAGCGGCGGTGGGACCACAGCCATTCGGTCGGCCGCTCGCGGATGTAGGCCTCGATGAAGGCGTTGATGGCGGTCACCGCCGCGGTCAGGTCGCGCTCGCGGTCGCCGGTGGGGGGCAGGTCGAACGGCTCGTGGATGGTGACGCGGAAGCGCGCCCCCTTCAGCCGGGCCACCGACATGGGCACCAGCCCGCGCCCCGAACTTCATGGCGAACCGGGCCGGGCCGGGCGCGGTGCCGACCATGCGGCCGAAGAACGGCGCCTCGATCCCCGCATCGTTGCGCTGGTCGTTCAGCATGGCCACGACCTCGCCGCGCTTCAGCGCCGTCATCAGCTCGCGCGTGCCGTCCCCGCCCTTGGCGGCGAACAGCTCACGCCATAGCGGCGGCGGCTCTCCTTGATGCGCGCATCGGTGTGGGGGTTGTTGGCGGGGCGATAGCTGACCCGCGACTTCAGGCCCGAGGACACGATCACCGCCATCATCACCTCCCAGTTGGAGAGGTGGCCGGAGATCAGGACCGCCGGCTGGCCCGCCGCGGCCAGGGCCCGCAGCCTTTCCAGGCCGACCCACCTCGACCCGGCCGCCGGCGGGGGTCAGCCGGTCCATCAGCGGGAACTCGGCGAAGGTGCGGCCGATCACGCGCCAGTGCGCCCGGGCGATGCGCTCGCGCTCGGCGGGGCTTTTTTCGGGGAAGGCGAGCTCGAGATTGCGCCGCACGATCCGATGCTTGACGGTCAGGGGCCCCAGGGCGCCGACGACGAAGCCGCCGAGGGCCGAGGCCGCATCGAGCGGCAGCAGGCGCAGGCCGACCGACAGGGCGTCATAGCCCAACGCCTCCAGCGCCAACCGAGCCGTCGCAAAAACCGTCGGGCTTTCGTCGTCCATCGCCGCTAGTTATCGACCACCCCTTAAGGGCGCAATGCGCTCAGCTTGGCGCGGCCCTTGCCCCTGAGAGCGCCAGTCGTCCCGCAACGGGACAAGCTGTCGACCGACGAGGGGCCGCTATCATGGCGAACGAAATCGACCTTCACCTGGGCAAGCGGCTGCGCCGCCGCCGCCGCCTGCTCGGCCTGACCCAGCAGCAGCTGGCGGGCGCGGTGGGCGTGCGCTTCCAGCAGATCCAGAAGTACGAGTGCGGCGCCAACCGGATCTCGGCGGCGCGCCTGTGGCAGCTGTCGGAGGCGCTGGAGGTGCCGATCGGCTACTTCTACGACGGCCTGTCGGACGCGCCGCGCCACGAGCCGGCGCCGGAACGGACCGAGGGGTCGGGCGAGATGTTCGCCCGCAAGGAGACGCTGGACCTGATCCGGGCCTACTACCAGCTCGGCGAGCGTCCCGCCGCCGCCTGCTCGACCTCGCCAAGTCCCTGCACACCGAACACGAAGCGATCTGAAGCCCGTCTCCCTCGTCCTTCGTCGTTGTGAAGACGACGGGAGGGGGCGGTCAGAGCACAGCGGACGGGGGGCTAGCCCCGTCCGCTGTATTGCGCGTGGCGCCTCCCCCACGGCGACCGCCATGGGAGAGGGAAGCCCGCTACTCCTTCTGAGCCTTCTCGCGCAGGGCGGCGCCCAGGATGTCGCCGAGCGAAGCGCCCGAGTCCTGGCTGCCGAACTGTTCGATGGCTTCCTTCTCCTCGGCCATCTCCAGCGACTTGATCGAGAGGGAGACGCGGCGCGCCGCCTTGTCGATGTTGGTCACCTGGGCGTCCACGCGATCGCCGACCGCATAGCGCTCGGGGCGCTGCTCGGCGCGGTCGCGCGACAGGTCCGACTTGCGGATGAAGGCCGTCATCGGGGCGGCCTCGTCGCCGAACTTCACCTCGATGCCGCCCGAGGTGATCTCGGTGACCGTGCAGGTGACCGTCTGGCCCTTGCGGAAGGTGTCGCCGGTCATCGGGTCGCCGGCCAGCTGCTTGATGCCGAGGGAGATGCGTTCCTTCTCGACGTCGACGTCCAGCACCCGCGCCTTGACCATGTCGCCCTTCTTGTAGCGGGCCATGGCCTCTTCGCCGGGGGCGTTCCAGTCGATGTCCGACAGGTGCACCATGCCGTCGATGTCGTTGTCCAGGCCGATGAACAGGCCGAACTCGGTGGCGTTCTTGACTTCGCCCTCGACGGTGGAGCCCACCGGGTGCTGTTCAAGGAACTGCTCCCAGGGGTTCTGCTGCGCCTGCTTCAGGCCCAGCGAGATGCGGCGCTTGGAGGCGTCCACGTCCAGCACGACCACGTCCACCTCTTGGCTGGTGGAGACGATCTTGCCCGGATGGACGTTCTTCTTGGTCCAGGACATTTCCGACACGTGGACCAGGCCTTCGACCCCGGGCTCCAGCTCCACGAAGGCGCCGTAGTCGGTGATGTTGGTGATCCGGCCGGTGAAGCGCGCGCCCACCGGGTACTTGGCTTCCACGCCGTCCCAGGGGTCGGACTGCAGCTGCTTCATGCCGAGCGAGATGCGCTGGGTCTCGGGGTTGATCTTGACGATCTGCACCTTGACCGTGTCGCCCACCGCCAGCACCTGGCTCGGGTGGTTGACGCGCTTCCAGCTCATGTCGGTGACGTGCAGCAGGCCGTCGATGCCGCCGAGGTCCACGAACGCGCCGTAGTCGGTGATGTTCTTGACCACGCCTTCGCGCACTTCGCCCTCGTGCAGCTGCGACACCAGCTCGGTGCGCTGCTCGGCGCGGGCCTCTTCCAGGATGGCCCGGCGGGAGACGACGATGTTGCCGCGCGGACGGTCCATCTTCAGGATCGCGAACGGCTGCTCCTTGCCCATCAGGGGGCCCACGTCGCGCACCGGGCGGATGTCGACCTGCGAGCCGGGCAGGAAGGCCGAGGCGCCGCCGAGGTCGACGGTGAAGCCGCCCTTGACCCGGCCGACGATGGCGCCGTTGACCGGCTGGTTCTCGGCGAACACGCCTTCCAGGCGGGTCCAGGCTTCCTCGCGGCGGGCCTTCTCGCGGCTGATCACCGCTTCGCCCATCGCGTTCTCGATCCGCTCCAGATAGACCTCGACGGTGTCGCCCACCTTGATCGGGGCCTTGCCGCCGTCGGTGCCGCCGCCGAATTCCTTCAGCGGGATGCGGCCCTCGGTCTTCAGGCCCACGTCGACGACGGCGAAGTCCTTCTCCACCGCCACGACCTTGCCGGGCACCACGGAGCCTTCGTGGAAATCGCGTCCCCCCAGGGACTCGTCGAGGAGGAGGGCGAAGTCCTCCCGGGTCGGATTGAAGCTCAGATCATCAGCCATGCGTTCGGTTCGTTCTCATTTCGGATTGGGATGAAAGGCGCGAGCCCGTCCGGGCGGACGGCGCGCAGGCCTCTCGCGTGTGTGATATCGGGTCGCTCGACGGACGCCTCAAGGTCCCTCGCCCTCTGGGCTCGGGCCTCTGGCGTTATGTCCCGCGGCGGTCGAAGTCCGGCGTGGTTGGATTGCCCTCAGGGTCTTCCCTTGCGGGACTCCCAGCGGGCGCGCGCCTCTTCGACAATGCGGCGGGCCGCATCGGCGGCCTCGTCTATAGTCATTTCGGTGGTGTCCAGCAAGGCGGCGTCGGCGGCGGGCCGCATCGGCGAGTCGGCGCGCGCGGCGTCGCGCTCGTCGCGCAGCAGGATGTCGGCCAGGATGTCGGCCTCGGCCACGCTCTCGCCCTGGCCGGAGAGCTGCTTCCAGCGGCGGCCGGCGCGCACCTGCGGCGAGGCGGTGACGTAGAGCTTGGCGGGAGCCTCGGGCGCGATCACCGTGCCGATGTCGCGCCCGTCGATCACCGCGCCGGGCTCCTGGGCCGCGAACGCCTGCTGGAAGTCGCGCAGGGCCAGGCGCACCCCCGGATGCACGGCCACGCGGCTGGCCGCCTCGCCGGCGGCGCGGGTGCGGAAGGCGGGATCGTCCAGCGACCGGGCGTCGAGGCTGCGCGCCGTCGCCTCGGCCGCGGCCGGATCGTCCGGGTCGCCCCCCGCGCGCTGCAGCAGTACGCCGACCGCGCGGTAGAGCAGGCCGGAGTCCAGCACTGGCAGGCCGTAGCGGCGCCCCAGCGTCTCAGCGATCGTGCCCTTGCCAGAAGCGGCCGGCCCGTCGACGGCGATCACGAAACCCACCGGTCGTCTCTCCAAGCTCAAGCCCGGGCCGCGGCGCGCTCGCGCGGGCGGACCCAGACGAAATAGGCCAGGGCGGCCGCCGCCGCGCTCGCCGCCATCACCGCCGCGATCGGGACCGCCGTGCGCCCGTCGAAGATCATCGAGGCGACGGCGGCGACCAGGGCGCCGCAGGCGGTCTGCAGGAACCCGAACACCGCCGCCGACACCCCCGCCTGTCCCCGCGAGCCCTCCAGGGCGCCGTGGGTGGCGTTCGGCCCTACCATGCTGGTGGCCATGAAAGCCAACATCAGGAGGGGGACGACTGTCCAGAGGCTGGCGAGGCCGAGCAGGGCCAGCGCCAGCAGCAGGAGGTCGACGGCCGCCGCCGCCAGCAGGGCCGCGGTCAGGATCTTCTCCGCCGCCGCCCCGCGCGAGGCCAGCCGCCCGCTCAGATAGCCGCCGGCCATGCTCATCACCACGATGGCGGCGAACAGGACGGCGTAGAGGGCGCGCGAGGCGCCGAGGTTCTCCATCAGCATCAGCGGCGAGATGGCGATGAAGGCCATCAGGGCGCCGAAGCTGAGGCCCTGGGTCAGGGCGTAGCCGACGAAGACGGGGCTTTTCAGGGGCTGGGCGAAGGCGGTCAGGATCGAGCCGCCGCGCCGCTCCGCCCGCCCCTTGGCCGGCAGGGATTCCGACAGCAGCAGGGCTGCGGTCAGCAGCAGGGCCAGCCCGAGTCCGGCCATCGAGCCGAAGGTCGCGCGCCAGCCGCCGGCCGCCAGGATCCACACCCCCAGCGCCGGGGCGACCATCGGCGCGATGGTCGAGACCAGCGACACATAGGACAGCCGCGCCCGGGCGAGGTCGCCCTTGAACAGGTCGCGGACCATGGCGAGGGAGGCGACGCTGCCGGCGCCGGACGCCGCGCCCTGCGCCAGCCTCAGGGCCAGGAAGACGCCCGCCGATGGGGCGAAGGCGCAGCCGACCGAGGCCAGGGCGTAGAGCAGGCAGCCGATCATGATCACCGGCCGCCGCCCGTACCGATCCGACATCGGTCCGAACACCAGCGGCCCCGCCGTGGAGCCGGCGAGGAAGAAGCTCAGGCCCAGGGTCACCGCGTTGGGCGCGGCGTGCAGCGCGCGGGCGATCGGGGTGATCGCCGGCTGGGCCAGGTCGATGGCGATCGGCCCGAACGCCGCCAGGGCGCCGAGGAACAGGGTGAAGGCGGCCGTCTCGGGCCGGATGCGGAACCTGGAACTCATCGGACGTTGGCTCGGGGAAGGGTCAGCCGACATCCGCGCCCAGGCGGCCCATCAGCGCGACGAAGCCGGGGAAGCTGGTGGCGATCATCGCCGGCTCGTCCACGGTCACCGCCTGCTCGGCGGCCAGGCCCAGCACCAGGTGCGACATGGCCACGCGGTGGTCGCCGTGCGTCTCCACCACCGCCCCGCCGCGGACCGGATGGTTGGCGCGGCCGGCGCCGGTGACGATCAGCCCCTCCGGCTCCTCCTCCACCGTCACGCCGCAGGCCTCCAGGCCCGCGGCCATCAGGGCGATGCGGTCGCTCTCCTTGACCCGAAGCTCGCCGACGCCGCGCATCACCGTCGGCCCCTCGGCGAAGGCGGCGGCCACGGCGAGGATCGGATATTCGTCGATCATCGAGGGCGCCCGCCCGGCCGGCACCTCCACGCCCTTCAGCGGGCCGAAGCGGGCGGTGACGTCGCCGACCGGCTCGCCGCTCTCCTCGCGCACATTATCCATGGAGAGGTCCGCGCCCATCTCGCGCAGGGTCTTGAACAGGCCGATGCGCAGCGGGTTCAACAGCACGCCCTCGACCGTGACCTCCGACCCCGGCGTGATCAGGGCGGCGACCAGCGGGAAGGCGGCGGAGGACGGATCGCCCGGAACGCGCACCGGCGTCCCGATCAGGGTGCGTCCCGGCGTGACGCGGACCAGCCGGCCCTCGTCGGTCTCGTCGGTCTCGATCGCGGCCCCGAAGGCGGCCAGCATCCGCTCGGTGTGGTCGCGGGTGGGCTCGGGCTCGATCACCTCCACCCCGCCCTCGGCGTGCAGCCCGGCCAGCAGCACGGCGGACTTCACCTGGGCCGAGGCGACGGGCAGGCGGTAGCGCATGCCCTTCAGCCCGCCGCCGCGCAGGGTCAGGGGCAGGCGCGTCCCGGCCCGGCCCAGATGCACCGCGCCCATGGCCGACAGGGGATCGAGGATGCGCGCCATCGGCCGCTTCCTCAGGGAGGCGTCGCCGGTGAAGGTCGCGGTCAGGCCGAACCCGGCGGCCGCGCCCATGATCAGCCGCACGCCGGTGCCGGAGTTGCCGCAGTCGATCACGTCGGACGGCTCGACCAGGGCGCCGCGGCCGACCACGCGCCAGCGGCCCTCGCCCAGCCGCTCGACCTCGGCGCCCAGCGCGCGCATGGCGGCGGCGGTGCGCAGCACGTCCTCGCCTTCGAGCAGGCCCTCGATCAGGGTCTCGCCGTCGGCCAGGGCGCCGATGATCAGGGCGCGGTGGGAAATGGACTTGTCCCCGGGCGCGCGGACGCGGCCCTTGAGCGCGCCGCCGGGACGGCTCGTCAGCGTCTCGGCTGTCATACCGGGCGGATCCTCGGGGGGCTGGAATGGGGGGCGGGGATTGCTTTTGACAGCGGCCATGGCCCGTGGCAAGGGACCCGGCCTCAATCCGCCGCCTTGCAAAGAGCTCCGCCTTGGCCAAACCCGAACTGGGCCAAAAACAGATCTGCCCGAACTGCCAGACCAAGTTCTACGACCTGGGCCGGCGCCCGGCTGTCTGCCCCAAGTGCCATACCGAGTTCGATCCGGAAGAGGCGGTGCGCACCCGCCGCATCCGCTCCCGCGCGCCCGACTACGAGAGCGAAGAGGAAAAGGAAGTCGTCGCAGCAGCCCCCGACGAGGAGGGCTTCGAGGAAGAGACCGACGAGACCCCCGAGATCGACCAGGCCGTGGAAGCCGAGCCCCTCGAGACCGACGAGGAGAGCGAGGACGTCGAGCCCGGTCCGGCTCCGGCGGAGGACATCGGCGTCGACTTCGCCGACGACACCGACCTCGAGGCGGAAGCCGAGGACGAGGTGCCGTTCATCGAGGACGAGGACGAGGAAGGCTTCGAGGAGGACATCGAAGGCCTCCCCGGCGAGGACGAAGGCGAGCGGTAGGCGCCGCGGAACACCCGCGCGCCAGTTTCCGCTCGCCAGCTCCCTTCCCCCTGGAGGGGGGAAGGGCCGGGGATGGGGGTGGAGACGCTTCCAGAGAGAGCTGAGCCGCGAAGCCGCCGCTGCGGCCAGCCACGTCCGCAGAGACGCCGAGAGGGCGCCACCCCCACCCCTGCCCCTCCCCCCTCCAGGGGGAGGGAAACCTTGGTCAGGCCTTCCCTGGCGCGGCGCCGTGCGCGGCGAACCAGGCCAGGAGCCTCGACCAGCCGTCCTTGGCCGCCGCTTCGTTGTAGCTGTCGCGATAGTCGGCGTGGAAGCCGTGGCCGGCGCCGGATAGGTGATCAGCTCGCCCTCCTTGCCCGCGGCCTTCAGGGCGTCGCGCATGGCCTGCACGTCCGTCTGCGGGATGCCCTTGTCCAGCCCGCCATAGAGGCCGAGCACCGGGGCGTGCAGCTTGCCGACCACGTCCAGCGGCCAGGGCCGGTCCTCCGGCGGCGGCGCGCCCGGCTGGGGCGGCGAGGCGCGGAGCCGGCCGTACCAGGCCACGCCCGCCTTGAACTGCGGATAGGCCGCCGCCGACATCCACACCGCCGCCCCGCCCCAGCAGAAGCCGGTGATGGCATACCGGCGCCGGTCGGTGAACGGCTGCTTGTCGAGCCAGGCCAGGGTCGAGCCGACGTCGCCCTCCACCTGGGCGTTGGTCGCCTTGGCCACGATCGGCATGATCCTGGAAAAGTCGGTCAGCGGCGCGGGGTCGCCGGCGCGGAAGAAGAAGGCCGGGGCGATGGCGACATAGCCGAGCTTGGCCAGCCGCCGGCAGATGTCGCGGATGTATTCGTGCACCCCGAAGATCTCGGAGACCACCAGCACCGTCGCATAGCGGCCGGGCGCGGCGGGGCGGGCGAGATAGGCCGGCATGTTGCCGCCGCGCACGGGGATCAGGACGTTGTCGACCGCCAGGTCGTCGGCGTCGGTGTGGACGGTCTCGGCGTGGGCCGAGAAGGCGGCGGCCGCATAGCCGGCGAAGAACAGGCCGGCCAGGCCGCGGCGGGTGTGGGCGAAATCCTCGGGCCGCGAGCCCTCGGGGCGCGTCAGGGTCACCATCCACCGTCCTCCCATGTCTGGCTTGTCCCGGCCCTGAGAAGAGGGTGCGTCCGGGCCGGCCGCGGAGTCAAAGCCTGGCTGCGCCCGGGCCCTGCGCAGGGTCAGGTTGATCCGCCCGCCGCCCTCGATCAGGCGCGAGGACCCCGGCAGATGCGGTCGACGCCGTGGAGCCAGAGCCGCGCGGGGGCCGGACAGCAGGCAGACGTCGCCGGAGGACAGCCGGACCGTGCGGGTCGGGTCCGCCGCGCCTGGGCCCGCCGA
Source organism: Caulobacteraceae bacterium (assembly GCA_037201645.1). Classification (GTDB taxonomy): domain Bacteria; phylum Pseudomonadota; class Alphaproteobacteria; order Caulobacterales; family Caulobacteraceae; genus JANWHQ01. The sequence continues at coordinate 91,925 of JBBCHF010000012.1, forward strand.
TGCGGAACACGGCGGTGTCGCCGAGCGATACCGACAGCACCGGAAAGCCGAAGTCGTCCTCGTCCCGGTCCTGGTGCAGGCCCATGCGGGCGTCGGCCGTCATAGAGGTTGACGAGGCAGGCGTCGGGCGGCGCGGGCGCGTCCGCCAGCTGGTCCCAGAGTTGCAGGAGGGCGTCCGGGATCGGCGGCCAGGGCTGGCCGGTCAGGGGATGGCGCGGCTCGTAGCGATAGCCGGACTTGTCGGTGACCCACCCGAGCGGCCGAGGTTGCTCATCCGCACCGACATCGGCTTGCCGCCCGGCGTGACCGCCGATAGGCCGGCGCGGCCTGAAGCGCCGCCGCGATCTGATCCGCCAGCGCCCTCTGCGCGTTCACGTCGAGCGCCCCGGGAAAGAGCCGGAAGCCGTCCTGTTCAATCATGGCGCTGAGATAGGGCCGAACATGACCAAAAGCTCACTGTTCCGGGGCGAAAAGAACCCGTAATCATGCGCGCCATGCTGAGACCCTCCCTCGCGCTCGCCGCCCTGCTCGCCGCCGCCACGCCGGCCCTCGCAAACCCGCCGCCAAGCCGGCCCGCCACACGGCCCCGGCCGCTACGCCGGAAGCCGGCGCCGCGATCCCGCATCCCCGATGTGGTCACCCCGATCGCCTACGCCATCGACATCACGCCCGACGCGCCGGACCTGACCTTCAAGGGCTCCGTGACCATCAAGGTGGTCGCGAACCGGCCGGTGCGGACCATCACCCTGAACGCGGAGGACCTGACCTTCAGCCGCGTCCTGCTGGACGGCGCGACCCCCCGGCAAGGCTGCGTTCGACGCGGAAAAGCAGACCGCCACCCTGGACTTCGGGCAAGGCCGTCGCGGCCGGCCGCACACCCTGACCATCGACTACGCCGGCAAGATCAACACCTTCTCGGCCGGCTGTTCTCGCTCGACTACGACACGCCCCAGGGCAAGGCAGCGCGGCCTGTTCACCCAGTTCGAGAACGCCGACGCCCGCCGCTTCACGCCCTCCTGGGACGACCCGGCGCGCAAGGCGGTGTTCCAGATCAACGTCACCGCCCCCACGGGCCAGATGGTGGTGTCCAACGAGCCGGCGACGCAGACCCAGGTCCTGCCCGGCGGCCTGACCCGCACCAGCTTCGCGCCGACGCCGAAGATGTCGTCCTACCTGATGTTCCTCGGCGTCGGGGACTTCGAGCGCATCCACAAGGACGTGGACGGCATCGACGTCGGCGTCGTGGTCCGCCGCGGCGCCACCGAGAAGGGCCAGTTCGCCCTCGACACGGCCGCCGACATCCTTCGCTACTACAACGACTATTCGGCGTGCGCTTCCCCCTGCCCAAGCTCGACCTGATCGCCGGCCCTGGCGCGGGCGGCTTCGGGGCGATGGAGAACTGGGGGGCGATCTTCTACTTCGAGGACGATCTGCTGTTCGACCAGAAGCTGTCGACCCAGTCCGACCGCCAGCGCGTCGCCATCGTCGTCGCCCACGAGATGGCGCACCAGTGGTTCGGCGACCTCGTCACCATGAAGTGGGTGGGACGACCTGTGGCTGAACGAGAGCTTCGCCGAGTGGATGGAGGCCAAGGCGGTCGACCATCTGCATCCGGACTGGAACGTCGGCCTGGACGAGGCGGACTCCCGCGAGGGCGCCTTCGCGCTCGACGCCGCCTCGGCGACCCATCCCATCGTCCAGGCCAAGGACACGACGGCCGAGACGAACGAGATCGGGGACGCGATCACCTATGAGAAGGGCGCGGCGGTGGTCCGGATGCTGGAGGCCTACGTCGGGCCCGACAACTGGCGCGAGGGCGTGCGCGCCTACATGAAGGAGCACGCCTACGCCAACACCACCCACGACGACCTCTACCGCGCCATGGAGGCGGCCGCGCACAAGCCGGTGATGCAGATCGCCCGCGACTTCACCCTGCAGGCCGGCGCGCCGCTGATCGCGGTGGATGCGGTGACGCCCGCGGCGGGCGGATCGACGGTGACGCTGCACCAGGGCCGCTTCGGCCTGGACGCGCCGTCCAAGGCGCCGAAGACCTGGCATGTGCCCGTGAACCTGCTCGCGGCCAATGGCGCTACAGCCCAGGCGGTGATCGCGGGGCCGCAGCCGCAGACCGTCGCCCTGCCGGGCCCGAGCCAATCGTCGCCAACGCGGGGAGACCGGCTACTACCGCACGCTCTACGCGCCGGCCGTGTTCCGGCCGCTTGCGGACGGGCTGGCGCGCTGGGCCCCTACGACCAGCTCGTCCTGATCCGCGACTCCTGGGCCCTGGCCGACGGCGGCTACGCCCCGGCCGGCGAGATGCTGACCCTGGCCACGCGCCTGCCGACAGACGCCGATCCCCTGGTCTGGAACGCCCTGGCCGACGAACTGACCAGCATCGACCTGCTTTACGAGGGCCTGCCCGAGCGCCAGGCCGCCTTCCGCGCCTTCGGCCGCAGGGTGCTGGGGCCGCAGATGGCCAAGCTCGGCTGGGAGCCGAAGCCCGGCGAGCCGGCCGGGGCCAAGGTGGCGCGCGAGACGGTGATCGGCGCGCTCAGCGTGTTCGACGACCCGGCGGTGATCGCCGAGGCGCGCCGCCGCTTCGCCCTGTTCCAGAAGGACCCGTCCAGCCTGCCGGCCGGCATCCGCGACCCGGTGCTGAACGCCGTCGGCCTGCACGCCGACGCGGCCGACTTCGAGGCCCTGCGCGCCCTGGCCCGCGCCTCCACCGACGCCCAGGAGAAGGAGCAGTTCCTCTATTCCCTGGCCCGCGTGCGCGACCCCGCCCTGTCGGCCAAGCTGATGGACTTGAGCCTGACGCCGGAGGTTCCTCCCTCGCTGGCGCCGGTGCTGCTGCGGATCGCCGCCGGCCGCCATCCGCAGGCGGCGTATGCGTTCGGCCTCGCCCCACAAGGCGCAGCTCGACGCGGTGTCCGACACGCCCAGCCGCCTCAGCACGATCCGGGCCTGGCGCGGACCTCCAGCGACCCGGCCATGGCCGACGCGGTGCACGCCTTCGCCCGCACCGCCCCTGCCGCCGGGCGGTCAACGTCCGGCGGACAAGGTCGAGGCCGCATCCGTCACCGCGCCGACGTGCGCGCCCGCGTGCTGCCCGAGGTCGACGCCTGGATCGCGGCCAACCCTCAAGGGGTGAAGGCGTAGGACGGCTGGTCGCAGACGTTGACCGCCTTCTTCTCGACCGTGTCGCCGTTGTTCATCAGGAACTGCAGGTCGAACACGCAGGCGCCGGACGGGTCCTTGATGCTCAGCGTCACCGTCTTGCCCGGCGCGGCGACCTGCTTGCCGAGAAGGTCGTCGGACCAGTCCAGGCTGTCGGGCGGCGCCACATAGACGGCGCTGATCGCGCTGCGCCCGCCGTTGACCAGCTTCAGCGCATGCGGCCCGGGCTTGGCCGTCACCGGCGTAGCGGCCGGGGCCGGCTGCGCCATGGCCCAGACCACGCCAGCACCCCGCCGGCCATAAGGGCGGCGGCGGCCGCCGCGCGTCGTTTCGATGTCTTCATGTCCACGCCTCCCCTGCCGAGGATCGCCTCTGATGGGCGACTCGTTCCTGAGCGCAGGGTCCGGCCCGGCGCCGGCGCACGGTGGGTAAGCTTCGACGGGCGACCTGCCCCCGCCGGGCCCCGCTTCGGCCACGCTAACCCTTTCGCGCGCGCCGCGTAAGCCCCCGCCGCGGAGCGCGCTTCACCCTTGCGGCGCGGCGCGGCTTTCCCATATGCGAGGTCGATCAAGGGCCGTCGATCGGCGCGCCCGGGACGCGATGGGGCCCGCGTCAGAGGCCCTCCAATCTGGAGACCCGATCGAACCGGGGACGGACAAAAAGAGGCGCTTGGTCCAAGGCCTTCCCGTCCGCCGCCCGCAAGGAGCGAACTGATCTCATGAGCAAAATTATCGGCATCGACCTCGGCACCACCAATTCTTGCGTCGCCATCATGGACGGCAAGAATCCGAAGGTGATCGAGAACGCGGAGGGCGTGCGCACCACGCCTTCGGTCGTCGCCATCCTGGACGACGGCGAGCGGCTGGTCGGCCAGCCGGCCAAGCGCCAGGCGGTGACCAATCCGGAAAACACCTTCTTCGCCATCAAGCGCCTCATCGGCCGCAAGTTCGACGACCCCGTCGTGGCGAAGGACAAGGGATGGTCCCCTACGACATCGTCAAGGGGCCGACCGGCGACGCCTGGGTGCGCGCGCACGGCAAGGACTATTCGCCCCAGCAGATCTCGGCCTTCATCCTGCAGAAGATGAAGGAGTCGGCCGAGGCCTACCTCGGCGAGAAGGTCGAGAAGGCGGTCATCACCGTCCCGGCCTACTTCAACGACGCCAGCGCCAGGCCACCAAGGACGCCGGCAAGATCGCCGGCCTGGAAGTGCTGCGCATCATCAACGAGCCGACGGCGGCGGCGCTCGCCTACGGCATGGACAAGAACGACGGCCAGAAGATCGCGGTCTACGACCTCGGCGGCGGCACGTTCGACGTCTCGATCCTTGAGATCGGCGACGGCGTCTTCGAGGTGAAGGCCACCAATGGCGACACCTTCCTCGGCGGCGAGGACTTCGACCTGCGGATCGTCGACTACCTGGCCGACGAGTTCAAGAAGGAGCAGGGCGTCGACCTGCGCAAGGACAAGCTGGCCCTGCAGCGCCTGAAGGAAGAGGCCGAGAAGGCCAAGAAGGAGCTGTCCCAGCACCGCGCAGTACGAGGTCAACCTGCCGTTCATCTCGATGAACGCCTCGGGCCCGCTGCACCTGAACATCAAGCTCTCCCGCGCCAAGCTGAGGCCCTGGTCGAGGACCTGATCGCCCGCACCATCGGCCCCTGCGAGCAGGCGCTGAAGGACGCCGGCCTGAAGAAGTCCGACATCGACGAGGTGGTCCCTGGTCGGCGGCATGACCCGCATGCCCAAGGTGCAGGAGGCGGTGAAGGCCTTCTTCGGCCGCGAGCCGCACAAGGGGCGTGAACCCGGACGAGGTCGTGGCGCTCGGCGCTGCGGTCCAGGCCGGCGTGCTGCAGGGCGACGTCAAGGACGTGCTGCTGCTCGACGTGACCCCCCCTGACCCTGGGCATCGAGACCCTGGGCGGCGTGTTCACCCCCGCTGATCGAGCGCAACACCACCATCCCGACCAAGCGCAGCCAGACCTTCTCCACGGCCGACGACAACCAGTCGGCGGTGACCATCCGGGTGTTCCAGGGCGAGCGGCCCATGGCGGCCGACAACAAGATGCTCGGCCAGTTCGACCTGGTGGGCATCCCGCCGGCGCCGCGCGGCGTGCCGCAGATCGAGGTCATCTTCGACATCGACGCCAACGGCATCGTGCACGTGACGGCCAAGGACAAGGCGACCGCCAAGGAGCAGTCGATCCGCATCCAGGCCAACGGCGGGCTGTCGGACGCCGACATCGAGAAGATGGTCAAGGACGCCGAGGCCCACGCCGCCGACGACAAGAAGCGCAAGGAGCTGGTCGAGGCCAAGAACCAGGCCGACGCCGCGGTCCACTCCACCGACAAGGCCCTGGCCGAGCACGGGGACAAGATCCCCGCCGCCGACAGGCAGGCGATCGAGGAGGCCGTGGCCGACCTGAAGACCGTCAAGGAAGGCGAGGACCTGGAGGCCATCCAGGCCAAGACCCAGGCCCTGATGCAGGCCTCCATGAAGCTCGGGGAGGCCATGTACCAGGCCGCCCAGGGCCAGGCCGGCGAGCAGCCCGCCTCCGCCGAGGAGGGCGTGGTGGACGCCGAGTTCGAAGAAGTCGACGACGCCAAGAAGTCGGCGTGATCGGATCGATGTGACGATGGGCCCCTTGCGACCGCCGTGGCCGACGCAAGGGGCCCTTCTTTTTTGCGCAGAGCAGCTTAGGGTTAAGCTTGCTGTTGAGCGGGACCGTAACCAACTGAAACGGTCTGAGCGGGGCGTAACGGGGCCGGTCGCTTGAGATGACGCGGGATTATTATGAGGTTCTGGGTGTCGAGCGCGGCGCCTCGGACGACGATCTGAAACGGGCTTTCCGCAAGCTCGCCATGGAACACCATCCTGACCGCAACGACGGCTGCACCGAGGCCGAGGCGCGGTTCAAGGAGATCAACGAAGCCTATTCGGTCCTGTCGGACGGGCAGAAGCGCGCCGCCTACGACCGCTACGGCCACGCCGGCGTCAATGGCGCCAACGGCGGCGGCGCCGGCTTCACCGACATCCACGACATCTTCAACGAGGTGTTCGGCGACGCCTTCGGCGACATGTTCGGCGGCGGCGCCCGTCGCCGCCAGGGACCCCAGCGCGGCCAGGACCTGCGCTACGACCTGGAGATCACGCTGGAGCAGGCCTACGCCGGCTCCGAGGCCAGGATCACCATCCCCTCGGCCATGACCTGCGAGGCGTGCTCGGGCTCGGGCTGCAAGCCGGGGACGAGCCCGGTCACCTGCCCGACCTGCGCCGGCGCGGGCCGGATCCGCGCCAGCCAGGGCTTCTTCGCCATCGAGCGCACCTGCCCGCGCTGCGGCGGCTCGGGCCGCTCCATCGCCGACCCCTGCGCCGAGTGCCATGGCGCCGGCCAGGTCCGCCGCGAGCGGACGCTGGAGGTGGCGATCCCGCCGGGCGTCGACGATGGCTCGCGCATCCGCCTGGCGGGCGAGGGCGACGCGGGCGCTCAGGGTGGCCCCCGCGGCGACCTCTACATCTTCCTGTCGGTCAAGCCGCACGACCTCTTCGAGCGCGACGGCCTGGACCTGCTCTGCACCATGCCCGTGCCGATGTGCACGGCCGTGCTCGGCGGCGAGATCGAGGCGCCCTGCCTCGTCGGCGGCGAGAATTGCGACGGCGAATGCCGCCTGACGGTGAAGATCCCCGAGGGGGCTCAGACCGGCCACAAGGTCCGCCTGAAGGGCCGCGGCATGCCGTCCCTGCGCAGCCGCCAGCGCGGCGACCTCCTGGTCGAGCTGTTCGTGGAGACCCCGACCCAGCTCACCGCCCGCCAGAAGGAGCTGATGCGCGAATTCGCCGCCGGCTGCGGCGACAAGCAGCACCCCCGCTCCGCCGGCTTCCTCGGCAAGGCCAAGCGCTTCTGGACCGACATCACCGGCAACGAAGAGCGGGTCTAGGACCTCACCAGGCCAGGATGTCGAGCCCCGGCACGTCGCGGAAATCGGCGGCGTTCATGGTGACGAGCGTGGCGCGGCTGGCGAGGGCCTGGGCGGCGATCATGCGGTCGGCGATCTTTCGACGTGAGAAACCGGCGGCCTGGACGATGGCGCGATAGGCGTCCGCATCGTCGTCGTCAAATGGCAGAACGGTGATCGCCAGCAACAGGAGGTCGACGCTGGCCCTGCGGATCTCCGCAAAGGCGGGATCGCGATAGACGCCGCCTTCCAGCTCGATGCGGGTGATGATCGAGATCGCGATCTCCCCCAAAAGGCCTACCTTTTCGACGATGGCGGCGTCTCCATCCCGCAGATGGATCGCCACGCTCGTATCGAGCAGGTGCGGCAAGGTCAGAGCCCAGGCCGTTCGGGGAAGATGTCGGAATCGCGCTCTTCGATGTAGGCGGGCTTCGGCAGCTCCTCGAGCTTCTTCAGCATCTCCGCGACGGACATCTTCTTCTTCGGATAGATGGTCAGCACGTCGCCGGACCGGACGATGGTGACCTCGACATCGCCGTCATAGGCGACGTCCTTCGGCAGGCGCACGGCCTGGCTGTTGCCGCTCTTGAAGGTGCGACTGTTGACGGTGATGCTCATCAAGGCTCCGGGCGTAATCACGTGTATATACGCCCGACGCGCACCGGCGGCAATGCTCCCCCTAGGCCGGCCTCCGGACTCCCGCTAGCGTCCGCGCGATGAACGCGCCGAGCGGTCTCGCCGCGGAGGCGGGGTTCGCGTACGGATTGGACGACCGGATTCGATCGAGGAGGAAGCATGGCGGCGAGAGCAGTGACGAGGATCGGGTTCGTGGCCATGGGGTTCGCCCTCGCGGCGGCGGTGTGGAGTCCCCTGATGGCGGCCGAGGCCGATGCGGGCGGCGCGAAGGCCGCGCCGGCGCCCAGCGGCGCGGTGGCCGACATCGACCGGGGCCGCAAGATATTCGACGGCTCGGCGTGCGGCGGCTGCCACACCCTGGCGGCGGCGGGCGCCACGGGGGAGGTGGGTCCCTCGCTCGACGGCGATCCCAAGCTGACCACCGCCTTCGTGATCGATCGCGTCACCAACGGCCAGGGCGGAATGCCGGCCTTCTCCGGCCAGCTCAGCGACGAAGACATCGCCGCGCTCGCCGCCTACGTCGTGAAGGCCTCCGCCAAATAGGCTCGGGCCGCCCCTACTTCGCCGCGGCGGGCGCGCCGCCGAGCTGGTAGAAATAGTCCGTCACCCCGTCCGGGTCGTTGAGCCAGACGGTCCGGATGTTGAACCCCGGCACGCCGCCGAGAGGCGTCTGCACCGTCACGCCCCGCGCCAGGGCGCTGGCGTTCACCGCGTCGATGTTGCTGATCACGTACTGCACGCCGGCGCTGTCGGTGTCGGCCGGCAGGCCCTTGCCGACCGACCACAGGGCGATGGTGGTCTCGCCGTGGCGGAAGGGATATTTCGTCACGCCGAGGAAGGCGTCCTTCACCGGCGGCAGTTCCTCCAGCCCGACGAAGTCGCGGTAGAAGGCGCGGCTCCGCTCCAGGTCCGAAACGTTGATCCCGACCTCCACCCCGCCGGTGGTCTGCGGCGAGGCTTTGGGGTCGATCACCAGCTCCAGGTGGAACCCGCCGGGGTCGGTCACCAGGGCCGCCCGCCGGCCGCCGCCGATGTCCCTGAACGCCGGCGCCGGATAGCCCGCCGCCTTGAAGCGCGCGGTCAGCGCCGCCTCGTCGGGGAAATGGAGGGTGTAGAGGCGGATGCCGGTCGCCTCGTTCAGGGCGCCCAGGTGGTACTGGCGGCCCGGCGTCAGGCCGGTGGCCAGCTTGATCTGGCCGGCGCCGCCGACGCGGAACAGGATCATCTGCAGGTTGGCGTTGACCTGGATCGGCTGCAGCGGCTGCAGCCCCAGCGCCTGGCCGTAGAAGTCGATCATCCGTGTACGGATTTCCGGGGGGAAGCGCCGGTAGACGTTCATCGAGTCCTGCGCGAACACCGGCCGCGCGGGCGCCGCATCCGCGGGCTGGGCGGCCGCCTGCGCCCTCGGCGCGGCGAGGAGCGCGGCGACGAACAGGGCGGTCTTCAGTCGCTTGGGCATCGGGGCTGCTCCGGGTCTATTTCGGCAGGGCGAAGGCGATCAGGGCCTCGTTGTTGGCCGGCGGCGCGCCGGGCGGGCGCGGCGCGGCCGTCCCCGCCGCCACCACGGCCACGTACTGGCGGCCGTCCTTGCCCTGATAGGTGATCGGCACCGACTGGGCGCTGTAGTCCAGCGTCTGGCTCCAAAGCTCCTTGCCGGTCTTGGAGTCGAAGGCGCGGAAGCGGCGGTCGTCGGCGGCGCCGATGAAGACGAGGCCGCCCGCCGTCACGATCGGCCCGCCGAAGGTGTTGTTGCGGCCGGTGTCCTGCTTGCCCGCCGGCAGCTCGTCGGTGACGCCCAGGCGCGTCTGCCAGGCGATCTCGCCGGTGTTGGCGTCGACGGCGATCAGGCGGCCCCACGGCGGGCGGATGCAGGGCAGGGTGACCGACCGTCCGTTCTCGTCCTTGTAGCTGGCGCTGAAGGAGGCGTAGGCGCCCGGGCCGCTGAGGCTGGCGCGGTCGTAGGGCTGGGGCGAGCCCTCCTCGCCGCGGCCGTAGTCGAGGCCCGCCTTGCGCTTTTCGATGTAGCCGATGCTCGCGCTGTCGCTGGTGTTGATGAACAGGTAGCCGGTCCGCGGGTCGGCCGCCGTGCCGCCCCACAGCGAGCCGCCGTTCATCGGCATGTTGATCGAGGCCTTCACCGGCCCGCCCTCCTGGTGGAGGAAGAAGGGCGTGAACGGGCCGGAATTGAAGAAGGTCCCGCCGTACGCGTCGAGCAGCTTGCGGCAGGCCGCCACGTGCGCCTCGTTGGTGTCCGCCGCGGTGACGATGTCGTCGGGGCGTCCAGACCTTGCGCGAGAGCGGCTGGGGCTTGATCGGGATCGGCTGGGTCGGGGAGTACCACTCGCCCGGCACGTCCCCCTTGGCGACCGGCGTCTCCTTCACCCCCGAACACCGGCCTGCCCGTGTTGCGGTCCAGGATGTACATGAAGGCGGTCTTGCCCGTCTCCGCCAGGCCGGGACCCCTCCGGCCGCCCACCTTGATGTCGACCAGGGTCGGGGGCGCGGGCAGGTCGGAATCCCAGAGGTCGTGGTGGATGGTCTGGAACCACCACTTCAGCTTGCCGGTCTCCGCGTCGACCGCCACCAGCGAATTGCCGAACAGGTCCGCCCCCCGGCCGGTCGCCGCCGTAGTAGTTCGGCGAGGGCCCGCCGACCGGCATGTAGAGCGTGCCGGTCTTGTCGTCGACCGTCATGTACCAGACCCAGACATTGGTCCCCCGACCGGCCCTTCCAGCCGTCGTTCAGCCAGGTGTCGTGCCCCGGCTCGCCCGGCCGCGGCACGGTGTGGAACACCCACAGCGGCTTGCCGGTGCGCGCGTCGAAGGCGCGGCTGTCGCCGGGCGGGCCGACCGGCATCTCCGCCACATTGGCGCCGACGATCAGCACGTTCCTGTAGACCGTCGGCGGCGAGGCGTAGGGCACGCCAAGATCCACCGCCCCGTCCTTGCCGAAGCCGGGGTCGACCGCGCCGGTCCTGGCGTTCAGCGCGATCAGGCTCTTGCCCGTTGGAGAAGAAGATGCGCGGCGCGTGGTCCCTGTCGCCGGGCCAGTAGGACACCGCGCGCCGGGCGACGCCCTCGGTCACCGGATGGCGCCAGACCTCCTGGCCCGTGTCGGGATCCAGCGCCACCACGGCGTTGCCGATGGGCAGGTAGAGCAGGCCGTCCACCACGACCGGCGTCGCCGAGGTCACGATCCCGCCGCCGCCCTCGGGCCGCACCCGGAACGACCAGGCGGTCGCCAGCTTGGACACATTGCCGGTGTCGATCTGCGTCAGCGGCGAGAACCGGGTGCCGGCGAGGTCGTGCGCGTACCGCGGCCAGTCGCCCGGTCCTGGCGCGACGGGCTGGGCGAGCGCCGCCGAAGCCATCAGCACAGCGCCCAGCGCCGACGCGATCCCGGTCCGCATGAAGAGGCCTCCCTGGGTTATGGCGCAGGCGAGCCGCGGCTTTTACCGGGAGGTTAGTCCGTCCGCGGAGCCGCCGCAATTGGTTGTAGGCGACAACCATCGCGGATGCGCTGATCCTGACAGCAAGCGGTCGCCCCCCCCCGGTCCAGTAGTCTGGGAGGGCCTTGCTTGCAGGACCGGCGGAAGAAAAGTGGCGCGCCCGGAGCGATTCGAACGCCCGACCCCCAGATTCGTAGGCGCGCAGACTGAGGTCACGCGACGACCACGTTGGGTCATTTAGGGTTCGCGATCAGGCACTTACCCGACATCATCCGTTCACTGACGGTCACTCCAGGTCGACCCTGGAACACGGCCGTGCGGTGCCCGGTTCGGTGTTTTCGGGGACTCGCGGATGGCGGTCATCAATCTGACGGAGGCGAGGATAAACTCGCTTCCCCTCGGCTCGGGCATCTGGCGCGACGAGCAGGTGAAGGGGCTCATGGTGATATGCCACGCCTCGACCAGGACGTACGCGGTCCAGGGCGACGTCAGGCGCAACGGTCGCCACGTGCGGACCGTGCGCGTGAAGATCGACCGCTGCGACCGCCTCGGCCTGCGCGAGGCTCGGCGGCGCGCCAAGGAGCTGATGAGCGAGATACAGGCCGGCGTGGACCCGACGGCGAGGCCGCGGGAGTCGGCCATGACGGTCAAGGAGGCGTTCGAGGCGCACGTCTCGGAGCGGGAGCTCCGGGCGACGACAGAGGCGAGCTACCGCGACCACCTGGACCGTTGCCTGCGCCGCGTGCGCGGGCGGGCCGTGGTCGACCTCACACGCCAGGAGATGCGCGACCTCTTCGACGAGCTCAAGGCGCGCCACGGCAAGACGACCGCCGCCGGCGCCATGCGCACGCTGAGGGCCATCATCAACACGGCCATGCGGATCGACGAGACGATCACGTCCAACCCGTGCGTGGCCGTGCGCATCCCGATCCCCAAGCCGAGACAGGTGGAAGAGATCGACTACCCGGAATGGTGGCGCCGATCAGAGCTGCTGAGCCCCGTCCGGCGCGACCTCCAGAGGACGATGATGCTGACCGGCGCCCGCAAGACGACGCTGCTGCTCCTGGAGCGGTGCGACGTGGACCTCGATGGGCGGACGCTCCGCTTCCGGCACATGAAGGTGGGAGGGGAGATCCGCTATCCAATGGGGACGTTCCTGACCCAGATGCTCCGGGAGCGGATGGAGGCGGACCTGCCCCTTAGGAGCAAGTGGCTCTGGCCGTCGCCCACGAGCGCGAGCGGCCGCACCGTCGAGGCCAAGGAGCGCAGGGCCAAGGGCCTGCCGAGCCCCCACGAGTACCGGCACCTCAACCACACGCTCGCGATCGCGGCCGGCGTGCCCTACGCCGAGAGCGCGCTCCTGCTCGGCCATAGGCTCCCCGGCGCGACCGGCGGTTACGTCCACCGCGAGCACCTCGTCGAGCACCTCAGGCCTTTTGCCCAGGCGATCGAGGACCTCGTCCTGTCGCGCGCTTTCAAAACGTCCGAGGGGGGTGATGTTAAGGGGCGCGACGAAGGTGCTTCGGATGAGTGCGGGGCCGAAGAGCTCCAACTTGACCTCTTCCGCGTGGCATAGCCGAACGTCTGGCTCGGCACAGAAAGCCGGAGAGCAGGACACCCGCCGTTAAGCGCGTGGACCTAACATAGCGGCGTAGCAGCTCGCGCGGCGACTGACCGAAATTAGATGCGTGCAACCGCTTCAATAGCTTTATGCCTCGCTCTCTCGGCGGGGTCGCGGGCATTCGCCGTTCTTCAGGCGGGGCTGGCGCGGAAAGCCGAAGCCTACCTTGCCGATGAAATGAAGGACCCCTTTTTCCGCTCGCTTTCTGCACGTTGTGGTCAGCAGGACGGGACGGAACACCTTCAACGTCTGCGGCTATATCTATGCCCACGATGGATACGGCGTGTACGACGGCCGCACGGGCTTTGTGGTCGGCTTGAAAGATGGACGAGTGGTCGGCACGGTTCAGACCCGCGACGGGGGCGAGGTCTTGGATGAGGCGTCACAGAGAGCAGTTGAGGCAAATGGCGGCATAGAGGGCGGAGCGTGCGGCGGCCCCTTCGACGTCCTAACCGGCGAAGTGTCGAGACGCGTACTGGAACATCAAGCGGCCGAAAGCGCACAGAAGGCGGCCTTGCAGGCGCGTCTCCAAAGCCAAATCCAGAACGAGCTGAGCTGCATGAAGACGTATGGCACGACGTTCGACATGCAGCTGTGCAGCGTCTGCTTGGATGATATCCGGACCTATTGCAGCGCTACGGCTGAGGGAACGTTTGGCCGATCATCGTCGGCTGCCTATGAAGGCGCCAAAGCCGACCTCAACTGTGTTGCGCAGCACCGCAACGAGGTCTCTGCCAGCTGTCGCATGGCGCTGCCCCGGGGATAGACACGTGCGGAGCCCGCCTGATTTTCCGAGCAATTGCCTCGGTCCGCCGGCGCAACTCTACAGCGTGAGCCGGGCAGATGGGACGGCAGGCTGCACATTCTATCTGAGGGATGTTTGGCGTTACTTGCTTCGGCTGCGGACGGCCGATGGGACGTTGCCCCCGGCCGTCCGATATGGCCGAACTTACAGGGCTCTGCATGATCCTTCGGAGTTTGGTCCCTTCGTGGAGGGGCTAACGGTCGAAGCTGAAGGGCTCGTCGTCGTGATGGGGGATGCCCACGCCTATTTCCGCAAGGGGCTGCACCAGGAGCGGCCATTCATCGTGGAGTGGGAGCCCGTGCTCGGCCACTACTGGTAAATTGACGAACCCGAGCCGGTCGTACCGCGGCCGCCCACCAAGCGTGTCATTCGGCGGGTGAGAGAAATCGAGGAAGTGCGCATATAGTGGATTGAAGCCTGATACTCTGGTCTGGACTATGGCTTCGGCACATCCACCCCGACTGACCATCTACAATTTACAATTGACAAGTCTGTCAAGTAATTCCCGGTCGAAAAGCGATCATATGCACAGTTCTTTAGATCATCTATTGCCACACCGATGGCGATGTCAGAATCGATTTGGCGAGAGGCAAGTGCGTTCGCGCTGTACCTCTTGCAGTCCTTTGAGTCGGACTCAAGATCCTCAAAGCAAGACGCATAGTGCGCCTCCAGCTGAGTGTAGAACTGATCCACTGGTCGCTGGACGGCATCCAATACGTATTTGGCTCGGTGAGGCATAACTAATCGCAGTTGAGCAATGGCTGTATCGAATTGCACCATATGTTGGATGACGTCATCGGTGGCATGTTCGATGAACGGCCCGTTAGATTTGATCTGCCGAATGCGGAAGATTCTCTGGTAGTCGGCCTTCATTAGACGCTTTATTTCGTCCGCGCGTGCGAGGACGTTACCGACCTCGTCCACTTGTCTGGCATATAGCGCTGATGTGAAGGTCGCGCGCTCTTGGCGAAATGCCGCGAAAGCTGATGCTATCGCTGCGATAGCCGCCATCATCGTGGCGACTACTGTAAGCGCGGTGCCGACCTGCTCGCCGTACGTGATCGGACATGAGACCTCGGTCCGGGGCGATCCGACGGTGGCTGATTGGAGCCGCTGGGTTGTGGTGCTGGTGGATCCGGACCAAGTCCCATTGCTGCCCCCTTCTCCGAGGCAGCATGCACTGCCACGGCAATCGCCCCAAGTCAGGCATTCGAGCCTTGCGAGCCCCTTTTTCAAGCCAGACCGTCAGCTCAGTCCGGCGTCGCCACCTCCATCAGAGCAAGTCCTTGTCCATGGCTCCTTGCTAGTTCAATCCCTTTGAACCGGCGGAACAGGTGAAGTGCTTCACCACGCAAAGTGATGATGGCGCATCGCTAGACTACGTGTGCCGCGCCGAGCCGCACAATGCCTCCACGTGTCGAACGACGACGCAGGAGGCGCCCGAATGAGCGAGACCGCCGAGCACGCCCTGACCACGCCGTGGCTCAACACCGAGGAGGCCGCCCGCTACCTCGGCGCGCGGCCAGGCACCCTCAAGAACTGGCGCCACCGCGGCGAGGGGCCCCGATATCACGTCGTGAACCGGCGGCTTGTCCGCTACCACCAGGACGAGCTCGATGCCTTCGCGCGCGCCGCGCCGTAAAGCCCCTTTCACGTGCCCGATGATGATCACAACCGCCGCGGCTGCTGCCGGTCTACGCCCGTTTAGCGGGTGACAATGTTAGTAGTCGGGGCCCGAAATCTCCTATTAATGGGGTGCTTCATCTCGAACCCCTGACGGGAGCACGGACATGAAGCACTTCAATCACCAGACCTATCTCACCGAGGAGGAGGCCGCCTTCCGCCTCGGGATCACCGCGGACGAGCTGCTCACGCTCGTGCTCGAAAGCGGGCGGCCGTCGCACACCGTCCACGGCGGCGAGCACCTGTACCTCCAGGCCGACGTCGAGCGCATGGCCGAGGAGCTGCAGTCGTGAGCCTGTCCGACAATGATGGGGGCGCCGGCAGCAGTGCCCGCGCGTTCGCAAGGCCCGATCCCCATCTGCTGCGCCCACACATCCGCGCCGGCCACGACCTCATTCCGCTCCACCAGTCATCTTACGTGGACGACCAGGGAAGGCCCCGGGGCAAGTCCCCCCGCGACAGCAACTGGCGGCGCCGTGATTATCGCGGAGAAGACCCGGCTAAGTGGATGGAGGCTGGCCATAATGTCGGCGTCCGGCTCGGAACCGACACTGTCGTCATCGACATCGATGACCGCAATTTCCCTCCAGGCGACGACGTGAGGGCGCGTTTCGTCTCGGATTTTGAGCTCGACCTTGGACAGCATCCCCCGGACCGTGACCGGCGGCGGCGGTGATCACGGCTGGTTCCGCAAGCCCCCAGGCCTGACTGTCAAGGCCGCCCTGGACGATTATCATGGCATCGAGTTCAAGACGCACGGCTCCCAGGTCGTCGCCGCGGGATCGGCGCATCCTGTGACCGGTCGGCTCTACCGGATGGACGACATCTACGGCGATCTGACGTCGCCTCCGATGCTGCCCGAGGCGCTCTGCGCCGCGCTAACGCGGCCGGCGCGCTCGTCTTCAGTCCAGCCAGGTCTCCACACCCCGGACGAACTTGCGTTCATGCTGGAGGGCCTGGACCCGCGGGAGTTCGACTCCGACGCGACGTGGTTCCCGCTTCTGGCCGCGGCACACCACGCGACCGGCGGAGCGGGCTGCGACGAGTTCATCGAGTGGTCGATGCGCGATCCGAATTACGCCGGCATGGAGTGGGAGAACCGGCGGCGCTGGGAGAGCCTGTCGTCCGAAGAGGGCAAGCGGCTCATCACGTTCAGGACGCTATATGACCAGCTGCACCGCCGGGGGCTGGGGTCGCGCATCCCACAGACCGCCGCCGCGGAGGACTTCGTCAACGGCGCCGCCGAGTACGACGGCCGCGGCGGGACCTGCATGAGCGAGGAGTCGGCGCTCCGCCGCCATGAACCGCCGGCACTTCACGGCGCTGCTCGGCGGCAAGCACTATGTCGGCGTGGAGGGATCGCACCCCACGCTCGGCATCAATCATGTCCAATGGTTTTCGGACGGGGCGATCCGGCGCCACTACGACCGCGCCTTCGTCGAGGTGGCCAAAGAGGACGGCGAGAACGCCAAGAAGCCCCTCGGCAGCTTCTGGCTCGGGCATCCGCTGCGGCGCGCGTACGACGGTGTCGTGTTCGACCCGACTCCTGGCAGGGCCCACCCCCGGCTCTACAATCGATGGAGGGGCTGGGCCTGCGACCCGAACCCGCAGGGCACGTGGGACCACCTGAAGCACCTGCTGCGCACCGTCCTCTGCGGCGGCGACGAGAAGACCTACGATTACATGCTCCGATGGTCGGCCTTCATGTTTCAGCAGCCGCAGCTGCCGGCCGAGGTCGCGGTCGTCGCCCGCGGCCGCAAGGGCCTTGGCAAGGGCACCTACTTCCGCGCGCTGCACCACCTGGCAGGAGCCCACGGGAAACACATCCTGAACGCCGAGCACTTCACGGGGCGCTTCAACGAGCACCTGATGGACTGCATCTTCCTGTTCGTCGACGAGGGATTCTGGGCCGGCGACAGGAGGCACGAGGGCGCGCTGAAGGGCCTGATCACGGAGCCTGTGCTGACGTTCGAGCCGAAGGGCCAGCCGATCGTGCAGGGGCCGAACCTGCTGCACATCGCCATCGCCTCGAACGAAGAATGGGTCGTCCCGGCCACGCTCGACGAACGCCGCTTCGCCATCCTGGACGTGAACCAGAACGCGGCCGACGCGTCTTCGAAGGCCTTCTTCGACGAGCTCTACCGCGAGCTGGAGAGCGACGGCTACGGAGCGATGCTCCATGAGCTGCTGGAGCTTGACCTGGGTTCCTGGCATCCAAGGGACGATGTTCCAAAGACGCTCGGGCTGGCGGAGCAAAAGATCGAATCTCTTCGCCAGAACCCCATCGCCTACTATTGGTTTCAGCAGCTCGAACGTGGAGAGATGATTTTCTCGGACGGGCCACGGGCCTGGAGGGACAACGCAATCGCGGTCGATTCGAGCGGCAAGGACATGATGCTGTCCGACATCAACATCTGCGCAAGGCAGCTCGGCAGGCGCGGCGACATTACAAAGGCGGCGGTCGCGCGGTTCCTTCGCCAAGTGGGCGTCACCGTCAGCGGGCACGACAACAATGGAGGCCGCATCTGGTCGATACCTCCCCTCGCCCAGGCGCGGGCCCGGTTCGAGGAAATGCTCGGCGGCCCCTGGCAGTGGGACGAATGAGCGGCCCTTCTCTCCACGGCCGCTGGCGCGCCTGACGCTCTCGACAGCCGAAAAGCCGAACTCGGCCGCGCGATGCTCGACCGCCGCCACGAAGATGATGCTCAGCGTCTATGAGCATCATCTTCATTTTCTTATTGTCAGAAATGTCAAAACCGACAAATCTAAATAAGATCAATAGCTTGTTGCTGACATCCTTGACGGCGGAGGCTGTCTCACCAGCTCAGGTCGGTGGGTTCCGCTCGGCGTGCCTACGCTGACAGATGGGGCGGGCTCGGCGTGATCGGCGTGGGCATCAGCGGCGCCGGCGGCAGTCCGCCGGATTGGCGGCTACCCCCGAAGTGGCTGGCCTGGAGCGGGCACTCTGCGGCATTGAACGATGGTTTGCGCCACTCGGCGCCCGGCGCATGCTCGACCGGTTGCAGCGAAGTCCGGCCCAGCCGCCGCAAGGAGAAAGGAGC
>JBBCHF010000013.1:0-28054 GCA_037201645.1 Caulobacteraceae bacterium
ATGACGCGGGCGCCTGAGCCTCGGGCCAAGTCCGGCTATTCCCTGCTGGAGATGCTGGTCGTGCTCGCCATCATGGCCATCGCCGCCGTCCTGGTCGTGCCGAGCGGCTTCGCCCTTACCGGTCAAATGACCGCCCACGCCGAGCAGTTCGATTTCGAACGCCAGGTGATCGAGCTCCGGCGCGAGGCCTACGACCAGCAGACGCCGATCATGGTCTATTCCACCAGCGGCCTTCCCGATGGCGAACCGCGGGGCCGCGTCCTGTCGCTGAGGCCGGGATGGACCTACCGGCTCAGCCCGGCGCTGACGATCAGCGAGGGGGGCGTCTGCAACGCGGCGACAGCGATCCTGCTGCATCTCGGCGCGCCGGTGATGCGCCTCGTCACCGCCGACGGATCCTGCGCCTTCACCCGCCTTGCCCAGGACGCTGGGCCACCAGCCGCATCCTGAGCTGGATGGTCCCTGTGGCGGGGTCGGTGGTCGGCCGCGGGTCGGCGAACTGGCGGCTGGCTTCCATCTCGGCCGCGATCCGGTCGATGGAGCTCATGGCCGAATAGGGCATCGTCAGCGTCAGGCTCGCGCTGTCGATGTCGAAACTTTCGGGCTCGGCGCCGTAGAGCCTGGCGATCCCCAGGGCGGTCCCCAGGGCCGCGAGCATGTCCGGGCGGTCGGAAAGGCGGCGGAAGGCGGCGATGCGCAGGGCCGCGCTGCGATCCTGGCTCGTGGACGAAGCCGGCGAGGACGCGCGCAGCCGCGCCGCTTCGCGCCCGTCGGCCTCGGCAAGAGCCCGCAGCCGCAGGCCCTGGCCCATCCAGAACGTGGTCAGGGCGACCACGGCGATCACGCCCGCAAGCGCCGCGACGCGCGGGATCGTCTCCGGGCTCAGCGCTTCCAGCTCGAAGGCGGCCGACGGCGCGCCGGTCAGGGGCGACCGCGTCGCCGGGGGCGGCAGGTCCGGCGGCGGCTCGGCCGGGTTCCGCTGCATGCGGGCGAAGGCGGTCCAGCTTTCGGCGTCGAAGGGCCGGCGCTGCCAGGCGGAGCTCACCAGGGCGCCGTCCTTCCAGTGCTGGGCCTCGAAGCCCTGGCCGCTGCGGACGATCCGCCAGCCGTCTCCCGGCTGCTGGGCGAGGGTCTCGGGAAACACCTGGACCGGCGCCTGGCCGAAGCGGTCCTGCAGCCACGGGTCGATCCGGGCCTTGTCCCACCACCACACGCCATAGCCGCCGCCGCCGCGCCTCACCAGCCAGCCGGCGTTCCCGAAGGGGGCGGCCGAGCGGGCGTGCAGCCTGGCGGCGGCGAGCCCCGCCACGCCGACGCCGGCGGAGGGCGTGTAGAACTCGAAGCTGCACAGCTCCCGCGCCAGGACCACGCACGGCCGGCGCCAGGCGGCGCCCTCGACCACCGGCTCGAACGAGCCCGTCGCGGTCAGCAGGTCAACGGGTCGGTTCAGGAAAGACGGCGGCATGGAGGGGGAGGTCAGGACGTTGAGCCGGGGGAAGGGCTTGAAGGCTCCGCTCCTCTACCCAGGCCGGCCGATCCGGATCCTGGGGCGACAGCACGATGCGGGCGCGGGCGATCCACCCCGACGACGGATCGACCACCTTCAGCGCGAAACGCCCGTTAGGGAAGGTATAGACCCGTTCGGAGTCTCCTACCAAGGCGACGCCGGCGGCGCGGCCGAAGTCCTCCAGGCTCGCGAAGGGCGCTTGAGCCCGCCGGGCCGCCGCCCTCCCGGCCTGTTCCGCGGTCAGGCCGAACAGAGCCTCCAGCACCGGTGGCGGGGCGGTGTTGACGTTCACGGCCGCGGTCGTCGGATCGACCGTCAGCGACTCCCGCAGCCGCGACCATTGCTGGGCCGATACGAACTCGCGCCACCCCAGCACGCCGAAAACCTGGTCGGCGCGGCGAAACGGTCCGTTCGGCGGCGGCGGCTGGCCCGCGGACACATAGTCCTGCGCCTCCGCGCCGCCCGCCCGCTTCAGGTCGTCGGGATCGATGGCGTCGGCGAGCCGGTCGGCAAGACCGCTCGCGGACGCCTGCGGCACGCCGGCGCCGACCAGCAGCCGCTCGAACGCCTGGGGCGAGGCGGCGTCGAGGTTGAGCAGTCCGCCTTCGTCCTGCAGGGACACGAAGGCGTCCGGCGCGTCCGACGCCGCGTAGAGCCGGCCGTCGAGGGAAACCGAATTGGGGTCGACACCGAGGCTGGTGCTGTTCAAGGGGGTCGAGGCCGCCAGGAACATGGCGTCGGCTTCCAGGCTCAGGGCGGTCTGCTGGAACGCCGCCCGCCGGACGGCGGCCGAGGCCTCGCGGGTCAGGCCGTCGAGGGCCGAAATGGTGGCCAGCAGCACAAGGGCGACCACACCCACCACCGCAAGCACGGCGGGAAGGACAAAGCCGCCTCTGGCCTTGTTCAGCGTCCGCAGGCGCGTCGCCGTTGCGGGCATGTGACTTGGGGCGGGCTGCGCCATGGCGGACCAGCCATACGATGAAGCCGGCGAGGCGTCACCGCGCCACGCTCGAACCGTGAGCGCCCCCTCCCCTTCCCGCCTAGAGCGCCGGCGCGATCTGCTGGCGGACGGGCTGCAGGTCGGGACGATCGGAGCTGGCGCGGCCGGTGATCTCCACCGATCCGTCTTCGCTGGCCAGCCGCACGAACAGCCGCCGTTCGTGCGGCGTCGCCGTCCCGATCTGCGCGGCGGCTTCAGGCTCCGCCCACCGGTCCGTCCAGACCTGGCCGTCCAGCGAATAGCTGAACGAGACGCGCCGCGCGCCGAGATCGAGCAGCGTCGTCCGGGCGCCCTCGCCCACATGGCAGGCCAAGAGGGCGCCTCTGTCCGTCTGGACAAGCTCGACCTGCAGGCCGTCGACCGGCCCGGCCGCCGCGCAGGGAGTCGCCACGTCCAGCAAGGCGTCCGCGCGGAAGCCGCGCGCCTCGCCGATGAACCCTGCCCGCGACGTGTCCGGCCCGGCTTCGGCCGCCCAACCGGCCGGGGCCAGGGCGATGCCGGCGATGATGGCCCTCAGGCTGTCGGTCCCGAGGCGGCTGTCCGCGGTCATCAAGGCGCGCCGCCCGAGCCGGAAATCGGTCTCGTTGGCCTTGCCCCCGACACTGAGAATAAGCGTCAGCGCCATGCCCGCGACGATCAGCACGATCAGCGCCTCGATCAGGGAGAAGCCGGCGCGTGCGTCGCCACGGACAGCGACGCGGCGTGCACAGGCCGCTCGGGGATCGCTCCGCTGCATCACCAAGTTCGACCGCCTCCGGGCTGGAGCGCCGGTTCAGATCCAGGCTTTCAGCGTACTCACTGGCCGGCGCCGCGTCGATTGTCGCAGCGGCGCCTTCTGCCTGTCTTGTCAGGCGGCCTCAACGACCTGCAGCGCCTCGACGGCGGCGATCACCGGCTCGGCCTCGGTGCGGGCGAGCCAGTCGGGGGCGACGTCGGCGAAGCGGACCGTGTGGTCCCGGTCGATCACCACCACCGTCGGCATCGGCAGCTCCCAGGTCCCCGTGCCGATGGTGTCGCCGAGCGAGTGGCCCTTGGCGCGGCCGGCCTGCTGCGACGCGGCGTTGGCCTCGAAGGTGATCCCGAGCCGGCGGCCCAGGGCGTTGTCCTTGTCGGAGGCGACCAGGAACTGGAGGTCGTGGCGCCGCTTGATCTCGACCAGGCGCTCGGGGACCTGCGGGCTGACGGCGACAAGCGTCGCGCCGAGCCGCTCCAGGGCCGGATAGAGCCGCCGCTGGTAGTACGGCAGGGCGATGTTGCAGGCCGGACAGCCGGCGAACCGGAAGAACACCAGCACCGCCGGCCCCTTGGCCAGAAGGCCGTCCAGGGTGACCGAGCCGCCGTCGACCTCGGCCAGGGTGAAGGGCTCAATGGCGTCGCCGGCCTTCACGAAGGAGTCGTAGTCGGCGCCGTCGACCAGTTCCCGCCGCTGGTCGACGTTGATCTGCAGCTGCTCGGGCGGCCAGGTCCTGACCCGCTCGGCGTGGAGTTCGGCCAGGAGCTGGCGCACGGAATCCTTGGGCTCTGCCGACATCGGTTCCTCCTGTGGCGTGATCGGGCGCCCCGGACACAAGACCGGTCCGTGCGCCGGTTCAAACGAGTGCTTGTCAGCACCTTATTGGGCCGCCTCATCAGCGGCGCTGGAGCCGGCCCGGGTGGGAGGACCCGGGCCGGCGCGCGGCCTCAGAGGTCCGCGTATTGCGGCTCGTCGGCGATCAGGATGCGGTCGAGCAGGCGCGGGAAGTCGCCGTAGTTGCGCACCGCGTAGTGCACGGCGGCGCGATTGTCCCAGAAGGCGATCGACCCTGGCCGCCAGGAGAAGCGGACCTGGTGCTCGGGCTTGCGGTAGGCGTCGAGGACCTGGGTCAGATCTCCTTCGCCTCGTCGAGGTCCAGGCCGATGATGTGCGGGCGCTGGGTGAAGTTGACCCACAGGGTCTTGCGGCCGGTCTCGCGGTGGGTGCGCACGATCGGATGGGCCACGATCGGATAGTCGAAGCCCGCGCGGCTCAGCGCCTCGCGGTAGTCGTGGGTGACGTGCAGGCCCTCCAGCCGCGCCTTCAGGGCGTCCGACAGGCCGTCGTAGGCGGCGCCGGCGTCCACCCAGATGGTGTCGCCGCCGACCTCGGGCAGGTTCACCGCCCGCAGCACCGCGCCCCAGGTGGGGACCAGCCGCCAGCTCGTGTCGGTGTGATAGCCGGCCTCGACCGTGGTCGGGTCGCGGACGATCTCGTGCTTGGAGAAGTCGACGGCCGAGATCTTGTGGATGTGGACGATGTTGGCGTCCCGCTTGGTGTTCGGGTGGGTGTAGAGCGGGCCGAAGCGCGAGGCGAAGGCGGCGTGCTGGTCGGGCGTCAGCTCCTGGTCGCGGAAGAACACGACCTTCCAGTCGAGGAGCGCGGCCTTGATCTCGTCGCGCACGGCGTCAGACAGCGGCTGGCGCAGGTCGACGCCTGAGATCTCGGCTCCGATGGTCGGCTCCAGCGGCCGGATGGTCAGCTCGCCCGTGGACGGGTTCTGCTTGGGCAATGCGCTCATGGTTCGCTCCTGTTCCTGATCGCTTCTTCTGATCGGCAGTCGTCGGAACGGGTAGGACTGTAGGGCTCGGCGGTCCAATTGGGATTGCTCAAGTCCTTATTGAGCGCTGATCTTGCGGTGCGGCGCCGCCGCGACCCGAGATGGGAGCCTACCCCCGCTCCGGCGGCAGGGCGCGGGCGAGGGTGAACATCTCCTCCATGCGCCAGTGCTCGTTGGGATATTCGCCCCCGGCCGCCCATTCGTCCCAGCCGGAGTGGCGCCGGTACTGGCCGAGCAGGCCCGCCCGCTCGATCTCGGCCGGGTCGGGCCGCGCCGGCGTCTCGCAGTCGGGATCGACGTAGAGGGCGTCGGCCTTGCAGCAGAGCTCGCACAGGAAGCAGGTCTGGCAGGCGTCCTGCCGCGCGATCACCGGCACGGCCGGCTCGGCGCCCGGCGGCGCGAAGTCGAACACGTCCATCGGGCAGGCGCGCACGCAGTCGCCGCAGCCGGTGCAGCGGTCCTCGACGATCAGGGCGATCATGCCGCCGCTCCCGCCGCGGGAGCTGGCTCCTCGTACTGGACCTGCAGCAGGTCCAGGCCGCGCACGGTGAGCCGCCGCGCCAGCCGCGCGTCCTCGGCCGGCCGGTCCTCGCGCCGGTGCAGGCCGCGGCTCTCCGTCCGGCGGAAGGCGGCCGCGGATATCCAGCGCGCCCCGGCCGTCATCGCCGCCGCCTCCCGGGCCGCCAGCGCCGCGCGGCCCCGGCCGCCCAGGTGGTCGCGCACGTCGCGCCAGACCGTCTCCAGCACCTGCACGGACTGGCCGAGCTGCTCGCCGGTGCGGAACACCGCCTTGTCGAACGGCAGGGTCTCGGCCTGGACGGCGGCGACGACCTCGGCCGGGGTCACGTCGCCCGTCGGCCGCCGGGGCCGCAGCCCCGCCTGGCCGATGGCCTGGACCGCCGCGGCCGACCGGCGGCCGTCGGCGCGGGCGAGCCTCGCCGCCGCCGCGCCGGCCCATTGTCCCGACGACAGCGCCCAGGAGGAGTTCTGCGCCCCGCCGCCCGAGATCGCGCCCGCGATGGGCTCGCGCGAGGCGGTGTCGCCCGCCACGAACAGGCCGCGCACGCCGGTCTGGCAATCCTCGTCGGCGACCTTCAACCCGCCGACGCCGCGGATGGTGCCCTCGCCGCGCAGGGGTCACCTCGAACCAGTCCTCGAACGGGTCGATGCCCGCGCGCACGAACGGCAGCTCGGCGTTGGGCTGGATCACGTGCAGCCGCTCGCGGATGTGCTGCGGCATCCGGTGCAGGCGGCAGAACACCGGCCCGGCCAGCAGCGCCCGCGCCAGGGCCGCGGTGGAGTCCATCGGCGGGATGTCCAGCCGCCGCCCGTCCGCGTCGCGATAGCTGGCGAAGGCGTAGGACACCGAGCGGGTCATGCTCGACCGGGCCGGCGAGACGGTGTGGTAGGTGGAGAACTCCATGCCCGACAGCTCCGCCCCCGCCTCCGCGGCCATCAGGAGGCCGTCGCCGGTGTTGGTGTGGCTGCCCAGAAGGTGCGAGCGGAAGCCGCAGCCGCCGGTCGCCAGCACCACGCCCCCGGCGCGGGCGCTCCAGTCGCGGCCGGCCTGGCGCTGCACCCCCGCGGCGCCGGCGACCGAGCCGTCCCGGTGCAGCAGCAGCTCCAGCGCCGGCGAGTGGTCGAGGATGGCGACGCCGAGGTCCAGCACCAGCCGCCGCATCGCCCTCAGGTACTCCGGCCCGCGCATGGAGCGGTAGCGGGGCCGCCCGGCCTCGTCTCGCGGGAAGTCGTAGTAGCGTTCCAGCCCCGGCAGGCTCGCCCAGGTCATCTCCATCACCCGCGCCATCCAGGCGGGGTCGGCGAGGCCGCGGGTGCGGTCGAGCTGCTTGTCGATGGCCTCCTGGCGCTTGTCGGGCGGGACCCACCAGTGGCCGGGGCCGGCCGAGGCGGTGACGCCGCTCGTGCCGCAATAACCCTTGTCGACCATCACCACCTGGGCGCCGGCCCGCGCCGCGCCGACGGCGGCCCAGGTCGCGGCGAGGCCGCCGCCGATAACCAGCACGTCCGTCTCGATGTCCAGCGCCTCGGCCATGGGATCAGCTTCCCGGCTGGGCGGCGGCGGCCAGGGCGGCCTGGGTGAACTGGGGCGCGAAGGCGTGGTCGATGTCGGGCGTGCTCTCGATCACCCCGGCCTTGCGGAAGGTCTCCAGCGTCGCGTACTCGCGGCGCACCAGGTCCGGCCCCATGGGCTCGGCGTGGCCGGCGAACTGGGAGGCCAGGGCCGTGGCCACGTCGAGCGGCAGGCCGGTTTCCTTGGAGATCGCCGCGCCGTACTGGGCCGGATGCGCCCTGGCCCAGGCCTGGGCCCGGCTCAGGCGGACGAGGAAGTCCGACAGGATGGCGCTCTTGCCGGCGATGGCCTTGTCGCTGGCGGCGAAGAAGCCGACGCCTTCGAGCACGCCCGAGGCGTCCTTCACCACCCGGCCGTGGTCGTGCAGGGTGACGAGGCCGATGTAGGGGCTCCAGGTCGCCCAGGCGTCGACGCTGCCGCTCTGCAGGGCGCCGCGGGTGGAGCCAGGATCGAGGAACACCACCTGCACGTCCTTGGCCGGGACGTGCGCGTCTTCGAGCAGGCGCAGCAGCAGGAAGTGGCCGATGGAGCCCTTCACCGTAGCCACCTTCTTGCCCTTCAGGTCGGCCACCGTGCGGATCGGCGAGCCGGCCGGGACCACCAGGGCCGTGGAGGTCCCCCGCGCGCCGGAGTCATAGGCCAGCACCGCCTTGATCGGCGCCCCGGCCGCATAGGCGAAGACGAAGGGCGCGTCCCCCACGCCCCCCCACGTCCACCGCCCCCGCGCCGAGCGCCTCCAGCAGGGGCGAGGCGGCGGCGAACTCGCTCCATTCCACCTTGTAGGGCGCGTCCTTCAGCACCCCCGAGGCTTCCATAACGGCCCGCGTGCTGCCCCTCTGGCTCGCGACCTTCAGCACGCCGGCGTCGGCGGAAGCGGACGGATGGCGCGCACAGGCGGCGGCCAGCAGGGTCAGGCACAGCAGAAGCGCGAACTCGAGCCTGCGGCCCAGGGGGGACTTGGTCATGCTCAGAACCGTTGGGTCAGGCGGGCGTAGTAGAAGCCGCCGGTGATGCCGAACGGCGAGAAGTTGCCGTATTGGCCCATGCCCGTCTTCGGATCGATGATGCCGATCCGGTCCGGATAGACGTCGAACAGGTTGTTGGCCCCGACGCCGACGGTGGTGCTCTTGGTGACGTCGTAGGAGACGTCGAGGTCGCTGATCCACTTGGCGCTGAAGGTCCGGTCGGTGGACGGCAGGGACGGGGTGCCGATCTCCGTATAGGTCCCGTAGCGGGTGACGCGGGCGTCGACGTTGAAGCGCCAGACCTTCCAGTCGGCCGACAGGATGAACTTGTCGCGCGGCGTCGCCACGGTCAGGTCGCCCTGACGCTGGCGGTCGAACAGCACGAGGTTCATGCCCACCAGCGGCGCCGGCGTCGGGTTGAAGTGGGTGATCGCGGTCTTGTTCCAGCTATAGGCGGCGCTGAGGCGCAGGTTGCCCAGGTCGCCGAGGTCGCGGTCATAGGCCAGGACCGCGTCCACGCCGCGGGTCCGGGTGGAGACGGCGTTGGTGAAGAACTGGGCCGAGGATCCGGGCGGCAGGCCGAACGGCGCCAGGAGGGCGTCGATGCCGGCGCTGCGCAAAAGGCCCGTCTGCAGGATGCGGTCGCTGATCCGGATCTCGTAGGCGTCGACCGTGAAGGTGACGCCGTGGCCGGGATCGGCCGTGAAGCCGGCGCTGTAGTTGATCGACTTCTCGGGCTTCAGCGGCTGGGCGCCCAGCGCCTGGGCGGCCGAGGAGTCCACCGGCAGCACCTTGGTCGGGATCAGCAGGAAGGTGCCGTCCGGCGCCACCTGGCCGCTGATGGTGTTCGACGCATAGATGGTCTGGGCCAGCGACGGCGCGCGGAAGCCGTTCGACACCGTGCCGCGGAAGGCGAAGCCCGGCAGGAATTCGTAGCGTGTCGACACCTTGCCGCTGGCCGTGTCGCCGACGCCCTCAGTGTAGTGCTCGAACCGGCCCGCCGCGCCGAGGTACCACTTGGAGGTCAGGTTGGTGGAAAGGTCGACGTAGCCGGCGAAGTTGTTGCGACTGGCCGACCCGGATTCCGCCGGCGAGGTGCCGTTGTAGGACGCCAGGCCCGGCCGCGGGTGCTGGCCGGCGTAGTAGCCGCTGGGGATCACGTAGTCGCCGACCGCGTAGGACAGCGGGTCGCCTGGCTGGATCTGGTAGCGCTCCCACCGCTGCTCGGCGCCGACCGCGACGGTGATCGGATGGCCGAACGGACCCTGCACGTCGCGCGAGACGTCCAGGGTGTTGGTCCACTGGTCGTAGTTCTGGTCGGCCAGGTGGAAGCTTGTCGGGCTCGTCGGGCCGAGGGTGGCGTTCAGGGTGTTCTGGGCGTCCAGCCGGTCGCCGTCGCGGCCATAGCTCGACGACAGGTCCCAGTCCCAGCCGACGGCCTGCCCCTTCACCCCGCCGGTGACCTGGTAGTCGACCTCGAAGATCCGCCGTTCGGCGTTGAAGCCGTTCGGATAGATCTCCGGCAGGGAGTTGATGTCGTTGGGCAGGAAGCTGCCGGTGTTCTTGCGCGAGTTGCGGTAGCTCAGGGTCGCGAACGAATAGGCCTTGAAGTTCTCGTTCAGCGGCAGCTCGGCATTGTAGGAGCTGGAATAGATCTGCTCCTCGCCCGGGCCGTAGCCGTGGCCCCACTGGCTGCGGTCCACCGTGGCGTTGCGCGGGTCGGAGATGTCGTACTTGCCGGTCGCGGCGTCGAACAGCGGGTTGTAGACCTGGGCCAGGGTCGCGTTGATCTGGCGGCTCGCCCGGCCGCTGGCCTTGGCGTCGAAGGCGAAGTGGAACACCCCGTCGTTCGGCAGGGCCACGCCGAAGTCGCCCGCCACGTGGCCGGTCGTTCCGTCGCCCGCATAGTTCTGGCCGCCGGTCACGTCGACCTGGCCGCCGTTCGCGCCGGACTTCAGGATGATGTTGATGACGCCGGCGATGGCGTCCGAGCCGTACTGCGCCGCCGCCCCGTCGCGCAGCACCTCGATGTGGTCGATGGCGTCGACCGGGATCAGGTCCAGGTCCACCGGCACGCCGCCGTTGCCGACGCGGGCGAGGTTGTTGATCAGGGCCGTGGTGTGGCGGCGCTTGCCGTTGACCAGGAACAGCGCCTGGTCGCCGTTCAGGCCGCGCAGGGTGATGGCGCGCACCGTCCAGGACGTGCCGCCGCCGTTGATCCCAGGCAGGTTGAACGAGGGGACGAGCTCGTTCAGCACCTCCTTCAGCCCGACCTTGCCGGTCTGCACCAGCTCCTGGCCGCGGACCACGTCGATGGGCGCGGGGCTGTCGGTGACGGTGCGCTTCTCCCCGCCGCGCAGGCCGGTGACGACCAGCTCCTGCACCGTGGAGGCGTCCGCCGCCGCAGGGCCGACGGCCAGGGCGGCCTCCGGCCCGGCGGCCAGCACCGGCTGGGCCGGATCGGCCAGGGCCGCGGCCGGCGCCAGAACCGCCGCGGCGGCGAGCAGCAGGCGCTTCAGTCCGCGGCCGGATGAAAACTCTAGTGGATTTGTAGGAATTAACGACATGGAGCCCCCGAAGGCGTGATGGGCGCGCGCGGCGCCTGAACAGGATCGATGACGGTGTGGAGAGAGGGAGGTCCGGCGCGGCCGGACTTACGGGCTGAGGGCGCTCAGCCCCCCATACAGAGGAGGCTCGCGCAGGGCGGGACTCTCATGACATCTCCAATCGAAGCGCCCGTCGGCGGGCGTCGGTCGCCGGGACAAGGCCTCAGGCGACGCGGAAAGGAAATCGACAAATCCTGATCAGACTTATAGGGATGCTTCATATAAGGCGTCGGGAAACGCCTTATGAGGCAAGGTCATATGCGATCCGGAGCGGCGCAGCCGGCTCAGAAAAACTGATCTCCGATCCCCATTCGCTGAGCGCCGTGCGCACGAGCGACTCCAGCCGCCGCTGGGCCGCGGTCAGGCTGCGCGCGGTCCACAGGCTGCAGGCGACGGCGGGCAGGGGCGGCAGGCCCGCTGCGGCCCCATCCAGCGCCGTCGCGCCGAACAGCGGCGTGCGGCAGCTCAGGCCCAGCCGCGCCTCGACGGCCGCGCGCAGGGTCGACAGGTTCGGCGTCTCCAGCACGATCCGGTAGGGCCGGCCGGCCGCCTCCAGCGCCGCGATGGCCGCCTCGCGGAAGCGGCAGGGCCTTTCCAACACGGCCAGCGGCAGCACCTCGCGCGCGGCCAGGTCCGGGTCGCCGATCCAGACCATGGGCTCCACCCGCACGTCGGCCTTCGACCCCGGCTCGGCGAACCCGATCAGGAGGTCCATCCGGTCCTTCTCCAGCTCCTCCAGCAGCTCCGCCGTGCCGCCGATGCGCGCGTGCAGCGCCGCCTCCGGGTGCAGGGCCGCGAACTGGGCGAGGATGCGGGTGAGCAGGGTCTCGGCGAAGTCCTGGACCATGCCGATGCGCACCGGTCCGTCCAGGGCGCCGCCGCTGACCGCGCTGATCGCCTGGTCGTTCAGGGCCAGCATCTCGCGCGCGTACTGCAGAAGCACCTCGCCGGCGGGCGCCAACACCAGCCGGCGGCCGTCGCGGTGGAACAGCGGCTGCTGCAGCATCTCCTCCAGCCGCTTCACCTGCAGGCTCAGCGCCGACTGGGTCAGGAACACCCGCTCGGACGCCTTCAGCATCGAGCCGCAGTCGACGATGGCCACGAAGCTCCTGAGCACCTCGATCGGCAGGATGGCGGGCATGGGACGCTCCGGGTGGGCTTATGAGCGCCTCTGAAGGCGCACATGAGGAAAGCTGGCTTGCGTGAGCCGTACTTCTCCCTCAAACCCCATCAGATTGATAGAGTTTAGTGAGGCCGCGCATGGCGATGGTTTCTGCAGACGCCATCAGGAATTCTGGAGGGAAGCCGGCCACGTCCTCGTGGCCGCGGCTGTCGCTGAGCCGGGCGCGGTGGCTGTCCCCGCTCATCCTGCTGATCCTCTGGGAGCTGGGGTCGCGCAGCGGGGTGATCCCTTCGCGGGTGCTGGCGGCGCCGTCGACGGTGGCCGCCACCGCCGCGCACATGCTGGCCAGCGGCGAGCTGATCCAGAACCTCGTGGTCTCGCTCGGACGCGTGGCCGCCGGCTTCACCCTCGGGGCGGCGACGGGCGTCGTCCTGGCCCTGGTCGCGGGGCTCAGCCGCTGGGGCGAGACCCTGCTCGACCCGCCGATCCAGATGCTGCGGACCCTGCCGCTGCTGGCGCTGGTGCCCCTCTTCATCGTCTGGTTCGGCATCGGCGAGACGCCCAAGGTGGCGCTGATCGCGCTCGGGGCGACCTTCCCGATCTACCTGAACCTGTTCAACGCCATCCGCTCGGTGGATCCCAAGGTGGTGGAGGCGGCGCGCAGCTTCGGCCTGTCGGGGCTGGACCTGATCCGCGACGTGATCCTGCCGGGCGCGACGCCGGGCCTGCTGCTGGGGGTGCGCTACGCCCTGACCGTGTCGTGGCTGTTCCTGGTGGTGGCCGAGCAGATCAACGCCCAGGCCGGCCTCGGCTATCTGATCAACAACGCGCGCGACTTCCTGCGCACCGACATCATCGTCCTTTGCCTCCTGATCTACGCCTTCCTCGGCCTCGCCAGCGACGCCGCCGTGCGCGCGCTGGAGCGGCGGGCCTTGGCGTGGCGGCCGTCCTTCGTGGAGCGTTGAGCCATGAGCTTCATCCCGATCCCCCGCACGATCGCGCCCCGCCCGGTGGTGGAGGTCAAGGGCTTCAGCCGCCGGTTCGGCGCCACGACGGTGCTGGACAGCCTGGACCTCGACCTGGCCCCCGGGGAGTTCGTCGCCCTGCTCGGCCGCAGCGGCTCGGGCAAGACCACCCTCCTGCGCACCCTGGCCAAGCTCGACCCGGTGTTCGAGGGCGAGGTGCGCACGCCCGACCGCGCGCCGTGGTGTTCCAGGAGGCGCGCCTGCTGCCGTGGAAGCGGGTGTGGCGCAACGTGGCCCTGGGCCTGAAGGTCGCCGACCCGCGCGAGCGCGCCCTGGCGGCCCTGGACGAGGTCGGCCTGTCGCACCGCATCGACGCCTGGCCGGCGACGCTGTCCGGCGGCGAGGCCCAGCGCACCGCCCTCGCCCGCGCCCTGGTGCGCGAGCCGGAGCTGTTGCTGCTCGACGAGCCGTTCGCGGCGCTCGACGCCCTCACGCGGATCAAGATGCATGGCCTGGTCCAGGCCCTGTGGCGCAAGCACCAGCCGGCCGTGCTGCTGGTCACCCATGACGTCGACGAGGCCCTGTTGCTGGCCGACCGCGTGTTGGTGCTCGACGGCGGCCGCATCGCCGCCGAGGAGCGGGTGGAGCTGGAGCGCCCGCGCACCGCGGCGGACCGCGCCTTCCAAGGCCCTGCGCCGCAGCCTGCTCGGCCATCTCGGCGTCGAGACGCCCGAGCCGGCGGCCGAGCCCCGGATCGCCCTGGTGCACCCCGCCGCGCGAGGCGGTGGGATGAGCCGCCCGCCTGCCCCGCTCGCGGCGTTCATCGGCGGCCTGGACCGCCTGCTGGGCAGCGCGGACGCCGAGGAGGACGTGCTGCGCGGCGGCCGTCGCCTGCTCGGCGCCCTGGTGGCCGAGGACGGCTGGTTGCCGCCCGAGTTCGCCCGGCCGGACCCCGAGCGCTATCGCCAGTACCTGCTCCACCGCGAGCCGCGCGGCCGGTTCTCCATCGTCAGCTTCGTCTGGGGACCCGGCCAGTCGACCCCGATTCACGACCACCAGTGTGGGGGCTGGTGGGCGTGCTGAGGGGTGCGGAGCTGTCGCAACGGTTCCGCATCCCGGACGCCGGCGGCCCGATCGCCCTCGGGCCGCCGGACCGTCTGGAGGCCGGCGCGGTCGAGGCCGTGTCCCCGACCATCGGCGACGTGCACCGCGTCGCCAACGCCTACGACGACCGCGTCTCGGTCAGCATCCACGTCTATGGCGCGGACATCGGGGCCGTGCAGCGGTGGGTCTATCCGCAGGAGGGCGGGCGCAAGGCGTTCGTCTCCGGCTACAACAACACCGACGCCAACCCGCCCTTCGCCGTCGAAGCCGTGGAGCGGGCCGCTTGAGTTCGACCGTCACGGCCGAGGTCCGGCTGGATTTGATCCTGCGCGCGGCGTCGATCGGTAGCAAGTCCGGCGTGGCGGCGCCTCAGTCGGGGGTTTTCGTCGGCCTGGCCGTGACGGCCGCGGTGGGCCCAGGCGGGGTCGGAGGTCGCGGCCCGCCGGCGACAGGCGTTCCAGCAGCGTGCGGAAGGCGGCCATGGTCATCCTCCGACAGGCCGCCCAGCAGTTCCCTCTCCAACTCGTCCACGGCCGCGTCGCAGTCGGCCAGCCGGCGGTGGGCCTTTGCGGGTCAGGCGGATGCGAAGCAGCCGGCGATTCTTCGGATCGACGCTGCGGGAGATCAGACCCTTGGCGTCGAGCTGGTGGATCCACTGGGTGACGGCCTGGGCCGAGACCTGGGCGGTGCGGGCGATCTCCGCGGCGGAGACGCCGCCCGCCTCGAGCCGGCTGAGCACGGCGTATTGCGCCGGCGTCAGGTCGAACGCCTTCAGCACCGCTTCCATCCGCCCGTGGACGAGCTGATGCGACCTCATCACGAGGTAGAGTGTCCGCAGCGTCATGGCCTTCAACTTGACCCCAGGCTTCCGCCCGACGCGAGACCAGACCGGTCGGCGCGCGCGTGGCCTCGGCCGACGCCGCAGACGTGAGCGCGCCTAGGGTTTGGCCGCGTTGGCCGCGTTGTCGGCGATGGGATCATCGAACGGGAAGTCGGTATAGATCAGGGCGCTTGAGAATGCGCCACCGGCCGTTCTCGCGCACGAAGGTATCCGAATAGTGTCCGGTGGCGCCCAGGATGGGCCGATCGTCCGGCCCCTTCGACATCACGATCCACGCCACGTGGTCGGACGCGTGGTCCCCGTCGATCTGGGATGTAGATGTTCCCGATCATGTGGCGCAGGCGCACGGACGTTGGCGGCAGGCGCGGCGCGTCGGGCGACCGCCCCGACGGATTGGTCATGCCCGCGGTGATCGCGGCCGGCCCGGTGAAGTGGGTACTTCTGGAACATCAGCTCGCCGTTCGTGGCGAACAGCTGGCCGTAGGCGACCCAGTCGCCGGCGTCCATCACCCTCATATAATCGGCCAGAAGCTGCTCGATCTCCTGGCGGTCCTCGACCCGTTGCAGCCGGGCCTCCAGCGAAGCTGCGGCCCCGCGCGGCGCGGCGGCGGCGCCACGGCCGGGCTCAGCGCCGAGGCGGCGGCCAGGGCGATCAGCCCGAGCCGCCAGGCGGCCGTTGCGGAATGTCTCATGTGTTCCTCCTCCGAGTTCCTGGCTCGGCATTCGCCGGTGCGTGTTGACCGCCGCGGGGCGGCGCTCGCCGTGCGGCGCGCACACCTTCGGCGGAAAGCCCCATCTCAAGCATCTTCATTATCAGAGCCGCTCCGCACCCCGCATGGAGGCCGGAACTTTCGTCTAGAGAGCCCTTGCGAATTTGTAAAGCTTATTGATAAAGTTACTTGATCAATAGGCCGGGCGGCATCGCACCGCATCGGCCCGACAACCAGGGGAGGGCTGACATGAGCCGTGCGGTGGAGTCCGCGCGTCATTCGACGCGTGCTCGGGCGGATTTCGATTTGAGCCAGGCGGGCGGCGGGGGGCGGAGGAGCGGCGTACGCCGCGCGCTGTTCTCGGCCAGCGCCCTTGCGGTCACGCTGGGCGCTGGCGGGCGGGGGGATGGCGAGGGGCCCAGGCCGACTCCGCCGGCCCGGCGCCGACGACGCCCGCGCCAGCCGACTCCGGCCAGGTGCAGGAGGTGGTGGTCACCGGCTCGCACATCGCGCGGACCGGGTTCACGACGCCTTCGCCGGTGACGGTGATCGGCGCCCAGAGCATGCAGCTTCTGGGCATCACCAACGTCGGCGTCGCCCTGAGCCAGCTGCCGTCGTTCCGCGCTGACCTCAGCTCCAAGACCAACGGCTTCGCCAACTTCAACATCGGCGCCCAGATCGCCAACCTGCGGGGCCTGGGCGCAACGCGCACCCTGGTGCTCGTCGACGGCAACCGGTTCGTCACCTCGACCCGCGAAGGGTCGGTCGACCTGAACCTGATCCCGACCGTGATGATCGCGCGCACCGAGATCGTCACCGGCGGCGCCTCGGCCCGCCTACGGCTCGGACGCCATCGCCGGCGCCATCAACATCATCCTGGACAAGTCGTTCTCAGGCCTGAAAGGCCAGGCCGACTACGGCGTCACCGAGCACGGCGACGGCCAGGAATACCACGCCTCCCTGGCCGCCGGGACCGACTTCCTGGGCGGGCGCGGCCACATCGTCGCCGGCGGGGAGTTCGACAAGAGCGACGGGATCGGCAACTGCTTCACCCGCTCCTACTGCACCAAGGCGGGGCGTCGCGCACAACCTGCCGGGCCCGACGCATGACCCCACCCAGCCGGCGAACATCATCGTCGCCAACAACTACGGCTGGCTGAACACCACCGAGGGCGGCGTGATCCCGGCGATCGCGGCCAATCCCCCGGCGCTCTGGAACATGCAGTTCAACGCCAACGGGGACATGGCCCCCTACAATCCGGGGATCTACGGCGGCGCCGGCTTCTCGGTCAGCCCCGACAACGTGTCCTCGCTGCAGTTCTCCAACCTTCAGGACCCGGTCAAGCGCTACAGCCTGTACAGCCACGCCGACTTCGACGTGACGCCGAACATCAAGGCGTACGTGGAAGGCTCGTACGGCTATGTCTACGGCTCCAACCTCTCGGCGGCGGAGCAGGCGACGTCGATCGGGATCAAGCGCGACAACGCCTATGCGCCGGCGGCCCTCAAGGCGTTCTTCGCGGCCAACCCCAGCGTGCAGCGCATCACCATCGGCCGGATGACCGACGACCTCGGTGGCCTCTACGGCCAGTCGACGGCGCGCACCTGGCAGGTGACGGGCGGCCTGAACGGCCGGTTGGGCGATGACTGGACCTGGAACGCCGCCTACAGCCATGGCGAGAACCATCGCGTCCAGAGCGTGTCGAACGACACGATCAACACCAACTTCTGGGGCTCGACGACCAGCACCACCTCGCTGAACTACCACGCCGGCGGCGCCATCGACGCCGTGCAGCCGGGCGGCCCCGGCACGCCGATCGTCTGCCGCTCGACGGTCGATCCCACCGACCCGGACTACAATCCCAACAACGGCTGCGTGCCGGTAGACCTCTTCGGCATCGGCAAGTCGAGCCCGGCGGCGATCGCCTACGTCAACGGCGTGGACGTCGAGCATATGGCGTTCACCCAGGACACCGCCTCATTCGGCGTGCAGGGCAAGTTCATGCACACCTGGGCCGGGCCGATCGGCCTGGCCGGCGGGCTGGACTACCGCAAGAACACCATCTCCGTCCTGCACGGCCCGATCGGCAATGCGTTCGGTTACTACTACAACTACGGTTCGGACTACGCCGGCTCGGTGCAAGTGCTCGAAGGCTATGCGGAGGCCGACGTCCCGCTGGCCAAGGACCTGCCCCTGGCCAAGTCCATCGACCTCGACCTGGCCGGCCGCCGCACCCACTACCACAACGTCAACGACCTGACCGGCGCGACCTCGAGCTTCGGCGTCTCGAGCTGGAAGATCAGCCTGGTGTACGACGTGACCGACTGGCTGCGCCTGCGCGCCACGCGCTCGCGCGACATCCGGGCCGCCGACTTCTACGAGCTCTATGTGAAGGGCTCCTCGGCGTTCGGGGGCCTGATCAACCCCTGGACCTTCGCCACCGATTTCCCGACCTACAACTCCGGCGGCAACGTCAACCTGAAGCCGGAGACCGGCGACACCTACACCCTCGGGACGGTGCTGCAGCCGCACTGGGGCTGGCTCGACGGCCTACGCCTGTCGGCGGACTACTACCATATCGCCCTCAGGGGCGCGATCGGCAGCCTGTCGGCCTCCGCCCTCGTGACGGACTGCACGCCAACGCCCGACGGCGGCCTCCTGCTCGCGGATCACCTTCCTCAACGGCTTCGGCACCACGATCACCCAGGTCGACCAGAGCAACGAGAACCTCAATCTCTTGAAATCCAGCGGGATCGACTTCGAGGCGCCTACGTCCTGCCGCTGGACCGGTTCAGCGCGGGGGCGGAGGGCGACCTGAACTTCCACGTGCTGGCGACCTACGCCCTGCACGAAACCACCACCGCCGGCACCTACTTCATCGACCGGGCGGGCATGACCGGCCCGTTCGCCGGCTATGGCCAGGTGGGCACGCCGGGCACGCCGCGTTTCGTGCTGGACGCCACGGCGACTTATGAGCGCGGGCCGCTGGGCCTCACCGTCCAGGGGCACTACATCTCGCCGGGCAAGTTCGACGCCTCGCTGATCGGCCCGGACGACCCGAACTACAACGTCAGCCTGAGCAACAGCATCAACGACAACACGGTGGCGGGCCGGTTCTACGTCAACCTGTCGGCCCGGTACGACATACTGACCACGAGCCGGGGAAAAGCTGGAGGTGTTCGGGACCATCTCCAACCTGTTCGACACCCCCCCGCCGCTGGCCCCCGGCTTCGTCGGCTACTCCGAGCCGGCGTTCTTCGACCTGATCGGCCGGACCTACAAGGTCGGGCTGAGGTTCGCCTACTGACCGCGGGCTTCCCGGCGACCGGCGCCAGCGACAGGCCGGCCGGTTCGCCTCCCGGCCGCCGACACCTGCGCAAACGATCAGGGGACGAGGGTCGCCGTCCAGCTTGACCCCCGTCCCCTTGTCCGTCGCAGGAACGCAAAGCTGCGCGGCCCGGAAGCTGCGCCTCAGCCTAGGAAGGCGGGCTCGACGTGGGCGTACTGCCCAGGGACCCGTTGTCGGAGACCTGGTTGTCGCCGTAGGTGGTCAGCGTTCCGCCGGAGACCTGGTTGTCGCCGTAGGTGGTCAGCGTTCCGCCGGAGAGGATCTTGAAGGCCTGGGTGTTGCCGCTCACCGTCGAGCTGCCGAACCTGACGGTCGAGCCCGCGCCGTTGGCGTTCAGCCCCAGGCCGTTCTGCGCGACGGTCGAGTGATCGACGGAAATCGTCGCGTGCGAACCGCTGGCGGTGGTGACCGCGGCGATCGCCCCGTTGACGTTCTGCGACACCGAGCTGTTGGACACGGTGGCGGCGACCGGCCCGTGCCGGAGGTCAGGTCCACCCGCAGCCCGGTGAAGTTCCCGAGGATCTGCGAGTTGTCGATCGCCACGTTCGCGCCGCCGCTGCTCGGCTGCACGAACACGCCGCCGCCGGATCCGCTGCCGCTGCTGGTGATCGTGGTGTTCTCGATGACCAGATGCTCGGCGTCGACCCGCTCGGATTGAACGCGACCCCGTAGCCGTTTGGCGAGCCGCCGGTGAAATTCCGGATCACGCTGTTCTGGATGATCAGCGTCTTGCCCGCGACGAAGCGGATGCCGTTCAGGCTGTTGGAGCCGATCGGCCCGCCGTCGATGGCCAATCCGCGAATGACGACGATGCAGTTGGGATCGGTCGAACAGTTCACCGTGACGCCGTTGGTGCCGGCGACCAGGATGCCGGCCTCGCCGACGCCTTCGTTGGCCAGGGTGATGGCCTTCGTCACGGTCACGGCGCCGAAGCCGCCGGGATCGAGCGTGTCGATCTCACCGCCCGCCGCGGTCTTGGAGATCGCGCCTGCGAAAGTCTTGCAGGGCGCAGTGCGGCTGCAGGGATTGGCGTCGTCGCCGACGCCGGAAATCCAGGTCCTCGTCGCTTGAGCCCACGCGCTCTGCGAGGCCAACAGGCCGACGCAGCAGGTCGTCAACAGCAAAGCTTGCCGCTTCATTACACCGCTCCTCTTTCAGGCAGGAAAAGGAGCACTGCCGGGATGGCCGAGCACCGCGTCCCGCCCACCGCGATGCCAGTGCAGGCTGCACCGTAGACGCGAATTTTCAATGCTTCAAAGTGAAATTAAAACGACCAATTTCCGGCTCAATCCGGCGGCCCCGATAGCTGAGCCGGACGCGCGTGCGGCGGCCCAGCAACAAGATTGTTGGGGAGAAATCGCCGGTGTAGCTTGCTGTAATGGACGGCTGGACGGCGCACGCGCAGAAGCCGCTGGGCGACTTGCTGCTGGGCAAAGGCCTCATCTCCGAGCGCGAGCTCGACCTTGCGCTGACGCTTCAGGCGGAAATCGGCGGCCTGCTGGGCCAGGTGCTGGTGCGCATCGGCGCGGTTTCCGAGGGGAACCTGCTCCAGACGCTGACCGAGCAGCTCGGCCTGGCCGTGCTGGCGCCGGAGCAGGCGCCCTCGCTCGAACAGGCGGCTGCGTTCATCAAGTCGTCGGGCTCCCCGCTCGCCTGGTGGATCGACCGGCAGGCGATCGCGTGGAGCGCGGACGAGGCCGGGAGCGGCCCCGTCATCTGCGCCGCCCTCAACCCGCTCGACGTGGGCCTGCGCGAGCGGATCCTCTGCCTTTCGGACGGCGCGGCGGAGTTCCGGCTCGCCCCCCGGGGGGTGGTCCTCGACATCCTCGATCAGCTGAGCCTGGGCGGCCGCACGCCCACCGCCAACGGCCTCAGCGACGTGGCGCGCCTGCGCGAACTCGCCCAGGAGGCGCCGGTGGTGGACTTCGTGAACGGCGTGTTCGCCGACGCGCTCATGCGCCGGGCGTCGGATGTCCATCTGGAGCCGTTCGAGGACCATTTCCGCGTGCGCCTGCGGATCGACGGGATGCTGGTCACCACCCGCACGGGCGCTCGCACGTCGTTCGACGCCATATGCTCCCGCATCAAGCTGCTGTCGGGCATGGACATCGGCGAGCGCCGGCGGCCGCAGGACGGCCGCCAGTCCATCCGCGTCGCCGGACAGGAGCTGGACCTGCGCGTGTCGACCCTGCCCTCGGCGTGGGGGGAGTCGCTGGTCCTGCGCCTGCTCGGCAAATCCACCCGCCTGCCCGCCCTCGACGAGCTGGGGGCCGACCCCAGCCAGGTGGAGCAGTTGCTGAGCCTGGTGGAGCGCCCCAACGGCGTGGTCCTGCTCAGCGGGCCCACGGGCTCGGGCAAGACCACCTCGATCTACCGGCTCCTTACGCACCTGAACGACGGCGTGCGCAAGATCGTCACCGTCGAGGACCCTGTCGAGTTCGACCTGCCGGGCGTCATCCAGATGCAGGCGCGCAGCGACATCGGCCTGAACTTCGCCGCCGGCCTCCGATCGATCCTGCGGCAGGACCCCGACGTCATCATGGTCGGTGAGATCCGCGACCCCGAAACCGCCCGGATCGCGGTTCAGGCCGCCCTCACCGGCCACCTCGTCATCTCCTCGGTGCACACCAACTCCGCCCTCGCCGCCATCGCCCGCCTCGTCGATCTGGGGATCGAGACCTACCTGCTCGCCGACGTCATCCGCGGCGTGGTGGCGCAGCGCCTCGTGCGCCGCCTCTGCCAGGCGTGCGCGCGCCCGAGCGATCAGGCTCAGATCGACATCTACGAAGCGGCCGCGGCCGGCCTGTCCAGTAGGCCGCAATCGACCGCGGCCTGGCGCGAACCCGTCGGTTGCGAGCGCTGCGCCGGATCGGGCTACCTGGGCCGGGTCGGCCTGTTCGAGGTGGCCGTGTCGAGCCCCGAGCTGGAGCGCGGCGTTCGCGCTCAGGCCGGGGAGGACGAACTGCGGCGCATCGCGCGCCGACACGGGTTCCGATCGCTGCTGGAGGACGGATATCGGAAGGCCCGAGCCGGCCTGACCTCCATGATCGAGGTCCAGCGCGTGACGGGGGCGGACGCCGAGAGCGATCACGCCCGCGCCGAGCCGCTGCTCGCCGCGCACGGAGCCGATGCTTGACCCTGCTTGACGCCGCGGAACGCCGCGCGTTCCGTTACGACGCGGTCGCGCCCAACGGCAGGGCGGTGCGCGACGTCGTGCAGGCGGCCGACGAGGCGACGGCCCTCAGGCGCTTGGCCGCCGACGGCCTGACCGTCACCCGCATCGCCCCGGCGGACGAGGCGCGCGGATCGGGGCAGGACCGGGGGCTGAGGGCGTCGGAACGCCTGCTGGTGATGCGCCAGCTCGCCCTGATGCTCGACGCGGGCGTGCCCCTGCTCGAGAGCCTGGAGACGATCACGACCGGCCTGTCCGCCGGCGGCGGGCACAGTCAGTTCGCCGCCCTGATCGCGTCCCTGAAGCAGGGGGACAGCTTCGGCGACGCCCTGGAGGCGCATGCGCCGGGCTTTCCCTTCCACGTCTATGCCATGGCCCGCGTCGGCGAGGCGTCGGGCCGACTGGGGCAGGTCATGCGCGCCGCCGCCGACCAGATGGAGCACGAGGACCGCCTGCGCCGGGACCTGGTGAACGCCCTGACCTATCCGGCCTTCCTCGCCTGCGCCGGCCTGGCGGCGGTGACGTTCATCTTCGTGGAGATCATGCCCCGGTTCTCGGCCATCATCGGCGGGAACACCTCGCACATGCCGTGGATGTCCCGCGCCGTGCTCGGCGTCGGCGGCTTCGTGGACGCCCATCTGGCCGTTATTGGCGCGGCGCTGGCGGGCCTTGTGGCGCTCGGCGTCGCCGTCCTGCGCCGGCCCGACATGAGGCCCCGCGTCTACGCCGTGGTCAGGCGTGCGCCGCTCGTGGGCAGGCTGTTGCGGATGC
This sequence comes from Caulobacteraceae bacterium, assembly GCA_037201645.1. Taxonomy (GTDB): domain Bacteria; phylum Pseudomonadota; class Alphaproteobacteria; order Caulobacterales; family Caulobacteraceae; genus JANWHQ01. Next base: position 22,780 of record JBBCHF010000013.1, read on the forward strand.
GGGAGATCGCAGCCTGGGCTCGCCTGACCGCCTTCGGGCTCGCCAATGGGCTCGATCTGCTGCAGGTCGCGGTCCTGACCCGCAAGGCGACTCCGCCCGGGCCGCTGCGCTCCGGACTGGAGGCGTTCGAGACGGACCTGAAGGCCGGCGTCACCGTGGACGCGGCGCTCGGCCGCCACACCGGCCTGGAAGGCATCGACCTCAGCCTCCTGCGCGCAGGCCAGAAGTCGGGGACCTTGCCTGAGATGTTCGGCTTCCTCGCCGACCGCTACGACGTGGACCTCAGGGACGCCGTCAAGCGGATGACCGCCCTGCTCGAGCCGATGGCGGTGGGGACGATCGCCATCATGGTCGGCGTCATCGCCCTGGCCCTGGTGACCGCGCTCTCCAGCATCTACGACGTCGTCTATTGACGCCGCCCGTCAGCAGATTGCTTCTCGGCGGCGCGATCGTGGCCGCCAGCGCCTGCGTCGCGGGCCTGACGCCGCGCAGGATGCTGGGCGGGCGCGCCGGTGCGGCTCCCCGGCGGACGGGCGGGCGCCGTGGCGGCATCGGCCGGCGCCGGCCTCGCCGTCTACACCCTTTTCGCGGCGCGGGATCAATGGAGCGTCGGGTGCGCCCTCGGCGTGGCGGCGGCCTTCCTGGCGGCCATCGCCGTCGTGGACGCGTGCGCCCTGCTGATTCCTGACATCCACGTCGCGGTCCTGGCGGTCCTCGCCTTCGTCGGGCCGCTCGCCCTCGACCTTCCGACCGCCCTGGCCGGCGCGGCGGTGGGCGGCGGCCTGCTGTGGGCGGTGGCCGAGGGGTTCCGGAGGGCGCGCGGCGTCATCGGCCTGGGCTTGGGCGACGTGAAGCTGATGGCTGCGGTCGGGGCCCTGGCGGGGCCGGTGACGGTGCTATGGATCGTCGTCTCCGCCTCCGTTCTCGCCGCGGCCTGGATCATCGCCCGGAACGGCTGGCGCTTCGCCCAGGCGCCGCCAGCCCCTTTCGGAGCCGCCGCCGCGCTTCCCGCGGTCGTGCTTCTGGCCATGGAACACCTGGGGCCATGAGCCGGGACCGGCGCGCGGGATTCAGCCTGATCGAGGCCCTCGTGGCGCTGATCATCGCCTGCATGTGCCTCCTGGCCGTGTTCGAACTGCAGCAGGCCTTCGTCAAAGGCGAGGAAAGGGCCGAGCACGCGCTGCTCGTCTCCAACCTGCAGTCGGACGCGGCGACCCTGCTCGCCGACCTCAACCCCTCGGAGCATCCGTCGGGCCTGGCGCCGCTGGCGGCGGGCCGGCGTCTCCAGTGGACCTCGACCCCGCTGAGCGGGCCGCGCCAGGGCCAGGGCTACCCGGCCGGCGCCGGCCGCTTCGAGATCCGGCTTTACCGCGTGCAAGGCGACATCCTGGCGGCGGACGGACGGCTGCTGGGCCGCGTGGCGTTCGACCGGATGGGCTGGCGTCCGGTCATGACCGCCGCATCGGCGCCGGCGGCCGCCCCGCCGCCTCACTTCGGCGGGGACTGAGCGGCGTCTGCAGGCGCGGGCGGCTGGATCCGGAAATCCTTGTGGGCGCCGAATGGCGTCAGGGTGTGGATCATGCCCGTGCCCGAACGGAGGGCGGCGTTCATCTCGACCGAATACCGGTTCGCCCAGCGGCTGACGTCCTCGTTCTCGTGCAGGATATGGGGCGTGACGAGCATGACGAGCTCGGTCTTGCCGCCGGAGAGGGTATTGGACTTGAACGCCTCGCCGAGCAGCGGAACGTCCTTCAGCACCGGCACGCCGGAGTTGCCGATCGTATAGCTGTTCTCGATCAGGCCGCCGAGCACCGCCGTGGCCCCGTCGGCCAGGGACAGCTCGGTGCTGACGTTGCGGTCCAGGATCAGCGGACTGCCGATCGCGGCGTTGGGGTTGTTCTGCTCGCTGGAGACCTCCTGGGTGATCTCCAGATTCACGCGGTCCTCGCCATAGATGGTCGGCTTGATCCGCAGGATGATGCCGGTCTGCCTGTACTGGATGGTCTGCAGGATGCCGGTGGTGCCCGAGGTGGTGGTCGGGCTGTTGATCTGGGACGTGATGATCGGCACGTCGGTGCCGACCTGGAAGGTGGCTTCACGCCCGCTGCGCGCCACCAGCCGCGGCCGCGACAGGATGTTGACGTTGTTGTTGTCGGCGAAGGCGTTGAAGGCGACGTTCAGGTCCTGCTTGGCGAAGGTCAGGTTCAGGCCGTTCTGACTGAGCCCCAGCCGCCCTGGGTGCCGCCGCTCAGCACCCCGCCGCCCATGGAGCGCTGGAAGAACCATTCCAGCCCGACGCGGGTGTCCTTGGTCAGGGTGACCTCGGCGATCGTCACCTCCACCAGCACCTCCTTCAGCGGCGTATCGAGCGCCGTCAGGAGGCTTCTCAGGCGCGTGTAGTCGTCGGCCGAGCCGGTGAACAGGATGCGGTTGCCCGCGGAATCGACGATCAGCCGCCCTGCGCCGAACATGCCGCTGGACGAGATGGTCGATGACGACGACGCGGGCAGGCCGTAGGCGGACGGCGCGGAGCTCGCCGGCGGGGCCCCGGGGACGCCGGGGGGAAGCCCCTGCATCGCTTGCGTCGAGGCGTCGTTGGTGGACACCAGCGCCACCAGGGATGCGGCGTCTATGTTGCGGGCCTGGTAGATGAACCCCCCGGCTCCGCCCGGCACGGCGGAGGCCTGGTCGAGGCGGTCGATCCAGATCCGCGCATGTTGCAGGACCGCCGGGTCCTTGGCGAACACCAGGACCTGGTTGGAGGTGACGAACGGCAGGATCAGGGCGCCGCCGGGAGGGCCTGGAGAGCCGGTCAGCCTGAGGCCTTCGGCGCTCAGCGCATCGCCCAGCATGCGCGCGAACGTCTCCGCGGACCAGTAGACGGGCTGGTAGCGGAACACGCTGGAGCCGGAGAAGGTCGGCTGGTCGAGCTGGCGGACGATATCGAGCGCCGCCTCCACGTCGCGTGGCGCACCCGTCACCTGCAGGCTGTTGGACGCGGCGTCCTGGACGAAGGTTACGTTGCGCGTCTCCGGGAACAGGTCCGACAGCAGCGACGCCAGCGTGCCGACCTCGATCAGCTTCACCGTATAGGTTTGAGAGGACGTGTCCTGGGCGACCCGGGCCTCCGCCTCGGGACGCGCGCGCAGAAGCAGCGGCGGCGGACCGTTCTGCGCGTTGTCCGACACCACGGCGACGGCGCCGTCTCGGATGTAGACGTTCACGCCATAGGCTTTCAGCGCCTGCTGGACCAGGCGGGTAGAAGTCGCGCTTGCTCATGCCCGGCGAGCTTCGCAGCGAGACGATGTCGCTCCGGGAGGCCACGTCCGGCCCCATGCCATAGGGCGCCTTCAGCACGTCGCCGAACACGGTGTTGATCAGCTGCGGCAGGGGCTGGGGCGGGAGCGCCACGTCGACCGTCCCGTCCGGGATGAGGGTCGAAATGTCGTCCTGGGCCGTCGGCGGCGTGCTGGTCCTGGAGGGGACGGGGGCGGCGGCCGACATGGCCGGCGACGGCGCCTGCGCGCGCCGGGACGCGCAACCGCAGAGCGCCAGCAGCGCCGTGACGCACAGGGGCCTCCATGCGGGACGGCATCCTCAAGGCGCAGCCTCGCGCGGGGCCGGACCCCAGTAGAGAGGCGCGTGCTTCCTGGACATCGCCCTTGGCCAGGACGGCCTCGTCGCTCGACAGGGCGGCGATGCGCCAGCCGTCGGCGAACTCGTCCCCGACCCTGAGCAGCCGCGACCGTCTTCCGTCCACGGCGGAGTCCACGACGAGGACCGCCAGGCCCTCGCGCCCCTGGTTGACGATCGCCGACACCCCGCGCCGGAACGTCACGGCGACGTCCGGAGGCGGCGGAGGCGGGGGCGGCGGTGGCGGGCGCGGCGCGGCCCGTGCGGCTGCGGGCGACGGGTCTCCGCCGTCGGCGGCGGCCGGCGCCGGGGGATCGACGAGGTAATCGGCGAGGACATCCAGCGCCTCGTCTTCCAGCGGCGGCTGTAGCGGTTCGAGCGACCGGGCCGGCTGCGCGCGCAGGATGTTGACCGGGACCGCCGGCCGGCCGGGCGCGACCCAGCCGAGGCCCCCGGCCAAGGCGGCGGCGGCGGCGGCCGTCCCCACAAGGAGCGGTCGGACGGTCGTCACGAGGCCGCCCCTGCCGAATTCCACAGGGAAGAGCAAGGAAAGCCTGTAGCGCTGCTCCTGTCCCCTCGCCACCTGCAGCCGATCGACCAGCACGACATTGGGACTGCCCGTGAGCCGCCTGAGGAACCGGACGATGGCGCCGCCCTGGTATGGACCGGTCACCTCGGCGCGGAGCATCGGCAGTGCGCTGCCGGACTCCACCGCTTCGGCGACCTGGATCTCCGGGGCGTTCAGCCCGGCCTCCTCGGCCGCGGCGCGGAGGCGTTGTTCGACGCCCAGGCGAACGAACCAGATGTCGCGGCCCCGTTCGGACCATCTCGACAGGGCGTCGACCTGGGCCCGGCCGAGGGCGTCCAGCATGTCGCGCCGAGAGGGCCTCCCGGTTGTACCTGGCCAGGCTCAGGTCCGCGGCGGAGGCCAGGTAGAGGTCACGCTGGGTCGATGACCAGCGGAACGCGGCCTGCGCCCCAACCGCAAGGAGAACGGCGGCCAGGACGAGCAGCATTCGCTGCTCGCGAACGCTCAGGCGCATAAGCAGCTTGGACAACGCCCGCACGGAAGGCGGGCGGCCGACACACTCGTGTCCCCAATCGTCACGACCTATGCCCCCACACCGCAGACTGATGTATAGTCTAATCGACGGCTAGACTAGCGGACGCGAAAGCGCAGGAGGGGTTGTGGGGTGGAGAGCGGGCCTCAAATCAGCGCGACCGCAATGCATCGCGACGTTATCGCCGAAGGCGGGCTTCAGCCTACTCGAGATCCTCATCGTCCTGACCATCATCGCTCTCATCGCCGCCCTCGTCGGTCCGCGGCTCCTCGCCCAGCTCGACCGGTCGAAGGTCATGGCGGCGCGCGTGCAGGTGCGGGCGCTTCAGAGCGCCATCGGCACCCTGCACCTGGACATCGGGCGCTATCCGACCCCGTCCGAAGGCCTGAACCTGCTGGTCACCGACTCTCCGCCGGCGCCGGGGTGGGCTGGCCCCTACCTGAGCGGCAGCCTGCCCCTCGACCCCTGGCGCCATCCGTACGTCTACGAGGCGCCGGCCGACAGCTCGGGGCAGCCGAAGATCTACAGCTATGGCGCGGACGGCAAGGCGGGCGGCGAAGGCCTGAACGCCGACGTCTACA
>JBBCHF010000014.1:0-196243 GCA_037201645.1 Caulobacteraceae bacterium
ATGGTCGAGGCGGTCAGGTTTCCCGATATCGCGCTGTACCAGGGATGGGGCGCGCCGCTGCGCACCGAATCGGCGGTGGAGGACCTCGAGTGCATCGAGGGGGCCGTGCCGCCGGAGCTCAGCGGCACGCTCTACCGCTGCGGTCCCGACCGGCAATACCCGCCGATGACCGAGGACGATATCTTCATCGACGGCGAGGGCATGGTGCACATGTTCCGCTTCGAGAACGGCCACGTCGACTACCGCTCCAGGTGGGTCCACACCGAGCGGTTCCTGCTGCAGGAGAAGGCCCGCCGCTCGCTGTTCGGCCGCTACCGCAACCGCTACACCAACGACCCGAGCGTGGCGGGCGCCCACATGGGCACGGGCAACACCAACGCCATCTGGCATGCCGGCAAGCTCCTGGCGCTCAAGGAAGACGACCTGCCCTACGAGCTGGACCCCGACACGCTGGAGACCCGGCGCAAGTACGACTACGACGGCGCGGTCACCGCCCTGTCGATGTCGGCCCACCCCAAGGTGGACTGGATCACCAACGAGCTTCTGACCTTTTCCTACCAGGCCAAGGGCGACGCCACGACGGACATCGTCTTCTACGTCATCGGCGGCGACGGGAAGATCAGGAACGAGATCTGGTTCAACATGCCCTGGCCGGCCATGGTCCACGACTTCGCCGTGACGCCGACGCACGCGGTCTTCCCGTTCTTCCCGATGATCACGGATCTGGAGGTGCTGAAGAAGGGCGGGCCGTTCTACCAGTACCACCCGGACAAGGAGACCATGGTCGCGGTGGTCCCGCGCGACGGGACGGCGGCGGACATCCGCTGGTTCCGCGGCCCCAACACCACCGCCGGCCACATGCTGAACGCCGTGGTCGAGGACAACAAGGTCCACCTCGACCTCTGCCTCTACCAGGGCAACTGCTTCCCGTTCTTCCCGACCCCGGCCGGCGAGACCACGCCGACCGTGCCGCCGATCCTGACCCGGCTGACCATGGACCTGGACGCGAACGCGGACGAGTTCACCCAGGAGGTGCTGCTGCCCATGCCGTGCGAGATGCCGCGGACGGACGACCGCTACCAGGGCCGGCCCTACCGGTATGGCTTCATGATCTGCTACCGCGGCGGCGACGGGACCAGCGCCATCGGCAAGCTCGACCTGGACACCGGCGAGCTGACGACCTGGTCGCCCGGCCCGGCCTCCGGCGTGCAGGAGCCGCAGTTCGTCCCGCGCCGCAAGGACGCGCCGGAGGGCGACGGCTGGCTGCTCTGCACCGTCAGCCGCCTGGACCAGAACCGCAGCGACCTGGCGGTGCTCGACGCGGTGACCATGCAGCTGGCCGCCCTGCTGAAGCTGCCGGTGCGGGTCCGCTCCACCTTCCACGGCGCCTGGGCCCCGAAGGACGCCCTGCAGACCGGCCTCTACGACATGAGCCTGGCCTGAACCTTTTCCGCTCATCCCCGCGAAAGCGGGGACCCAGGCTTTTTTTGCCTTGCCTGACACGCCCGCACCTCAAGAAAAAACACCTGGGTCCCCGCTTTCGCGGGGATGAGCGGGTGGAAAATCTGGAGATCATTAGATGACCCATCCCGCCGCCAAGCTTTCCGCCGAGGACCGCCTCGACATCCTCGACCTGTTCGCCCGCTATTCCTGGGGGATCGACCTGGCGGACAAGGAACTGGTCCTGTCCTGCTTCACCGACGACTCCTTCTTCGACCACCTGTGGCAGGGCCGGGTGCAGGGTCGCGCGGCGATCCTGAAGAACCTGGAGTCGCTGTGGTACGACCGCCAGTCGTGGTGGTATGGCCGCCAGCACCTGTTCAACCACCAACTGGTCGAACCGATCACGACCGAGGCCGGCGAGCCCGGGGCGCGGGTCAAGAGCTTCTTCCAGATCCTCCAGCACAACGTCGACTACGGCACCAACTTCGTGTTCGGCATCGGCACCCGCGACGACACCCTGGTGAAGCGCGACGGCCAGTGGTTCTTCCTGACCCTCTATGTGAACGCCTGGATCAGCCGCGAGACGGTGCCGTGGAAGGGCGAGATCACCATGCCCCCGCGGCCCGGCCAGGCGCCGCGGCCCAACCCCAACGGCGCGCCGCCCGAGATGACCCGCGAACTGTCCGGCGCGGGCGGCTGAGCCATGCGGACCGAAGCCGCCGTCTCGCGTGACGGCCAGCCCTATCCGGTGATCGAGACGCTGGACCTCGCCGAGCCGCGCGCCGGCGAAGTGCTGGTGCGGATCGTCGCCTCGGGGATCTGCCACACCGACCTCGGCGCCCACGCCGGCATGGGTGGCGGCGCCATGACGCCCAAGCCCGTGGTGCTCGGCCACGAGGGCGCGGGGATCGTCGAGCGGGTCGGCGAGGGCGTCACGACGCTGAAGCCCGGCGACCATGTGGTGATGAGCGGCTCGTCCTGCGGGACCTGCCCGAACTGCCGGCGCAATGTCCCGAGCTATTGCGTCCAGGCCATGCCGCGCAACTTCGGCGGCCAGCGCATCGACGGGTCCAGCGCCTATTCCAAGGACGGCCAGCCGATCCACGGCCATTTTTTTCGGCCAGTCCTCTTCGCCCGCCGATCGATCGCGCCGGAGCGCAGCGCGGTGAAGATCCCCGACGACATGCCGCTGGAGATCGCCGCGCCGATGGGCTGCGGCGTGATCACCGGCGCGGGCGCGGTGGTCGAGTCGCTGAAGGTCGGGGCGGGAGACTCCATCGCCGTGTTCGGCGTCGGCGGGGTGGGCCTGTCGGCGGTGATGGCGGCGCGCCTGGTCGGGGCGTCGAGGATCGTCGCGGTCGACGTCCTGCCCCACCGCCTGGCCCTGGCCCTGGAGCTCGGCGCCACCGACGTCGTGGACGCCCGCGACGGCGACGCGGCGGCCGCGATCCGCGAGATCACCGGCCACGGCGCGGATTTCAGCTTCAACACCACCACGGTCCCAGAGGTGTGGACCGCCGCCCTCGACTGCCTGGCCATGCGGGGGACGGCCGGCTTCGTCACCGCCCCGCGCGGGGCGTGGAGCCCGGCGGTGTTCCCGATGCTGGCGGGCGGGCGCAAGATGCAGGGCATCCTCGGCGGCGACGCCGCGCCGCAGGTCTTCATCCCCATGCTGGTCGATTACTACCGCCAGGGCCGCTTCCCGCTCGATCGGCTGATCCGCCCCTACGCGTTCGAGGACATCGCCCAGGCGTTCCAGGACACAGCCTCGGGAGAGACGATCAAGCCGGTGTTGCGCATGGCCGCCTGAGGCCGCACGCTGCCGGAGCGACGGCGCCGCAGACGCGCCGCGCGGGAGGAGACGACATGGCCGAACTGACCGCCGCCGGGCTGGCGAGCCCGCCCGTCATCGCCGCCGAGGAGTCCGACTTCTCGCTGCGCAAGCTGAAGATCGCCTTCGCCTGTCTGGTCGGCATGATGCTGGCCGGCACCGGCTTCGCCTCGGGCGCCATCACCCTGGTGATGACGCCCCTGTCCAGGCAGTTCGGCTGGAGCCACGGCGCCATCGGCCTGGCCCTGACGCTGATGAGCTGGTCCACGGCCGCGGGCCTGCCGCTGGCCGGCCGCTACGCCGACCGGGTGAACGCCCGGGGCCTGCTCATCGGCGCCTCGGTGCTCATCGGCCTGGTCACCATGGCGCTGGGCCTGTCCAGCCATGCGATCTGGCAGTTCTACGCCTGCTTCGTCCTGCTGGGCCTGCTCGGGGCGACCTCGGTGGCCTACACCCCGGATCGTCTCGGCCCTGTTCACCCGCCACCGCGGCAAGGCGATCGCGATGTTCACCGCCGAGACCACGGTGGTCATGGCCCTGATGCCCCAGGTGATGCGGGTGCTGCTCGAGCATTTCGGCTGGCGCGGGGTGTTCTTCGGCCTCGGCCTGATCACCCTCCTGGCCGCCGTGCCGTTCCTGCTGGTGTTCCTGAAGGACCCCAACGCCCAGGGCGGCAAGGCCAACCTCAGGGTCGCGCCGGTCTCCGACTTCCCGGGCGTCACCACCGGCGAGGCGCTGCGCAGCGTCCCGTTCTGGATCCTGCTGGCGGCCAACATCGGGGGCGGGGTCACCATCTTCGGCCTCCTGCCGCACGTGGTCGGCATGATGACCTCCCGCGGCCTGACGCTGGACGCGGCGGTGGGGGCGCTCAGCCTGATGGCGGTGTTCAACGCGGTCGGCCAGTTCTCGTCCGGCTTCGTGGTCGACAAGGTCGGCACCGCCAAGATCGCCTCGGCCTTCCTGGTGCTGTTCCTGATCGGCATCACCCTGGTCAGCCGCACCTCGGCGGCGACGGGGGCATGGCCGCTCTACGCCGGCCTGGCGTTGATGGGTCTCGGCGGCGCCTCGCAGGTCCCGATGCTGACCTATTTCCTGACGCGCTATTTCGGCCTGAAGTCGTTCGCCGAGATCACCGGCCTGTTCCGCGCCCTGCAGGCGGTGCTGACCGCCCCGGCGCCGTGGCTGATCGGGGTGATCTTCGACCGCACGGGGGTCCTACGACTTCGCCTTCTACCTGTTCATGGGCTGCGCGACCTCGTCGATCCTGCTGTTCCTGTTCCTGCCGCCGTACCGATACGCCGCGGCCGGGCCGCCGCGCCGGGCCTGACCTGGGACGACTGGCACAGCTTGTTAAGGCTTCCTCAGCCCGGGCCGCCCATCCTGGCGCCCAGGACGCGGAGGCAGGCGTGGCGTTCAGGGCGAAGCTGGCAGGATTTGGTGCGATGGTGGTCCGCCGACAGCTGGACATCCAGACGGCGATCTATGTGATCGTGCTCCTGGTCGGTGCGACCTTCGTCGCCTGGGAGTTCGACGTCTTCCACACCGCCTCGCGCGAGTCCGCCCATCTAAAGTCGCTGCAGCTCGAGGAGGTCATCGCCCTGGCGGGCCTGCTGACCGCCTCCATGGTGGTGTTCGGCGGCCATTACCTGCGCCAGAAGCGCGACAACGACGGGCGCGTCCTGGCCGAGCGCGAGGCGCGCCGGCTGGCCCTGGAGGACCCGCTGACGGGCCTGCCCAACCGCCGCCAGTTCGAGGAGGCGCTGAAGACCGCCCTCGGCTCGCCGCCGCGCGCGGGCGGCTCGCACGGGGTGCTGCTGCTCGACCTCAACGGCTTCAAGCGGGTCAACGACGTGCACGGGCACCCGGTCGGCGACGAGGTGCTGAGCCACGTCGGAAACCGGCTGAAGGCGGCGATGCGCGAGAGCGACCTGGTGGCCCGGCTCGGCGGCGACGAGTTCGCCGTGCTGGCGCCGCACCTGGCCGGGCCGGAGGCGGCCACCGGCGTCGCCCTCAGGATCATCGAGCACCTGAAGGACCCCATCACCATCGACGGCCGCAAGCACTCGGTCGGCTCGGCGATCGGCATCGCCCTGGCGCCCCAGGACGCCGACAGCCGCGACGAGGTGATGCGCAGGGCCGACATCGCCCTCTACCGCGCCAAGGGCGAGGGCCGCTTCGCCCTGCGCTTCTTCGAGCCGGAGATGGACGCCAGCGTGCGCGAGCGCGACCGGATCGAGTGCGAGCTGCGCCTGGCCATGGACGCGGGCGACATCCAGCCTTTCTACCAGCCGATCGTGGACCTGAAGACCGGCGCCATTATCGGCTTCGAGGCGCTGGCGCGGTGGACCCACGCCGAGCTCGGCGTGATCGACCCCAGCCGCTTCATCCCGATCGCCGAGGACTGCGGCCTGATCGGCGAGCTGACCGACCAGCTGCTCGAACGGGCTTGCCGCGACGCCGCGGCCTGGACTGCGCCGGTGGTGCTGTCGTTCAACATCTCGCCGGTCCAGCTGCGCGACCAGAGCCTGGGCCTGCGGATCCTGGGCGTGCTCGCCCGCGCCAAGCTGCCCCCGCACCGGCTGGAGATCGAGATCACCGAAAGCGCCCTGGTGCAGGACCTCGCCGCCGCCCAGACCGTGCTCGGCGCCCTGCGCGAGGCGGGAGTGAAGATCGCGCTCGACGACTTCGGCACCGGCTATTCGAGCCTCTACCACCTGCGCAACTTCAAGCTCGACAAGATCAAGATCGACCGCAGCTTCGTGGAGGCCATGTGCGTGGACCCCGAGAGCGCGGCCATCGTCAAGGCGCTGATCGGCCTCGGCTCGGGCCTCAGCCTGGCGGTCACCGCCGAGGGGGTCGAGAGCGCCGAGCAGCAGTCCCTGCTGGTGGCCGACGGCTGCCTGCAGGCCCAGGGCTTCCTGTTCAGCCGCGCCCTGCCCGCGGCCGAGGCGGCCGCCCTCCTCCCCGACCGCCGCGCCACCAAGCGGGCGTAGGGCGAGGCCCGATCTCGCTAGTCCGAGAGCCCCCGCGAAGGCGGGGGGCCCATCCAGCCTGGCGCCTGATCCTTCCGCCTGCGCGAGCTCATGGGTCCCCGCCTTCGCGGGGACAATCGGTGGAAGAAAGCGACGCATCAGCCCCAGATCTCCTGCGCCACCTCCACGCAGAGGCGCAGCTTGGCCATCTCCTCGTCCACGGTCATGGTCTGGCCGCCGATGCCGCTGGAGAAGCCGCACTGGGGCGACAGGCAGAGCTGGTCGAGCGGGGCGAAGGTCGCCGCCTCCTCGATCCGCCGCTTCAGCTCGTCCTTGGACTCGATCGCGCCCTTCTTGGTGGTGACCAGGCCCAGCACCACGGTCTTGCCCTTGGCAGGAAGCGCAGGGGCTCGAAGCCGCCGGCGCGGGCGGTGTCGTACTCCATGAAGTAGCCGTCGACCTTGATCTCGTTGAACAGGATCTCGGCCACCGGGTCGTAGCCCGCCCTCGGCCACCCAGCGGCCGGCGAAGTTGCCGCGGCACAGGTGCATGCACGCGACCATGTCGGCGGGCCGATCGCGGATGGTGTCGTTGATCAGTCGCGCATAGGTGTGGCTGAGCTGGTCGGGGTCCTCGCCGAGGTTGGTCTGGACCTGGGCGCGCAGGGCCGGGTCGCAGAGGTAGGCGAAGTTGACCTCGTCGAGCTGGACGTAGCGGCAGCCGGCGTCGGCGAGGTCGGCGATCTCCTCGCGGTAGACCCCCGCCAGATCCTCGTAGAACTCGGCCATGTCCGGATAGGCCTCGGCGCTGATCGCCTCGCGCCCGCCGCGGAAGTGCATGATCGAGGGCGAGGGCAGGGTGATCTTCGGCGTCTGCCGCGTCACCGACTTCAGGAACCTGAAGTCGTCCACGAAGATCGGCGCGGGGCGAGACAGCTTGCCGGTCACCTGCACCATGTGCGGCTTGCTCTCGGTGGTCCCCTTCTCGTTGTGGAAGGTGGTGGAGAAGCGCGAGGCGCCCTGGGTGACGTTGGCGAAGCGCAGCAGGAAGTCGGTCTGCCAGGTGCCGCGGTTGAACTCGCCGTCGGTGATCGACTTCAGCCCGATGGCCTCCTGCTGGCGCACCACCTCGCCGATGGCGTCCTCCTGGATGCGCTTGAGCTCGTCCGCGCCGATCTCGCCCCTGGCCTTCTTCTCGCGCGCCTCGATCAGGGCCTGGGGCCGGATCAGGCTGCCGACCTGGTCGGCGCGGAACGGGGGCTTGGATCGCTCGGCCATGGGGTCTCCTCCAACGCTGGCTGCGCCGCCCGTACCATGCAGGCGACATCAGGGAACCTTATAACCTCGGCCCCCGAGCCAAGGCCAGCCGCGTACCCCAACTGGCGCGGCCGATCCACCTTCCGGTCGTTAAAGGTCCTACGGCTCGCGGCGCTGCAGCTGGTGATAGCGCATCGCCTCGCGCGCCTCGCGCAGGGTCAGGCCCGAGGCGACCGCCTCGCGGATCTTCGCCTCCGCCGCCTCGATGGCCTCGGCGACGTCCAGCACCTCGGCCTCGCGGGCCTTGGGGATGGCGACGACGCCGTCCGAATCGCCGCGCAGGATGTCGCCGGGCTCGACCCGCGCCTGGCCGATGGTGACCGGCACGTTGGCCTTGTCCATCTGCACCCGGTCCTTGCCGGTGCGCATGGAATAGCTGCGCGAGAACATCGGATAGCCGAGCTCCAGAGCGAGGTGGGTGTCGCGGCAGGCGCCGTCGATCACGGTGCCGGCCAGGCCCCGCTTGTGGGCGACGAAGGTCAGGATGTCGCCCCAGACCGTGGCGTCCTCCCGCCCGCCGTTGTCGTGCACGGCGACATGGCCCTCGGGAATGTCGTCGATGTAGTCCCCGACCGTGCCAGCCGGGATCCCCACCGGCGCATAGAGCAGGGTGAAGGCGCGGCCGGTCATGCGGAAGCGGTGGTCCAGCGGCTTGATCCCCAGGCACTGGCCGGCGATGCCGAGCCGGTCCAGCGCGTCCGAGAGCGTCGCGGTGTCGATGAGCTTGGCCCGCTCCACGTTCAGGTCGGTCATGTGTCCTCGCCGTTGCGCCAGCGCCATTCGCCGGCGGTCTTGATCCAGCAGAGCCAGATGAAGCCCGCCAGCAGGGCCGCGAACGCCGCGCCGGCGGCCAGCGCCCCCATGCGATGGTCGGTCCACAGGTGCGGCCCGACCGTCGCCACCACGACAGCAGCCACGCAGAACCCGATGGTGACCAGCCATCCCTCCCAGGTGGAGGGCGTCGCGCCATAGCCGTAGGTCTTTGGCTTGAACCAGTACCTGTTCATGGCCGCCTCCCGCGTCAGGCCTTCAGCATATGCTCGTAGCTCGCGCCCATCACCTGGCTGACCGGCTGGCCGGCCTCGACGTCGCGGCTCATGGCCGCCTCGCGCGCGGCGATGGCCTCGGCGGCCTCCAGCAGGCCCTCCACGTCGGCCGGGCGGATGAAGGCGACGCCCGAGGAGTCGGCGAGCACATAGTCGCCGGCCGACACCGTCACCTCGCCGATCACCACCGGCTCGCCGGTCTCCGCCTCGTAGATGCGGCCGCGGGCGGTGCGCGCGGTGCAGCCGCGCGCGAACACCGGAAAGCCGATCTCCAGCGCCTCGTCGATGTCGCGCGCGGGGCCGTCGACGATGGCGCCCGAGAGGCCGCGATAGGCGGCGGCGCGCGATAGGATGCCGCCCCAGCCGGCCGCGTTCACGCCCGTGCGCTGCTCGACCACCACGATCCCGCCGGGCTCCCCGGCCTCCACCGCGGCGGTGCAGGCGTGCCGCCCGCCGACCCGTGCGCCGGCCGCGAACTTCACCGTCGTCGCACGCCCGCAGATGCGCCCGCGCACGGTCTGGGGGACGAGGCCGGAGACCGACGCCGGCAGGCCCAGCCGGTCCAGGGCGTCCGACACGGCGCAGACGTCCAGCCGCTTCAGGCGGGCGATCACCGGATCCTCTGGCATGCGTTTCCTCCCGTCGTCCGATCGTTGCGGGACCCCGATAATGCCCTAGGCTGGACCCCGCAAACCCAAGCTTGAAACAAGAGGGAGGATCGATGCCGCACTTCGTCGTGGAGTACTTCGACCGGCCGGACTCCGGCGAGGTCCGCGCCGCCAACCGCGCCGCCCACATCGAATACCGCAAGGCGCTGGGACCGGCGCTGGTGCTGGCCGGCCCGCTGTTCGAGGACTTCGACGGCTCGCCCGCCAAAGGCAGCCTGGTGATCCTGGAGGCGGCCGACAAGGCCGACGCCGAGGCCATCGCCCATCGCGACCCCTATGCCGAGGCGGGGGCGTTCCAGGAGATCCGCGTCTTCGCCCATCGCATCCTCGTGCTGAATCCGCCCGCCAAGGCTTGAGCCGCGCCGGGCATGGGCGGATAACGCCCGCATAACATATCAGGGAGCCTGAGGAAGCGCATGATCATCGACATCCACGGCCACGTCTCCGCGCCCCAGGGCCTCTACGCCTATAAAGCGAATCTGCTGGCCGCCCGCGGCTCGCACGGCCGCGGCGGCCCGCGCTTCACCGACGAGCAGATCGAGCAGGCGCTGAACGCCCGCAGCGTGTTCGGCGAGGGCCACATGGCCCAGCTCGACCGCCACGGCACGGACGTGCAGCTCCTGTCCCCGCGCCCGTTCCAGCTGATGCATTCGGAGCGGCCGGCCAAGATCGTGGAGTGGTTCCACGAGGAGTTCCACAACGTCATCGCCCACCAGGTGCGCCTGCACCCGGACCGCTTCCGCGGGGTGGCGGGCCTGCCGCAGGTCGCCGGCCTGCCGGTCGAGGTGGCGCTGCCGGAGCTGGAGCGGTGCATCAAGGAGCTGGGCTTCGTCGGCTGCCTGCTGAACCCGGACCCCTACGAGAATTCCGGGACCGAGCCGCCGCCGATGTTCGACCGCTACTGGTATCCGCTCTACGAGAAGCTCTGCGAGCTCGACGTGCCGGCGATGATCCACACCGCCGGCTCCAGGTCCGAGCGCACGCCCTATTCGATGCACTTCATCAACGAAGAGACCATCGCGGTGATGGGGCTGTGCAATTCGGACGTGTTCAAGGACTTCCCCGACCTGAAGATCATTGTCCCGCACGGCGGCGGCGCGGTCCCCTACCAGTTCGGCCGTTTCCAGGCCTCGACGGCGGGGCGGCCGGCGGGCGAGCGGTTCCTCGACCGGCTGCGCAACCTCTATTTCGACTGCACCCTCTACACGCCCGAGGCGGTGGAGCTGCTGATCAAGGTGGTGGGGCCCGATCGGGTGATGTTCGGCTCCGAATGCCCCGGCACCGGCTCCTATCCGAACCCGGAGACCGGCCACTCGTTCGACCACGTGAAGCCCTACGTCGAGGGCATCTCCTGGCTCACCGAGGCGGACCGGACGATGATCTTCGAGGGCACCGCCCGGCAAGTCTTCAAGCTGGACCTCTAGCCATGGCCGAGATCGTCCTGGGCATGTGCTCCTCGCACGGGCCGTCGCTGTCCACCCCGGCCGAGCAATGGGACCTGCGCGCCGCCGACGACCGCAAGAACCGCCAGCTCCACTACCAGGGCCAGGTCTGGACCTTCGAGGCGCTGGAGAAGGCGCGCGCCGGGACCGACTTCGGCCTCGACATCGAGACCAGGCGGCGGCGCTTCGACGCCTGCCGCGCGGGCCTCGCCGAGCTGACCCGCGTGAAGAGGTGAAGCCGGACGTCTGCGTCATCGTCGGCAACGACCAGATGGAGATGTTCTGGGACGGCCTCGTGCCCAGCTTCACGGTCTACTGGGGCGCGGAGATCCAGAACCGCCAGCCCAACGAGGAGGACGCCGCGCGCTATCCGCCCGGCATCGTCATCGCCATTCCCTCCAACGCTCCCGACGAGCCGGCGACCTATCCGGGCAAGCCCGACCTCGCCCAGCACATCATGAAGGCGGTGCAGGCGGAGGACTTCGACATCGCCTCCATGCGCACCATCCATCCGCACCGCGGCGGCTGGGTGTCGATCCCGCACGCCTTCGGCTTCATCATGCACACGATCATGAAGGACCGCGTGCCGCCGACCTGCCGGTGATCCAGAACACCTTCTATCCGCCGAACCAGCCGACCGTCGCGCGCTCCATCGCCTTCGGCGAGGCCCTGGCGCGGGCGATCCAGTCGTGGGACGCCGACAAGCGCGTGGCCGTGATCGGCTCGGGCGGCCTGACCCACTTCGTCATCGACGAGGCGGTGGACCGGGTGGTGCTCGACGCCATCGAAAAGGGCGACGCCGCGATCCTGAAGCGGCTCGGCGAGGGGATATTCCAGTCCGGCACCTCGGAGGTGAAGAACTGGATCCCGGTGATCGGGGCCATGGCCGAGCTCGGATGCAAGCCCACCGTGGTCGACTACGTGCCCTGCTACCGCTCCAGCGCCGGCACCGGCACGGCCAACTGCTTCGTCTATTGGCGGCCGAGGACGCGGCGACCTGATCTCGCTTTGGGGTTGACAAGTGTCAAGGCGACAACCGTCATGCGTGGTGTAACCTCCGTCGTTTGATGGAGGACGGCGGCCATGCGGCTCGCGGACGGAACGGCGTTCCAGATCATCTGCCTGTCCACCGGCGTCGGCCGCTCCGCCAGCCCGATCCGGCGACCGTGAGCGCGCCATGCGCGCGTCGTCCGAACCGGCCATCGCCTTCCTGAAACACCAGGAGGGCCTGCGCCTGAAGGCCTATCGCGACTTCGGCGGGGCCTGGACGATCGGCTATGGCCACGCCGGCCCCGATGTCACCCCCGGCATGACGATCGGCGAGCCGATGGCCGACAAGCTGCTGCGCGCCGACACCGACGTGGCCGCCACGCGCCTGGCGGCGAGGGTCGACCCCGCCGTCCTGGCCTCGCTCACCGAGGCGCAATACGCGGCCCTTCTGTCCTTCACCTTCAACGTCGGCGCCGATCCGGCCTGGCGGATCTGGACGGTGCTGGGCAGCGGCGACCTGGACGGCGTGCCCGACCAGCTTCGCCGCTTCCGCTTCGCGCGTGATCCGTCCAGCGGCCGTCAGCGCCCGCTCGCCGCCCTGGTCCGACGGCGCGACGAGGAGTGCGCGCTGTGGACCAGCGGGATCGGCGCGCCCGCCCTGACGCGGGTCAGTTTGGAGCGGCCCGAGCCGCTGGCGTCCCTCGCCGCGATCCGCCGTCGTCGGACCTGCCCCACGCCGACCTCGGCCCGCCTGCGCCAGCAACCGCCGCATGGCCTGCGCCGGCCCAGCCGGCCCGGCCCGGCCCGCCGATCGAACAGGGGCCGGCGAAGAAGGGCCTGCGCGCGCCGGCGCTGGCCGGAGCGGCCGCCCTGGCCGCCAGCGGCGCCGGGGCGATCCGCAGCGTGGTGTTGAACGCGCGCTACCTGATGGGCCTCGGCACCGGCGGGGTCATCGCCACGGCCGCGGCCGATGCGCCGAAGGCGGCGTCTGGCGGAGCCTCGCCGACCTGTGGGGCCCAGCTTCGCGACGCCGCCGCCGGCATGTCCCAGCCGGTGACCCTGCCGATGTTCCTGACCCTGCTGGTCGCCGCCCTGGTGATCACCGCCGTGGTCGAGGTCGCCCTGCACGCTCTGCTCTGGCGGCGCGCGAAGGCGCGGGGGTAGGCCCAACACGGGCCGTCACCCTCGGCCTTGTGCCGAGGGTCCCTCGCGCGGCTCGCGCCGAGGCCGGACGATCGAATCACAGAATTGCGGAAGCAGGGGCCCTCGGCACAAGGCCGAGGGTGACGATCGGGGAATGGAGGAGCCCTAGATCGTCTTCGCCTTCAGGACGGCGCCGACCAGTTCGGCCTGGCGGCGGACGCCGGCCTTGCCCATGGCGGCGGCGAGCTGGGCGCGCAGGGTGTTGAGGCTGACGCCGCGCTTCTCGGCGATCTCGTCGAGGTCCGCGCCCATGGCGAGCTGGACGGCGATGTCGGCCTCGGCCGGCGACAGGCGGAACATTGAGCGGGCCTGGGCGATCAGCTCGCGCAGCTGCGCTCGGGGTCGTGGACCACGACCAGGGCCTCTGCGTGGCCGTCCTCGGGATTGGAGAACGGCGACAGGGTCACCGTCAGCGGGCCTGGGGTTGGCCGTGCGGCGCAGCACGCGGCGCGCTGCTCGCCGTCGCGGGCGGCGGCGCGGACGTCGCGCTGCAGCTTGGCCGCGTCCGGCGGCCACCTCGGCGACCAGGCGGCCGTCGTCCTCGCGCACGCCCTCGCTGACGTGCAGGTAGTCCGCCGCCACCGAATTGGCGGCGACCAGCCGGCTGTCGGCGTCGACCAGCATCAGCCCGACCTTCAGGGCCTCGAGGATGGCGTTGGCCGTGGGCCCCGCTGAACGCGGCGGCGTGCTTGAGCATGGCTAAACCCCTGCGTGCAGATTCGACACGGCCATGTAGGCCGGAACCCATGGCGGGGGCCATTCGGGGGTTCTACGTAAGCGCCGTCCGCGCCTGCCCCCGGCCTCAGGCGGCGAGGTTCAGCATCCGGATCGCGTTCTGCTTCATGATCAGCGGCCGCACCTCCGGCTTGATCGGCAGGCCCTCGAAGTCGGCGATCCAGCGGTCGGGCGACAGCACCGGATAGTCCGACCCGAACAGCACCCGGGTCTTCAGCAGGGTGTTGGAATACTGCACGAGGTTGGCCGGGAAGTACTTCGGCGACCAGCCCGACAGGTCGATGTAGCAGTTGGGCTTGTGGTCGCGACCGCCAGGGCCTCGTCCTGCCAGGGGAACGACGGATGGGCCATGACGATGGTCATGTCCGGGAAGTCGGCGGCCACGTCGTCCAGGTGCAGCGGGTTGGAGTATTTCAGCCGCAGGCCCCATGCCGCCCGGCGCGCCTGCCCCCGCGCCGGTCTGGCCGGTGTGGAACAGGGCCGGCAGCCTGTAGTGCGCGATCACTTCGTACAGCGGATAGGCCATCCGGTCGTTGGGGAAGAAGCCCTGCGAGGTCGGGTGGAACTTGAAGCCGCGCACCCCGTAGTCCTCGATCATCCGCCGCGCCTCGCGCACGCCCATCTTGCCCTTGTGCGGGTCGATGCTGGCGAAGGGGATCAGCACGTCGTTGTTCTCGGCGGCGACCTCGGCCACCCTCCTCGTTCATGATCCGGGTGATGCCCATCTCGGCCTCGGAATCGACCGTGAAGATCACGCCGCCATCTTGCGATCGCGGGTAGTACCGGGCGACCTCGGGGATGGTCGGCGGTGCATCTGCTTGAAGTACTTGGCCATCGCCTCGTCGAAGATCACCCCGCACGGATCGCGCGGCTGGCGCGAGGAGACCTCGGCGTGGGTGTGCACGTCGATGGCCACGACCGCGTCCAGGTCCAGGTTCGGCTGATACTTGGCCATCTCGTCTCCCCCGTCCCCGCGGCGGGCGGGGTTCGGGCCGTTTTAGCGGAGGGGACCGGCGGTTCCAGGGAAAAGGCCATGCCGGCGCCTCCGGCCTCAGTGCACGTTGCGCTCCGCCCCGTCCAGAACCTGGCGCGGATGGCCTTCTTGTCGAACTTGCCGGCGGGGGTGCGGGGGACCTCGTCCCAGAGGTGCACGGCCTTGGGGGCCTTCACGCCGCCCAGGCGCGCCTTGCAGTGGGCGATGATCTCGGCTTCGGGAGACCGCGGCGCCGGCGTTCAGGGCGACGATGGCGGTGACCGCCTCGCCCCATTTGTCGTCGGGGACCCCGACCACGGCGCATTCGCGCACGCCGGCCAGCTCCATCACCGCCGCCTCGACCTCGGCCGAGAAGACGTTGAAACCGCCGGTGACGATCATGTCCTTCTTGCGGTCGACGATGTAGACATAGCCGTCCGCGTCGCGCCGGCCGACGTCGCCGGTGTGGTGCCAGCCGAAGAGGCGCGCCTCGGCGGTGGCCTCGGGCATCTCGAAATAGCCGTCGCCGACCAGGCCGTCCGCGCGCCACGATCTCGCCGACCTCCCCGTCCGGCAGGAGGGCGCCGGCGTCGTCCATCAGCTCCACCCCGCACCGAATAGGTGGGCCGCCCGCAGCTCGCCAGCCGCTCGGGATGCTCGCCCGCCGCCGCCGCCGCCACGACGTCCGGCGGCAGCCAGGTCGCGATCATGTGGCACTCGTCTGGCCATAGCTCTGGCACATGCAGGGGCCGAACACCTCCACCGCCTGCTTCAGCTTGTCGGGGGACACCCGGCGAGCCGGCGAGGAGGAAGTACTTCAGGCTGGAATAGTCGAACTCGCGGAACCCTCGGGTGCGCCAGCATCGAATAGAGCGCGGTCGGCGGCAGGAACATGTGGGTGACGCGGTGGTCCTGGATCGCCCGCATCACCGCCTCGGCGTCGAAGCGCGGCAGGATGACCACGGTCGCGCCCATGGCCATGGCCGCCATGGCGACGGGGCGGCGGCGTGGGTCAGGGGGGCTGTGGCCAGCACACCGGGGTCCGTGGCCGGCATCAGGTGACCACGGTCTCGACCATGGCGCCCCCAGCTGCGGTTGACCACCCGCACGCCCTTGGCCGCGCCGGTCGTGCCGCCGGTGGCGATGATGGCGACGAGGTCGTCCGGATCGCCGTCCGGGCCGCCGACGTCGGGCGCCTCCCCGCCGTCGCCGCGGCCCATGAACGCGTCGAGCGAGGGGTGATCGCCGTTGGCGCGGTCCAGGCAGACCATGTGCTTCAGGCTCGGCACGGCCGCCTTTCAGCCGGGCCGCGTCCTCGGCGTGGCTGGAATGGTAGAACAGCAGCCGGCGCGGACGTAGTTCAGGTAGGCGGCGTTGGCGTCGAGGGCGTTGCGCGTGTTCACCGGGATCCACACCGCCCCGGCGCGCCACAGGCCCAGCATGCACAACAGGATCGAGGCGTGGTTGGGCGAGAAGATCGCCACCGGCGCTGCCGCTCCAGGCCCGCCGCCGCCCATCGCCCTGGCGATCCGGTGCGACTGGGCCTGGGCCTGGGCGTAGGTCCGGCGGTCGTCGCCGTCCACGAACACGTCGCGATCGGGCGCCGGCGGGCGGCTCTTGTCGAAGTAGTCGATGGACCTCACGCCCGCCTCTCCCTGCGGATCATCATGTTCTGCCGGCGCTTGGTCCCACGCGGCCGGTTCGGCCGTCAATGGAGCCGGGACGGGCTGTGGAGGCGGCCGGCGCCTATTTCCCGGGCGGCGCGAGTATGTAAAGGATGGCTTATATGCAAGCCCGCCTGGCGCGGCGGCGCTCGCCGAGCGCGAAGGAGATCCCCGTGAGCGATGTCGTGACTGCCGACGGCCCCCTCGGCCGGCGACCGCACCGTCGAGGCTCAGATCAACTATCTCGTCGCCGGCGTGACCGACTCGGTCTGGTACTCGCACGACTCCTGGCGCAGCCACATGCCGCTCGATCCGCAGGTCATGCCGATCGAGGACGTGCGCCCGATCCGCGGCCAGCTCTCGCTCGACCGGGAAGGCAACTTCCTGGCCGACGCGCCCTGCGCGGTGAAGGACTTCCTAGACCGCGAGGCGGCCGCCCGCGTCTACCTCCCGGAGCTGGAGGAGGTGGTCAGGCAGGTGACCGGCGCGCACAAGGTCGTGGTCGGCCGCGGCTGGGGTGCACCGGCGCAGCGACCGCTCCCCGCGGTTCATGGAGGACGGCGCCACCTTCCCCGGCCGCTACGCCCACGTCGACTACAGCGACAACTCCGGCCCCATGGCTGCGCGCACGATGCTCGGCGACGACCCGCGGCGGACGAGCTGCTGAAGGGCCGGTTCGCGGTGCTGAACCTCTGGCGCGCCCTGTCGGACCCGCCGCAGGACACGCCGCTGTGCGTCTGCGACGCCACCACCGTGGCGGCCGAGGACCTCGCCATATCGCGCGTCGTGCTCGGGCCGGACCCGGAGAAGGCGATGCGGCTGGAGACCAACATGGTCCAGCACAACCCCGAGCACCGCTGGGTCTACTATTCCCGGCATGAACCGGGACGAGCTCCTGATCTTCCGCGGCTACGACTCCGATCCCGCGCGGTTCCGCGCGTGCCGCACACCGCCTTCGACGATCCCAGCGCCGGCCGCGACGCGCCGCCGCGCGAGAGCATCGACATCCGCTGCGTCGCGTTCTTCGACTGAGCCGAGGCTCCTGCCAATTCCTGTCATCCCGGACGGCCGCAAGGCCGATCCGGGACCCCAGCTTCGGACGCCGCAGGATGGGTCCCGGCGCTCCGCGCTGCGCGCTCCGGCCGGGATGACGTGATCTGAATTGATCTCCGCGTCTTGCCGCAACGAGCGGTTTCGGCGTATTCTGCCGCAACCAAGAAATCCAACGGGAGCGGACAGCGTGCAGGATCTGGAAGGGAAGGTCGCCTCGTCACGGGCGGCGCGAGCGGCATCGGCCTCGGCATCGTCAGAAGTTCGTCGACGCCGGGATGAACGTGGTGGTCGCCGACCTCAGGCAAGACCACATCGACGAGGCCAAGGCCTGGTTCGACGACCGCCAGAAGGGCCGCCAGCTCCACTTCATCCGGCTGAACGTCACCGACCGCGACGCCATGGCGGCGGCGGCCGACGAGAGCGAGCGGGTGTTCGGCAAGGTCCACGTGCTGGTCAACAACGCCGGCGTCGGCATCGAAGGGCCGCTGAAGGAGGCCACCTACGACGACTGGGACTTCGGGCTCGGCGTCAACCTCGGCGGTGTGGTCAACGGCGTGCAGACCTTCGTGCCGCGCATCAAGGCGCATGCGAGGGCGGCCACGTGGTCTCCACCGCCTCCCTGGCCGGCCTCGTGGTGATGCCCTCGAACATGGCCATGTACGTGACGGCCAAGGCCGCGGTGGTGTCGTTCATGGAGGCGATCCGCGGCGAGCTGGCCAGGACGGCATCGGCGTCTCGGTGCTCTGCCCCGGCCCGATCAAGAGCAACATCCACCAGCTCGCCCAGAACCGGCCGGAGGGCTTCAAGGCGTCCGGCGCGTTCCAGCAGGCCGCCCGAACGCCTCGGCCAGCGCCAGGTCTCCGACGCCTGGGATGGAAGCCCGAGCAGGTCGGCGACATGGTCGTGGACGCGATCCGCAACGACAAGCTCTACATCATCACCCACGGCGAGTGGCGCGACGCGGTGAAGAGCCGGATGGAGGCCATGCTCGAGGCCATGCCGACCGAGATCGACGAGGCGCTGATCGCCTCCATGCGCCGGGACTTCCAGACCGAGCCGCAGGAGGGCTGAGGGCGGCCCCGGGCGCTTGACGGAAGCATATCCGTGCGGTTATGGATTGAGCCATAGCCGATTGGTTATTGATCGCCGATGCCGAACGCCCAGGACATCCTGTTCAGAACCCTCGCCGACCCGACGCGGCGGGCTATCTTCGAGCGTCTCTGCCGGGAGGGCGAGCAGACGGTCGGGGCGCTGACGGCGCAGGCCGGCGTCTCCAGCCGGCGGTGTCCAAGCACCTGGGCGTGCTGAAGCAGGCCGGGCTGGTGCGCGACCGCCACGAGGGCCGCCAGACCCACTACAGCGCCGAGCTCGGCGCCCCTCGCCCCCCTCGCCGACTGGACGCGCGAGATGGCCGGCTTCTGGCGCGGCCGGTTCGACGCCCTCGAAGACCTGCTGAAAAGGATGGACCAATGAGCGACCCCGCCGCCGAGACGCGCACCGTCGTCGTCGAACGGGAGTGCCGCACCCGCCGGAGCGGGTCTGGCGCGCCCTGACCCAGCCGCACCTGATCGAGGAATGGCTGATGAAGACCGACTTCCAGCCGGTGGGCGGGGGCCACGGCTTCAGCTTCCGCGCCGGACTGGGGCTCGGTGGACGGCAAGGTGCTGGCGGTCGAGCCGGACCGGGCGCTGTCCTACACCTGGGAGGCGTTCGGCCTGGAAAGCGTCGTCACCTGGACGCTGACCCCGACGGCCGCGGGCACGCGCCTGCGCATGGAGCAGACCGGCTTCCGCCCCGACCAGGAGCAGGCCTATCAGGGCGCGCAGCGGGATGGCGAAGGTTCTTCGCCAACCTGGAGCAGGTGCTGGCCCGGGGAGACTAGGCCGCGCTCAGCGGGAGGAGGCGATGATCCATGACCGCGTCGGAAGAGATCGACCAGTTGATCGCCGGGCTCTCGGACTGGCGCGGGGAGGCCCTCGCCGCGGTCCGCAAAGCCATCCTCGGCGGCCGATCCCGCCATCGTCGAGGAGTGGAAGTGGCGGGGCAGCCCGGCCTGGTCGCGCGACGGGATCCTCGCCGTCGGCCAACGCCCACAAGGACAAGGTGAAGCTCACCTTCGCGCAAGGAGCCAGCCCTGCCGGACCCGGACGGCCTGTTCAACAACGGCTTCGGCGGCAAGGTCTGGCGCGCGATCGACCTCCACCAAGGCGACAAGCTTGACGAGGGCGCTCTGACCGCGCTGGTCCGCGTCGCCCCTCGCGTTCAACCAGGCCCGGGCGAAAGCGCGAAAGGGCAAGGCGGCGGACGCCTAGAGTCCAGCAAAACGGCCAGGATCGGCCTTACCTCATTCCGGCCGCCCCCGCGAAGGCGGGGCCCATCCAGCTTGGCGGCTGATCGTTCCGCCAACGCGAACCCATGGGTCCCCGCCTTCGCGGGGACGATCGGGTGTTTGGGTCATGATCAAGGGGCCCCCGCCTCAAAGCCGCTCCAGCAGCGCCTCAAGCGTCGCCATGTCGGGCGGCAGGGGGCTCTCGAAGCGCAGCATCTCCCCCGTGACCGGATGGCGGAAGCCGAGGATGGCGGCGTGGAGGGCCTGGCGGTGCAGGCCGCCGCCTCGATCGCGCGCGCACCGCCGGCGCCGGCGGGCCGGAGCCGTAGACCGGATCACCGAGGCACGGGCAGCCCTTGGACGCAGGTGCACACGGATCTGGTGGGTGCGGGCCGGTGCGCAGCCGGCACTCGACCCGCGCGGCCAGCGGCCTGTCCTGCGGCCCGAAGGTCGCTGCACGGCGTAGTCGGTGACCGCCTCGCGCACCCGCGGTCCGCAGCACGGCCATCTTCTTGCGGTCCGTGCGGGGAGCGGCCGATGCGGGTCTCGATGGTCCCCGCGCGGCGGGCGGGGCGCGGCCGCGGGTCAGGGCGATGTAGGCGCGCTCGATGTCGTGTCGGGCGAACAGGGCCCGAGAGGCCCGCGTGCGCGGCGTCGGTCTTGCCGCGACCATGACGCCGGAAGTGTCCTTGTCCAGCCGGTGCACGATCCCCCGGCCCGGCCCACGCCGCCGATCCCCGACAGGCTTGCCCCCGCAATGGGCCAGGAGGGCGTTGACCAGGGTGCCGGTCTGGCTGCCGGGCGCGGGATGCACGGCCATGCCGGCCGGCTTGTCGACCACGATCAGGTCGGCGTCCTCGTAGAGCACGGTCAGGGGAATGGCCTCGGGCGCAGGCTCGGCGGCGACCGGCGGGGGCAGGGTGACGGCGTAGTCGCCGGCCTCGGCTTGGCGGAGGGGTCGGTCAGCACCCGGTCCCCATGCGCCACCGCCCCTGGGCGATCAGGGCCTGCAGCCGCGCCCGCGACAGCGCCGGCGCCGCCTGGGCCAGGGCCTTGTCCAGCCGCTGGCCGGCCAGGTCCGCCGGCAGCGCGATCGTCCTGACCTCGACCGGATCGAGGTCCTCGTCGTCGGGACCGTCCATGGCCGGTCATACCCCGAGCCGGCGCCGCCCGGCCAGGACGGAAAGATCGCGTTGAAAACGCCGTGTTTCGGCCTAACTAGCGGGCGAGAGAACTGCCGTTTCAACCAGACGACCGAATAGATGGCGAATATCACCCTGGTGGACGACGACGAGAACATCGTCGCCTCCGTATCGCTGGCCCTCGAAAAGCCATGGCCATACGGTGAAGTCCTACTATGACGGGCCTCGGGCCTCGCGGCGCTGGAGAGCGAGCCGCCGGACCTGGCGATCCTCGACGTCAAGATGCCGCGCATGGACGGCATGGAGGTGCTGCGGCGCCTGCGCCAGACGTCCGAGCTGCCGGTGATCATCCTGACCTCCAAGGACGAGGAGATCGACGAGATCCTCGGCTTCAACTCGGCGCCGACGACTACATCCACAAGCCGTTCAGCCAGCGGCTGCTGCTGGAGCGGGTCAAGGCCGTGCTGCGACGCGCCCGGCCGGAGGAGGACGAGACGCCCGGGGCGGCGGTCTCCGCCTCCAAGGCGATCAAGCGCGGCAAGCTGACCCTCGATCCGGCCCGCCACGACTGCCTGTGGGAAGGCCGGCCGGTGAAGCTGACGGTCACCGAGTTCCTGCTGCTGCAGGCCCTGGCCCAGCGGCCCGGCTTCGTGAAGAGCCGCGACAGCCTGATGGACGCCGCCTACGAGGACCAGGTCTACGTGGACGACCGCACCATCGACAGCCACATCAAGCGCATGCGCAAGAAGTTCCGCGTGGTCGACCCGGAGTTCGACGCGATCGAAACCCTGTATGGCGTCGGCTACCGATACCGCGAAAGCTGAGCCGCGGCGGCCGGTGCGGCTGTGGCCGGCTCCAGGCTCGGCCGGCTCATCGTCGCCCTGAACCTGCTCGGCCTGGCGATCCTGATCTCCGGGGCGCTGATCCTCAACGAGCTGCGCCGCGGGCTGATCCAGGGGCGCATCGACAGCCTGACCACCCAGGGCGAGCTGATCGCCAACGTCACGCCGGCGCCCGCCACCCGCGGCTCGCCCCAGCCGGCGCTGGAGGCGGACAAGGCGTCCGAGCTGCTGCAGCTGCTGTTCATCCCGCGCTCCCAGCGCGCGCGGCTGTTCGACGGCCACGGGCGCCTCCTGGCCGACAGCTACCTGACCGCGGACCAGGTGAGTGGAAGCCGCTGCCGGGCCAAGAAGCCGGGGGGGGTGCTGTTCCGCTGGCGGCTGCAGGACAAGGGCGCGCGCAATCCGCAGGTGATCGAGAGCGCGCGCAAGCAGCTGAACTGGAGATCAACCGCGCCCTCACCGCCGGGTGGTGGCGGGCATGCGCCGCGCCCAGAACGGCGAGCGCGTGGTGTCGGTGTCGATCCCGATCCAGCACGTCCAGGCGGTCCCTCGGGGTGCTGACGCTCGAGGCCGGCGACGTGGGACGCCACCATCGCGGCCCAGCGGACGGCGCTGCTGCCGTTCATTCTCGTCGCGTGGGCGTGTCGCTGCTGTCTCGTTCCTGCTGACCATACTGGTGGCGAGCCCGATCATGCGCCTGGCCCGGGCGGCCGACAGCGTGCGCCTGTCGCAGGCGCGGGCGATCTCCCTGCCCGACATCGCCGAGCGCAACGACGAGGTCGGCGACCTCGCCCGCTCGCTGGAGACCATGACCAACGCCCTGTCCGAGCGGATGGACGCCATCGAGCGCTTCGCCGCCGACGTGGCGCACGAGATCAGGAACCCGCTGACCTCGATCCGCTCCGCCGTGGAGACGTTGGACCTGGTCCGCGACACGGGCGCGCGCGACCGGCTCCTGGGGATATTGAAACAGGACGTCGGGCGGCTCGACCGGCTGATCACCGACATCTCCAACGCCTCGCGCCTGGACGCGGAGCTGTCGCGCGACCGTCCCCGCGCCTTCGACGTGGCGCACCTGCTGGACGAGATCGCCCTGCTCTATCGCGACACGGCCGCGGCGGACCAGCCGATGGTCGAGTTCGCCCGGCCGCCGGGGGCGAGCCGATCCTGGTCATGGGCCGCGAGGGGCCGCTGAGCCAGGTGTTCCGCAACCTGATCGACAACGCCCGCTCGTTCAGCCCGCAGGCGCCGCCGTGCGCGTCAGCGTCCCAGCGCACGGGCCGCCAGGTGGTGGTCGCGGTGGAGGACCAGGGGCCGGGGTGCCGCCCGACAACCTGGAGACCGTGTTCGAGCGCTTCTACACCGCCCGGCCCAGGGCGCGGCGTTCGGGCGGCCACTCGGGCCTGGGGCTTTCGATCGCGCGCCAGATCGTGGTCGCCCACGGGGGCGCATCTGGGCCGAGAACCGCGCCGACGCCGACGGCGGGTGATCGGCGCGCGCTTCGTGGTCAGCCTGCCCGAAGCGCCGCATTGAGGCCGGCGGGCGAGGTGCTGCACGCGGGCCTGGTCGCCCTGAGGGTGGGCGGCGACTGGCGCGGCGCCCTAATCGTCGGCGAATCCGGCGCGGGCAAGAGCGACCTGATGCTGCGCGCCTCCGCGAAGGCTTCCGCCTGGTGGCCGACGACCGACGACCGCACCCTGGTCTGGGCCGACGAAGGCGCCGTATTCGGCCGCGCGCCTGACACGCTTCGCGGCCTGATCGAGGCGCGCGGGCTCGGGATCCTCGACCACGCCGCCCTGCCGATGTCGCCGGTCGGCCTCGTGGCGCGCTGCGCGGCGGGGGCGCGACGATATGGAGCGGATGCCGGGCCCACGCTCGCAAGTCGTTGCAAACGCGGCGCTTCCGCTGATCGTGCTGAACGCCCTGGAGGCGTCGGCCCCCTGCAAACTCGCCTGCGCGCTGACGCGGCTTGGAGGGCTGCGCCATCAAGCGTAAAAGGCGCGCCTGCACGGCCCGAGTCGGGGGAAGGCGCGTGAGAAGGATTGCATGATCGGCCTGGTGATCGTGACCCACGGGCGCCTCGCCGAGGAGTTCCTATCCGCCATGGAGCATGTGGTCGGCCGCCAGCGTGCGGTCGAGACCGTGTGCATCGGGCCCGAGGACGACATGGAGCGGCGGCGCCAGGACATCCTGGACGCGGTGGCCCGGGTCAACGACGGCGACGGGGGTGATCCTGCTCACCGACATGTTCGGCGGCACCCCCTCCAACCTCGCCATCTCGGTGATGGAGCAGACCAAGGCCGAGGTGATCGCCGGCCTGAACCTGCCGATGCTGATCAAGCTCGCCAGCGTGCGCACCCGCGAGAATCTGCAGGCCTGCGTGGCCCACGCCAGGACGCGGGCCGCAAGTACATCTCGGTCGCCTCCTACCTCCTTGCCGGCGAGAAATGACGGCGACGAGGACTGTGGAGATCGTCAACAAGCGCGGGCTGCATGCGCGCGCCTCGGCCAAGTTCGTCAAGCTGGCGGCGATTTCGACGCCGAGGTCACCGTCTCCCGCGACGGCCAGACCGTCGACGCCCGCTCGATCATGGGCCTGATGATGCTCGGCGCCGGCCCCGGGCGCGCAGCTGGAGCTGGCCGCCGAGGGGCCCCAGGCCGACGCCGTGCTCGACGCCCTCGCCGCCCTGGTCCGCTCCGGCTTCGACGAGGACCTCTAGCCGCGTTTCAGGGTCACCGGCGTGATCGTTCCGGCGCGCCAGAGCTGGCCCGACCAGCCGCCGCCCGCCGCCGGCTTCAGCGTGACCACCACGAGGTCCGAGGCGTCGGTCTCGAAGAACCGCAGCATCAGCTGGGGGCCGTCGCTGGAGATGCTGGTGATGAAGCCCGAGCCCGCCGCCCGCGTCGTGGCGCGCAGGTCCCGCCAGGCGCCTTCCGCGTACTGCGCCCCCATGCCGGGATCGGTGATCTGCAGGCGATAGAGCGGCGCGCCGTCCGCGCCGGCGAGGCTCCAGGCGCCGTCGAGCGGCCCCTGCGCCCCCTCCGCCTGGCGCGCCGAGCCGCGGACCTCGGAGTCGTAGATATGGGAGTCGCTGTCGAACGGCGGCGGCGTCGCCAGCGGCGCGCTCGGCGTCTCCGGGACGATCGCCGGCGCGGCGGGGGTCTCGGGCGTGAGGGCCGGCGCGGTCGAGCCCGGACCGGCGGGCGGCGTGCCGACTGGCGGCGAGGCCGCCGTCGCGCGGGCTGCGATGGCGGCGTCGGGACGGCCTCCGCCGCGGCCGGCGCGGCGGCGAACGCCAGGTGCAGGCCGGCCGCTAGGGCGACGATGCTGAACACGGCCCCCATTGGCGTCTCCGGCGAAGCTTTCCGCCCTTACAGGATCGCCGGCCCCTGTTGAACCGGCATCGCGCCGCAGGCGGCGCCCATTTGCAGTGCAGCATTTCCAGGCTTTGCAGTCGGATTGCGCAAGTGCTTGTTCCGCAAGGCCTCCAGCAGCCATCCGCGATTTTTTCCGCAGTTGCGGCTTGCCTCGTTGTGCGTTGCACACTAGGTAATCGGTGCGGCGTCGGTGACGCCGCTTGCCCTTCCTGGGCGTTTCCTCCCTATCGACTTAACGCCCCGGCTTCGGCCGGGGCCTTTTTTTGCCCCTTCGGGCCGGTTTCCGAGGGTGGTTCGCACCTTCGGCCAGTTCGCGGAAATTCAGCCCGCCAGCACCGCCCCGGCGTCGGCGAGGGCGGCGAACACCTGCTCCAGGTCCCCGGCCAGCCGCCCGAATCCGGCTTGGGCGCAAGGGTCGCCTCGTCGAGGTAGAGCGCGCGGCTGATCTCGATCTGCAGGGCGTGCACCCCTTCCAGCGGCCGGCCGTAGGCCTCGGTGGTGTAGCCGCCGGCATAGGGGGCGTTGCGCGCCACGATGTAGCCGAGGCGGGTCAGCTGCCGCTCCACCCGCTCGGTCAGGGTCCCCGCGCAGGTCGAGCCGAAGCGGTCGCCCAGCACCATGTCCACGGGCCGCCGCGCCTGCGCCGACTGGCCGGCCGCCGCGCCCGGCATGGAATGCCAGTCCACCAGCACGCAGACGCCGAACGCCGCCCTGGCGGCCTCCACCAGCCCCGTCAGGGCGCGGTGATAGGGCCGGTGCACCGCCTCGATGCGGCCCGCAGCCTCGGCGAAGGTCAGCTTGCGGTCGTAGATCTCGCGCCCCTCGGCCACCAGCCGGGCGATGGAGCCGAGCCCGGCGGCGACCCGGGCCGTGCGCGCCCGCGCGAACTCCGGCAGGTCTTCGTCGAACATGGCCTGGTCGAGCTCCCACGGCTCGCGGTTCACGTCGACATAGGCGCGGGCGTAGCGGGCCAGGAGCACGGCGCCGCCGTAGCGCGGCGCGGCCTCCAGCAAGAGGTCGACCAGGGCGTCCTCGGAGCTTCTGAGCGCGCCCGCGTCCAGCCGCGGCGAGGCGCGCATGTCGGCCGGATACAGCCGTCCCGAATGCGGCGAGGCGAACACCAGCGGCGTCGCCGGCCGCGCGCCCGAGCCTGGAGGGCGGCGCACCTCGAACGGCGGCTCCAGCGCCGCCTGCACGGCCAGAACAGGGATGTCCCCAGCGTCCATGCGCCGACTATGTGCGGGCTCGGACGGGTCTGGTCAACGCGCGCGGCCCCTGGTTTATCGGTGGTTTACACCTCAGGCCTAGGTTTGCCTCGCGGGCGACTGGGGGCGCCCGCTCCCTGAGAGACCCGTTCCGCCCATGCCGCGTATCCTCCTGGCCGAAGACGACGATTCCCTGCGCGGGTTCCTGGCGCGGGCCCTGGAGCGCGCCGGCTATGACGTCCGGGCCTGCGCCGACGGCGAGGAGGCGCTGGAGGCGCTGGACGAGGGCGGCTGGGACCTCCTGCTCACCGACATCGTCATGCCGGGCGTCGACGGCATCGAGGTCGCCCGCCAGGCCGCCGCGCGGTTCGTGGGCCTGCGGATCATGTTCATCACCGGCTTCGCCGCCGTGGCCCTGGCCGCCGGCGACCGCGCCCCCCCGGGCGCCCGGGTCCTCGCCAAGCCCGTCCACCTGCGCGAGATCGTCGCCGAGGTGGAGCGGATGGTCGCGGCGTAGGAACTTCTCCGACCCGATCGTCCCGGCGAAGGCCGGGACCCAGGCGGGCGGGCCAGCCTCTACACAGCGAGAGTCGATCCGCCGTCCTGGACCCCGGCCTTCGCCGGGGAGGGCGGAGATTGTTGCGGGGCCGCCGCCAGCGCCGCCTCGTAGGCCTTCACCGCCGCCTCGCGCTCGCGCTTGCGGGCATGGGCTTCGCGGGTGCTTGACGAAGCCGGCGCGCGCGTCGATCGCGGCGTAGCGCCTGGCCGTCCCCGCGTCCCACCGCCCGCGCAGGGCGTCGTTGCGCAGCTCGGGGATCAGCGACGGGCGGAAATAGCCGAGCTCCACCTCCCGCTCCAGCTCGCGCCAGCGCAGGAGGCCGCAGTCGATCATCAGCCGCACCTCGTCCATCCACAGGAAGCCCAGCCGGTTGAACGGGTCGACCCACGGCTGGGTGTGCATGTCGGTGTAGTGCAGCAGGCAGGTGGCCGCGTCGTAGTGCTCCAGGCTGTTCCAGCGGAACGGCAGGGCGTAGGCGATCTCCGCCTCGTCCAGGATGCACATCTCGTAGAGCAGCTGCTCGTAGGTGTAGCGGCCGTCGAGCCCGGCGATGATCCGCGCCGCGTCCCAGTCCAGCCGCGCGCAGTCCATCAGCATCACCGAGCACTGCTTGATCCGCTGCGCCGGCGCGCCCGCCTTGGGCGCCTGGGCGCGCGGGTCGACCTCGGCCTGGATCAGGATCTTCGCCTCGCCCATCGGCAGGGTCCAGATCTCGGCGATGTCGCGGAACACCAGCATGTCGGCGTCGAGGTAGAGCGCCATGCCGTTATGGCCCATCAGGCCGGGGATCGCGAACCGGGTGAAGGAGAAGTTGGTGCGCGGCCCCTGGCGCACGTCCTTCGGCTCGGGCAGGCCGAGGTCGTGCATCGAGGTCACGCGCACGGGCCGCGAGGCGTGGCGCTTGATCGAGAACTCCAGCACCGGCACGGCCATGAGCTGGGAGCGGTCGGCGCCCACGAAGATCTCCAGCCGGTCGCTCGTCACGCGCCGTCCTCCGCCGCGCCTGGCGCGGGGCCGGCGACCATCGCCGCGATCCGCGCCCGCTCGCTCTCCACCATACGCCGGGCCTCGATCGCGCCCTCGAGCGCGGCTGTCAGCGCCGCCGCCTCGGCCTGGTCGGGCGCGGGGGCGGCGGGTTTCGGCGTGCGGCGGCGGGAGGTCTCGACCCGCTGGCGCACGAGCTGGCGCAGGTGCGCGCCGGGCGGGCGGCGCAGGTTGCCCATCAGCGCCTGCAGGTCCTCGTTGTCCCCGGTGCGCGAGGAGCCGCGCGGATGCTCGGCCATGACATGGCCGAGATAGAGGTGCGTCAGGCCGGCGGCCGAGCAGCGGAGCATCAGGTCCATGTCGTTGTAGCCCACGGGAAAGCGCGTCTCGTCCAGGCCGCCGACCGCCAGGAACCGCTCGCGCGCCATGGCGGCCAGGGCCAGGGTGTTCCCCGGGCAGGCGTGGACCAGGCCGGAGAAGGTCGAGTCGGCGCTCTCTGACAGCACCGACTGGAACGGGTCCTCGCCGGGCGTCGAGAACTGATGGCCGTAGGAGCCGACGCCGCGCTCGGGGTCCTCCAGCCGGCAGCCGACCGTTCCGATCCCGTCTTGCAGCGCCCAGGCGGCGAGCTGCTCCAGCGCGGCGGGATCGCGCAGGACGACGTCGTTGTTGCAGATGACCACGACCTCGCCCGCGGCCGCCCGGGCCGCGAGGTTGTTCTGGGCCGAATGGTTGAACGGGCCGTCGTAGGACAGGAGCGTGACCCGGCCGTCGCCGAACAGCCGCCGGGCGCCGTCGAACGCCGCGCGCGCCTCGGCCGGCTCGGAGCGGTTGTCGACCAGCACGATCTCCAGCCCGCCGCTCAGGCGCTGGCGGGCGATGGACTGCAGGGCCCGGAGGGTCATGGTCGCGCTGTTGCGGAAACCGATCAGTACACTGATCATCGCCGCCCGGCGCACGGGGACGAGGACATAGGGGAACGGCAGGTCGCCCGCCGTCCGCTCCAGGGTGAAGCGCCCGCCCTCCTCGCCAGCAGCCGGCGATAGAAAGCCTCGTCGGCTTCGACCTCGTCCCGCGCCAGGGCCGCCGCCTCGCCGACGCAGCTCGTCAGCGCCTCCGGGTGATGGCGCCAGCGGAGGTCCTGTCCCGCCAGCCAGAACCACAGCGGATGCAGCCGGCCGGCGGCCACGGTGGCCAGGACCTCGTCCGGCGCGCCCGCCAGCACCGCGCCGCGCACGGCCAGGGTGGTGTCGGTCAGCGCGCCGTGGCGGGCGGTGACGGGGTCGAACTCCGGCCGCCGCATCGCCCAGCCGGCGGCGCCCGCGCGCGGCTCGTCGGCGCAGAAGCGGCCCAGTGGATGGCGTCGGCCTCGCCCTCGGCCGCCGCGATGGCCGCCGCGGACGGATGGATCAGGTCGTCGGGCCGGGCGAGGAAGACGAAGTCCGCCCGCCGCGCCGCCTCGCGAATGGCCTCGACGCCGTCCGCCGCGGCGATCGCCTCGACCACCGGATAGGACCTGGCGCGCCCATAGCCGCCCGGCCTCTCCCTGCTCCCCGCCGGGCAGGACGACCAGGGTCATCAGCCCGCCGAGCCGCGCCTCGGCCGCCAGCCGCTCGCGGCGAAGGCGGTTGACCAGGCGCGGGACCAGCCGGCTCGGCGCCACCTGCTTGGCGTCGAACGCCAGGTGCTCGAACGGGGCGCGGGCCAGAAGACCGCGCGACTCCGCGTCGTCGAGATAGCCGGGAAGGTCGACCTCGCCGTCCGCCGGGAACGGCCCGACGCTGAAGCGGCCGCGCGGCAAGGTCTCCTCGCGCCCGGCACGCGCACCGTGATCGGATGCGGTCCCCGCCGCAGCACGCGCGAAAGGTCGACGAGGAAGCCGTGGCGCCCGTCGCCGATGCCGGCCTGGGCCAGGTCCTCGCGCGGCAGGTCCGCGACGGTGGCGGCGACCAGCCGGCCGCGCGCCAGGATCTCGACCGTCAGGCGGCGCTGCGGCTCGTCCGGCGCATAGGCCCAGCCCTGCACGATCCCCGCCGCCGGCCGGGCGACGCGGCCCTCGACCCGCAGCGGCGGCGGCAGGGCCGCGGCCCCCAGCGCCAGCCGGCCCGCCGCGACCTCGTCGCCCGGCGCCGGCGGGGCTGCGTCGAACAGGCCGCCGTCGAAGATCACCGGCCCCCCGGCCAGCGGCGCTTCCGCGCCCGCCGGCCGCACGTCCAGGAACCGATGCGGCCGTCGCGGAAGCGGTCGGGCACGGGGATGGCGAAGGCGAGCCGGCCGTCTCCGCCAGGCGCGGCGCGGGTTCGGGCGAACACGCCTTCGCCGTCGGCCACGGCCTCGAGCTCGCCGCCGCCCGCGGCGATCCAGCCGACCACCGCGCCGCCGGCCATACCCGTCACCCGCCCGTCGACCACCTGCGCCGCCGCCTCCTTGCAAGGCGCCGAGGTTACCGGACGGCCGGACGGCGCAAAGTTGTTCTCCGCCGAGGCCCGGCCTATGGTCCCGCTTCACGACATGACCTCATTCGCCGACAGGATCTTCCGCCGGGCGCGGCGCGCGGCCAGGCGACTGGGCGGCGGGCCGGGCCTGAGCAAGGTCGTCTTCGTCTGCTACGGCCCGTTCGACTGCAACAGCGCCGGCCACATCGCCGGCTTCGCGGCGCAGCTGGCGGCCCTCGGCTACCGCGTCGGCGTCGCGGCGCGCGGCCCCGTCGATCGCGCCTACGCCTTCGGCGAGCCGGCGTTCGAGCCCTTGGACATCGACGACCTGGCCGCGGACCCTGCCGGGGCGGTCGCCTTTGACGGCGTGCTGGAGCCGGCGCGGACCCTGCTCGCCGCCTGGACGCCGCGCAAGAACGTCCGCCGCGCCGTGGCTCGAACGGTGAAGCGCCTGGGGATCCCCTACGTCGTCCACTTCGAGGATAACGAGGACCATCTGGCGACGCTTCGTCCGGGTCCGGACGATGCGGCCGCGCGCGCGGCGTTCGTCGCCGGCGCCGCCGGTCTCAGCTACATCGCGCCGCGCCTGGCCGAGGTCCTGCCGACGGCTGCGCCGCGCATCCTGCTGGAGCCGGGGGTGGACCATGCCGCCTTCAGCCGGCCGCTGGGGCCCTGGCGCCGCGCTGCGTTGCTGCGGGCGGCCGGGGGCGCCGGCGGACGCGACCGTGATCGTCTATCCGGGCAACATCCACCGCGCCAACGCCGGGGAGATGGGCGAGCTCTACCGCGCTCTCGGCCATTTGCGCGCCCGGGGCCGTCCGGTTGTGCTGCTGAAGACCGGCCGGGACGACGCGCCCGCCGCCGGGTTCGAGGCCTTCTCGCCAGATGTGTGATCGCGCTTGGCCACGTCGAGCGGCCGTTCCTCCTTGAACTGATGAAATGCGCGGACCTGTTCGTCCAGCCGGGGGCGCCGGGGCCGTTCAATGACTACCGCCTGCCCTCCAAGCTGCCGGAGTTCATGGCCATTGGCCGCCCCGTGATCCTGCCCGCCGCCAACGTCGGCCTGAGCCTGCGCGACGGGACGGACGCCCTGCTGCTCCACGACGGCTCGGCCGCGGAGATCGCCGCCCGGATCGAGAAGGTGCTGGACGATCCCATTCTGGCGGTGCGGATTGGCGGCAATGGCCAGGCGTTCGCACGGCGGACCTGGGACTGGCCGCGCCAGGGCCGGCGGCTGGCGGCCTTCCTGGAGCGGGTCCACCGCTCGGCGCGGGCGCTGCGATGAGCCGTAGGCTGACGATCGGCCTGCGCTACACCCGCCAGGAGCACTGGGTGGGCGGCTTCTACTATGTGCAGAACCTGGTCCGCGCCCTGGCCCTGCTGCCCGAGGGTCGCCGGCCGCGGCTGGTGATGATCGGCGGCGACGCACCGCGGCTGGACGAGCTGCGCCGCGCCACCGGCTATCCCGGCCTCTCCCGCGTCTCGCGCACGCGTCTGGTTCGCGCGCCGGCGTCCGGGATGCTCCGCAGGCTGATCGGGCCGCGGGAGGAGGAGATCGACGTGATCCTGCTCGGCTCCTCGCCGGGGCTGGAGGACCGCGCCGTCCAGTGGATTCCCGACTTCCAGGAGGAACGGTTCCCCGACTTCTTCGCGCCGGAAGAGCTGGCCGCGCGGCGGGCGCACAACCGCGAGGTCCTGGCGGCCCATCTGCATGTGATGGTCTCCAGCCGCGACTGCGCCGAAGAGCTGGCCCGCGCCTACGGCCGCGCCGGGCCGGACGTGCACGTGATCCGCTTCGCCTCCTTCGTGGCGCCGGAGCTGGCCGGCGTCGATCCGGCCGCCGTCCGCGCCCGCTACGGGATCGAGGGGCGCTACCTGATCTGCGCCAACCAGTTCTGGAAGCACAAGAACCACGCCTTGGTGCTGCGCGCCCTGGCCCAGGCTGGCCCCGCCGCCCTGCCCGTGGTGTTCACGGGACGCGAGGAGGACCCGCGCGATTCCGCCTACGGACCATCGGTGCGCCTGCTGGCGCGGGAGCTGGGGGTCGAGGACCGCTGCCGGTTCCTTGGCTTCCTGCCGCGCCCCGACCAGCTCGCCCTGATGGCCGGCGCCGTGGCGGTGGTGCAGCCGTCGCTGTCGGAGGGCTGGTCGACGGTGATCGAGGACGCCAAGGCCCTGGGCCGCTGGGTGCTGGCCTCCGACATACCCCTGCACCGCGAGCAGGTCGACCGGAACGTCGACGTCTTCCCCGCCGCACGATGCCCAGGCCCTGGCGGCCTTGATGCTTCGCTACGCCGCCGCCGATCCAGATGTTCAGTCTACGGACTATGCCGCGGCCCAGCGCCGCTTCGCCGGCGATCTCTGGGCCATGATCGAGGCTGTGGAGCGCGATTTCCGCCGACGGCGGACGCCGCGGATCGTGGTCAGGCCCTGACCAGCGGCCTGCGCCGCGCCTTCGCGCCGGCCTCGGCCATGGCGGCCTCGATGGCGGCGGCGATGCGGTGGTCGGCCCGGCCGGGCAGCAGGGCCGCCGCCAGGAAGGCCTCGTTGCGCGCCAGCCAGTCGTCGCCGTCCTCGCGAGGAAGTCCCAGTCCTGGCGTGTACGGATGATCGGCAGTGGCGCGTAGAGCGGCAGGTCGAGGTCATAGCCGATCACCGCCACGGGCCGCCCCCCGCGCGCGGCGTCCACCGCCACGGTCGAGGGGGTGGTCAGCACCAGGTCGAGGCCCGCGATCAGCCCCGGCGCGGTGTGCGGCTCCCAGGCGGGGTCCAGCGGGTCGATGACGAACAGATTCTCGGTCTCGCGCACCATGCCGCGATGGCGCGCCAGCCAGCGGCCGGCGTGGTGCGGCTTGACCAGGAACAGGGTCTCCTCGTCCGCCGCCGCGACGGCCTGCAGATCCTGGAGGAACCGCCGCCGATAGCCGTCGTCGAAGCGGTGCCAGTGCAGGTTCTCGAACACCCCGGCCACGCGGCGGAAGCCCTGGTTGAGCAGGGGCGCACGGGCCGGGGGCGGCGCGGCCTTGGGCGTGCCCATCGGCGTCGCGGCCGCGCGCGTGGCGGGGCTCGTCCAGGGCGCCAGGCGCTCCACCGGGCCCCAGGTGAACACGGTCTCGGCGGCGAAGCGCACGGTCCTGTCGTGCAGGGCGTCGCGATAGGTCAGGCCGATGTTCTCGAACCCGTGCTGGACGGTGAAGGTCGCCAGGCCCCGCGCCCGCGCCCGGCCGATCAGGACGTGCCCCGCCTGGTGCGCCCGCACGCTGGTCTCCGAGGCGCTGAGCGCCGCGTCGCCGCCGTCCAGCGTGGGCGCGGCGCCGGCCCGCACCGCCTCGCGCGGCTCGACCTCGAAGGCGAAGCCGTGGGCGGCGAGCAGGTCCAGGGCGCGCGGCGATTCCTCCGCCAGCCAGTCGGTGACGACGATCCGCAGGCGCGTTCCGCCGCGCGCCTCCAGGGCCAGCAGGATCGGCAGCAGGATGTCGACGTCCTGGTGGATGTCGATCAGCACCAAGAGGGTCGGCGGCTCGGCCGCGGCCGGCGCGGCGGCGCGGC
Source organism: Caulobacteraceae bacterium (assembly GCA_037201645.1). Taxonomy (GTDB): domain Bacteria; phylum Pseudomonadota; class Alphaproteobacteria; order Caulobacterales; family Caulobacteraceae; genus JANWHQ01. The sequence continues at coordinate 33,760 of JBBCHF010000014.1, forward strand.
GCGGGCGCGGCTGCAGCAGCGGCCGCCACTCCGCGGCGATCCGCTCCGGCTCCAGGCGCGGCGCCAGGGCGGCCTGGGCCTTCACCGCCGCCTTCAGCCGTTCGAGCGGCAGGCGGCCATAGAGCTCCAGCCCCCGCTCCCAGTCGTCGAGCACGCACAGGTGGGCCAGGCCGTCGATGGAGCGGTGCGAGGCGGCGATCACCGGCGTCCCCTGGAACAGGGCGGTGCGCACCCACTGCCCGCGGCCGGGGCGAGGCGCGGGGCGCGTCCGGGCAGGCGCAGAGGAAGGCCTCGGCCCGGCCGATCAGGGACAGCAGCCGCGGATCGGCGGCGTCCATCACCGACAGCCGCGGCCGGGGCGCAATCCGCGCCAGGGCGGCCGGGTCGTCGCCGACGACCACGATCCGCCCGGCGCCGGCCTGGCGGTCCAGGGCCGGCAGGATCTCGGCGAAGGCGGCGGCGCTGTCGGCGACCGCCACCAGCAGGCGGCCGTCCGCGCCCGTCGCAGGCGGTTCGGCGGGCGGGGGGAAAGTCGAGCTCGCGCGCCAGGATCACGTCCTCGGCCGCCCGCGCCGCGAGGCCCGAGACGCCGGCCGCGCCCGGCATCAGGCGGTAGGGGCCGCTGGAGGCCAGGGGCCCCGCGTCGCTCCAGTCGGCCACGACCGCGCCCATTCGCCTCGATCAGGGCGAGGTCGACGGGGTCCAGCGGCCCCTGCGGCGCGACCACGACCGGGCGGCCGGCGTCGGCCGCGGCGGCGAGCAGGCCGCGTTCGTCGGGCTCCAGCGGGCCGTCGCTGACCAGCACCAGCGCCCCGGCGTCGCCAAGCGCCTCGGGCTCCAGGCTGCGCCGGATCGCCACCGGGGTTCCCGCCGCGCGCAGGTAGAGGGCGGGGGTAGAGGGCGGTGCGGTCGGCCAGGCCCGGGACGCGCCATCGCCGGGGGATTTTCCAGACCACCGGCCCGGGCGCGCCGGCGGGGCGGGGCGGTCGGGCGCTCACCGCCGCGCGGGGCGCTTCAACAGCCGCCGCCGCAGCCGGGCGATGCGCTTCAGCCCCGGCTCCAGGGCGCGGCCGAGCGCCCGCAGCGGCGCGGTGATCCGCCAGGACAGCGACCGTTGCATGGCGATCCGCTGCGCTTCGCGCTTCAGAAGGCGCGCGCGCAGCACCGCGATGCGGATGCGGCGGCGCTCCAGCTCGTGCTGGGCGGCGTCGCGCTCGCCGGCGGTCACGGCGATCTGGCGGCGGGCGGCGTCGAGCTGGGCGCGCAGGGCAACCAGGGCGTGGTCGAACTCGGCGGCGCGGCGCTCATAGGCCTCGCGCGCGGCCCGGGCCTTGCCCCCGATCTCGTCGGCGGTGCGGCGGGCGGCCTCGCGCCAGCGTTCCGCCTCGATCTCCAGGGCGCGCAGGCGCTCCTCGGCGTCCGGCGGCGCGTCGGCGTTGACGGAGGAGAGGGTCGGCGCCCGGGGAAGACTTGTTCAACGCCATCAGGCCGAGCCTCGCCGTCGACAGGGATGCGGGATCGGGCGGCCCCCGCGCCGCTGCGGCCATCTAAGCACGGCCGACTCGGCGGTCAATCCGCCGCCATTGCCGCCCCGGGCCCGGCCCGCTAAGGGCTGGAGGGATGACCCTGGCCTTCAAGGCGCGATCCAACGATCCGCAGGTCGCCAGCTACCGGTACCGGGTGCTGGAGCCGATCCGGTTCCTCGGCGCGCGCGGCCATGCGGTCGAACTCTACGACGAGGCGCGCTTCGCCCGCTACGCGGCGGTGGTGTTCTGCAAGGCCTACGGGCGCGAGGACCAGGCCCTGGCGCGACGGCTGCGGGACGCCGGCAAGCGGGTGATCCTCGACCTCTGCGACGACCATTTCCACAATCCCAGGAACCTGCCGAAGTACCGCGCGGCCCGGGCGGACCTCCTGGCCATGATCGCCCTGGCGGACCGGGTGACCTGCTCGACGCCGGTGCTGGCGCGGTCGGTGAAGCTGGCGGCGGGGCTGGCGCAGGCGCCGGCCGTGGCGCCCGACGCGTTCGAGCAGGCCCCCGTCGCCGCAGGGCCGCCGACGCCGCTTGACCGACCGGCGCGCCTGCTCTGGTTCGGCCGCCACGGTTCGCCCAACGCCGAGGCGGGGATGGCGGACCTGCTCCTGATCCGCGCCGCCCTGGCCGAGGCCTACGGCAAGCGCCCGTTCGAGCTGGTGGTGTGCAGCGACAGCCGGCCGCTGTTCGAGCAGCTGTTTGACCCGTTCCCCGTGCCGGCGCGCTATGTGGACTGGACGCCGGACAGCTTCGCCATCGAGCTCGCCCGAGCCGATGGGGTGCTGATCCCCCTGTCGGACAACCCGTTCGTCGCGGCCAAGACCCACAACCGCCTGACCCTGGCCCTGTCGGCGGGCGTCCCGGTCGCCCGCCGACCCGCTGGACAGCTACCTGGAGTTCGCGCCGTTCTGCTGGATCGGCGACTGGGCCGGCGGGCTGGAGGCCATGCTGCTGCGCCCGGATGAGGCGCGGGCGCGGGCGGCCGGGGCGCGGGCGTACCTGGAGGCGCGGTGGTCGCCGAGGCGGTGGCCCCGCTGTGGGAGGCGGTGCTGGGGCTGGACGCCGCGGGCTCCGCCCAGGAGGCGGCTGAGCCGGCGCCGGGCGGTGATGCGGCGGCCTGGCTGGCGGCGGAGGGGCGGTGCGACCGGCCGTGGCTGCTGGCCGCGCGGTCGGCGGCGCCTGAGGCGGTGGAGCGGGCGCGGGCGGAGGGGTTCCTGGTCATGTCGCTCGGCGAAGCCTTCACCGCCTTCGAGGCGGACGTCGCCTATGTCCCGGACGTCGAGACCATGGCCGCGCACGGCGAGGCGCTGCTTGCCCGGGCGCGGTTCCTGCTGGCGCCCTCCAACCCACACCAGGGCGGCTGGGCCTCGGGCCGCAGCCTGGCGAGCTGGGCGGCGGACATCCCGGCCCTCGCGCGGTTCGAGGCGGAGGGGCGCCTCTTGCGGTTCGACCTCTGGACCGGCTCGGCCGGCGGGCTGTTCGGCGATCCGGACGGGGCGGAGATTCCCGCGCGACTGCTCGCCGCCGCCAGCGCGCGTACGATCCGCACCCTGGGATCGGCCCTGCCCGAACCGTCCGTCACCGGCTTCGAGGGATTGCGGCCGGTGGGCGCGCGCGGCGAGTCCATCCAGCCTTACGACTGATCCCCCCAAGAGAGGGCTTAGCTCAGCGCCGCTTTCACCCGCTCTGCAATGGCGGCGGAGTCGAGGCCGGCGCGGTCTAGGACCTCGGCGGACTGGCCGGACGGGGGGAACGGCGCGCAGGCCGAACTGCAGGGTCTTCATGCCCACGCCGGCCGAGGCCAGGGCCGCCAGGACCTTCTCCCCCTGGCCGCCGTCGACGTAGTGGTCGTCGAGGGTGACCAGCAGGCGCTTGCCGGCGACGAGGCCCGCGAGCCAGCCGGCGTCCACCCGGTTCAGCCAGGGCAGGTTGACCACCGTCAGGCCGATCCCCTCGGCCACCAGCGCCCGGGCCGCCTTCACCGCCTGCGCCAGCAGCGTCGGCCCCGAGCCGACCAGCACGGCGTCCGCGCCCTCGCTGATGGGGAAGCCGCGGCCGGGCTCGGGTCGCCAGCCGGCGGGGACGTCCCAGTCGATGTCCACCGGCAGGGAGGCCATGCGCAGGAACGAGGGCCCGTCGTGGGTCTCCAGGCACCAGTCGAGCAGCGGCCCGACCTCGCCGGGGCAAGACGGCGCGGCCATCACCAGGTTCGGCACGCCGCCGACCGCGGAGATCTCGCGCACGCTCTGGTGCGAATGGCCCGGCCCTGCCGGCAGCACGCCCGACAGGCCGCCGACATAGACCACCTTGGTGTGCTCGGTGGCGTTGTTGTAGATTTGCTCGTTCGGCCGGGTGGAGAGGAAGCACGAGAACGAGTGGACCACGGCAGGGCGCCGTGCAGCGCCAGGCCGCCGGCCATGCTCACCATGTCCTGCTCGGCGATGCCGCATTCGAAGAAGCGGGCCGGGTATCGCTCGGCGAACGGGATCAGGCCCATGTCCTTGATCAGGTCCGCGTCCAGGGCCACCAGCTCCGGCCGGCGCGCGGCCGCCTTCAGCAGGGCCTCGGTGTAGGCCGGGAACAGGCCCACCGGCTTGCCCGGCGGCGGGGCGGCCGGCGGGCGGTTGACGGTCTCGATCTCCACCGTCTGGCCGCCGAGGGCGCCGGCGCGGGCGTTGATCCGGTCCAGCAGCTCCTGCGCCGCGCGGGTGTAGTCGGCGGCCTGGGGCGCGCCGGAGTGGAACAGGAACATCTCCACGTCCGAATCGATGGAGGTCCCCTCCATGAACGAGACGCCCTTGCCCTTGATGGTGTCGGCGATGACCGCCTTGGGCTTGTCGGTGATGGTGTTCAGCCTGGCGAAGGTCTGCTCGATCGCGGCCGTGTCGTGGCCGTCGATCCGCTCCACGTGCCAGCCGAAGGCGGCGAACTTGGCCGGCAGGTCGCCGAGGTCGGAGGTCTTCTTCACCGAATAGTCGGACTGGATCTTGTTGTGGTCGACCACCACGGTGATCTCGCCCATCTTCCAGTGGCGGCCGAGACCAGGGATTCCCAGATCTGGCCCTCCTGCAGCTCCCCGTCGCCGGTGACCACCGCCACCTTGATCGGCGTCCCCTTGAGGCGCGCGGCCAGGACGAAGCCCTTGGCCTTGGAGATCCCCATGCCGAGCGAGCCGGTGTTGGCGACGATCCCTTTGGTGCCGACGTCGGGGTGTCCGGGCAGGCCGTCCAGGCGCCGCAGCCGGTGGATCAGGCCCTCGTCGAGCAGGCCCACCGCCATCATGACCGCATAGAGCCCCGGCGCGTCGTGCCCCTTGGACGAGAAGAAGACGTCGCCCTTGGCCGGGTCGATCTCGTTCAGCTGCAGGTGGGCGAACAGGTCCATCGAGGAGAAGGACGAGCCGATGTGCCCCGAGCCCGCCGTCGCGATCATGTAGAGCGCGTTCAGCCGCGCCATGTCGGCGAACAGGGCCGTGATCTCGGCCCGCGGCGCGTTCAGGCGGCGGACGCGCTCGAACTCCGGCCGGCCGATGAAATAGAGCTCGCCGTCAACGGCTTCGCCGACAAGATCACCCATGGTCGTCTTTCATGTTGCAAGCATTCATGCGGCGATGGCCGCCGGGATCTGCGCCTGACTGGACACTCGCTGTCATCCCGGACGGCCTGCAAGGCCGATCCGGGACCCAGCCGCGGCGCTGAAGGGCTGGGTCCCGGCTCTCCGCTTCGCTACGGCCGGGATGACGTGGGGTTTGCGAGGTGCGGCGACGCCCATGATCCTCATGGAGCCGTGTCATAGGGGCCGGCGAACGCGGGGCGGTCCACCTCGGGAAGCCGCGCCTCGCCCTGCGCGATCAGGTGCTCGGCGTACCACCAGTCCTGCTCGTTGTTGATGTCGACGCCCTCGTCGCCCTGCGTGAAGAAGGGGACGACCTCGCGGCCGGCGATCGAGCCGGTGCGGCGGGCCATGCCGGTCCAGGCGATCTCCAGCGAGGCGTTCTGGACATAGACCAGCGGCAGGGCGGCCTTCTGCCGGCTGTGCCAGGGCGGGTCGTGCTCCAGCGCCTCGGCCAGCAGGGGGACGATGCGGTCGCCCTCGCGCACCCACATCTTGCCCGGATGCTGCTCCACCGGCTCGACCGCGCGCAGGAGTCGGCGCCCTCGGCGACCGCGAACGCGTCCCAGGCCCGGCGGATGGTCTCCGGCTTCCGGAACGGGCTGGTGGGGCGAAGGATCGAGAAGGCGTCGAACGTCCGCCCAGCGGCCTCCAGGGCGTCCAGGGCGTGCAGCACCCATTCGATGTCGGGCGAGGTTGAGCCGGCGATGGCGGCGTCGCGCAGGAACGGGACCTCCGCGCCATAGTGAGCGGCGATGCGGCCGTAGCGCTCCGAATCGGTGGAGACCACCACCGCGTCGAACACGCCGAGGCCCGCGCGGCGGCGATCGTATAGGCCATCAGCGGATGACCGTTCAGCGGGCGGATGTTCTTGTGCGGGGCACGCACCGAACCCGACCGGGCCGGGACCAGGGCGACCGCCTTCACGCCATCTTCCGCCATCGAACCGGGACGCTCCGCCGCCGCCTGCCCCGTGTTCCTTATGGGCGCGGCCGGCGCAAGCAAGGGTTCTCAGCCCGCCGCGCCGACGATCTCGCCCGCGGCCCAGGCGGCATAGCGGCGCACGCCGTCGTCCAGCGCGACCGCCGGCTCGAAGCCCAGCGCCCTCGTCGCGGCGGCGTCCGCGACCAGGCTCGGCGGGTCGCCGGCGCGCGCGAGGCCGCTGAACGCGACCCCGACGCCGGGCGCCATGGCGTCGCGCAGCGTCTCGGATAGCGTCCGAACCGTCACCGGCCGGCCCGTCCCGCCGTTGACGATCCGCGGCGATGCCTCTCGCGGCAGGCGGGCGGCCAGGGCGATCAGGGCGACGGCGTCGTCGACGAACAGGAAATCCGCGTCTCCTCGCCCGTCCCCGACAGCTCCACCCGCGCGGGACGGGCGGCGAGACGGCCGGCCAAGTCCCACAGAGCTGCTTGCGCAGGCCCGGTCCGTAGACCGAGAAGAAGCGGATGATCGTCGCGTCGAGCCCGAACCCGGCCGCCGCCTCCGCGATCAGGTCCTCCGCCCGGCCGCTTGTGCTCGCCATAGGGCGAGATCGGGGCCAGCGGCGCATCCTCGGCGATCGGGCCGGCGTGACCGGCGCCATAGACCGCGGCGCTCGAGGGATAGACCAGCCGCGCGGCCGGGCAGTCCCGGCGCAGGAAGTCCAGCGTCTCGACCAGGCTGCCGACCGTCCGTTCCTGATCGCCGGCAGGGTCGGCCAGGGAGGCGCCGACGGATGCGCCGCCGGCCGTGTGGATGATCACCTCCGGCGCGCCGAGCTGCTCCGCCGCGGCGGCCAGGCCCGCGCGGCTCACCGCCCCGCGCGTCCACAGAGCCGGGCCGGCGAGCCCAAGCGTCCGCCGCCGGCGGCGCGCCGGGGCCGAACCCCGCCGTCCGCCACCCCCGTCCGGGCGAAGGCGGAGACCACGTGGCGGCCGATGAATCCGCCGCCCCGGTCACGAAAGACGACGCCCGACCCGGTCGGCGGCGCAAGGGTCGCGGTGGTCGCCGGCGTGGGCATGGAGAGCTGGGTTCCCGCGGAATGACGCTTTCCGCTGCACATCGAATCCGGTCCGCGTCAACGGCGGGCGAAGCGGCGGCGCGTTTCCGCCGAGACACAGAAGTCGTCCGAACGCGCTGTACCTTCCGGCCCGTCCTGTGGCCGCGTGGCCGGGCGGAGCGCGTCGCGTGGGCGGTTCGAGTCGGCAATCGAGGGACGATCCCGAGCCTGGTCTCCCCGGACCCTGTTTTTCGTCCACGTGCCCAAGTGCGCGGGCACCTCGTTCCGCCACGTGCTGCGGCGGGTGGTACGGCGCGGACGCGATGTTCTTCGATTCCCACGATCGAAGGCGCTGCGCCGGGCCGTGCTGGCGCGGCGGTCGTTCCCGCGGGCGATCGCCGGGCATTTCGTTGTTCGGGGTGCACGCCGACCTGCCGTGCCGGCCGCGGTCGTCAGCCATCGTGCGCGACCCGCTGGACCGGTTCGTGTTCGCTCTACCGCTACGTCCGCACGACGCCCGGCCATCCGCTGCACGAGGCGGCGGCGGGGCGCGACCTCGCCGGCTTCTACGACTGGACGCTCAACCAGGCGGGCCCGCGCCGGCAGACAGTGGGCATCCAGTGCCGCTTCTGTCGGGCGAGCCGACCTTCGAGGCCGCCGGCGCCGCGGGTCGACGCGCAATATGATCTGATCGCGCCGATCGAGCGCCTGCAGGACTTCGCCAACGCCTGCGCCCGCCTCGTCGGCCGGCCCGTGGTCGCGGTCGGCGCCCGCAACGTCACCGCCGCCGATGCGCAGGACAGAGGCGGCCCGGGCGGACATCGCCGCCAAGCCTGAGGCGCGAGCACCGCGACGACCTGATGCTCTACGAGCACGTCCGCGGCCGGTTCGACGCGCGGCTGGAACGCCCTGGCCCCGCCGGCCGGGGGGCTGGCGAGGCTGCCGCCGGCGCCCTATCACGGCCCTGACAGCGGCGGCCCCGCCCCGCGCGGGGAGCCTCCATGTCCTCCGACACGCGCCTGTCGGTCGTGCTCGGCACGTTCAATCGGCTGGCGGCGCTCCGCCGATGCCTGGACAGCATCGTGCGCGAGACCCGCACGCCCTTCCACGTCTACGTCGCCGACGCCGGCTCCACCGACGGGGCGCAGGCGTATCTGAGGTCCTGGGCGACCCACGGATCAGTGCGATCCTGGCCGGCGAGCGGCTCGCCAGGCGCGGGCCTACAACGATGTGTTCCGCACCCTGACCAGCCCTACGTCGCCTGGCTCAGCGACGACAACGAGGTGGTGGAGGGGGGCCTGGACCGCGCCGTGGCGATCCTGGACCGAGAGCCGGCCGTCGGCATGGTGGCCTTGAAGACCGCCGACGTGCAGGGGCCGTTCCTGGGCTCGGCCTATATTGGCGGAGTGTCGGAGATCCGGCGTCCTGAACGTCAACCAGGGCGTCCTGCGCCGGCCGGTGCTGGAGGAGGTCGGCTATTTCAGCGAGGCGTTCGGCTCCTATGGCATCGACCCGGACCTGACCGCCAAGGTGCTCTATTGCGGCCACGACATCGTCTACACGCGCGCCGTCGCCCTGCACCACTACCGCGACTGGCCGACGGCCGAGGGCGCGCCGGAGACGGCCGCCCTGGCGGCGCGCCCACGAGCGCTCGCTGCGGCTCTATCGCGAGAGTACGCCGGCTTCGGCGCCGACGACCGGCCTGGCGCGCCAGGCGGCGGTTCTGGGCCTGGCTGAAGAAGCGGCTGCGCGGGCGCTATGACGAGAACTCGTTGCGGCCGGTGCTCGGCGGGCTCTGGCGCGACTGGAACAACGTGTTCCTGAGCCGCCACATCGGCCTGTTCGACCCCTGGCTCAGCCTCGGCCGGGACTGGCATTTGCGCCAGCGCGCCCCGCGCCGGCCGCTGCCGCCGGACCCGCCCGCCGGCGCGCCATGAAGCCGCCACGCGGGGCTGGCTTGGTTGCCAAGGGTTTGGGAACGTGAGAGTTGCGGGGGAGGCGTCGGTGGCAGCGGGTGGTGGGATGAGCGCAGGTTTCGTGATGGGGGAGAAGGCGGGTCACCGAGGGCTCGGTGGGCTATGTGATCGCCGAGATCGGCCACAACCACCAGGGCGACCTCGAGACCTGCAAGGCGATGTTCCGCGCGGCCAAGGAGGCCGGGGCGGACGCGGTGAAGCTGCAGAAGCGCGACAACCGGGCGCTGTTCACCGCCGAGATGTACGACAGCCCCTACAACTCCGAGAACGCCTACGCCCCGACCTACGGGACCCACCGCGAGGCGCTGGAGTTCTCCAAGGCGCAGTACCAGGAGCTGAAGGCCTACGCCGAGGACCTGGACTTCCTGTTCTTCTCCACCGCCTTCGACCGGCCCTCGGCGGACCTTCTGGAAGAGATCGGCATGCCGGCGTTCAAGATCGCCTCGGGCGACCTGACCAACACGCCCTTGCTAAGCACGTGGCGAAGTTCGGCAAGCCGATGATCGTCTCCACCGGCGGCGGCTCGATGGAGGACGCGCGGCGGGCCTATGACGCGATCATGCCGATCAACACCAACCTGTGCATCATGCAGTGCACCTCGGGGCTATCCGCGCCGTTCGAGCAGCTGAACCTTCGGGTGATCGAGACTTTCATGGAGGCCTTCCCCGACATCGTGATCGGCTTCTCCAGCCACGACTCGGGGGTGGCCATGCCGCTGGTGGGCTACATGCTGGGGGCGCGGGTGTTCGAGAAGCACTTCACCCTGAACCGCGCCTGGAAGGGCACCGACCAGGCCTTCAGCCTGGAGCCGGCGGGACTGAAGCGGGTGGTGCGGGACCTGCACCGCACCCACACCGCCCTCGGCGACGGGGTCAAGACGCCCTACGAGAGCGAGACGCGGCCGCTGAACAAGATGGACAAGCGCATGGTCGCCGCCCGCGACCTGCCGGCGGGCCACGTGCTCACCGAGGCGGACATCGACTTCCGCATCCCGGTGGAGGCCAAGATCACCCCCAACGCCCTGCAGCCCTACTGGCTCGACCACTTCATCGGCAAGACCCTCGTCAAGCCCGTCCCCGCCCAGGACATCATCGGGAATGGGTCGAGGTGGGCGTGCGTCCCGAGGACATGGACAGCCGAAGACCGCAAGGCGCGGAATAAACCCCTTCCGATTGTCCCGCGAAGGCGGGGACCCATGAGGTCCGCGCTGGCGGAACGCATAGGCGCCAAGCTGGATGACCCCCGCCTTCGCGGGGGAGATCGGTTGTAGGGGAAACGGGACCCTCAGCCCGCCGCCGCGATCACCTCGGCGATGATCCGGTCCTGCAGGTCCGGCTCCAGATAGGGGTGCATGGGCAGGCTGAGGACCTCGTCCGCCAGCCGGTCGGAGACCGGCAGGACGCCGCCGGCGACGGGGAAGTCGCGGTAGGCGGTCTGACGGTGCAGGGGCTTCGGATAATAGATCGCCGTCGGGATTCCCCGCTCGCGCAGCCGCGCCGCCACGCCGTCGCGGTCCCCGATCCGGATCGTGTACTGCGCCCAGACCGAGGTCGAGCCTTCCGCGACGGCCGGCGGCGTGCAGACGCCGGCCAGGCCCTCGGCGTAACGGGCGGCGATCCGGTCCCTGGCCTCGATCTCGTCCGGGAAGATCGCCAGCATCTCCAGCAGGATCGCCGCCAGGATGGTGTCCATCCGCGCGTTCAGCCGATGCGGACGTTGTCGTACTTGTCGGAGCCCCTGGCCGTGCACGCGCAGGGAGCGCAGCAGGGCGGCCATGTCGGCGTCCTGCACGAACACCGCGCCGCCGTCGCCATAGCAGCCGAGCGGCTTGGCCGGGAAAGAAGCTCGTGGCGGTCAGGCCGAGCGAGCCGGTCCGGCGGCCCCTGTAGGTCGAGCCGAAGCTCTGGGCCGCGTCGCAGATCACCCACAGGCCGTGCGCCTGCGCCAGCGGCAGGATGCGTCATAGTCGGCCGGCTGGCCGAACAGGTCGACCGGGATCACCCCCGCCGGCTTCAGCCCCCGCGCGGCGGCGTCGGCCACGCCCCGCTCCAGGCTCGCGGGGTCCATGTTGAAGGTCGCCCCTCGATGTCGACGAACACCGGCGTCGCCCCGACCAGGGCGGCCGCCTCGGCCGTGGCCGCGAAGGTGAAGCTCGGGCAGAGCACCGCGTCGCCGGCCCCGCGCCCAGCGCCATCAGGCACAGCACCAGGGCGTCCGTGCCGCTGCCGCAGGAGACTGCGTCCGCCGCGCCGCAGAAGGCGGCCAGGGCCTCCTCCAGCCGGCCGATCTCCGGACCCATCACATAGGCGCCGTGGTCGATCGCGCCCATCACCTCCGCCCGGTCGATTGCGCTCGCCAAGGCGGCGGCGCTGGGCCTTGAGGTCGATGAACGGGATGGCCGGCGGCGGCTGGAGCGGCTTGTTCATGGTGACCCTTTGACTCCGCCCGCCATTTAGCCCCGGCCCGCGGCCGGCGCCAGCCTTGCGCCGTCCGCGGACGATCAGGTCAGGTTTCAGCGTATTTCAGCTATTGCCGCCGCGCCGATCCCGCCGCCCAGGCCGCGATGCCCTTGGCCAGGGCGCGAAGGCCGCCGGGCGGCTCCGGCGCCGCCTCGTCGACGGCGGGGATGTCCTCCCGGCGTCGTACACGAAGGGCGCGCGGTCAGCAGGCCGTCGCAGATGCGGTCCAGGCCGCCGTGGCGGCCGGGTGCCAGCTCGGCGAGGCTGTCGGCCTGGATGTCGAACTCGGCGGGGCCGGCGTCGGCCAGGAACGGCAGCTCGATCATCCGGCGGAAGAAGAAGTGGTAGGCGTAGCGCAGCGCCCGCTCGCGCTGGGCCGGCGGCAGGGGCCCGGCCAGCGGCAGGGCGTCGAGGATCTCGCGGTAGGAGTCCGGCGAGGTCGCGTCCAGGCTGAAGCCTTGTTGCGGATCCACGCCTCCCCCGCCACCACCACCGGCAGGCCCTGGCGGCGGAGGCCTCGATGCCGGTCTTGGTGGAATAGACCAGCACGGCGTTGGCGTGGTCGAGCAGGGAATAGGTCGACAGCGGGTTCTCCGGCGGCACGACCTTGATGTCTCCGGCAGGGACGGGAAGCGCGCCGCGATGGATGTCGGCCATCTTGGGCGCGCGACTGCACGAAGCCGGTGACCTCCGCCGGGTGCACGCGGACGACGAGCTGCAGGTCGGGCCGGCCGCGGAAATAGTCGATGGTCTGCACCATCCAGTCCTGCAGGCTCTCGAAAGGCGTTGGATTCGTAGTGCAGGCAGGCGTCCCAGATCACGCTGGTCAGGGCCGCGATCACCGGCCGGTCGTCCAAGCCGAGCTCGACGGCGAGCTGGCTCTGGGAGGCGTCGGCGGCCTTGTTGAACCAGATCCAATCGCCCTTGGCCTCGCGCCGGTCGCGCAGATACGAGGTGATGGCCTCGCGCCGCTCGGGCGTCCAGCTTCAGCCCTCCCAGACCCCGACGTCCTCGGTGATCATGGTGTGGTGGTAGGAGTCGCCGTGGCTGAACACGAAGCAATGGCGCCGATAGGCCGGGTTCCAGTTCACCACCGCAAGCCGCGGGGCGCGGGCGACCTCGCCGATCACCCCCTGGGGCGTGTAGATGCCGTGGTTGGCGCTGACCACCTCGTAGTCGTTCTCGGCCAGGATGCGGTCGAAGCCGAGGGCGGTCAGCACGGCGGCCTTCAGGAACTGGCGCGCGACGCCCTCGCCCTCCGGTCCCTCGGGGCAGCTCGCCGACGGCGAAATAGCGCAGGGCGCCGGCCAGGGCGTGCTCGCCGAGCTTCCAGCCGTTGTAGGTGAAGCGCTTGAGGTCGTGGACGTGCGCCTCGGCCGCCACGCGCGCGGCCTCCGCCCGGTCGGCTTCGGCCAGGAAGCCGCCGAGGCGGCGCACGTCCAGGCCCAGGGGCGCGAACAGGTCCCCGCCGATCTGGCGGCAGGCGGCGCAGCGGACCCGCTCGTCCCTGGCGATGACGGTCTTCGGCGGCTCCTTGCCGATCTTGGTCAGGTGGCAGCCGGGCACCCCGTCGCACAGGAACAGATCGACCTTGGCGCCGCGCAGGGTCAGGGCGAGGGCCAGGGCCTTGTCGGTCATGGCGCCGTGGTTGAATCGCCCATGCTGGTGGCGAGCAGCACGCGCGGGCCGTCCTGGCCGCGCCGGCGGGCGTCGTCCCAGAGGTCCGCCTCCTCGCGCAGAAGCTCGTCGATATGCGCCACGCCGCGCCTTTCCCATCGAAGGAAGCCTGCTTCTAGCAGATCACGCCGACCCCGGCCAGCGGACGGGCGGCGACAGGGCGCCGCGCGGCCTCGGCTTGCGCGCGGCGCTCAGGCTGCTTATCCCGAAGGCGCGGCATGGGCGATGCGTGAGGCGGCGAGCATGAAGGTCCTGGTCACGGGGGGCGCCGGCTTCATCGGATCGGGCGGTGTGCCGGCATCTGGTCGCCGACCTCGGCTGGTCGGTGGTCAATTTCGACAAGCTGACCTACGCCGCCTGCCTGGCCTCGCTCGCGGATATCGAGGACTCGGACCGGTACGCCTTCGTCCAGGGCGACGTGGGCCGACCGCGCCGCCGTCGCGCCGCGTTCGAGGCGCTCCGGCCGGACGCGGTGATGCACCTGGCCGCCGAATCCCACGTCGACCGCACGATCGACTCGGCCGAGCCGTTCGTGCAGACCAATGTGGTCGGCACCTATGTGATGCTGGAGGAGGCCGCGCCGGTATTGGCTCGCCCTGCCGGCGGAGCAGGCGGAGGCGTTCCGCTTCCTGCACATCTCCACCGACGAGGTGTTCGGCAGCCTGGGGGAGGACGGCGCCTTCACCGAGACCACCGCCTACGATCCCCGCTCGCCCTATTCGGCGGTCAAAGGCCTCGGCCGATCACCTGGTGTCGGCCTGGGGGCACACCTACGGCCTGCCGGTGCTGATCTCCAACTGCTCGAACAACTATGGGCCGTACCATTTCCCCGAGAAGCTGATCCCGCTGACCATACTGAACGCGCTGGAGGGCAAGCCCCTGCCGGTCTACGGCGACGGGTCGAACGTGCGCGACTGGCTCTATGTCGAGGACCACGCCAAGGCCCTGCGGCTGATCCTGAGCCAGGGGCGGCCGGGGCGGTCCTACAACGTCGGCGGCCGCAACGAACGCAGCAACCTGCAGGTGGTGCAGACCATCTGCGACCTGGTGGACGAGGCCGCGCCGCCGCTGTCCTCGGGCGCGCGGCGCGGGCTGATCGGCTTCGTGGCCGACCGGCCGGGCCACGACCGGCGCTACGCCATCGACCCGACGCGGATCGAGGACCGAGCTCGGCTGGGATCCCGCGATGGATTTCGAGAGCGGCATCCGCAAGACCGTGGCCTGGTACCTGTCGCGGCGCGACTGGTGGGGCCCCCTGCGCAGCCGCTACGACGGCCAGCGCCTCGGGCTCAAGCGCGAGGGCGCGGCGGGGTGAGCTGGACCCTGCTGGTGCTCGGCCGCAGCGGCCAGGTGGCGCGCGAGCATTTTAAGATCGGGCCGCCGCCCGGCTTCGACCTCGCCTTCCGGGGCCGCGAGGACTTCGACCTCATGGCCGGCGCCGATCCCGCGCCGCTGATCGCGGCCCATGCGCCCGCCGCGGTGATCAACGCCGCGGCCTACACCCGCCGTCGACAAGGCCGAGGAGCGAACCGGACGCCGCGTTCCGCCTGAACCGCGACGCGCCCGCCGCCGTGGCGCGCGCCTGCGCGGCGGCGGACATCCGTTCGTCCACTTCTCCACCGACTACGTGTTCGACGGAGAGCAAGCCGGAGCCCTATGTCGAGACCGATCCCATCGGGCCGGCGTCGGTCTATGGGCGGAGCAAGGCGGAGGGGGAGGCCAGCCGTGCTGGCCGCCGGCGGCCCGCGCGGCGATCCTGCGCACGGCCTGGGTCTACAGCGCCTTCGGGGCCAACTTCGTGAAGACCATGCTGCGCCTGGCCCAGACACGCGAGGAGATCGGGCGTGGTCGACGACCAGCTCGGCCGCCGACCTGGGCCGAGGACTGCGCCCGGGGCGCCTTGCGGCCGCCTCGGCTCTGCTAGACCGCGACGAGGACAATGCGGGGGTGTTCCATTTGACCGGCGACGGCGGACGCGACCTGGGCGGACTTCGCCGAGGCCATCTTCGATCTGTCCGCCGCGCGGGGGCGGCCCGCGCCCGACGGTGCGCCGGATCACGACCGCCGACTATCCGACCCCGGCGCGCCGGCCGGCCAATTCGCGCCTGGACTGCGGCAAGATCGGGCGGGTCATGGGCGTGCAGCTGCGGCCATGGCGCGAGAGCCTGGCGGCCTGCTTCGCCGAGCTGGAGCGCGCGGCGTGAAGGGGATCGTCCTGGCCGGCGGCTCGGGCACGCGGCTCCTCTCCGGTGACGCGGGCGGTCTGCAAACAGCTCCTGCCCGTCTACGACAAGCCGATGATCTACTACCCGATTTCGACCCTGATGCTGGCCGGGATCCGCGAGGTGCTGATCATCTCCACGCCCCAGGACACGCCCCTGATGCAGCGGGTGCTCGGCGACGGGTCCGACTGGGGGATGAGCTTCTCCTACGCCGTGCAGCCCGAGCCGCGGGGCCTGGCGGACGCCTTCCTGGTCGGCGAGGCCTTCCTCGGCGGCGCGCCATGCGCCCTGATCCTCGGCGACAACCTCTTCTTCGGCCACGGTCTCGGCGACGTCCTTTCGCGCGCAGCCGGCACGAGGCGGGCGCGCGGGTGTTCGCCTACCGGGTCTCCGATCCCGAGCGCTATGGCGTGGAGGAGTTCGACGCCGAGGGCGCGGCCATCTCGCTGGAGGAGAAGCCGCCGGCGCCGCGGTCGACTGGGCGGTCACCGGCCTCTATTTCTACGATTCCGACGTGGTGGAGATCGCCAAGTCGATCCGGCCCTCGGCGCGCGGCGAGATCGAGATCACCGACGTCAACCTGACCTATCTGCAGCGCGGCAAGCTGTTCGGTGGAGCGGCTGGGCCGCGGCTACGCCTGGCTCGACACCGGCACCCACGAGTCGCTGCTGGAGGCGGGCCGGCTGATCAAGGCGATCAGCACCGCCAGGGGTCCAGATCGCCTGCCCGAGGAGATCGCCCTGAACCAGGGCTGGATCACGCCCGACCAGACCGCCGCCCTGGCCGGCAGGCTCGCGAAGACCGAATACGGCCGCTACCTTCTGGAGCTGGCGCGAGAGCGGGGGCCTGACCGGCGGTCAGGCGAACCGGCGCGAGGCCCGCTCCAGCACCAGGCCGACGAGGTCAGGCCGAGGGTGGACAGGACCAGATAGTTGACGTTGAAGATCGGCGACTGGTAGTCGGGCACCCACGCTTGGCGCGCGCCTCCACGGCCTGCAGCACCGGATTCCACTCCAGATAAGGCCACCACGCGTACGGCAGCCGGTCGATCGTGTACATCACGCCCGACAAGAACAGTCCGAACCGCAGGAACATGTTCAGGAATCTGAGGGCATAAGGAAACGGCCGCCCCACCGAGGCCATCAGCAGACCGAACGCGAACCCGATCCACATACAGGCCCAGTAAAATAGGATCACCGCGGCCGGATCGGCCGGCGCCGGGGCCCCGAATGCGAGCACGACGATCACGCCGATTGAGATGGTCGACGCCGAGGCCATGAACCAGTTCACGATCACCTGCGAGATGATCAGGTTCCAGCTGGGCGATCTGCGGGAACATCAGCAGGCTGTCGCCCGTCGTCGCGCCCCTGGTGGCCGTCCGGTAGCTTTCCATGAAGCCGAACCACAGCGGGAAGCCGGTCAGGAAGAACGGCAGCAGCGGATAGTCGCGCGAGATCGTTTTCCCCTTCAGGTGGAAATAGATGATCATCACGGCGAATGCGGCCCACTGCAGGACCACGCCCATGATCGGGCCGAGCCGGGAATCCCCGTGCTGGCCGACGAGGTCGCGCAGAACCAGCGCCTTGGCGACGCGCAGTTGGAATTGATGCGGCGTGGGGCGGGAGACGGGGGCGGACGGCGGAGGCGGAACGACGGCCGGCCCGGCCGCCGCGTCCTCATGGCCTTGGCGGCGAGCTTTCGCGGCCTTGGCGGCCTTCGCGGCGACCTTGTCGGAGACAGCGGGCGTCTGCGGCGCGGCCGCAGGATCCGAGCTCGGATCCGGTCCCGGGTCACGTTCGAGGGGCAGCTCGGCGACGGCCTTGTTCATGGGCGGAAACCGGTGTCTCCAGGGGCGCGGAGTCGAGGGCGGCGGGCCTGGGCGGACGAGACGCCAGGGTCGGATGATCCAAACCGGCCTGGAATGGGAACGGATCAAGGAAGCGACCGGCCGCGGGCGGCATCACAATGACCACGCCTTTCAAACTGTTCCCGCCCCTTCAGCCGCACGATCATGACGCTTCCGGGGCGCCGCAGCATTATCGCCGCAAGCCGGCGGGGCGCAAGCCGGCGCGATATCATGCACTACCCCCGCCAACCGCCGCGCCGAGCGGATCCAGCGGCGGCTGGCCGAGGCGGCGCAGCACGGCGTCCAGCCCGCGCCCGACCGCGTCGTCCTCGACGCCGCCGGCCGGCCCGCGCTGCAGCTCGCCGCGCACGTGCACCGCGAACGGCGCGCCGCGCCAGAGGAACTCCTCCCACCCGAGGCCGCGGAAGTCCGGCAATCCGGCCTCCCGGAACCCGGCCGGCGAGATATAGCCCGGGCGCTTGGGCCGATAGCACCACCGGTCCGGCAGGAAAGCGTTCAGCAGCGGATTGTCCTGCAGCGGGGTGACCGCGGCGGGCTGGTAGCCGTCGCGCGCCGAGAACACCGGCGTCAGCAGGCCCGACGTCAGGGCGGGCTCGGCCGCGAACGCCTGCATCAGGGCATGGCCGGTGTCGCGCGAGCCGCCGATGCTGCGCCTTTGCCGGATGTCGTCGGCGACGGCGCGGACGGGATGGCGCAGCAGACACCCCAGCGCCGCCGTGCGCTCGCCGCCCGCGCGGCGGCATAGGCGGTCCACTGCCGCGAGGCGAACCGCCGGCCTCCGCGCACCAGGTCCGGCGCCAGCAGGCCCGGCGACCAGGGCCGCTTGGCCAGGTCCAGCACCATGAAGTGGGTGCAGGGGAAGTAGCGGAACTTCTGGTACCAGCGCGGATTCCACGGCGCGCCGAACGCGGCCAGGTCTTCGGCGCGCACATGCGCCAGCACCTCGGCGATCCAGCCCGGGCGCACGACGTAGAAATCCGGGTCGATGACCAGGGCGTAGCGGGTGGCCACCCGCTCCAGCGCCCGGTTCAGGCCCGCGGCGTGGTGATAGCTGCCGAGGTACTTGCCCAGCAGCCGCCGTCGTTCGCCGAGCGGCGTCCCCGACGCCTCGGTGGCCGCCAGCACCGCGTCCGACACCTCCTCCAGGCCCGGTCCGGGCACGACCATGGCGCCCGGGGCGCAGGCCTGCATCGGCTCGTCCTGGAACAGGGCCGTCTGCGCCCGCAGCGCCGCCTCCGTGGCGCCGGCGGCCTTGGCGGCGGCCAGGTGGATGTCCTGGTTGTCGACGACGATCCAGCGCGGGCGGCGCCGGGGTTCAGGCCCTCGGTCAGGCCGTGGTTGTAGGCGAGCAGGCGCTTGTGCATCGGCGTCGCCACCGTGCACAGCGTCAGGTCGGCGGCCGCGTCGGTCATGGCCGGCCGGGCCGGGTCAGGCGCGCCGCCCGATCGGGAACAGGCTCTTCACCCGCGCCAGCCGCGCCCGCTTGTGCTGCTCGCGCCGCAGCACCGCCAGGTAGCGCTGGAAGGCGGCCGATTCCGGCTCGAGCGCCACGCACTTCTCGGCCAGGGCCAGGGCCTCATCGTACCGGCCGAGCCTGTTGGCCACGTCGGCGCTGAGGTGCAGCAGGCCCGCCGCGTCGGCTGGATGTTGCGCGCCAGCCGCGCGGCCGTGAACGCCTCCGGATAGCGACCCGCGGCGCGCAGGGTCACGGCGTACTGGTAGTAGCCGCCGTAGGCGCCGCTGCCGTTGCGGATCGAGGCCTTGATCACCTTGGCCGCGTCGGTGAAGCGGCCCTGGGCGTGCAGGAAGCGGCCGTAGTCGAGCAGGATCAGCCCCTCGCCCGGCGCCGCGGCGGCGGCCTTGGCGAACAGGCGCATCGCGCTCTCGTCGTCGCCGCGCGCCGCCGCGTCCTTGGCCTCCTGGACCAGGGCGAAAGCCGCCGCCGCCGAGGTCGCCGTCGCGCCCGCGCCGGTCTCGTCTTCCGGATGGCTGGCGTAGGCTTCGATCATCCTGAGCACGTTCAGCCGGACGATCTCGTCGGAGGCATGGGCCTGGTCCGCCCGCCAGGCGCGCTTGCGGTCCGACAGGGTCACGCTCTCGTAGCTCGGGAAGTAGTCGACGTTCGGGTGGCGGCGCACGAAGGCCTCGACCGCCGCCCGCTGCACCGACTTGGAATAGCTGTTGGCGACCAGGATCTCCTCGCCGGTGAAGGTGGTGTTGATCGCCACCGGCGAGACGGTGACCATCATCCGGAAGCCCGGCGCGCCGCGCGCGGTCAGAAGGGCGTGGATGAACTCCAGGCTCTCGAGGATCTGCGGATAGTCCAGGATGTGGAACTCGAACCGCTCCGGCTCGCGCTCGCGCGCCCGCGGCGGCAGGACGCCGTTCAGGTAGAGGCCGTTCTTGCGGTCGAACCAGGCCTCGGCCATGCCCAGCGTCATGATCACCACCCGCGCCTGGGCGGCCAGGGCCATGTAGCGGCGCACCGCCTCGCGGCGGGCCTCCACCACCTCCAGCGGCGCAGGCGTGATGGCCGGGTTCATGTGCGGGTCGAACCACTTGTCCGGCCCCATCTGGGCGTAATAGCGCTGGCGGAACGGCTTGCCGTGGCCGAGGCCCCAGCGCAGCTCGTTGGCGATGGAGTGGACGAGGTAGCGGTTCAGCAGGGCGTCGGGGCCGGCCTTGAAGCCGGTGTCCTCGGGCGGCCGGAACTGCTTGGCCGCGACGTTGTAGCCCTCCAGGATCAGCTGGTTCTCGATGTTGCGGGCGAAGCACGAGCCGACCGTGAAGATCAGCTCCTCGCGGCCTATCCTGAAGCTCGGCGAGAACCGCGGCTGAGCCAGCGGCATCAGGCGATCGGCCTGCGCCTCCGGGCTGCGGGGCCAGCGGGACCGTGCGTCCCGCGCTCTCTTGAGGGCTTCCGCAGCGGACAGGACCAGCAAGGGCATCCCCGCTACGTAGCGGTCCGGCCCCGATTTGGGAATATCCGGCGCGCGGCGTTGCTCCGCCGGCCCCACCGGTTGTGCTGGACAAGGCGCGGGCGCGCCGCGAACATCCGCCCGGCTGTGCCGGAGCCGCGCCGATGTCGCCCTTCCAACTCGCGGCCCTGTTCCTGACCCTGGTGGCGGCGGCGGGCTGGATCAACGCCAAGGCCCTGCGCCTGCCCGCAGGCGTCGCCATGCTGGCGGCGGGCCTGATCGGCGCGGCGGCGCTGGTGGCCCTGCGCCGGTTCGCGCCGGGCGTGGCGGGCGTCGACCAGGCCGTGCGGGTGATCTCCGAGGTCGACTTCCCCCAGACCGTGGTCGGCTACATGCTGGCCTTCCTGCTTTTCGCGGGCGCCATGCAGGTGGACCTCGGCGAGATGCGCCGGCGGCGCGCGGCGGTGTGGACCCTGGCGACGCTCGGCGTGGCCGCCTCGACCGCGCTGGTCGGCGGCGGCGTCTGGCTGGCGGCGCGGGCGCTCGGGTTCCAGCTGCCGCTGATCTGGGCGATGGTGTTCGGCTCCCTGATCAGCCCCACCGACCCCATCGCGGTGCTGGCGGCGGTCCGGCGCGGCGACCTCTCGCGCATGCTGCAGGCGATCCTGCAGGGCGAGGCCCTGTTCAACGACGGGGTCGGCATCGTGGTGTTCCTGGCCCTGCTGTCGCTGGCCACCGGCGGCGGCGCCCACCCTGAGCATACGGCGATCCAGGTGGTGCTGACCGCGGGCGGCGGCCTGGTCCTCGGCTTCGTCGCGGCCTTCGTGGTGATCCGCGCCATGGCGACGGTGTCGGACCCGGTGGTGGAGGCGCTGCTGTCCCTGGCCCTGGCGGTGGGCGCCTACGCCCTGGCCGACGCGCTGCACGTGTCGGGGCCCATGGCGGTGGTGGCCGCCGGCCTGCTGATCGGCGACCGGGAGGCGCGCTCGGCCATGACGCCGGAGAGCCAGACCCACCTGATCGCCTTCTGGAACCTGGTGGACGAGGTGCTGAACGCCCTCCTGTTCTTCCTGCTCGGCCTGGAGTTCCTCGTGGTGCCGTTCGCGCTGCGCTACGTCGGGCTGTGGGCCGTGGCCATACCGCTGGTGGTGCTGGCGCGCCTGGCCGTGGTGCTGCCGTGGGGGGCCTATTTCCACTTCCGCAACGAGGAGCGGGGGCCGAGCATGATCCTGGCCTGGGGCGGCCTGCACGGGGCGCTGTCGCTGGCTCTGGCGCTGGAGATCCCCAGGGTCCCCGAGCGGCCGGCGATCCTGTCGATGACCTATGCGGTGGTGGTGTTCTCCATCGGCGTGCAGGGCCTGACCTTCGGCCCCCTCGTCAGCCGGCTGAGGCGCAGGGGGCCGCGCGGGGCCGAGGCGGAAGCCGGCTAGTACCAGCCCGCGGCGCGCAGGCGCCGCGCATGGGTGCGGCTGACCGGGGCCTCCGTCCCGCCCTTCAGCATCAGGGTGGCGCGGCCGTCGGCGCGGCGGATGTCCTCCACCGCCGAGCGCGCCACCCACCAGGAGCGGTGGGTCTGGGCGCCCTCCAGCCCCTCCAGCTCGGCCACCGCGTCCGACAGCCGCATCAGGATCAGGTCGGAGCCCTTGGAGGTGTGGACGCGCAGGTAGTGGTCCTCGGCCTCCACGGCGTAGATCTCCGCGCCCTTCAGCTTGAACGGCAGGCGCTCGAGAAAGCGCACGGGCGGCCCATCCGTCGCGGCGGCGGCGTGGGTGCGCACAAGGCGCTTGGCGGCCAGGAGGTTGATCGCGCCGATCGCCGCGGCGACCATCAGCACGAAGGGGAACAGGCCCGCCATCTGCAGGAGGGCCGTCCCGACGTCCGTCGCCCTGCGCCCCGCCACCAGGCCGGTGAACAGCCAGACCACGGCGGTATAGGGGACCGACATCCCCACCACCATGATGGCGAACTGCAGCCACGGCCGGCCCTCCAGCCGCGGCCGGGTCCACAGGAAACGCGCGAGCGGCGCGCCCCAGAGGCCGCCGAACGCCATCAGGCCCACCCAGTAGGCCAGCCGCCGCCACAGCGGGATCTCCCCGGTGCCGAATGCGCCGGCCAGGGCCAGGAACATGCCGGCGACCACCGCGATCAGCAGCGACCGCAGCGACGGCCGAAGCGTCCCGGCGGTCCGCGAAGCGTCAACGGCGCCCGGCGTCCGTTCGCGAAGCAAAGCCGTCCCCCCGTGCACCTGCTGCTGAACGCCCCTGCGGACCGCCGTAGTCGGCGGTTGTCGCGCCGGCCGTGGAGGGCCGGCCTCTGGAGATGAAGATGTCCGACCAAATCGTGTCAACCGCGCCGCGCCGCCTCGGCTATGCGATCGCGATCGGGATCGCGGCCGCGGTGATCCTGGCCTTCCTGGGCCCCGAGGGCGTCGCGCAGGTCGCCCGCCTGGCTGCGGCGACCGACTGGCGCCCGCACGCCCCGCGGCTGGACCTGCTGGCCGCCGCGCCCCTGGCGATCAAGATCCACCTCGCCACCATCGCCGCGGCCATCGCCGCCGGGGCGGTGCTGATGACCGGCCCCAAGGGAAGGCTGATGCACCGGACGCTGGGCTGGGTGTTCGTGGTCTCGATGGTCGTCACCGCCGTGGCGGCCCTGTTCATCCATGGGCCGGAGGGGTTCCGCTTCAACGTGCTGCAGCTGTTCA
Source organism: Caulobacteraceae bacterium (assembly GCA_037201645.1). GTDB lineage: Bacteria > Pseudomonadota > Alphaproteobacteria > Caulobacterales > Caulobacteraceae > JANWHQ01. The sequence continues at coordinate 56,710 of JBBCHF010000014.1, forward strand.
GCGCCTGGACCCTGGTCGGCGTGCCGATCGGGCTGGTCGCCGCGCGGCGACACAACGTCGCGCTGCATAGCCGGATGATGACCGGCTTCTATCTAGGGAGCCTGCTGTTCGCCGGCGTCGTCGCCTTCATGCCCGGGCGTCTGATGTGGCGGCTGTTCTTTGGCTGAAAACCGTGCACAAGGCGCCTTGGTTCTGTCACCTTCGTAGCGCTAGGGAAACCGGGGCAGGCGACTCAAATTCATAAAGACATATGAGCGACTTCATCTTCCACGACCCGTCCGGGCGGCGCGCGCGGCGCGCGGGCATGGCCGGCGGGCTGGTGCTGTCGCTGCTGGCGGCGGTCGTGGCGGTGTTCTTCGGCACCCTGGCGTTCGCCCCGCACCTGCCCAATGTGCAGCTGAAGGACCCGCGCGTCCTGTCGGCCCTGCACGTGGAGAACATCCATCGCCTGAAGGGCCGCCCGGCCTGGACGCGCGTGCCGCGCCCGAAGAAGGGCCAGGCCGGCCAGACCGCCAAGCCCCTGACCGTCGCCTTCTACGTGCCGTGGGACGAGACCTCGCGCGTGTCGCTGGGCCAGCACATCGGCCAGATCGACGTCCTGGCGCCGGCCTGGATCACGCCGGACGGCTCGCGCGGCCTGCTCAAGGTCGCCAAGGACCCGCAGACCAACCTGCTGCTGGCCAAGGCGCAGCACGCGCCCTCGGTGATGCCGGTGATCCAGAACGCCCACGACGGCCTCTGGGACGGGCCGCTGGCCAACCAGATCATCCTGAACCCGGCCGCGCGCCAGGCCATGGTCTCCAACCTCGTGGCCCTGGCCAAGACCCGCGGCTATTCCGGCTATGTCTTCGACTTCGAGAGCCTGTCGCCCGAGGCGATGAAGGCCTATCCGGCGCTGGTGCAGGAGGCCAACCAGGCGCTGAACCCGCTCGGCCGCGAGGTCTGGGTGACGGCCCTGTTCGGCGACGACTCCCAGCCGCTGGAAGCGCTGCAGAGCGCCAGCGACACCCTGGTGCTGATGGCCTACGACCAGCACTGGGGCACCGGCGATCCCGGCCCGGCGGCGGGCCAGGACTGGTTCGAAGCCAACCTCGACAAGCGCCTTTCGCGCCTGGACGAGTCCAAGACCATCCTGGCGCTGGGCTCCTACGGCTACGACTGGACGCTGAAGGACAAGTCCGGCCCCGGCCACGCCGACACCGTGACCTTCCACGAAGCGACCCAGGAGGCGCACGATTCCGGCGTGGACGTGCGCATGGACCAGGCCTCGCTGAACCCGACCTTCGGCTACCAGGAGGACAGCGGGCGCAAGCACGAGGTGTGGTTCCTCGACGCCCCGACCCTCTACAACGAGATCAAGGTCTCCGACGACTACCGCCCGCGCGGCTACGGCCTGTGGCGGCTGGGGTCGGAGGACCCGGGCGTCTGGAGCGTGCTGCCGCACGCCTACGGCAAGGCGAGCCCCGCCGCCCTGAACTACCTGCCGCCCGCCCTGGACGTCGACTTCGACGGCAACGGCGAGGTCCTGCACGTCGAGGCGCGGCCGACCGCCGGCCGCCGCAGCTTCTCGGTGGACTCCGACACCGGCCTCGTCTCGGACGAGCACTACGACGTCATGCCGACCGCCTATGTGATCCAGAGGTACGGCCAGCATCCGGGCCTGGTGGCCCTGACCTTCGACGACGGCCCCGACGCCCGCTGGACGCCCAGGATCCTCGACATCCTGAAGGCCAAGCACGTGCCGGCGACCTTCTTCGTCATCGGCAAGAACATGCAGGCGCACCCGGGCCTCGTCCGGCGCGAAGTGCGCGAAGGCATGATGGTGGGCAGCCACACCTACACCCACCCGAACATCGCGGTGACGCCGACCGTCGACACCGACTTCGAGCTGAACATCACCCAGCGCCTGTTCGAGGTGATCACCGGCCGCTCCATGCGCCTGTTCCGCCCGCCCTATTTCGGCGACGCCGAGCCGTCGACCCCGGCCGAGGTGGAGCCGTTGATCAAGGCCCAGAAGCTCGGCTACCTGATCGTCGGCCTGCGCATCGACCCGGACGACTGGAAGAAGCCCGATCCGACCCTGATCGTTCAGCGCGTGATCGACCGGCTCGACAACCCCGGCCCGGTGCCCGGCCAGGTGATCCTGCTGCACGATTCCGGCGGCAACCGGGAGAAGACCATCGAGGCCCTGCCGACCCTGATCGACCAGGTGCGCGCCAAGGGCTACCGCTTCGTCACCGTCGGCGAGCTGGCGGGGATGACGCCGGCCCAGGCCATGCCGCCCGTCACCCAGGGCTCGTTCGAACTGGCGCTCGACCGCTTCGGCTTCGACTTCTTCCGCGAGGTCGACATGGCGGTGCAGTTCCTGTTCCTCAGCGCCATCGCGCTGGGCGTCGGCCGGCTGGCGTTCCTGGCGCCCCTGGCCCTGGTCAACTGGCGCCAGTTCCCGCGCCGCGCGCCCAAGAAGCTCGACCCGAACGCCGACGGCCCGCTGGTCAGCGTGCTGATCCCCTGCTTCAACGAGGAGAAGGTGATCGCCGGCTCGATCGCCCGCATCCTGGAGTCCGCCTGGACGCGGCTGGAGATCATCGTCCTCGACGACGGCTCCACCGACGGCACCGCCGAGGCGGTCGAGACCGCCTACGCCGACGAGCCGCGGGTGAAGCTGATGCGCTTCCCCAACGGCGGCAAGGCCGCGGCCCTGAACAAGGGCCTGGCGGCCGCCAGCGGCGACGTGGTGGTGGCGCTCGACGCCGACACCCTGTTCCCGCCCGAGACCATCGCGCGCCTGGTCCGCTGGTTCATCAACCCGAAGGTCGGGGCCGTGGCCGGCAACGCCCTGGTCGGCAACCGCCTGAACCTGATCACCCGCTGGCAGGCGCTGGAATATGTGACCTCGCAGAACCTGGAGCGGCGGGCCCTGGCCGCCCTCGGCGCGGTGACCGTGGTGCCCGGCGCCGTCGGCGCCTGGCGCCGCAGCGCGCTGGAGGCCCTCGGCGGCTTCCCCGGCGACACCCTGGCCGAGGACCAGGACCTGACCATGGCGATGCAGCGGGCCGGCTGGCGCATCGAGTTCGACCCGACCGCCCGCGCCTACACCGAGGCGCCGCACACCCTGCGCGACCTGATGAAGCAGCGCTTCCGCTGGTCGTTCGGCACCCTGCAGTGCCTGTGGAAGCACCGGGCGGCGATGTTCGACGTCAAGCACGCGGCGCTCGGCTTCATCGCCCTGCCGCAGATCTGGCTGTTCCAGATCATCCTGGCCATGGCCGCGCCCCTGGTGGACCTGGCCGTGATCTGGAGCATCGCCGCGGCCCTGCTCGACCGCATGTTCCACCCGGTGGAATGGCAGCCGGACAACCTGATCCAGGGCCTGCTCTACTGGGCGGTGTTCATCTTCGTGGACCTGTCCGCCGCGGCGCTCGGCATGGCGCTGGAGCGGCGCGCCCCATGGAAGGACCTGATCTGGCTACCGGTGCAGCGGTTCGGCTATCGCCAGATGATGTACTACGTGGTGATCAAGGCGGTGCTGACCGCGGTCCGCGGCCCCCGCGTCGGGTGGGGCAAGCTCGAGCGCCGCAACACCGCGGCGGTGGAGGCGGCGGCGTAGAACGGCCGAGATCAGCGGAGCGCCTGATCTTCTCCACCGTCATGGCCGGGCTTGTCCCGGCCACCCATGAACACGGCGCCGCCGAGGTGCGCCTCCACCTCGGAGATCATAGGTCACCGGCATTCCGCGCTTCGCGCTCCAGCCGGTGATGACGTGAAAATCGATCCTGGAGTTCAATCGGCTCCAGCCAGCCCTGCGAGTCGTTCGCGCTGGGCGCCAGGGCGGGCGGACGCTAGTCCTTGGGCTGTCGAGACAGCCATGGCCTTCCTGGACCACTCCCATACCGCCCTGGCCGGGGCCCTGCCCATCGAGGACACGGCGGCCCTGACCCGCCGCGCCGCCCGCCTGTCGGTGGCGGTCGCCTCCGTCCTGGCCCTGATCAAGCTCGCCGCCTGGCTGGCGTCCGGCTCGATCGCCATGCTGGCGTCCCTGGCCGACTCCGGCCTCGACATCCTGGCGTCGAGCGCGACCTTCCTCGCCATCCGCTATGCGGCGAGCCCGCCGGACCGCGAGCACCGCTACGGCCACGGCAAGGCCGAGGCGTTCGCCAGCCTGCTGCAGGCCGGCCTGGTCATGGGCTCGGCCGCCCTGGTGGGCGAGGAGGCCGTGCGCCACCTGATCGCGCCCAAGCCGATCCAGGCCGAGGGCTGGGCCCTGGCGGTGATGGCGGTCTCGGTGGCCCTGACGGTGGTGCTGCTGCGCGTGCAGACGCGCGTGCTCGGCCAGACCAGCTCCGTGGCGGTGGCGGGGGACCGGGCGCACTATGCGGTGGACCTGGCGTCCAACCTCGCGGCCATGGTCGGCATCGGGCTCACCGCCTGGCTGGGTTCGGCCCGCTATGACGCGGCCGCGGGCCTGTTCGTGACCGGATGGCTGGTCTGGGGCGCGATCCAGGTGTTCCGCGACAGCGCCAGCCAGCTGATGGACCACGAGCTGCCCGACGAGGCCCGCGCCGAGATCGTGGCGCGGATGATCGCCGACCCGCGCATCCGCGGCGTGCACCAGCTGCGAACCCGCGCCTCGGGCCCCTACGTCCATGTCCAGATGCATGCCGACATGGACCCGGCCCTGAGCCTGGAGCAGGCGCACCACGTGCTGGTCGCCGCCGAGAACCGGGTGCTGGAAGCCTTTCCCGCCGCGGACATCATCATCCACCCCGACCCGCAGGACCGCGCCGAGGCCCACGGCGGCGCGTTCGCCGAGGCCGATCGGCATGATCATCACGAGCACGCGCCCGCCGTCGCCGCCCAAGGTGGGTAAACGCACCCTTAAGGGCTCTTGGCGTTAGGTCCGGGCTCCGTTACGCCCTTGGCCGGCCCCATGAGCGTTCAGCGCACCCTCCACCACTTCCCCCTCGACCCCGGCTCGCGCCAGGCGCGCCTCGCTCTGGGCGAAAAGAAGCTCGCCTTCACCGAGGTGATCGAACCCTACTGGGAAGGCCGGCCGGAGTTCCTGATCCTGAACCCCTCGGGCCTGACCCCGGTGATGGAGGAGCATGGCGAGGACGGCCGCATCGTGCTGTGCGAGACCCGCGCGATCCTCGGCCATCTTGAAGAGACCTCGCCCGACCCCGCCCTGATGCCGAGCGATCCTGCCGAGCGCGCCGAGGCCCGCCGGCTGATGCAGTGGTTCGACCGCAAGTTCGACTTCGAGGTCAACGCCCTGTTGGTCCACGAGAAGATGGAGAAGCGGCTGTTCCGCCTGGGCGCCCCCGACCACGGCGCCATGCGCCAGGGCCGCGAGGGCGTGCGCACCCACCTGACCTATCTGGAGAGCCTCCTGGAGGCGCGCGACTGGCTGGCAGGGCGGCGGCTGAGCCTGGCCGACATCGCGGCGGCGGCCCACATCTCGGTGATCGACTACCTCGGCGACGTGCCCTGGCGCGACTTCCCGGCGGTGAAGACCTGGTACATGAAGATCAAGTCCCGGCCGTCGTTCCGGCCGCTCCTGGGCGACCGGCTCCCGGGGCTGGCGCCCTCGGCCAACTATGCCGACCTCGACTTCTGAGACGACCCGCGAACTCATCCGCGCCAAGGCGGCAGAGTTGGGCTTCGACGCCTGCGGCTTCGCCTCGGCCGCCGAGCCGTGGCCGGCCGGCGCGCGGCTGGAGGAGTTCATCGCCCTCGGCCGCCACGGGACCATGGACTGGATGGCCGCCACCGCCGCGCGGCGCGCCCATCCGCGGGCCATGTGGCCGGACGCCCGCTCCGCCGTCGTCCTGGCGCTCAGCTACGGCCCCGACGCCGACCCCCTGCAGGTTCTGGCGCGGCGCGACCGGGCCGCGATCTCGGTCTACGCCCAGGGCGAGGACTACCACGAGCTGATCAAGGCGCGGCTGAAGGCGCTGGGCCGCTGGATGGCGGCCGAGTTCGGCTGCGCCCTGAAGGTGTTCGTCGACACCGCGCCCCTGATGGAGAAGCCGCTGGCCCAGGCCGCCGGCCTCGGCTGGCAGGGCAAGCACACCAACCTCGTCTCGCGCGAGCACGGCTCCTGGCTGTTCCTGGGCTCGGTGCTGACGGACATGCAGATCGCGCCCGACCCGGCCGAGGTCAGCCATTGCGGCTCGTGCCAGGCCTGCCTGGACGTCTGCCCGACCAAGGCCTTCCCTGCGCCCTATCAACTCGACGCGCGCGCCTGCCTGTCCTACCTGACCATCGAGCACCGGGGCCCGATGCCGCGCCAGTACCGCGCCGCCATGGGCAATCGCATCTACGGCTGCGACGACTGCCTGGCCGTCTGCCCCTGGAACAAGTTCGCCCAGACCGCGCGCGAGCAGGCCTTCCATCCGCGCGAGGCCCTGGCGGCGCCCCTGCTGGCCGACCTCGTCCGCCTCGACGACGCGGCGTTCCGTGCCCTGTTCACCAGGAGCCCGGTCAAGCGGATCGGCCGCGACCGCTTCGTGCGCAACGTGCTCTACGCCCTCGGCAACAGCGGCGATCCGGCGATGGCGGCCGCCGCCGAGCCCCTGCTGGCCGATCCCTCGCCCCTGGTGCGCGGCGCGGCGGTCTGGGCGCTGGGCCGGCTGCTATCCCCAGCGGCCTTCGCGAATCTGGCCGATGCGCACGCCGGAGAGGCCGACGAGGCGGTCCGCGAGGAGTGGGGGGCGGCCCTGGCGGCGTCCGCCGGCGCGGCTTGACCGCAGGAACCGCCGCGGCCGCCCGCGGTTCACCTGACGGACGCGCATCGCGTCCTCCCCCAAATTTCAGTGAAAGAGGTGAACCATGGCCAGCCGCATCGAAGGCAAGAAGGTCGCCATCCTGGCCGCGGACGGCTTCGAGGAGTCGGAGCTGTTCGAGCCGCTGAAGGCCCTGAAGGACGCCGGCGCGACGGTGGAGATCGTCTCCACCAAGCCCGGCTCCATCGAGGCGAACGTCCACCGCGAGAAGGGCAGGACCATCCCGGTCGACCGCACACTCGACCAGGCCCGCGCCGAGGACTACGACGCCCTGATGATCCCGGGCGGGGTGTTCAGCCCGGACGCCCTGCGGGTTGAGCCCAAGGCGACCGACTTCGCCCGCGCCTTCATCAAGGCCGGCAAGCCGGTCGGCGCGATCTGCCACGGCCCCTGGATCCTGATCAACGCGGGCGTGGTCGAGGGCCGCACCATGACCGGCTTCAAGGCGATCCAGAAGGACCTGCAGAACGCCGGCGCCGAGGTGAAGGACCAGGAGGTGGTGGTCGACGACGGCCTCGTCACCAGCCGCAGCCCGGCCGACCTGCCGGCCTTCTGCCCCAAGCTTATCGAGGAGATCGCCGAGGGGATCCAGCGCCGCGCCGATCCCAACCGGCCGGCGGGCAAGGATCTGCCCATCGCGATGTGACCCTCAGCTGGTCACGAACATGGCGATCGCGGCGGCCGCCATCAGGGCGGTCGCCGCCCAGCCCAGGACCAGCTCCAGCGGCGTCGAGGTGAACCGGCCGAGCCGGCCCTTGTTGCCGGCCACGATCATCATCACCACCATGATCGGCACCGCGATCACCCCGTTGATCACCGCCGCCCAGACCAGCGCCTTGATCGGGTCGAGCGAGGAGAAGTCGAGCGCCGTGCCCACCAGCATGGCCAGGCCGATGATGGCGTAGAACCCCACCGCCTGCTTGGGTTTCAGCTCCAGCCCGGAACGCCAGCCCTGGGTCTCGGCCACCGCATAGGCGGCCGATCCGGCCAGCACGGGCACGGCCAGCAGGCCCGTGCCGATGATCCCCACGGCGAACAGGGCGAAGGCCAGCGGGCCGGCCACGGGGCGCAGCGCCTCGGCCGCCTGGGACGCGGTCTGGATGTCGGTCTGGCCGTGGGCGTTCAGGGTGGCGGCGGTGGCGATCATGATCGACATGGCGATCACGTTGGAGAAGGCCATGCCGACATAGGTGTCGAGCCGGATGCGCTTCAGCTCGCCGACCGCCTCGCGCGGCGTCTTGAGCAGGGATTCGGCGTCGGGGTTGTCGTCGATCTCCTCCACCTCCTGGGAGCTCTGCCAGAAGAACAGGTAGGGGCTGATGGTGGTGCCGAACACGGCCACGATCAGGGTGATGGACGTCTTGTCGAGCTTCAGGCCGGGCATGATGATCTTGAGGCCGACCTGGGCCCAGTCCACGTGCACCACCAGCACCACGGCGACGTAGGCGAACAGCACCAGCGTCAGCCACTTCAGCACCTTCACGTAGCGGTGGTAGGGCATCAGCACCTGCAGCAGCAGGGAGAAGACGCCGAAGGCGATGGCGTGCCAGCGCCCGCCCCAGCCGAGGACCATCGCCGCCGCCTCGCCCATGGCCGCCAGGTCCGCGGCGATGTTGATGGTGTTGGCGATGAACAGCAGCGCCACCAGGACGATCACCACCCAGGTGGGGAACACCGCCTTCAGATTGGCCGCCAGGCCGTGGCCGGTCACCCGCCCGATCCGCGCGGCCACGAGCTGCACCCCCGCCATCAGCGGGAAGGTCAGCACCATGGCCCACAGCATCTGCAGGCCGAACGCGGCGCCCGCCTGCGAATAGGTGGCGATGCCGGACGGATCGTCGTCGGCGGCCCCGGTGATCAGGCCAGGCCCCAGCCGTTGCAGCAGGGTGGCGCGGTGGAGCCGCTTTGTGACGCTCATCGATCCCGCACCCCGGACAACCGCTTGTGCATCAAAGCGGAGACGTGGCCAAGGTTGCAATGCGGGAGAGGGACGCGTGGTAGCTGGGGGCCGCTACAAGCGCGTTCCCCAATGGGCTGCGCCGGCGCTCACGATAGCCTGCTGACACGGCGCGATCGCCTTCACGAAAAAGAACATCATGAGAACATCCGCTTGATGATGGCGGCCGCGCGGGCGTAGGAGTCGCCCGTCATGGCCACCGTCGCCGAGGCCCGAGCCATCGGGCTCCCTGTCTATGTGTCCTGCCGCGCCTGCAGCGCGCCCAGCCGCGTGCTGGCCCTCGGCGCGCTCGATCCTTGCCTGGACCTGGACGCCGCGGCGTCTGCGGGCCGCTTCCGCTGCAGCGGCTGCGGCCAGCGGACTGGCGTGATCATGCCCACTGTCTCGGCCCTCCTGGTGAAGGCCAATCGCCTGCGGATGGTCTGCATCCCCTGCGGCCGGGACCAGGCGATCACCGCGGCCGACGCGTGCGAGCGCTTCGGCCTGGACACGCCGTTCGACGTGCTGCGGGCGCGGCTGAAGTGCCGGCCGGACTGCGCGATGACGGCGGGCGCCATGTCTATGCGCGAGGAGGTGTCGCCCTCAGGCGGCCGGGTGCTTGCGCCTCGCGCCAAAAAGCCCTGAAGTCGCCCGCCATGTGCAACCACTACCGATCGTCGGGCGAGTGGCGGACCATGACGGGCGAGTTCAGCGAGCTGCGCCTGCCGGTGTTCGACCGCGAGCGGGCGCGCCCGAACGTCCAGGGCCCGGACATCTGGCCGGCCTATACCGGCGAGATCGTCGCGCCCCACGACGGCGCACTGGTCGCAGAGGCGGCGACCTGGCTGCTGGTTCCGTTCTGGTTCAAGGGAACCTTCGCCGCCTGGCGCAAGGAGCACGGCGGCTGCAACAACGCCAAGGGCGAGACGGCCGAGACCAACGGCGTGTTCAAGACGGCCGCCAAGTCGGGGCGCTGCCTGATCCCAGGCGAGGCGTTCTACGAGTACGCCAAGGATCGCGGTCCGGACGGCAAGAAGCCGGAGTTCCGGTTCATGCCGGTCGATGGTCGGCCGTTCTTCTTTGCCGGCCTGCGCTCATGGGTGGACCTGCCTGACAAGGGGCCGATCGTCACCTACACCCTGGTGACCAAGCCGCCCGGGCCGGACGTGCAGTCGATCGGCCACCACCGCCAGCCGGCGATCCTGGCCCCCGTCCAGCTCGCGGCGTGGCTCGACCCCGCCAATCCGATCACGGCGTTCCTGGAGCCGTCGCCGGCAGGGACCTTCGTCGTCGAGCGGGCCAAGCCGGCGGCGGGATGAAGCGGCCGACGGACCCGCAGGTGATCATCGCCAAGGCGGTCTTGTGGCTATGCCTGCTGTCGGTGATCCCGCTCTGTGTCGTTGCCTGCCTCGAGCTGTCACACTAACCCCGAAACGCAAAACGCCCCCGGCCGGAGCCGGGGGCGCTGCATCGCAGGAGACTGGTCCTGGGGATCAGCCGGCGTCGTCGCCGAAATCCTGCTCTTCCTTCCCGATGGTGACGACGAGGTCGCCGTCCATGTTGCCGTGGTAGTAGGGAATGTTCTTGACGTTCGGCCCCTCGTGACCGCGGCCGGAGATGACTTCGGTCACGGGATCCTCGACACCGCGCTTCACGGTGACCGGGACCTTGTAGCTGCCGTTCACGCTCACGTTGATGCTGATGGTCATGCAGTTCCTCCTCTAGGAATGGGGTGAGAGGGCGCGGACAACCCTCGCCCGGCGGTCGGCCTGGATCGGCTCGCGATCAGGCCTTGGCGGCGGAGGCCAGGTCGGCTTCGGCCTGGGCCAGGTGGGCCATGGCGGTCGCCTGGTAGGCGGCGATCGCGGCGTCGATGGTCGCCTGGTCCTCGGCGCTGGCCGTGGCCTTGAATTCGCTGGCCAGCTGCAGGGCGGCCGGCAGCGCCTGGGCCAGGGCGGTGATCAGGTTGGCGATGGCGAGGGCGTCCATCACTGGGCTCCCTTCTCGGCCTGGCCGACGATCGTCAGCACTTCGGCCACGGCCGCAGCCGCCGCCGCGATCTGGGTCGCCGTGTCGCCCTTGCCCGCCTGATAGGCGCTGGTGGCGGCCGTGAGCGAGGCCGAGGCGAGCTTGAGGTCCTGGGACGCCGTCGCCGCCGGCGGCCCGTGCAGATAGCCAGCCTTGACTGCGCCGTCGGCGAGCTGGGCCGCGCCGTCGAAGCCGAGCCAGCCATCGGCGATGGCCTTGCCGGCGGTCATGCGGGCGGTCTCGGCCGAGCCTGTGGCGCAGCCGCAGAGAAGGGCCGCGGCGCAGGCCGCGGCCAGGAAGGTCTTGATCATGGATCACCTTGAGGTTCGAGAGCGGCCGGCGTCTGCGCGGCCGCAGAGGCCGCTACTTCAGCGACCGGGTCGCCAGCACCCGGAAGATGCCGGCTGCCGCCAGGCCGCCGTACTGAACGAAGCCGAGGGCGTCGTTGACGAAGCCGACCTGGTCGGCCGGCGAGATGTCGTGGCCGTAGGCCCGCTGGAGCCAGGAGCCGACGCCGGCGACGACCAGCGCCCACAGGGTGCGGGAACGGACGAAGGACTTGGCCTCGGCGATCGCCACAGCCTCCAGCTGCTGAAGCGTGGGGGCCTTGGCCGGATCGCCGGCCATGCCGGGGAACAGCGGGGCCAGGGGATCGGCCGGCGCCGCGACGGGCTCGGCGGCGGCGATCGCCACGGCGGCCGGGGCGGGCGCGGGCTGCGCCAGGGGCGCAGCCGCAAGGGCGGCCGCGGGCGCGGGGCCCGCGGCGTAGTTCACGTCGGACATCGGGGGTTCTCCTTGCGCGCAGGGGGCGGCGCGCACGCCGTTCAGATTGGATCGCGCCAGATCGCCCCGGCGCGGAGCAGCTGCGCCTGGCGCTGGGGCCAGCCGTTCAGGCCGCCGTTGATGATCTTGGTCTCGGCCTGCAGGTCGTCGGTCTCATTGCCGCGCAGGCTGGCTTCCAAGGTGGCGTAGACGCGCTCGCCGGCGTCGGTGTCCGCGATCTCGTTGAGGCCGTGGGCCTGCCACCAGGCCGCGGCGATCGCCGCAGCGATCTTCGGCGTGGCGGCCAGATCGGGATTGACCACCAGATCCTGGCCAACCCAATCGGAGGCCCTGGCGTAGTTGTCCCGGCCGGTGATCTGGATCAGGCCCCGGCCGCGATAGCGGAAGCCGTCGCCGGCGGCGGTGTTGCCCAGCCGGCCGCCATAGACGACGTTCGCCAGCTTCTCCGGATTGCGGATGTAGGGCTCGGCCGAGACGGACGTAGGAAAGCGGCTCGGCCAGACCTCGCGCACCCGCTCGGCGGTCGTGTAGAACAGCCCCTCGGAAAGGCGGGTGAAGCCGGCGCTTTCCACGTGCGTCTGCGCCATGAAGTGCCGCACGCGCCGAGGCGTCGCGACCGCGCGCATCACGCGCGCCGCCTCAAGGGGCGAGGCCAGCGCAAGCTCGTCCGCCTGGGGCGCGAACAGGTGCAGCCGCGCCGCCGTGATGGCGGCCGGGTCGGTGGGCATGGGGCTTCTCCGATTGCCGGAAGGCGCGGTCAGCGCAGGACAACGTCGACGCGCTTGGAGACCAGCCACCAGATGACCAGGGCGGCCGGCACGAGCACCGCGAGGGCGCCCGCGAGATACTTGCGCCAGCCGTCGACGTGGCGCAGTTCGTGCGAGACGAGGCGGCCGACGCGGCCGATCTCGCCCCTGAGGCCGACGCCGATCCACTGACCGCGTTCGTCGCGCCGCTCCCAGCCGATGGCCTCACGCACCTCCGCGAGGATGGCCTTGATGTCTTCCAGCGTCGTGTCCACCCGCTGATTGTGCATCCCCTGGGCGATGGTGCGATCCGCCGCGGCCTTGGCGTCCGTCGCCGCGGCGGAGGCGAGGCTCTTGATCGCCACCACATCACGCTCCACCGCCCCGACCCGGTCATAGATTTCGGCGTGCGAACGCTCGCGCGGCGCACGCCGTGCGCGCGGCTTCTCCGCCGCGCCGTTCAGGGGCGTGATCTTCTCGCTCATGCGGACTCCATGGACGACGGCGGGCGCTTCAGGCCGCGCGGCTGCGGTTGGTGCGGACGGCGAGGAAGGCCAGCTCGCGCAGCACGGGGTTCACGCGCCGGGCCTGCATCGCCACCAGGAAGAGGGCGTCGCAGTCGACCAGGCAGAACTGCAGGTCATCGCGCATCCGGTCGTGCAGGGCGGCCGGAACCGCGAGCTCGTGCTCCACCAAGCGGCGCAGCGGGCCGAGGAGCCAGAGGACGGCCAGCGGGATCGACGCGAGGTCGGTCGCGAAGCCGGCCGGGATGATGATGTCGAAGCCCGTGTCCGGCCGGCCGACGTAGAAGGTGATGGCCGCCTCCGTCTGGTAGACCCGCCGCCCGTGCTCAGTGCGGCGCGGCATGGGCGTGAAGGCGGCGCGGGTGAAGCTGCTCATTCTAGCCGGGCTTTGGGAGCGCCAGAAGGGTCGCGTCCAATCCTGGCGGCGCGGCCAGGGCGTCCAGCGCGCCTTTTTGCACCGCTTCGCGGGCTCGCTCGATGGTCGGCAGGATCGATGCCGAAAACGCTGGATGCCGGCGCATGGTCGCCAGTTCATCCGCCGGGATCGACCCAGACGTGAGGATGTAGTTCTCCGCGCGCTCGCACAGCTCCAGCTCCCATTCACGCGCCTGCGCCGCCTCGTGGGCCTCGGCGTCCGGAAGGCCGCGATGGACCCGATGCGGCTCCAGGGCGGCCATGCAGCACTCGATGAACGCGAGCTCCGCCTCGGCCGCGGCCGCCAGGGTCGCGCCGACCGCCTCGGCCTCGGCGACCTCCATCAGATCGGCTCGCGCTTCCAGCTGCTCGGCCTCGTCGCCATCGCCGGCCCGAGCTTCAGCGCGGATGCGTCGAGCCTGCAGCCTGAAGCTCTCGGCGCGGTAGCTCGCCAGGGCGCCCCTGCGCTCATCCCGCTGGGCGTAGAGCTGCGACCAGGCCGCGTCGGGCGTGTGGCAGCGGCCGGCGACGAAGTGCGCGATCTGGAAATCATGGTTCCTGCGGTTGACCTTGTAGGTCATCAGAAGCCTCCGGGGGACGATGAGCTGGCTGCGAGTTCTTGTCGCGCCGTGCCGAGGGCCGTGCCGGACGCCACGGCGTCGCTCCCGTAGGTGTACTTGTCGGTGACGGGTGAATTGCTTCCGGTAGTGCCCCCGCCGAAGACGCCGATCGTCGCGTTGCCGGCGGCCGCGAGGTACCTTCGCGCCGTCCCGAGGGCCGTGCCGGACGCCACGGCGTCGCTCCCGTAGGTGTACTTGTCGGTGACGGCGACGTACGTCGTGGTGTAGCCCCCACCGAAGATGCCGATCGTCGCGTTGCCGGCGGCCGCGAGGCCGTACCGCGCCGTCCCGAGGGCCGTGCCGGACGCCCGGCTGTCGCTCCCGTAGGTGTACTTGTCGGTGACGGCGACGTACGTCGTGGTGTAGCCCCCACCGAAGATGCCGACCGTCGCGTTGCCGACCGCGGCCAGGACGTATCGCGCCGTCCCGAGGGCCGCGCCGGACGCCACGGCGTCGCTCCCGTAGGTGTACTTGTCGGTGACGGCTGAATTACTCCCGGCGCTGCCCCCGCCGAAGATGCCGACCGTCGCGTTGCCGGCGGCCGCGAGGTAGTACCGCGCCGTCCCGAGGGCCGTGCCGGACGCCACGGCGTCGCTCCCGTAGGTGTACTTGTCGGTGACGGCGACGTACGTCGTGGTGTAGCCCCCACCGAAGATGCCGACCGTCGCGTTGCCGACCGCGGCCAGGACGTATCGCGCCGTCCCGAGGGCCGCGCCGGACGCCACGGCGTCGCTCCCGTAGGTGTACTTGTCGGTGACGGCGACGTACGTCGTGGTGTAGCCCCCACCGAAGATGCCGAAGCCCGGCGGCGCCGCGGCAGCCGCCAGGCCCAGCAGGCCGGCGCAGGCAATTCCCGGAAGCATCAGGCGGCATCCATCGGGGCCGTGATGGCCGCGATCTGGTCGGGCGTGCAGCCGATGGCCGCGAGCATGGCAAGGAGGCCTGTGTCGTCAGCATAGACGTTGGGCCAGTCTGGAGCGAACCATCGGGCGAAGGAGATCGGGTCGGCCAGCATGGCGGTGAGCGCGTCGCCGAGCTTGCCGATGGCGTCCACGCGCTCCTGCACCACGGACTTGGCGATCAATCGCCGGGGCGGCGCGGGCGCGTCCTGGGTGTCATAGACCTCGCGCACGCCGTTCGCGCCGTCGGTCTCGTAGCGGGGCGCGCCGGTGATGACCTGGCCGTCCGGAGCCGCGAACGGCGTCGGTATGGCGAGGCCGATCGCGGCGAGGTCCTCGGCCGACCACAACTCCTCGATGTTGCGGGGATAGAGCACCTCGTCCTCGCCCAGCCGCTCGCCGAGCCAGGGCTGCAGGGTGTCGAGCCGGACCAGCATCAGCCCACTCCCTTGACGAGCACGCCATAGATCAACGTGGAGGAGAAGACCTGGTAGAACAGGAGGTCTACGGCGGCCGCCGCGGTGCTCAACACCGGCGCCGTGGCGGCCGCGAACTTCCAGTTCGAGCCATAGGCCAAGGTGCGCGAGCCGGTCCCGTCCTGGGTCAGCTTGATGACGCCACACTGGCCGTTCTTGGTGTTGGACGGATTGCCGAGCGTGCGGTTTCCGCCCAGCGTCACCGCGCCGTTGATGAACGTCGACATGTCGAGCGCGATCGTCGAGGCGTCCGTCAGCCCCACGAAGTCGGCGGCCGACCACACCTTGTCGGTCGACAGCGCCTTGCCGGCGGTGTTGGCCCGGAACTGCGCCGCCGTCGCCTCGGCGAAGGTGGCGATGGATCCGAGACCGAGCGCCGTGATCGCCGCGGCGATGAACTGCTTGGTCGCCGCGCCGAGGTCGGCCGACGGGTCGCCGGCCAGCACCCGAAGGCTGAGGTCCTGCCTAGCCAAGGATCACCACCCGGAACTGGTTCGACGTCGGCGCGGCGGCGACGTTGATCCGCACCGTGTTCGCATCCGGCCGGGAGACCTCGCAGTCGACGCTGTCATAGGCGCCGGAGTTGCGGAACACCTCGACCTGGACGTCCCGCGTCCCGAAGTTGTGGGTGAGGTCGAACTGAGTGGCGGAGCCGTCGCCGATGCTGGCGGCGTACTTCAGCTTGCGGCCGGACCAGTTGGCGAGCTTGTCCGGCGTGACGGCCTTGTCGTCGTCCGTCCCGGCATTGGTCTCGGCCTGGGTGGCGATGGCGATGACGCCGGCCGTGCCCTCCGAGGCCGAGGGCGCGGCGGTCCCGAACGCCTCCCAGACGACATCGTCGGTATCGAGCGTGAAGTTCACCGCCGACTGGCGGAAGCTGGCGCCCGCGTCGGTTCCTTCTTCCACGGTGATGACGGCCTGTTCGAGTTCGGCGGCCGTTGAGGCGTCGGCGGCCCGCACCATGGCCGATGCAGAAGCCGACCAGATGTAGATGCCGTTCTCCGAGGCGTCCGTCTGGTCGCGAACCAGCACGCGGTCGCCGCCCGACATGGTGACGCCGTCGATCGTCGTCCCAGGCGAGGCCAGGTCGACGTTGCCCTGGGTCGAGACGCGCGCGGCCGCTTTCCAGGACAGGCCTTCGACCGCGCTGTCGACATAGGCCTTGGTGGCGGCGTCACTATCGGCCGAGGGCGACGGCAGGCCGGTGATGCCGGCGACGCCGTCGAATTCGAGGGTCGAGAGTACCTTGCGGGTCATGGCTGGTCCTTCAGATGCAGCGGGCGGAGCCGGCCTGAGGCGCGGCGAACGAGACGCGGAGCTGGTTGACGGAGATGTGCTGGACCGCGGCCTCGACCTCGTTGCCGCCGACATCGAGCACGGCGACCAGGGGCTTGCGGCCGAGGTTGTGGTTCACGACCCAGGGCGTCGCGGGAAAGGCCTGGGTGAAGATGAAGTCGGCGACGCCGCCGCCGGTCCCTGGCGGACCGGGCGGACCGTCGAGAGCGACGCCGATGTCGATGATCGATCCGCCGGCGTCGGCGTCGACCACGATGTCGGACAGGTAGACGTCGACGATCACCGCGCCGCTCCCGGCTTGAGCATCACGGGCGCGCGGATCTGGCGCACGGCGCCGGATGCGGCGAGCGTGACCTGGACCTCGAATTCGCCGGCCCCGGGCGCGAGGCTCTGGAGCGCAGCGGCCTCGACCGACGGCGTGGCGGCATTGTCGGCGATGGCGATGCCGCCGTTGTCGACGGTCAGCTCCAGCACCACGCCAGCGATGTCCCGCAGCCAGGCGTGGGCGTCCGAAAGGTCGACGGCCGTACGGCTGTCTCCCGTCCCCTGCCAGAACGCGAAGGCCGCCGATGACCATGCCTGGTCGGTCGGGATTTCAAGGATCTGGCGCAACTGCGCGCCACCTTGGAAGAGGGATTGAGCCATCAGATCCTCGCAACGGCGAAGTGGGCGGCGGATCGCCGTGGATCAGTCGACGACCGGAAGGGTCCACGCCGCGGCCGCGGGCGGATCGGCCGAGGGATCGGGCCAGCTCGTGCCGGTCGGCGCCGTCTCGCCGAGCTCGCGCTGCATGGCCCAGTAGATGCCGACGCCCCGGCTGACGCCATCCGCTCCGGCTGCGTCCATGCCATGGAAGGCGTTGGCCGGATTGCCGGCCCAGACGGCGCATTGGGGCGGCGAGCGTCATGGCGGCGGCCTTGGCGGCCGTATCGGTGATCGCCGCGCGGTTGGCGTAGAGCACCTCCGCGGCCTGGCACATGCGATCCACCGGCGATCCGCCGCCCAGAGCCGTGGCCAGAAGCTCGCGGACCGCATCCGGCAGGGCCGCGCCGTAGGTCAGGTTGAAGGTGTCGATCGCGCCGGTGACGGCGACGTGGCTGGAGAGCAGGATCATGGCTTCCCTCTTTCGGGCGGATGATTTCGGGGGAGCGCCGACCAACGAGGCGAGCGCCTCGCACGTCCGGGCATGGTCCGGATGGCGGCCACGCCGACGAGGGCGTGGCGCTGGGCGTGATGCATCAGGGCCCGCTCGACCCGCCGCACCATGGTCATGTGTCCCTGGTGCAGGCGTTCGGCGACGTCGACGGGCGTCGGCGAGAGCTGCAGCGCATCGGCCGGCAAGGGCTCGGTGGTCGGCTCCGCGCCGAGGGCGCGGACCTGGCCCTCGAGCTGGGCGATCCGCGCGCACGCCCTCGCCAGCCGCACCTCCGCGTCGGTCGGCGCGTGGGCGAGGATGACCTCCTCGTGGTGCTCGCCGTCCTTCGGGATGAAGTGTCCATCCGCGAACGGGACAGCTTTGCCGGTCTCGGGATCGCAGAGCGCCGCGGTGATGCTGAACACCATGGCCGCCGGCGTCACCCGTTCGACGGTGCGCACCTTGACGCCGTAGCCGGCGGGCGAGCGGTAGATGCGGTCGCAGGTGTTGACGTCCGGGACGGCGGCCGTGATGTCCTCGATCTCCGACGCGAGGGGCTCATTGGTAGACAAAGCGGTTCCCCCCGTTCACGCCGCCGCCCCCCGGCCGGGGGCGAGGGTGGCGTCGGATAGACCGCGCCGGCGCTCGGCGTCGCCTGCTGGCCGACGTAAACGTACTGGCTGGTGCTGGTCAGGTGCGTGCTGGCGATGGTCGCGTCCGCCAGCCAGGCGGAGGAGTCGAGATCGCGGAAGACATTGTACGGCGTGGAGGCGGACAGTCCCGAGATCGTCCCCGACGGCAGCGAGATCGACCCGTTCGCCAGGTTCAGCGTGTGGGCGGCGATGGCGATCGCGCTGCTGGAGGACGCGCTAAGCGGCGCCTGGTTGGAGCGATAGGCGGCCTGGCCGTAAGGAGAATTGATCGGCAGGCCGCGATAGTCGTACATCGTCCCCTGGCTGTTCAGGTATTGCGTGACGGTGTCGAGGCTGGCGCCGCCGGCATGGTCGGCGGTGATCTCGCTCGCCTGGGTCGGGCCGGCCTTGACCCAGGTCGTGCTCGACTGGTCATAGATGTGGATGACGTTGGGGACGGTGGTGGTGTCGAACCAGATGTCGCCCGAGACCATCCCCGTGGTCGGCGCGGACGTCTGATAGTAGCGCTTCGATGTGGCCCACGGGCCCTGGCCGGTGATCGCCGCCGCCGTGCCGAGCGCGGTCACGGCGGTGTTGTCGGTCAGCTTGGTCGAGCCATCCTCACGATAGACAGCGCCGCCGCTTCCCAGGGCGGTGACCTCCGCCATCTGCACGTCGTCAAAGGCCAGGACGGTCGGAGCGCCCGTCCAGGAATAGACCGCCAGCGAAACCCAGGATTTGCCGCCGACGCCCGTGTAGATGAGATCGTAGAAAGTCCAGCCCGAAGTGACGGCGCCGTTCGACACCAGATCGGTGTAGGATCCCCGGTTGGCGCTGGTGACGAAGCCGCCGGAGGGTGGCCCGTCCCGCTCGCCGACCCGGACGTAGAGGCCGCCTGCCGTCGCCGACGGCGCATAGACCCAGAGGCGCACGCGATACTTTCGCCCCTGGCCGACCGGCAGCGCGAGGCAACAGACGCCGCCGCCGTCCGACGTCGACGCCTTGGTCAGGGTGAAGCCGTAGCGGCCTTCATGACGGTAGGCGTCGGTCGTCACCGCCGCGAAGGCGACGCCTGCGCCCGTCACATCGCCAGGGTCCGCCCACCCGGACGTCGTGCCGGTCTCGGCGCCGCCGTTCAGGATCATGTTCGGGCCTAAGGACGGTGCCCTGGGTGATGTCCGTCGCACCGACCTGGGATTTCGTCGCCAGGGCGCCCTGGCCGGTGATCGCGGCGGCGGTATGGGACGAGGTCTGATCCGCGCCCGCGCCGGCCGGCTTCAGCGCCTCGATGGTGGTGACGCCGTCGGCGTAGAGGATCTGCGCCGCCTGGGTCGGACTGGATTGCACCCAGGTCGAGGACGACTGGTCGTAGATGTAGAGGACGTTCGGGGTGACGCTGTTCTTCACCCAGAGGTCCTGGGACGCCATGCCGGAGACCGGCGCAGTCGCCTGGCGGAAGATGTTGCGGGTCGCCAGGGTGCCCTGGCCGGTGATCGCGGCGGCGGTGTGGGACGAGGTCTGGTCGGCGCCCGTGCCGGCGGGCTTCAGCGCCTCGATGGTGGTGACGCCATCAGCGTAGAGGATCTGCGCCGCCTGGGTCGGGGAGGCCTGCACCCACGTCGTCGACGACTGGTCGTAGATGTAGAGGACGTTCGGGGTGACGCTGTTCTTCACCCAGAGGTCGCCGCTGGCCATCCCCGACACAGGAGCCGTCGCCTGGCGGAAGATATTCCGGGTCGCCAGGGTGCCCTGACCGACCACGGCAAGGGCCGTATTATCCGCCGTCACATCCGCGCCCGGCGCGGCGTCGAGGCCGACGTTCCAGGGGGTAAGCTCGGTCTGGCCGGCCAGGGCCTTGTCGAGCATCGGCTTGGCGAGCCGCACGTTGGCCGTCGTGGAGCTGAGGACGCCCACGACGTGCAGGGAACAGCGGTACGCCCCGGCCGGCGCGGTCCCCACGCCGCCGATGCGGGTGTAGGTGGTCAGCTCGCCGCCGCCCGCGCCGTAGGACGAGACGGTCTGCAGCGTGGTCGACGACAGCAGGGTTCCCGTGGCGTCGTGCCAGTGCAGGTCGATCCTCAGGGAGGAAAGGCCGACACCGCCGGCGTAGGCGCTGGCCTCCACCAGCTGGCCCGGCACGATGGGCAGGGAGTTGACCTGGTTGTCGGACCCGAGCGCCAGGTACTCGCCGATGCTCTCGTCCACGCGTGCGTTCTGCAGGTAGCGGAGGCCGTTCGAGGAGCCGGCCGTGCCGTTCGAGGTGTCGGTCGCGTAGGCCCGCCACCAGGTGAAACCCGCCCGGAACTCGCAATCCACCAGACAGTTCTTGCCGACGCCGGCGGCCAGTTGGGCCGAGGCGATCGCGTTCAGCGTCGCCAACAACCCCTGGCCGGTGATCGCGGCGGCGGTATGGGACGAGGTCTGATCCGCGCCCGCGCCGGCCGGCTTCAGCGCCTCGATGGTGGTGACGCCGTCGGCGTAGAGGATCTGCGCCGCCTGGGTCGGACTGGATTGCACCCAGGTCGAGGACGACTGGTCGTAGATGTAGAGGACGTTCGGGGTGACGCTGTTCTTCACCCAGAGGTCCTGGGACGCCATGCCGGAGACCGGCGCAGTCGCCTGGCGGAAGATGTTGCGGGTCGCCAGGGTGCCCTGGCCGGTGATCGCGGCGGCGGTGTGGGGACGAGGTCTGGTCGGCGCCCGTGCCGGCGGGCTTCAGCGCCTCGATGGTGGTGACGCCATCAGCGTAGAGGATCTGCGCCGCCTGGGTCGGGGAGGCCTGCACCCACGTCGTCGACGACTGGTCGTAGATGTAGAGGACGTTCGGGGTGACGCTGTTCTTCACCCAGAGGTCGCCGCTGGCCATCCCCGACACAGGAGCCGTCGCCTGGCGGAAGATATTCCGGGTCGCCAGGGTGCCCTGACCGACCACGGCAAGGGCCGTATTATCCGCCGTCACATCCGCGCCCGGCGCGGCGTCGAGGCCGACGTTCCAGGGGGTAAGCTCGGTCTGGCCGGCCAGGGCCTTGTCGAGCATCGGCTTGGCGAGCCGCACGTTGGCCGTCGTGGAGCTGAGGACGCCCACGACGTGCAGGGAACAGCGGTACGCCCCGGCCGGCGCGGTCCCCACGCCGCCGATGCGGGTGTAGGTGGTCAGCTCGCCGCCGCCCGCGCCGTAGGACGAGACGGTCTGCAGCGTGGTCGACGACAGCAGGGTTCCCGTGGCGTCGTGCCAGTGCAGGTCGATCCTCAGGGAGGAAAGGCCGACACCGCCGGCGTAGGCGCTGGCCTCCACCAGCTGGCCCGGCACGATGGGCAGGGAGTTGACCTGGTTGTCGGACCCGAGCGCCAGGTACTCGCCGATGCTCTCGTCCACGCGTGCGTTCTGCAGGTAGCGGAGGCCGTTCGAGGAGCCGGCCGTGCCGTTCGAGGTGTCGGTCGCGTAGGCCCGCCACCAGGTGAAACCCGCCCGGAACTCGCAATCCACCAGACAGTTCTTGCCGACGCCGGCGGCCAGTTGGGCCGAGGCGATCGCGTTCAGCGTCGCCAACAACCCCTGGCCGGTGATCGCGGCGGCGGTATGGGACGAGGTCTGATCCGCGCCCGCGCCGGCCGGCTTCAGCGCCTCGATGGTGGTGACGCCGTCGGCGTAGAGGATCTGCGCCGCCTGGGTCGGCGTCGCCTGCACCCAGGTCGTCGACGATTGGTCATAGATGTAGAGAACGTTCGGGGTGACGTCGTTCTTGACCCAGAGATCGCCGCTGGCCATCCCGCTCACGGGCGCGGTCGCCTGCTTGAAGATGTTGCGGGTCGCCATGCTGCCCTGGCCGACGATGGCGAGGGCGGTGTTGTCGCCGGTGATGTCCGCGCCCGGCGTCGCGTCGAGGCCGGCGTTCCACGGCGTCAGCTCGGCCTGGCCGGCCAGGGCCTTGTCGAGCATCGGCTTGGCCAGGCGGATATTGGCGGTCGTGGAGCTCAGCACCCCGACCACGTGGAGCGAGCAGCGGTAGGCTCCGGCGGGCGCCGCCGCGACGCCGCCGATGCGGGCATAGGTGTCCAGCTCGCCGCCGCCGACGCCATAGGTCGAGACGGTCTGCAGCGTGGTGGAACCGGCCCCGCCGGAAAGCAGCACCCCGGCGGCGTTATGCCAGTGCAGGTCGATCCGCAGCGACGACAGCCCTGTCCCGCCGGCGTAGGCGCTGGCCTCCACCAGCTGGCCCGGCACGATGGGCAGGGAGTTGACCTGGTTGTCGGACCCGAGCGCAAGGTACTCGCCGATGCTCTCATCCACCCGCGTGTTCTGCAGGTAGTTCAGGCCGTTCGAGGAGCCGACAGTCCCGTTCGACGTATCGGTGGCGTAGGCGCGCCACCAGTCGAAGCCGCCGCGGAACTCGCAATCGACGAGGCAGTTCTTGCCGACGCCCGCGGCGAGCTGGGCGCCCTCGACGGCGTCGAGCGTGGCGAGGAGGCCCTGGTCGGCGATCTCGATCGCGCCGACCTGCACGACGCCAAGGTCGAGCGATTGATCCGGGTCCTCGACGTCGCGGATGCTCTGATAGCGCACGCGCACGCCATAGTAGGCGCCGGGCTCGACGCCGGTGATCGTCAGGAGCGTGGCGGAGACCGGGAAGGACGCGCTGGCCCAGTCGCCCCAGCTCGGATCGGCGGTCAGCCGCTTGCGATAGTCGACGATGATCTGGCTGGCGGTCGGGTCGTCGCACGCCCCGCCGATCAGGATCGCGGGCGCCTGGCCGTCTCCGACGAAGCTGGAGCCTGTGATGTCCCAGGTGTCCGCCCCCGGCGGGATGAGCACGCCGGGGTCGTAGCCGGTGATCCCGGGCGTCGGCGGCGCTGTCGCGGTCTGGCCCAGGGCGTAGGCGTGCTTGCCGGTCGTCTCGGAACGGCAGGTCAGGGTGACCATGCCGGTCATCGGGTCGAAGGACCGGCCGACGATGAGCAGGAGCTGGCCGTTCAGGCCGTACTCCGGCTCATTCACCGTGATGCAGTCGCCGGGCCGATAGCCGAGCATATAGGGCTTGCACGGCAGGGTGATCGGGCCGAATTCGCGGCTGTCCTCGAGCGCATAGCGCGCGAGCTGCGCGGCCTGCACGGCGGCGGCGTCGGCGCCGCCCACCAGGGCGAAATCGACGCCGAGCGTGCGCTGGCCGCCATCGACGCTGACGTAGTCGTCCACGATGATCGGCGAGCCCTGGGCATAGTCGAACTGCCAGCCGATGTTCTCGTTGACGAACCGCGGCGCGACCGCGTTGAAGCGGTCCCTGCGCGACTGCTGGGCCTGGACGGAGACCTTTCCGACCACGTCCTTCCCGGTGACGGTCGCGAGCGAGACGCGGGGCGCCTGCACCATGACGCTGATCATGGCGTTCAGCTTCATCGGCACGGCCGCGCCGGCCTGGCAGATCGCCTTCAGCACCTCCCACTTGTCGTCGGTCGAGAACACCCGGCCGGAGACGGCCCAGCCGTTGGCGTCGCAGACGTTGGCGAACTCGACCCAGGCCGCGACGTCGATCAGGCCGATCGGCACGTGGCAGCCGACCGTCGGCTTGCCGTTCGAGGCGCGCCCGATTAGCCAGGTCAGGCCGTGCAGGCCGGGATTGGTGGAATAGCCCCAGGTCGTCTCGTCATCGGCGCGTTGCGAGCCGGACCCGCCGGGATAGGTGCTGTCCTTGGTCGGATCGTAGGCCGTGACACGCCCTGGACGACCCAGAGCGGCGCGGGCGTCCCGGCGGCATAGACCTTGGCGTCGAACGCCATGCCCCAGCCATAGGCGGCCAGCCCTGACAGTTTCTGGTCCGACCCCCACCATGTGCTCGGCATGGTGAAGCCGCCATCGGTGATCGCCAGGGCCGAGGCGGACGGGCCGCCCAAGGACGTGGCCATCCACATCTTGCCGGAATAGGGGCCGCTGTTCGCCTTCTGGCCGGCGAAGGTCGTGGCGTTGTTGCTGGCCTGGAACGCCTCGAAGGCGTTGATCGGCCCAGTGGAGACGACGGCGGCATAGAACCTGTTCTCGTTCTTGCTGCCGGACACGTAGTCGAAGACGACGTTGCCGCCGACGCCGGCGCGGCCGATCACGTAGGGAACGCCGGCCGTGGGGTCGGCCTGGAACTGATAGGACGTGCCCGCCTGGGCCAGCTTCGGCCGGTTGACGACGCTGTTGACGATGCCGAGCCCGAGAGCGGCGAACTGCAGCGTGCCGACGGAGGCGATGCCGAGCCCGAAGGCGGAACTCGCGGCGAGCCCGGCCGTCGCCGCCGTCAGGCTGGCGCCAGCCGCCAGTTCGATCCCAAGGCCGATCCCCGTCGCGGCAAGCGCCACCGCGCCGACGACCTCGGCGACGACCTTCAGCACCTTTCCCACGGCTTCAGGCCCTCCAGGCCGCCAGCCAGGCGCGCGGGCGCACCACGCGGCAGACGCCGTCTTCCCAGAAGGCGAGCGCGCGGCCGTTGCCCAGCGCCACGGCCAGCGTGCCGATCTCCACGTCGCCCTGGAGCGCGAGCAGGTCGCCGGCTGTCGCCGCGGCGGGCGCGATCCGCATCAGGCCGAGATCGTCGATCATCGCGGCGATGTCCGTGAACTGGAGCCGCTTCAGCGCACGCCGTGCGCCGAGCAGGCTGGCGTAGCGCCCGATGCGCGCGTTCCGGGGATTGCGGCCCATCCGGCGCAGGTGGCTGGCCGTCAGCTTCCAGCAGTCCGCCCGGCCCCAGGCGAACTGGCGGCCGCTCCACAGGTCGAGCGTCGCCTGCGTCGCCGCGACGCGTTCATGCGGCGTCATACCGAATAGCTCTGCTGGCTGGAGGTGATCGAGGGCGTGGTACGGTCCACGATCAGGGCCGGGCGCTGTCCGTCCTGGCCCCAAGGCATCGTCTGCTGGACGTTGGCCACGTATTCGAGGCCGAGCTCGCCCGGCCAGATCGACTCGTGCCAGACCGAGTTCAGCCGCACGCCCTCATCGGCCGTGAACAGGCGTTCGAAGCCGGACACGCACTGATAGGTGAGGTCCTTGGAGTTCTGGTCGATCTCGATGGTGGCCGTGTCGACCTC
This sequence comes from Caulobacteraceae bacterium, assembly GCA_037201645.1. Classification (GTDB taxonomy): domain Bacteria; phylum Pseudomonadota; class Alphaproteobacteria; order Caulobacterales; family Caulobacteraceae; genus JANWHQ01. The sequence continues at coordinate 82,049 of JBBCHF010000014.1, forward strand.
GCCCGCGAAGATGAGCTGCGGCTCGCCCAGCGCCGCGCCCGTGGCGGGATCGGCCGCGCCGAGCCAAATCCTGACCGGCGAGCCCTGGGCGTCGGGCGCGCCGAGATCGGCGGTCGCCGTGTTGCTCGGGACGTAGAGGGTGACCTGGACCTGCGGCGCGTCGTCGCCCTGGCCATCCTCGATCGCCTCGATAGCGCCCAGCGCGCCGTAGGTGTCGTCCCGGCCGAGGAAAGCCTGGCCGTCGATCGTGATCGTCCCCGCGCCGTCGAGGAGGCGCACGGTCGCCGCCGGCAGATCGATCTGCACGGCGACGAACGCCAGCGGCGCCGCCCCACGAAGCGCAGTGTCCAAGGTCGGATCGAGAGCGCTCATGCCTACTCCGCCTCGGTGATGGTGAAGCTCAGCCCGACGGTGCGAAGCGTATCGAGGTCCCAGCCGATCTGGTCGCCGGTGACGAAGCCCTCGATGACGGGCGCGGCGAAGGACAGGGCGGCGTTGTCGGTCGGCGACCGGCGCAGCATCGGGGCGACCGGAAGGGCCGCGACGCCGGAGCCGTTCGCCGTCACAGCGGCGCTGACGAGGTAGAGGTAGGACCGCGTCCCGATGACCGTCGAGAACCATGCCCCGGCCGGGATCGTCGCGCCGGGCGTGAAGCCATCCGCGTTCAGCGTCGTGCCGGCCTGGTTCGCGCCGTTCACCCCGCGGCGTCCCGAGAGCCGGCCCCGCCTGCGGCCATGCCAGGCGCACGGTGTCGCCTGCGGCGTCGGCCGCGAACAGGGCTGCGAGCCATGCCGAGCCGCAGTCTCCATCGAGCCTTGGCAGCGTCACCGGCATGGTGAAGCGGCTTCCCAGGCGACGCACCCTCTGCATCGCGCCGCCCAGCGGCGGTGTCAGGTCCGCGCCGTAGCGGTTCAGCGCGGGGCTGGCCGTGGCCAGCCGCGGAAGGGCGGGGAGCGATATCGGCATGGCGGAACGGTCAGCGGAGCCCGAGCCGGCGCCCGGCGCGGCGCGCCAGGTCCTGAGGGATTTGCTGGCGCGACAGGCTGAAGGCGGCCTGGGCGGCGGAGGTCGCGGCGTCGACCGCGATCTTGCGGATCGTGGCGTCGCCGTTGGCGCCCGTCAGGTCGATGGTCTGGTGCAGGGTCACCGTCATCGGGCGGCCGCGCACGCCGTTCGCGGTGTCCATCGCGCCGAGCAGCCCGGCGGTGATCCCGGCCGGGAAGACTTGCGATCCCTGCGGCAGGTTGATCGCTTCAGGGCCATGCTCGCCGACGATGGCCATGCCGCCAGGGGCATAGCGCGTACCCCCGGCGAAATGGGGCAGCGACGTGTTCAGAAGGCCGCCGCCGACGGGATTGACGATCGATCCTCCCGACCAGCCGATCGTGGGCAGGCCAGCGCCGCCCCCGAACAGGCCGGCGAAGCCGGTGATCAAGCTGCCCGCGAGACTGCCGGTTTCGTGCTGCACCAGTTGCGAAATCAAGGCCGAGAAGAACTGGCCGAGCGCGCCCTTCAGGCCGAGCGCCTGGGCCGCCGATTGGCCGATGGAGTCGGACAGAGACTTGAACGCCTCGATGCCATCGTCCTCGATTTCAGTATTCAGGTCCTTTATCGAGGCGAGGTACTTGTCGACCGGATCGGCGTATTGCCGCGACAGCTGCGACTGCTTCGCTGCGCTCAGCCGGTCTTCGTTATCGAGCTGCTGATAGTAGTCAGTGATCGACATGCCGCCGGCGATGAACTTCTGTCCGATCTCGCGAGTGGCCTGCTGGTGCTGGTCAGCAAGCTGCTGAAGCGCCAGCGTGCGCTGGTCGTCCAGCGTATTGGCCATGGAGACGCGGATCGATGCGATCTGGTCGTCGGTCTGCGCCGCCCTGTTCTGTGCATCGTAGGACCGCTGCAGCGACGCGAGGAACGCAGCTGCCTTTTCCGCCGCCGCCTTTCGGGCGACGGCCAGCGCCTGTTCGGACGATGCCGCGTCCTCCGCCTTCTTCGCGGCGTCGATATCGCTCAGCGCCTGCCCTGCGCGCCGCGTCGCTGATTGTCTTGTCCGCCGCGGCTTTATCGGCCTGTCCCTTGAGCTCCGCGTCCTTTGCGTCGCGCTCAGCATTCAGCCTCTGCAATTCGAGCGCCGTGCGCGCGTCTATGTCGGCGTTGATCCGATCCAGTCCCGCGAGGTTGTCCTTGTCGAGGTCGAGTTGGTCCGAGGCGGCCTGCACTTGGGCGGCAAGGCTGGCGGCCAACGCCGTCGCCTTCGCGCGCGCGGCCGAGTCCTCGACCGTCTTGCTGTGGTCCGGTTTCGGCGTGGCGAGGTTCGGAGGAGCCTCAGGAGCCGGCGGCGTGTAGTAGGGGACGCCTGGGCCGGCGGGTCCGGCGGGCGTCGTATGCTTCACCCACCCGGCCGGCGGCTGATATCCATTCCGCGCCGCCTGATCCGATTCCTGATATTTGCCCGTCCCGCGGCCGATGGAAGCCGTTCCGGCGGCGAGGTCCTGCTCTCGACCCGTCGCGAGAGCGGCGTCCTTGGCGTAGCTGAGCAGCGGCAGGGCGAGTTGGAGCCAGGGCGGGAGAACAGACTTCAGGCGTTCCGTCAGCGCCTGACCGAAACCCCTTCGCGAAAACTGTCGCCGTCCTTCGCGCCGCTCGCTTCCAAGGCGCAGCGATGCCCGTCGCCCTGTCAATCAGGCGGGAGATAACGCCCCACGTCATCGGCGACTGCAGAACCGAACTTTACGGCGCCGGTCGTGGCCTCCGCGAAGCCGGTAGCGATCGATGCGAGTGCGGGGGTCAATTCGGCCAGGGCGGTCGTCAGCTCCGCGCTGATCACCTCATGGGTGATCTTCAACTGGTCGGGACGCCTCCGCAGCTTTCTTGACAAGAGACTCATCGATCACCAACCCGAGCGCGTGCGCCTGAGTGAGAAGATGAGCCATGGCGTCGCCGCCCTGGTTTATCAGAGGCGCAAGGCTTTCGATCCCGAATGCCTTTTCGATCGCGGCCTTCGTCGTGGTTCCGAAACTCTCCATCCGCGTCGCCAGCACGGGGAGCGCGTCGCTAGCGTCATGCAGGGACTTCAGCTGGTCCGGCGTGAAGACCAGTGCGCCATACTTCGCCAGGCGCCCTTCGCCGCGCCACTCTGGAGCCGTCCAAACGCAGCGTTGAACGCCTGTAGCGCGTCCTCGCCCTGCTCGACGCTGACGTTGGAAAGGGTAAACGCGTGCTGCCATGCCTGAAGATCGGCGACGCCGATCCCCAGCCTCTTGGATGCGCCTCTCGAGCTGATCAGCCCATTCCGCCGCGCGGGACGCGCCCGCAACGGCGCCGCCGACCGCTGCAATAGCCGCCGCCGTCACCAAACCGACCGCGGCTAGGTCCTCGAGCGCGCTGCCGAATATTCTGATCTTGGCTGAACCGGCGTCGAGCACCGCGAACCGGCTTCGGTCCACGATATTGTCTAGCGCCTTACTGACGCTGGCCGCCTTTGAACCGACCTCCGCCTCGGCCAAGGCGCCGACCGACTGCTGCGCCAGGCCGAAACCGGCCGTGCCGGTGATCCCGGCCCGCGACAGGCTCGCGAGCTGCTGTTCCAGCCGCACCTCCTGGGTCAGGGCGGCGATCTTCGTGGTGTCGCCGGCGGACCGGGCGATGCTGAGCTCGAGCTGCAGGCGCTCGGAGAGCGCGCGCTGGATCTGCTGCTGGATGCGCAGAGCCTGCGAGGCCGAGGCGGCGGACTTGGCGTCGCCGCCCTGCCGCGCCAAGGCGAGGTCGTCCTGCAGCTTGGCGGTGCGCTGCAACACGTCGGTGAACTTCGACGTGTTCAGGCTATCGAGCGACTTCTGGATGGCGTCGGCGGCCGCGCCGGTGGCGCCCTTGGCCTCCAGCGTCTTGCGGATCGCCTTGTCGAAGGCGTCGTCGAGCCCTTTCGGGTCGCCGCCGACGGCGACGACCCAGCCTGTCTGTGACATCCATGGTCGAGTTCCTCCGCGCGCCGAGCAGTCAGTGGATCGAGGCGGCGCTGTCGCCGGTGAGCACGAGCTCGCCGAGCCACGCGGCGTCCTCCTCGTTCAGCCGGTCGGAACCGGCGCCGTGGAAGGCCGCGAAGCCGCCGATCGCCGCCTGGAACTGCCAGAGGCTCATGGCGTCGACCGCCTGTGGGGTGAACCCGGCCCGGGCGCCTAGGTCGTAGAACCCGCCTCGGCCGAAACGGAGCTTTCCGCGGGGGAGTGGGGCGCTCCCCCCCATCGGCTCCCCCTCCGGTGCGCCGGCCTCCTCGTCGCTGGCGCCGGCCAGGGCCGCGATGCCGACGGCATAGGCGGTCTCGGCGTTTTCCAGAGGCGGCCGGTCGAGCACCCAGCGCTTGCACAGGGCGCCGGCGGCGCCAGGCTCCATGCCGCCGCCGACCAGGCCCTGGAAGATCAGTTCGCGGATCTCGTCCGGCCGGATCCGGCCGAGCAGGCCGGCGCCGACGATGTCGGCCAGGCTCGCGCCGACGCGGCGCGCCGAGACATAGCCGTGGAGCGCCGACACGATCTCGGACACGCCGCAGTCGAGCGTTTCCTGCAGGCGGCGGTGCTCGGCGATGCCGAAGCGGAACCGGCGGTCCTCGCCCGCGAAGGGGAGGACCGCCTCTGCGTTGCGGCTCATCAGCCCGGGCTCCCGGCGTCCAGGGCCACGGGCCGGCGCTCTGCAGCGTCACGGACCGCTGGACGAGGTTGCCGTTGGACTTCAGGGCGACGGTGTCGCCGAGGTTGGTGAGGATCGCCAGGCCGACGCGATAGCCGACGGCCGGGATGCGGATGCGGATATTCCGCGGCAGGGCGCTGTCGAACCAGGCGTCCCAGAGCGTGGCGTTCTCCGTGGCCATGACGCCGGAGCCCTGGATCTGCCCCGACAGGGTGTCGACGCCGGAGACCTGCCAGGCGGCGGCCTCCGGATCGTCGCAGTCGGGCACGGTGGCCGTGCTCGACGCCGCGCTCATGGTCAGCGACTTGGTGTCGAAGCCGCAACGGGGCGGTGAAGACTTCCGGACTGGCGCCGTCGCCGATCTCGACGATGAAGCTCTTGAAGCTCTTGGTGGTGGGCGTGGCCATGGACGATGTCCTTTCTGCGCGCGGCGCGGAAGCGCCGTGGGAGCGGGGTTCAGGCGGGCGAGGCGGTCCAGCCGACGGTCAGGACGCCGTGGGCGGTCAGGCCGTCGGCGTCGGGCAGGAATCTCTGGCCGCCGGCGGTGGGGTCGAAGTCCAGCCGCCAGCCGTCGACGGCGTCGATCGCCGCCACGGCGTCGAGGGCGGCGGCGGCGATGGCCTTGCACTCGGCGAAGCCGGGCGGCGTGGTGCGGCTCCAGACATGCAGCGAGGTGAGAACCTGGACGCCGCCGAACCCCTCCGCGACGAGCGGGTCGACGGCGTCCTCGCCGATCACGACATAGGGCTCGGCGGCGTTCACCGGCGGCAGGTCATAGACCTTCACCCGCTGGGCGCCGAAGGCCAGGGCGACGCCGGCGTCGCCGCGCAGCGCCATCTCTATCTGGGCCTGGAGCAGGACGCGAGATCAGACATCGCTGCTGTCCGGGCCCCGGAAGGCCTTGTCCAGCGCCGCGCCGACGGCCTTGGCCACCGCGCGCTTGATCTTCGGCCGCTCCTCGCGGACCGCGGGATAGAAGAACGGATGCGGCGGCACGTGCTTGCCCCTGGGCGTCTTGTGGCCGAGCTCCTCGGCGAGGGCGTAGTCGTAGGTGACGCGCTTGCCGCCCTTCACCTTCTTGCGGCCGGCGGTGTCGCCGGACCCGATCTTCACCTCGCGGTCGTAGGCGCGGCTCCCGATCGCCTTGGTGGTCGCCTCGCCGCCCGCCATGACCAGGACCTCGAGTTCGTCCTTGCCGGTCTCCTTGTGGATCGACCCTTTCAGCTTGCCCGTGCGCACGCGGACCTTGGACCTGGCGTTGGCGACGATGCCGTCGGCGCCCTCGTTCAGGCCCTCGACCATCTCCGTCCGAACGCCCGCCCCGAGGCCGCGGAGCTTGGCCACCAGGGCGTCGGCGCCGATCAGCCCGGTCTCGCGACGGACGGAGGCGGGAGAGCTAGCCATTGACCACATCCCCCATCCGGCCTTCCGCGAGCAGCTGCACCTCGTCCCGCGCCTCGGCAGGACGGCCGATTTGATGTCGTAGACTTGGCCGCTGCGGACGTTGACGGCGCGGCAGGCGTTGTCGAGGCCGCGCGAGGCTGCGCAGGCGCGGACATAGATCACCACCGGCTGGACGCCCTGCAGGCGCTGTTCCAGCACCGGCTCGGCGCCCTTCAGCGGCTGGATGCGCGCAGCCATGGTGATGACCTCGCTCCAGGCGCCGCGGGCGTCACCGCTCGGATCGGGCGCGGGCCGCTCGAAGCGGACGCGTTCGCGATAGCCGCCGGCGGCCGTCACGCGCCGGGCTCTCCGCTCTCCGAGGCGGCGGAAGACGAACCGCCGGCGGCCTTCTTGGCCGGCGGCGCCTCGATCGCGCCGCGCGCGGTCGCCACGGCCAGGGTCGCGGCGTCGAGGTCGTAGGATTTGCCGGCGCGATAGACGCGGGTCCGTTGGCGATCGAGCGGCAGGTCCATATCGCGGATGAACTTCACGGTGGTCATCGGTCGTCCTCACGATCCATGTTGAGCGCGTCCTCCAGGGGCGCGCGGGGAAAGGCCTGCAGCAGGCTCAGCGGAGAGGCGTTGATCACGGCCACGCCGAGCGCGGCCAAGGCCGGCGCGGCGGCGTCGAGGTGGCGGCGCCAGGACGCCGCGGTCGCCTCGGACGGGTTGTGCAAGCCGCCGCCGTGGTCCCCGTGCCAGTGCGAACCGCGATCGACGCGCGCGTCGAAGCCGACCAGGGCGATGCGGCGGGCGCCGAACTGGACCGCGAGGTTGAGCGCCTGGAAGCCGCTGCAGCCGCCGGCGCCGATCACCCCGGGCTCGTCATGCAGGATCCTGTCGCACCACCCCGCGCCATCCTTGCGCAGGCTGACCTGGCGGACGCCCGAATGGGCCGAGCGCGACACCTTCAGGCCGGCGAAGTCGTCGCCATGGCCGGCTTCCCACCACGCCTTGTCGCTGGCGTAGAGGGCGTCGGCCCAGGGGCAGAGCCGCCAGGAACTGTTGACCGCCAGGACCCGGGCGCGGCCACGCGCGAGCGCGACGGGCGCCGCGGGTCGCGCTCGGCCCCGAGGCGACGATCACCGCGATGTCGCCGCTCCAATCCGGAAACCAGTCCGGGCGCGGGCGAACGCTGTTCGCGATCATCGGAGGAGTGGAACCGTATAGCTGTCGAGGATCATCTGGGCGGCCGAGGGAACCTCGATCGCGCTGACGGTCCCCGGCGGCGATGACCACGGCCTCCCGGTTGGCGTACCAGTGGGCGGCGAGCATGCGGATCGCCAGGCGAGCCAGGTCGGGAACGTCGTCGGCCGCGGGGCCATAGCCCGCGTCGAACGAGACCGAGAGCGACGCGAAGGCGGACGGATCGGCGCACGGCCAGCACTCGCCCGGCTGCGGCGCGACCAGGCCCACGTCGCCGCTCAGGTCCGACTGCCAGCGTTCTGGGTCCCACGCCTGGCTGACGCCGGCGAAGTCGACATAGGCAATTCCGGTGACCGCGGACACAGGCCCGTGCGCCAGGCGCAGTGGCCCATAGGGGACGCCCCGAAGATCAAGGCGCCAGACTGGCTGATCAGGGAGCGATTGGTCTGCCGTTCGAAATGCTGGCGCGCCGCGACGCCGAAGGCGGCGAGCAGGGCGTCGTCATCGGCGAAATCCACGCGCGCGTGCGCCTTGATCTCGGCCACGCTGACCGGCTCGACGGCGGGCGGCGTCACCAGCACGTAGGTCACGGCGCCTTGTCGGTCCCCGCGCCGTCGCCCAGGAGATCAGTCTGCGCCTTGGTCCCCGCATCGGCCTTCGGCGTCTCACCGGAGGCATCGGCCGTCTCGCCGCCGCTCGTCTTCTCCGGTGCTTTGCCGGAAGCGTCGGACCCCTTGGCGGCCTTGACCTCGACGAACAGCTCGCCGTCCTTAGGATCGCCTTTGCCGACGACCTCGGCCGCGCCGCGGCGCAACCAGCGCTCGGCGAAATCCTTCCTGGCGTCGATCACGTCGCCGGCCGCGAAGGTGCGGCCCATGTTTCGGCCCTCGGTCTCGTAGACCTCGTCTCGAACGAACCTGATGCGCATTGGCGTCTCCTTGGCCGCCGCGCACGGCGTGCGCGGCGGTGTTCAGGGGTTGCGGCCGAAAGGCCTAGTCGACGATGGCGGAGGGCATGCCGCTGTAGCGGGCGCCGTACAGGAGGTAGAGCACCGTCACGGTCGCGGCCGTGGCGTTGCCGACCCCGGCCCGGATGCAGTCGAAGCCGCCGGCGACGTCGAGGTCCTCGGCCTCACGTCGATAAGGTAGAGGAGGTTCTTGCCGTCGGTGGCGTCGGTAGTGAAGGTGTTGGACGCCACGTCGAACTCGGCCAGGGAGTCGTCGGTCGCCAGGTCGATGTTGCGCAGGGCCTTGGTGAAGGCCAGGGGCTTTTCGCCGCCGGCGCCGACGCCGGTCGCCTGCTTCAGGGTGATCGCCGAGCCGGTGACGGTCGTGGCGTTCTTGACCAGGATCATCACCTGGCAGCGGTTGTAGTCCTTCATCGAGACGTAGTCCGGCGTCGAGGACGACGGCACGGTCCCGATCAGACCGAGCACGGGCTTGACCTGCTCGGAGAGCTTGGCGTTGAGGTTCATCGGAGGAGCTCCAGGACCGCCCCAGGCGGCGCGTCCGGGCAGGAGTGCGGGAAAGCCGCCGGGCCGCCGCTGGGCGGCCCGCGCGACCAATGCCCATCCGCCTAGCGGGAGGCGAGGGTGACGAACGGCGACTGGGTGTTCGCCCCGTCGCGCTGGGCGATCGGCTGCGACCACCACGGCTGGCCGGCCACGCGGATGGTGAAGCGATAGGCGGTGATGTCCTGGTCGAACCAGAGGTGGATCGACACGTCCGAGCGCATGCCGTTGGCGTCGCGGCCGCCGCCCGTCTTGGTGGCGGTCAGGTACTGGCCCAGGTCCACCAGCATCAAATCGCCGAGGTCGCCGACCGTCTCGCAGATCTGGTGCGGGATCACCGGCCGCCCCAGCAAGGTGCCGTAGGGCTGGTCGCGCAGGCCGCCCGGCGGCAGATAGATCGGCTGGTTGCCAATGGTCATCAGCGGAAGCTGCGGTTCGGCGTCGGGGTGGATCAGCCAGACCGCCGTTGCGCGGGACGAGGTCGGCATGCGGGACAGCATCCGGATCACGTTGGCCGCGACGACGGTGTCGGCGGTCTGGCCGCTTTCCGCCGCCTGAGTGACCAGGGCGGGGGAGTTCATGAAGCCGAGCGGCTGGCCGGCGCCGCTGCCCCAGGCGAGGGCGTAGGACAGCTTGAAGTCCATCTTCTCGGGCGCCTTGCGGCGCAGGTAGCCGTCGAGCGCCGGGGCGTCCTCCAGCAATTCCTCGGTGACCGGGATCAGGGTCGCCAGGGTGTTCAGCTTAAGGGTCACCTCCTCCAGCACGATCTTGCTCTGGGCCTTGGCCTGGCCCTCGCCGGTCCAGTAGGACTGGATGCCCCCCGTGGTCTGCCAGGGGGTGGTCATGTCCACCGGCAGCGTCAGGGTGTTCGAGGACGACTGCATCCGGTCGGTGCGGGCGATCAGGCTGTCCTCGGCGAAGACGCGGCCCATGATGTCGGCGCGGACGTCGGGCGGCACGGCGAAGCCGCCGTCCGCGCCGACGCCCTCGGAGCTGTAGGTCGCCGCCGCCGCATTGCGCAGCCGCGGATCAAGCTCGCCCTGGCGCATGCATGCGCCGCGCACGGAGTTGGCGAAGTCGCCGAAGTTGCGGAAGCCCCACATGCCGCGGGCGGTGGCGTTGGTCGGACGCGGCTCGACCCGCGCGCGGCCGCCGGCCGGATCCCGTGCGGCGCGGTTCTGCGGCCCGCGCGAGCTCGTCGAGCTCGTCGCCGGGCGCGGGATCGGGATCGGTGCGGCGGCCGGCCGGAGCCTCCAGGCGGGCCTGGTTGGCGATGGTGCGCTCGCGCAGGTCGATCTGGCGCTCGAGATCGTCGAATTCGTCGTTCAGGCCGGCGACTTCCCGTTGCTCCTCGGCAGTCAGGTCGCGGGTCTCGCTCTCGGCGCGATTGAGGATCGCCTGCGAGGACTCCATGATCTGGGATTGCCGGTCCCGGTGCGCCGCGACGACGACGTCGTTCGGAGCATTCCAGATGGGCAGCCGCGCCAGCGCGGTCGTGGCCAGCAAGGCCCCGACGCTCGCCGGCGCGCCAATGTGGGCGCGCTGGTGCATTTCGTCTCTCCGGTTGATGAGGCCCTAGAGGGCCGGGGCTGGCGCCGGGTGGCGCGGTCAGGCGATCAGGCCGCCTGGCGTCTCGAAGCCGAGCCGAGGGTCAGCTTGGCCTGCATGCGGGCGATCCGCTCGGCGGCGGCCGAACGGAAGGGATGGTCGACGACGGGCTCGGAAGGGGCCGCCGGCGCGGCGGGCGCGAGGCGCGCGGCCAGATCGGCCGGGACGGCCCGGAAGGCATATCTGCTCAGATCGAGATGGGCGGCGATGCGCATGTTCTCGGCGACGCTGTCGGCGAAGCCTCGCTCGACCGCCTCGGCCGCGGTCATCCAGGTCTCGGCGGCCATCCAGGCGAGGAGCTGGTCGTTCGACTGGCGGGTCCGCGCCGCGTAGACGTCGGCGATGGAACCGGTCACCGTCTCCAGCAGGTCGGCCATCTGGCGCAAGTCCGTCGCCCGGCCAACGGCCCCGCCCTCGGCCTGGTGGATCATCATCATGCCGGCCTCGGCGATGATGATCTCGTCGCCGGCCATGGCGATCACGGACGCGATCGAGGCCGCCACTCCGTCCACATGCGTGACGATCCGGGCCGGATGCTCGGCGAGCTGACTATAGATCGCCATGCCCTCGAATACCTGGCCGCCGGGCGAATTGATCCGGACGTCGATCTGGTCGACCGCGCCGAGGGCGCGCAGGTCGGCGGTGAACTGGGCGGCCGAAACGCCGCCGAAGAAGCCATCGCCGACGGCTTCATAGATGTAGACCTCGGCCGAGGACGTACCGCGCGCGCGGATGGAATAGCCAGCGCCCATGGGCGTGCTCCTCTCAGTGCTGCAGGACGCCGTTCAGCGCCCGGCGCGCCGCCTGGCGTGCCCGGGCGCCCGCGGGGGCGGGAGCGACCACGGCCGGCGGTTCGCCGGTCGCCGCCTCGCCCGTCGCCGTGTCGGTCGCCGCCCGGGCCCGGGCCAACGTCGTCATGTTGCCCGGCACGAAGCGGATGTCGCCATCCGGACCGATGGTGTTCATGTCCTCCAGCCGGAGGATGTCGTTGATGGTCAGCGCGCCCATCTGCCAGAGCTGCCAGTAGTAGTCGGAGCGGCTGGCCGAATCGCCGCGCAGCAGTCCGCGCAGGTTCATCCGCGTGCAGAACCCCTGGCGGTTGTTGGGGCCGAACAGCTTGTAGTCGGCTTCCTCCTCGAAGGTCTTCACCCACGGCATGATGCTGTCGACCACGACCTCGATCGACTGCTGCTCGATGTTCGAGAAGGTCGCCCGCAGAAGGTGCATCACCTTGTGGGGTGGCACCGCGAACCAGCGGCAGATTTCCTCCACCTGGTGCTGGCGGGTTTCGATGAACTGGCTGTCCTCGGGCGTCGCCGCGACCTTCTCGAACTTCATCTTGGCGTCGAGAATGGCGGTGCGCTTGCCCCGCGGCCCCTTGTAGAGCCCCTCCATTTCCGCGCGCAGGATTTCCATGGCTTCGGGCGTCAGGCCCTTTTCCGTGGTGACGATGCCCGACGGGTTCATGCCCTCGCCGAAGTAGGACGCGCCGAAGATTTCCGTAGCCCTGGCCCAGCCGATGGACTCCGCGGCGTATTCGATCACGTTCACCCCGACCGGGCCTTCGCCGAAGCCGCGGATGTGGAGCATGTCTTCTCCGGGAACCATCACCGATCCGCCGCCGCCGGCGTTGTAGACCTCGTAGTCGAGGCCGCCGCCGGCCGCGCGGCGCGGCTGCACCCGATCCGAATGGATGAACCAAAGCGCGTAGGGCGCGCCGCGGTTGTCGCGCTCGATCTCGGCGTAGCCGTTGCCCCGACGCAGGGCGGAGGCCATCAGGGTCTGCCGCAGGGTGAAGGATCCCATTTCCGCCGATGGCCGCTTGCGAAGCAGCCAGTCCGCGGGATGGGTGTCCGCGATCTTGAAGCCGCCATCCTCCGTCTCGATGCCCACGCGCCAGGGCAGTTGGGCGACGGTGCGCGACAGGTACTGCACGCACGCCCAGACCGTCGCCTCCTTGAGCGCCGTCTCGGCGTCGACGAAGACCCCGGCCGGCCCGCGGCCGACGCGGATGACGCGGCCGGCCGGCAGAGGCGCGAACGCCGTGCGCATCCTGTTCCAGAGGCGGCCGGCGAACCCCGGCGATGACGCGGCCACGTTAGGCCGCCGCCGCGCGTTGGCGCGCCAGTTGCTCATAGACGCTCTCGCCGCCGGCGGCGGCGTCGGGGTTTCGGCTCATCAGGCTCACCGCGTTGAAGCTGGCCGCCAGGGGGTCGATCTTGGCCTTGCCGGCCGCCTGCTTGGTGACCAGGACGGCGTTGCCCTGCTGCTGGATCTTGGCGTTGCCGACGCACCACGCCATCAGGGGCTGGCCGCCGTGGCGAAGCGTGCCGGCCTTCAGGCGCCGCTCCATGGTCCACACCGAGCCCGACAGGCGATAGCCCTGGCTGATCCCGACGACGAGTTTGTCGTCCGGGATTTCGCGGGCCGCCAGCTCGTCGAGGATGTCGGAGATGCCGGCCGGGTCTACGCCGATGCCATGCTCCTCCGGAAGAAGGCCCGAGTTCCAGACCTGCTCGACGATGTCGCCGACCTCCTCCACATCCTGGGTCGGGCGCTCGCAGATCACCAGGTCGTGGTCGCGGCGGAAATCGCGCAGGCGATCGGCGATGTCCTTGCGGCGGTCGAGCACGTCGTCGTGCGCCCAGGCGCGGTTCCAAAGGAGCCAGTTGCGCGTGATCTTCTCGCGGCCCAGCACGGCGAGGCCGAGAAGGTCGTCCAGGCCGCCTCCATCGATCCCCATCACCGCGACTTCACACCGGGCAAGGAGGTCCTCAAGCGTGAGGCCCTTTTCGGACCGCTCCATCCAGTAGTCGGCGCCGCGCCAGCGGTCATGCGAGAGGCGCAGGCCGATCTCGACGTTCAGGTGCTTGGCCAGGAATGTCTGGCGCTCGCCACCCTCGGCGTTGATCACCTCGGCGAGCTTCGCCTTCAGCCATTCCGGATCGACCGGCCGGTTGAGGCTCGGGTTGGTGACGTAGAAGAACTCCGGCTTTAGGTAATCCTCGGCCTTCAGCATTCGCTCCGGGAATTCGTAGAGCACCGGCAGGCTGCGCGGGTCGTCGATGACCCCGTCACGCACGTCGCGGAAATACTGGAGCTTGGTCTTGAACACCCCGGCAGGCTGCTCATCCGACTGGGTCGACAGGTAGATGACGAAACCTTCAGGCCGGGCGACCAGGCCGCCGGCCGCCTCCCGGAGCATGGCGTCGGCGCCGGGCCGCTTGCCGAAAATCCAGAGCTCGTCGACGAGAACAAAGGCCGCCTTCTTGCCGCCGACAACATCGGTGTCGGCAGCCACAACCTTCAGAGCCGCGCCCGTGATCAAGTGGGTGATCGTTCTGGTGTGTTCCTGGATTTTCAGCAAGGAGACCAGCTCTGGATCCTCCCGGATCATGTCACGGGCCGGCAGGAACGAGTTATTGGCGATCTCCAATGTGGGAGCGAGAAGCAACAGCTCCGCGGAGTGCCGCCAGTTGCGGATCAGCGCCGTCACCATGATCCCGGCGGCGACGGTGGACTTGGCGTTCTTCTTGCTGATGAGCAGGAAGAACTCGGAGATCAGTCGACGCGCGGAGCTCGCGTCATAGGCGCCAAAGATCGCCGCGACAAAATCGAAGACCCAGTCGGCGCAAGCTTCGCCGAACGTCGGCTTTCCATTGACGTCGACGATCCGCAGGGACTTGAACACCGCCAACGCCGCCGCGGCCTCGTTGGGAAAAAGCGGCGCCGGAACGAGCGAGCGGCCCTCGACGATCCGGTCTTCCCAGTCGCGCAGGCTGTGGAGAAGGAACCTCGCTCAGCCATTATCGACGATCAGCTGCGGCGCAGGTGGCGGCGCATACTTTCCGGCGCCGGCGGCGATGCGGCCGGCCTCCGCCTGCTGTGAAGCCTTCTTTCCGAGCCGCGCTGGCGGTTGCCGCGCCGAGCGATCGCGAATGGCGGACGCGGCGGCCTGCTTGTCCAGCTCCGCCTTCCAGGCCTTGATCGCAGAGACGTTCCCCTTGCGGGCGGCGGCGGCCAAAAGCTCGACGGCCTCGGCGCGCTTACGAACGACGGCGCTTTTTCAGCTCCGGCCGAAAATATTTTCGCAACGTCGGCTCACTGATGCCGATCGCGTCGGCGATTTCGTCCTGCCGGAAGCCGTCCGCGACCAAAAGCTCCTCAACTCTTTCATAGACTTCGACAGGGAACCGCAGTTTACGCCTGCCGCGCTTGTCCGGCAGAGGCCGCAATGCGTCCCCGAGCAGATCGGTCGGCTCGGAATTCTCACCCATCGGAAAAAATCTCCGCGTGGAAGTCGGACCGGTATGGGCGGATGGCGGGTCGTAGGGATTTGGACCCCATACCCCCGTCGCCGGCGCCCTGCGGCGCCGCGCCTCCAAGGCCTGCTTCCAGCCGTCGTGTGATGCGGCTTCCAGAGCGTCTGGAGGTTCGCCTCATCCCAGAAGAGGGCCGGGTCGCCTTGGTGATCCGCGATGTGGTCGGCGACGAGAAGGGAAAGATCGCCCTCGACGTGGCCACAGCCGCACTGGCAGGTGAACCTGTCGCGCTTGAAGATGCTCAGGCGCAGTTCGCGCCATTCCTTGGTCGCATACCAGCGCCGCCACTTCTCGGCTGCGCTGTGGCCGTCCGCGTCGACCCTGATCGCCACCGCCGGGCGCAGCGCCGCCAGTCTCGGCCGCAGGGTCGCCAGACGTCTCATGCATGATCCCCGGAAGAGCGGAGCCGGCGCGGCGCGCGGCATCGGATGGGCCGTGGACACGGCCGGCCGGCTCCGAGTTGACAGGGAGGAAACGCCCAGGATGGGCAGGGCCGCTCGCCAGAGACGACGAAGCCCGCCGAGGGGCCAGGCGGGCTTCGGACGTAGTTTCGAGCGGTAGTGATTTGGATGGGCTATTTCGGTACTTCCGTCAAGCCGGTCCCATAACGGCGTCTCAGGGCAACTTTCAGCAGCAAAGCCACGGTGTCCAGCGCGCGGAGCAAGCGCCAGCATGGCCGTGCGCCCAGAGCGGCCATGTGCGCCGCCGCCACCCGCCATCGCCGAGATCGACCGGCCGCATCCGGCGACGTGCTGTAGCACCGCCAGTTCCTTCTGACCGCGCGCCGTCGGGCCCGAACGCCTTGTGGATGCGCGCCAGCAGCTTGTCCGCCTCGGTGACCTTCACCATCGCCATGCCCTTGGCGCCAAGGCGACTGAGCAATCCGCCGTCTGGCTCGCCCTCGCCGCTGCCGCCGATGCCCGCGCCCTTGGTCGATCGCTCCAACATCGCGCGGTAGAGCATGCCTGCCACCCACGCGCGCCGGAAAGTCAGGCGCGCGGCCGGCGTGGGCGCGTCGCGCCAGAGCGCCTGCACGGCGTCCATGCCGTCGGCCTTGACCCCGCCGCACCCTGCCGGGCGCCAGGCGTGGCTCGTCCTCCACGACAGCACCGCCGCGCAGCCGCTCAAATGAGCGGCCTCCTGCACGGCCTGCGCCTGGCGGCCGAGCCGCTCCCGCTCGGCGATGCGCGCCTCGATGGCCTCCGCGCTGGGAGACCGCCCGATCGATCGCATCGGCCCGCGTCTTGGTGTGGTGGGGCAGCCGACGGGCGGCCTGCCATGGCGCGGTCGGCCTTGGTGCCAGGTCCTTGAGATCGTAGCGGGTCGGGCCGACCATCACCGGCCTGGCAGGCGCGAACCGCGTGGCGTTCTCCGCTTCGGTCTTGGCCTTCGCCGCCGCCGCGCGGTCCATGCGTTCATAGACGGCCGCGATCTCGCCGCTGTTGGCCATCACTTCGCCCCTTCCAACTGGAGTTTCGCCTGCAGCTCGGCGGCGGCGAGCACCGTCACGCCGAGCTTCATGAGGTCCTTCGCCAGCGCGTCGCGCACCTTCTCGGCCTGCACGCCCGCGCGGGCAGACGATCAGCCGGCCGGCGTCGCGCCACTCGGCGTCGCTCAGCCAGGACTGGACCCATCCGGCCCGCTGGCTTCGACCAACGCCCGCACCTCGGCGGGCGCGCCGTTCAGGACAGGCGACGCGGCGGCCGCCATGATCGCCTCACCCGCCGACGCGCCGTCGTCGGCCGGCAGCAAAGGCGTGAACATCTCGGCCCTCCAGCCACACGTCCAGCCGTCGAGGGCCTTGCGCCACGTGATCTCCGGCTGGGCGGCCATAGGCGGCCTTCGCGGCCAGGATCGCCTCCGGCCGATGCTTGCGGCAGGCCTTCGACCACGCCTTGCGCGCCTTCGGGAACTTGGTCGCCAGCCGCATCGGTTGCGGAGCGATCCGCCCGAGCTGGTTGAATATCTCCCAGAAACCCGCCCCCTGGCGCGCCTCGCGCGCCGGCGCGGCCCCGCCCGCGCGTTTTCTGGGGGTTCCTGATGGTTAGTTGACGGTTCAGCTATATAGCCACCCGCCAAATTGGCGGGTGGTGAGGCCGGATTGGCGGGTGGTGGGCCCGGGTTTTTGGCGGTGGTGAGCCCGCTTCACCACCCGCCAATTTGGCGGGTGGCGCCTCATCGTCCGCCCCCGGCGCGGCCTCATCGGCCGGCAGAGACGCAGCGGGCGTGGCCCTCGCGGCAGACGTCCAGGGCCGGCGCGTCCTGCAGCGGCAGGCGCGAGGCGATGGCCACCCCGTGCCAGCCCTTCTGGCCGGCGATCCTCAGGTGCGGCAGGCCCATTTCGACGAAGGCGGCCGCCGGGAACTCGCCCTCGCGGCACTTGATCTCCTGCAGGCACAGCACGTCGGGCGCCTGCTCGCGCACGAAGCGGGCGACCTGCTCGGCGCGCAGGCGGACGGAGTTGACGTTCCAGGTGCAGAGGCGAAGGCGCATGGCGGCCATATAGGGCGCCGGACAAGAAAACGCCCGATCGGCGCGGCCGACCGGGCGTTGAAGTGGTCTCTCATGCCGCCGCCGGGAGGGGATAGGGTCCGGTGCGGTCAGCAAAGGGCGGATCGGCCATTCGCTATGTGGCATAATGGGCACTCAGCCCTGAAAGTCAAGCGAGATGCGCGCAGCCTATTGCTTGTTGTGGGATTGTCACAGTCAGCGGATCGGGGGCCGGCAGGCGCGGGTCGCGCAGGATGAACAGGCCGGAATCGAGCCCGCTGACCGATGCAGGTCCTTCAGGGCGACGGTGGTTCGTCCGCCCTGGGCGTCGATCAGGGTCCAGCCTTCCAGCCGGATCGGCTCGTCGGAGAAGGTCAGGGTCAGCTGGCCCTGCGCCTTGTGCAGGTCGCGCACGGTAACGGCGAAGCCGCCGGCGAAGCGGTCGACCCGGCTGATCCGCACCTTGCCGTCGAGCCGCACGCGCCGCTGCAGGAACAGGCCCAGCGGCGTCTGGTTCAGGCCATAGTTCTCGAACGTCTTCAGCCGCTTGTCGTAGAGCATGACCTGGTGGCCGTCGGACACGATCAGCATCGAGGCCGGGGCGTCGTACTCGAACCGCGCCTTGCCCGGCTTGTTCAGATAGAGGTCGCCCTGGGTGACGCGGCCGCGCCCGTCGGTCTGGGTGAAGCGGGCCTGGGCCTGGCCGATGCCGTCGAGATAGGCGGCGACGCGGTCCACCAGCGCCTGGTCCTCGGCCGACAGCGGCGCCGGCGGGGCCTGCGGCGGCGCGGGCGCGCGGGCGGGCGAGGGCGCGGCGAGCGCCGCTCCGGCCGGGGCGGCCAGGGCGATCAGGGCGGCGAGGACGAGGCGGCGGACCATCGGTTCTCCTTGGCTGAGCCCTGACGCGGGCGTCGCGGCACAACGCCTAACCGTCCCCGGTGGTTTCCAAGGGCCGAAATGGGGCGCTCCGATCTTGCGCCGCCCGTCGCGCGATGCTCACCGCGGCGGCGGGGGGCCGGCGAGGATGTCGCGCTTGCCGGCGTGGTTGGCGGCGCCGACGACGCCCTCCTGCTCCATCCGCTCCATCAGAGAGGCGGCGCGGTTGTAGCCGATCTGCAGGCGCCGCTGGATGTAGCTGGTCGAGGCCTTGCGGTCGCGGGTCACCACCGCCACCGCCTGGTCGTAGAGGTCGTCGCCCGATCCGCCCTCGCCGAAGCCGTCGTCGCCGTCCCCCGTCGTCGCCGTCAGGCGAGGCGGTGACTTCCTCCAGGTACTGCGGCTCGCCCTGGTCGCGCAGGAAGGCGGCGACCGCCTCAACTCGCCGTCGGAGACGAACGGGCCGTGCAGGCGGGTCACCCGCCCGCCGCCGGCCATGTAGAGCATGTCGCCCTGGCCCAGGAGCTGCTCGGCGCCCTGTTCGCCCAGGATGGTGCGCGCGTCGATCTTGGAGGTGACCTGGAAGGAGATCCGGGTCGGGAAGTTCGCCTTGATGGTGCCGGTGATCACGTCCACCGACGGGCGCTGGGTGGCCATGATCAGGTGGATGCCGGCGGCCCGCGCCATCTGGGCTAGGCGCTGGACCGCGCCCTCGATGTCCTTGCCGGCCACCAGCATCAAGTCGGCGACCTCGTCGATCACCACTACAGGTAGGGCATGGCCTCGGGGTCCAGCCGCTCCTGCTCGTAGACGGGGCGGTTGTTCTCGTCGAAGCCGGTCTGCACCGTGCGCACGAAATGCTCGCCCTTGGCCGCCAGCTCGCGCGCCCGCTCGTGTAGCCGGCGATGTTGCGCACGCCGATCTTGGACATGCGCCGATAGCGGTCCTCCATCTCGCGCACGGTCCACTTCAGGGCGACGATGGCCTTCTTCGGGTCGGTGACCACGGGGGCGAGCAGGTGCGGGATGCCGTCGTAGACCGACAGCTCCAGCATCTTCGGGTCGATCATGATCAGCCGGCACTGGGCGGGCTCAGCCGGTAGAGGATCGACAGGATCATGGCGTTGACGCCCACGGACTTGCCCGAGCCGGTGGTGCCGGCGATGAGCAGGTGGGGCATGCGCGCCAGGTCGGCGATGTAGGGCTCCCCGCCGATGGTCTCGCCGAGCGCCAGGGCAGGCCGTGGCTGGTCCGCTCGTAGTCGGCGGAGGCGAGGAGGTCGCGCAGGTACACCGTCTCGCGCTTGGCGTTGGGCAGCTCGATGCCGATGGCGTTGCGGCCCTGGGCCACCGCCACGCGGCAGGACACCACGCTCATGGAGCGGGCGATGTCGTCCGACAGGGCCACCACCCGCGCGGTCTTCACCCCCGGCGCGGGGACCAGTTCGTAGAGGGTGACGACCGGGCCGGGGCGGATCTGGTCGATGCGGCCGTTGACCCCGAACTCGGCCAGCACGCCTTCCAGCAGGCGCGCGTTCTGGCGCAGGGCCCCCTCGTCCACGGCCGAGGCGCGCGGCTTGGGCTTGGACAGCATGTTCAGCTCGGGCAGGCGGAAGCCCGTGGCCGCCACGAACGGCAGGGGCGCCTGGCTCTCGCGCGCCTCGCGCTTGGAGGGTTTGGGCGGGGCCTTGGCGCCCAGCACCTGGGGCGCGCGGCCGCCGGCGTCGATGGCGAACGGCGGCCCGTCGTCGTCCTCGTCTTCATCCTCGCCGACCGCCGGGGCGGAGGCCTCGTCGTGGGGGTCGAACACCAGCACCTGGTCGGCGTCCTGGCGGGACTTGCGCGCGGCCTTGGCCGCCTTCGCAGGGGTTTCCGGCGCCGGCGTGCGCGCGGCGCGGGCGGCGGGCGTCGATCCAGGCCGCCGATTCGGCGACCCCCTGTCGGCGAAGGCCGAACGACAGCGCCAGGGCCGTGGCGGCCAGGACGCCATAGACGCCGGCGGCGATCCACTGGCCCTGCGGCAGGCCCACGCCGGAAGCCGCCGCGGCCAGGCCGTGCAGCAGGCCGTCGCCCCAGAAGCCGCCGAGCCCCTTGGCGAGCGGCCAGATCGCCGGCGGCGGCAGTGCGGCCGCCACCCCCGGCGAGGGCGAGGACGCCGAGCAGGGCCAGCCACGGATTGCGCCGGGGCCGCCGCTCGCCCACCGTGCGGTTCACCCCCTCGATCACCATCCACACCGCGATGACCCAGGCGGTCAGGCCCAGCGACTGCATGCCGAGGTCGGCGACGGCCGCGCCGAACCGGCCGAGCAGGTTCACCGGCTCGCGCGCCGAGGCCGCGTTCAGGCTGGGGTCGGCGGCGTCATAGCTCAGGCAGGCGATGATCAGCATCACGCCGAACAGCATCTCAGCCGCCCCGCGCACACGTTCGGCGGTCGGCCCGCGCCAACCCATGGCCATGCCCTCCATCAGCCCCGGCGCCTGCCGCGCCGCCGCTCTCGCCATCGCCCGCTCCCCGATCCGAACCCCGGTTGTCGCGCGTCAGGGTTAAGGCCTGTTTACTTCCTTTGGCGACGGCGCCGGGTTTGACCCTCCGCCGGCCGGGCGGCATATGGCGGCATGGCGCAGGATTTCGACGCGGACGTGATCATCGCCGGGGCCGGCATGGCCGGGACCACCCTGGCGCTCGCCCTGAAGAGCGGCGGGCTGTCGCCCCTGCTGGTCGACCCCCTGCCGTTCGAGACCCAGACCGCGCCGGCGTTCGACGGCCGCGCCTCGGCCATCGCCTTCTCCTGCTTCCGCCAGTGGCGCGCCATCGGCGCGGCCGAGGCGATCGAGCCGCACGCCCAGCGGATCGAGCAGATCCTGGTCACCGACGGCCGGGCCAGGAGCGCGGCGTCCGGCTCGCCCCTGCCGGCCTTCCTGCGCTTCGATTCCGAGGAGATCGCCGACCGCTCGCACGGGGAGCCGCTCGGCTACATGGTCGAGAACCGCCACATCCGCGCCGGACTGGCCCGGCCGTCGAGGCGGCGGGGATCACGGTGCTGGCGCCGGCCAAGGTCGCGCGGATCGAGACGGGGCCGACCGCCGCGACGGTGACGCTGGCGGACGGGCGCGCGCTGACCGCGCCCCTGGTGGTCGGCTGCGACGGGCGCGGCTCGCTGGTGCGGCGGCAGGCCGGGATCGGCGTCGTCGGCTGGCCCTACCGCCAGGTCGGGGTGGTGGCCACGGTGTCGATGGCGTTGTCGCACCAGGGCGTGGCGCACGAATATTTCCTGCCGTCCGGCCCGTTCGCGATCCTGCCGCTGACCGGCAACCGCGCCAGCCTGGTGTGGACCGAGACGCCGACCGCGGCCGCGCCCTGGTCGCCTCGGGGCCGGAGGCGTTCGCCGCCTATCTCGCCCGCCGGTTCGGCGACTTCCTCGGCCGCGTCGGGGCCGACGGGCCGCGGTTCATCTATCCGCTGGCGCTGGAGATCGCCGAGGCCATGGTCGCGCCGCGCATCGCCCTGGTCGGCGACTCGGCCCACGGCATCCACCCGATCGCCGGCCAGGGGCTGAACCTCGGGCTGAAGGACGGGGCGGCCCTGGCCGAGGTGCTGGTCGACGCGGCGCGGCTGGGCGAGGACATCGGCGCCGAGCCGGTGCTCGCCCGCTATCCCCGCTGGCGGCGGTTCGAGACGGTGACCATGGCCCTGGCCACGGACGTGTTCGACCGCCTGTTCTCCACCGACCTGGCGCCGGTGCGCCTGGCGCGCGGCCTCGGCATGGCCGCGGTCAACCGCATCGCCCCCGCCCGCCGCTACTTCATGCAGTCCGCCGGCGGCGCGGCCGGGGATTTGCCGCGGCTGCTGAGGGGCGAGGCGCTGTAGCCCCTTCCCTCCCCTTCATGGGGAGGGCGGACGCCGAAGGCGGACGGGTGGGGAGTGGGGAATGTCTCCGGCCGCTCCGGGCGCCGCAGGACTCCCCCACCCTGGCCGCTACGCGGCCTGTCCCTCCCCATGAAGGGGAGGGAGGGCGAGGGTCAGCGCGATAGGCCTGCCTTCTCCAGATCGGCCAGGTAGCCGCCCCATTTGCGGGCTGCCGCGGCCGAGGTCGTAGAGGGCGTCCCAGCTGTAGAGGCCGGTGTCGTGGCCGTCGTCGAAGGCGATGCGGATGGCGTAACGGCCGATCGGGGTGAGCTCGCGGATGCCGACGCCCGCCTTGCCCGCCACCGGGGCGCGGCCGGGCTCGCCGTGGCCGCGGTCGAGCGCCGAGCCGGTCATCACCCGCAGGTATTCGGCCGGCAGGACGAACCGCTGGCCGTCCTCGAAGCTGACCGTCAGGGTCCGCTCGCCGCGCTTCACGCGCAGCTCCGTCGGCCAGGGCGCACTCATTCGCCCTCGCCCAGCGGCCGCGCCTCCTCGGGCAGCATCACCGGCACGCCGTCGCGCACCGGATAGGCCAGGCGGGCGGAGGCGCTGACCAGCTCGGCCCGGGCGCGGTTGTAGGTCAGGGGGCCGCGGGTCACCGGGCAGACCAGGATCTCCAGCAGGCGCGGATCGACGTCGGGGGCGGGCTCTGTCTCGGTCATGGCCGCCTTCTACTGCACCGTCGGCGGCTGGTCTTCATCGGATGGGCCGCAGGCGTCGATCTCCATCAGCGCGACCAGGGCGGCGCGGCGCTCGGCCAGGGTCGGCGCCTCGAGCAGGGCCTGCTTCTCGGCCGGATCGAACGGCAGGGCCATGGCCAGGCTGTTGACCAGGGCCTCGGCCGGGGCGGCCTTGGCCGTCTCCCAGTCCACCTCCAGCGAGCGCTGCTCCAGATAGGCCTTCAGGGCGCCGAGCAGGCGCAGCCGGTCGAAGCCCTGGTCGTCGTCGCGCACCGGGTCGAGGTCGCCCTCGTAGGCCAGGAAATCCGCCCGCACCTGGCGATAGGGCGTAGCGGTGGGCAGCTCCTCGCGCGTGGCGAAGCGGGAAAGGCCCGTCAGGGTGATCAGGTAGCGGCCGTCGCCGGTCTCGGCGAAGCTGGTGATCTTGCCCGCGCACCCCACCGGCTGCAGCCCCGGTCGCTCGGGATCGCCGCCGGGGCGGGTCTGCACCATGCCGATGATCCGCTCGTCGGCCATCGCGTCGTCGATCATCTTGATGTAGCGCGGCTCGAAGATGTGCAGCGGCAGGGCGCCGTGCGGCAGCAGCAGCGCCCCGTCGAGCGGGAAGACGGGGATCACCAGCGGCAGGTCCTGGGCCTTCTTGAACGCCGCCATGCGGGCCTCCGGTCTAGGAGAACAGGATCGCCGACAGCCGCCGCCGGCCGCGCTTGGCCGTGTCGGAGCCGAGGCCGGCCGCTTCGAAGATCTTGAGCAGCTGGGCGCGCGCGGCGCCCTCGTTCCACTCGCGGTCGCGCTCGATGATGGCCAGGAGCTGGTCCGCCGCCGCGTCGAGGTCGCCCTGGGCGGCCAGGGCCTTGGCCAGCTCCAGCCGGGCCTCGTGGTCGTCGGGGTCGGCGGCCAGCCGGCGTTCGAACTGCGCGGTCTCGGACGGCGCCTCGGCCTGCAGGGCCAGGGCGGCGCGGACGCTGTCGAGGTCGGCGGACTTGGCGTCGGCGGGGGCCATGTCGACGATCTCCGCGGCCCGCTCCGGATCGCCGCCCATCAGGTAGCAGCGCGCCAGGCCCGCGATGGCCGGCACGTTCTGGGGATCGAGCTGCAGCGCCTGGGCGAAGGCCTGGGCCGCGCCGCCGAGGTCGCCGAGCTTCAGGGATTCGGCGCCGAGGGCGAGGATCTCCTCGAGGTCGCTGGGCGCCGTCGGCCCGGCCAGCCGGTCGATGAAGGCCTTGAGCTGGCTGTCGGGCACCGCGCCCATGAAGCCGTCCACCGGCTGGCCGTCGACGAAGGCGTAGACGGTGGGGATCGACTGCACGCGCAGCTGGGCGGCGATGCGCGGGTTCTTGTCGACGTCGACCTTGACCAGCTTGACCGCGCCCTTGGCCGCGATCACGGCCTTCTCCAGGGCCGGGCCGAGCTGCTTGCACGGCCCGCACCAGGTCGCCCAGAAGTCCACGATCACCGGCTGGACCTTGGACGTCTCGACCACGTCGGCCAGGAAGGCCGCGTCAGAGGAATCCTTGATCAGGTCCGTCGCGCCCATCGTCGCGGTGGAAGTCTCGCCCAGCATGGCTCCTCCTGGCGGCGCGCGGCGTCCTTCCCGCAGGCCTTGAACTGCCGAACCGCTAAGATGGTCCGCGGCCCGGCGGATCGCAATGCGGGCGGGCGCCGGTTTCAGGCCTCCGTCGCGCCGGCGCGTCCGCTCTCCACCACGAAACGCTTCAGGGTCGAGACGGTGGCGTTGGGATCGGCGCGGTCGGAGATGGTCCGGAACGCGGTCTCCAGCCGGTCCGGCCTGAGGTCGCAGGAGACGTAGCCGCGCACCCGGCTGTCGAAGAACTTCACGTGCGGGTTCATCGGCATGGTGCTCATGAACAGGTCGTAGTCCGGCCCATCGGAGGTGATCGAGGTGCCGACGAACTCGGTGGCCACGGTGGCCGAGGACGGGTCGTCGAAGTCGGCCTTCAGGTCGGTGGTCCAGAACGAGTGGATGTCGCCGCCCAGGAACACCGGGTTGGACAGGCGGCTGTCGGCGACGGCCTTCAGCACGCGGGTGCGGCAGGCGGGATAGCCGTCCCAGGCGTCGGTCCAGTGGCCGATCTCGCCGGTCTTGGCGTCCTTCTGGTGCGCGGCGGCGACCAGCAGGTCCTGGGCGACCAGGTTCCACCTGGCGGAGGCGTGGCGGAAGCCGTCGGTCAGCCAGCGCTCCTGCTCGAAGCCCAGCATGGTCCGGCGCGGGTCGTCGCGTTCAGTGCACTCGGCGGTGACCACGTGGCCGCCGCGCCAGTCGGGCCGCGGGCAGGCCTCCATGGAGCGGTACTGCCGCCCGTCCAGGATCGAGACCTCCGCCAGGTCGCCGAACCGGAATCGGTCGTAGACGCGGGCGTTCGGCCCCTTGGGCAGCGATCGCCAGCGCAGCGGCATGTGCTCCCAATAGGCGCGGTAGGCGGCCGCCCGGCGCAGCAGGAAGGCGGCCGGGTCGGTGGACGGATGCTCGGACCACTGGTCGGCGTAGTCGTTCTCGACCTCGTGGTCGTCCCAGGTCATCAGGCACGGCGCGGCCGCGTGCACGGCCTGCAGGTCCGGGTCGGTGTGGTAGGCGGCGTAGCGCAGGCGGTAGCCGGTCAGGTCGACGGGATCGGGCGTCTGGTGGCGGCGGGCCAGGCCCTGCGCCTTGGCCGGGTCGACGCTGCCCTCGTAGATGTAGTCGCCGAGGAAGATGACCAGGTCCGGGTCCTCGGCCGCCATGTGGCGATAGGCGCTGAAGAACCCCCTTCTCCCAGTTCGAGCAGGAGGCGAAGCTGAAGCGCAGCCGGTCCAGCGGCTGGCCCGGCCGCGGCGCGGTCATCGCCTTGCCGACCGGGCTCTGCTCGCCCAGGGCCGTGAAGCGGAACCAGTAGGGCCGTCCCGGCTCCAGACCGGCGACCTCCACGTGCGCCGAGTGGGCGAAGCGCGGGTCGGCGACCGCGTGGCCGCGGCGCACGATCCCGCGCATGCCCTGGTCCGCGCCGATCTCCCAGACCACGGGCGTCGGGTCCCTCATGCCGCCGTTGCCGTTCGGCGCCAGGGGGTCGGGCGCCAGGCGCGTCCAGATCACGAAGCCGTCGGGGACGGGGTCGCCGGACGCCACGCCGAGGGTGAAGGGCTGGGCGCCCTTCGGCTGGCCCCGCGCCGGCAGCGCCCGGGCGGCGAGCAGGCTCGCGCCGGCGCCGATCAGGCCGCGGCGGGAAGGGGCGGCGAGGCTCATCGGCCGATCTCCATCAATCCGAGCCCCACCCGTCGCCCATCTGCGCGCGCAAGATGACGCCCGTGCGACGGGCTCACGCCGGCTGCGCCAGGGCCGCGAAGTCCACGACCAGCGGCTCGATCCCCAGCGCCGCCAGGAACGCGGCCATCCCCTCGCGCGGGATGGCGGTGGTCGCGGTGTTGGCCAGGGGATGGAAGTTGACGAGGTCGTGGTCGAACAGCGCCTTGTCGAGCACCACCTTCACCCGCCGCTCCGCGTCGTTGACCAGGGCGAACAGGGTCACCGACCCCGGCGTCACCCCCAGGGTCTCGTAGAGCAGCTCCGGCCGACCGAACGACAGCCGCCCCGAGCCGATGGTCCGCGGCAGGGTCTTCAGGTCGATCACGGTCTCGCCGAGCGCCGAGATCAGCCAGAGCTGGCCCCTGGCGTCCTTCAGGAACAGGTTCTTGGTGTGCCCGCCGGGCAGGCCCGCCTTGATCTCATGGCCCTCGTCGACCCGGAACACCGCCGGATGCTGGACCGTGCGGTGCGCGATCCCGTGGCGGTCGAGGAAGGCGAAGAGGTCTTCGGGCGTTGAGGGCATGGCGTCGGCGGGACGGCGAAGGCGGTCGAGGGCGGCTTAACCCCTTGCGGCGCGGGCGGCCAGCGTTAGGACGGTGGGGACGCCATCGGAAGGTCCGCCATGAAACTCGAATGCTTCTCCACCCAGGCGCGCCCGCCTGAGATCGTGCCGGGCCGGCCCCAGCGCGACTGGATGGACGCCTTCGCCGACCGCCACGCCTATCGCTGCCTGCCGCTGACCATGGCCAACTCCACGGGCTGGGAGATCCTCTGCCCGATGAGCTTCACGGCCGAGTGGAACGGCGGGCTGAACCAGGCCGACCTGACGCTGCGCCCTGATTATCCGCACGCGGACTTCGACGAGTTCGTGAAGTCGCACTTCGCCTACGGCATCCTGACCTTCCACACCGGCTATCTGTTCCGCACGCCGCCCGGCTGGTCGATGTGGAGCATGGGCCCGCCCAACCAGGTCAAGGACGGCATCGCCCCGCTGACGGGCCTGGTGGAGACCGACTGGCTGCCGTTCCCCTTCACCATGAACTGGAAGTTCACCCGCCCCGGGCGCGTCCGCTTCGAGAAGGGGCGAGCCGTTCTGCTTCATCACCCTGGCCCAGGACCGGGCGCTGGAGGAGGTGCAGGTGGTGCGCCGCGCCCTGGAATCGGAGGCGGAGCTGCGCGACCAGTACATGGCCTGGCACCGCCAGCGGCAGGACTTCAACTCCCGCCTGTTCAAGCGCGAGCCGGAGGCCGTGAAGGAGGCCTGGCAGCGCTTCTACTTCCGCGGCGAGATGCCCGAGGACATGGGCCCGGCGCCCGCGACCCACGTCAACAAGCGCCGGCTGAAGTCGCCGAAACTGATGCGCTGAGCCGCCTTGCCAAGCCGCGGGGGCTCTGCGATAAGCGCGCCCTTCGAACGGAGCGCGGGCGTAGCTCAGTGGTAGAGCACAACCTTGCCAAGGTTGGGGTCGAGAGTTCGAATCTCTTCGCCCGCTCCAAATTCCGACCCCCGCATCACGGCCAGGACTGACGGGAGCGGCCGCCCTGGCCCTCTCGGCCGGCGGCGGGGCGCGCGTCCGGCCCCACATTGTCTGACCAAACCGTAGGCGCCGCCGCGGCGGCGTGCGGCCGATCGTCCAATTCGGCGGCAATTCACTATGACGCCCTCGCGCCAAGGCGCCGACGCTTGCGCCTCAGGAAATGATTTTTCCTCCTAGGAACAGAAGGGGGCGCATTCCGGGCCCTCGCTGAACCGACCGAGGCCTGCCATGGCACAGGAAGCGATCGCGCCGCCGGGCGCCGCCGCCCCGCCGCTGGAGAAACGCATCGACGCCATGTTCACCGGCGACCGCATCTGGGCGGCGTCGGTGGTGATCGCCCTGTGGATCGTCGTCTTCTTTGTGATGTTCGCGATCCGCGGCCTGATCCCCGACCCGACCATCGAGGTCGTGTGCTGGATCGGCGCCGGGCTTCTGCTGCTGTTCAACACGGCGTCCATCATCGCGATGGTGCGGCACTACGCCCAGGACAAGGCGCACATCTACGGCGTCGACATCAAGCACCTCGACGCCGGCCGCTGAGGGAGCATCCAGCCATGGCGACCACCACCTACACCCCGCCCAAGCAGAGCCTGATCGGCCAGCTCTTCGACGTGGGCTTCCTCCTGGCGCTGGTGTTCGGCGCCCTGTTCCTGCCGATCTGGCTGAAGATCGCCGTGCCCTCGCGGGTCGAGAAGCTGCCGGCCGGCGTCACCTATGTGAAGGCCGCCGACGGGACCAAGACCTGGACCGGCCTGACCTGGGACAAGCTGGGCCAGAACCCGACCATGCAGGCCCAGTGGGTCAAGCTCGGCTACACCAAGGAAACCGCGGCCGACATCATCACCCAGCCGTTCGACTACACCATCGACGTGGCGGGGGTCGCCCTGACCGCCCTGGTGGTCCTGGCCTACTTCGTCTTCCTCGTCTGGATGTCCGACAGGGAATACAAGCAGGTCGTCGCCGAAAAATTCGAATAACCGCAATCACCGTCCGGTGGGGGACAGTCTCATGGACCTTTGGCAACTCTCTGTATGGGCCGCGTGGATCATATCCGCAGCGATCTTCATCTACCTGATCTTCGATTTCTTCAAGGTCAACCTGAAATACAGCGAAACCGTGCTGACCAGCTCGCGCGAAGGCGTCGACGAGCTGTTCCGGACGAAACCGCGGCGGGGAAATAGGTCATGGCCAATGTCGCAGCGGCGGCGCCCGCGCCGTCCGAATCCCACGTCAACCTCCTGAAGGTGCTCGGACCCATCCACGTCTGGGGCCTGGGGGTCGGCATCGTCCTCGTCGGCGAGTTCATGGGCTGGAACTACGGGGTCGGGAAGGGCGGCGCCTTCGGGGCGCTGATCTCCTGCTTCGTGATCGGCCTGCTCTACACCTGCGTGGCCATGATCGACTCGGAGATCACCTCCACGGTCGCGGCCGCCGGCGGCCAGTACGCCCAGGCCAAGCACACGGTGGGGCCGCTGATGGCCTTCAACGTCGGCCTGTTCATGGTGCTGACCTATACGATGCTGAACGCCAGCGACATCCAGGTCGCCGGCCAGCTGATCCAGATCGGCGCCCAGCAGTTCAAGGCTGCCATCCCCTGGCAGCCGTTCACGGTGCTGTGGCTGGCGATCCTCACATTGCTCAACTACCGCGGGGTGTTCGCGACCCTGACGGTGAACTTCGTGATCACCGCCGCGGCCTTCCTGACCATCGTGATCCTGTTCCTGGGCGTGCAGGGGTGGAACCCGACGGCCGTGCTGCTGCACAAGGAGCTCTTGACCAAGCTGCCTTATGGATGGATCGGGGTCATCGCCTCGCTGCACTTCGGCATCTGGTACTACCTCGGCATCGAGGGCACCTGCCAGGCGGCCGAGGAGGTGCGCTCTCCGGGCCGGGCCCTCCCGCTCGGCACCATGAGCGGCATGATCACCCTTTTGATCGCCGCCGCCATCACCTGGTACATCGTGGTCGGCCTGCTTCCCTGGGAATACACCGGCTGGGACGCCGAGCTGGCCCCGCTCTACGACGCGGCCAAGGTGACGGGCAGTCCGGCCCTGACGGTGATCCTGTTCGTCGGCACGCTGCTGTCGGCCATCGCCTCGGCCAACGGCTGCATCAACGACGCGGCGCGGGCCTGGTTCTCCATGGGCCGCGACCGCTACCTGCCGCAATGGTTCGGCGCGGTGCACCCGAAGTACCACACCCCGTTCCGCTCGATCCTGTTCCTG
This sequence comes from Caulobacteraceae bacterium, assembly GCA_037201645.1. GTDB lineage: Bacteria > Pseudomonadota > Alphaproteobacteria > Caulobacterales > Caulobacteraceae > JANWHQ01. The sequence continues at coordinate 111,775 of JBBCHF010000014.1, forward strand.
ACCCCGATCGCGGCCCTGTTCGCGCTCTACATTCCCCTGGCCCAGATCATCACCTTCTCGATCCTGTCGGGCCTGCTGAACTACACCTTCATGCCGATCAACATGTGGAACTTCCGGCGCAAGTGGCCGGTCGGCGTGATCCGGCGCGGGTTCGAGCACCCGTTCCACCCGGTGCCGGCGATCGTGCTCCTGGTGCTCTGCGTGGCGGTGTTCTTCGCCATCTACCTCGGCTACGGCCGCCAGCTCCTGGCGATGATGGCCTTCTACATCGTGGCCTCGCTGTGGTTCGCCTTCTACCGCTATCGCTACGTGCGGCGGGGGGCGCAGTTCACCATGGCCTGGCCAAAGCCGGTGGGATACTGATGGCGCTCCCCGAGCCCGTCCTGGTTCTCGCCCTGATCGCGGCGGTCGTCGGCCTCGGCTGGACGCACCGCCGCGACGCCGAGCGCCGCCGCCGCCAGCGCGCCCGCTTCTTCGAGGGGTGTGAGGCGCTGTTCCGCACCTGCAGGGTGGTGCAGGACGGACCCGGCTATCCGGTGCTGACCGGCCACTACCGCGGCTTCGACGTGCGGCTGGAGCCGGTGGTCGATGCGCTGGCGGTGCGCAAGATCCCCTCGCTGTGGATCAAGGCGACGGTCCTGGCCCGCAGCCCCGTCCGCGCCGTGTTCGACCTGATCATGCGGCCCCAGGGCGTGGAGGTCTATTCGCCGAGCGGGGACCTGGAGCACCGCGTCGCCTCCCCGCCAGGGTGGCCGGCGCAGGGGGTGATCTGCACCGACGACCCCAAGGCCTTGCCGGACCTGACGCTGATCGAGCCGCACCTGTCGCTGTTCCAGGACGAGCGGATGAAGGAGCTTTTGATCACGCCCAAGGGCACGCGCCTGGTGCGCCAGGTCTGCCAGGCCGACCGCGCCCGCTACGCCGTGCTGCGCCAGGCCGAGTTCCCGGCGGCGGCGCTCGATCCGGCCCTGGCCCGCTCCCTGCTCGATTCCGCCATCGACGTCTGGTGTTCGCTCCAGGCGCCCGCGCCGCTTCTGAAGGCAAGCTGACATGACGCTGCTGTCCCGCCTCTCCCTGCCCGTGTTCCCGCCGGCCCCCGGCGCGCCGGTGGACCCGAGGCTCGCCATGGTCGTCGCGGCCCTCTTGCCCGGGTTCGGCCATGTGATGTGCGGCCAGGTCCGCCGCGGCTTCACCATGCAGATGTTCATGATCTGCCTGGGCTTCATCACCTGGCATCTGTCGACGCCGCACACGAGCCTGGTCGGGCGGCTGTCGGGGGGGCTCTTCGTCTACGCCCTGTCGATCCCGGAGGCCTACCGCATCGCCAAGGTGCGCTGGGCGGTGGCGCGGGCGTCCAAGGCGGGCTGACCGCGCGGCCCAAACGGCCTATGAGCCGGGCGACGGCGGCCGCGCGTGGCGGACGCGGTCCGACGGCCGGCGATCTTCCGGTCACGGAGGCGGGGCGACATGGCGGCGAACGATCTGGTCGACACCGGGACGGAAGCGTCCGACCTCGCCACCGGCTCGACCCGCCCCGCCCGCCGCCCAGCCGCAGGAGCGCACCCTGGAGCGGGCCATCGGCGCCCAGATCCGCGAGCTGCGCCAGAGGGTCAGCCTGTCGGTGGCCGACCTCGCGGCGGCGGCGGCGATCTCCGCCTCCATGCTGTCGAAGATCGAGAATGGCCAGATCTCCGCCTCGCTCTCGACCCTGCAGAGCGTCGCGGGGGCGCTGAACACGCCCCTGACCACCCTGTTCTCGACCTTCGAGGAGCGGCGCGACTGCTCCTACGTGCCCGCGGGCCAGGGGGTGGTGATCGACCGGCGCGGCACCAAGGTCGGGCACATCTACCAGCTCCTCGGCCACGCCCTGGGCGGCGACGTGGTGGTGGAGCCCTACCTGATCACCCTGAACGAGGAGGCCGCGCCCTACACGGGCTTCCGGCACGGCGGGGCGGAGTTCATCTACATGCTGAGCGGCGAGGTGATCTATCGCCACGCCGACCGCACCTACCACCTGAAGCCGGGCGATTCCCTGCTGTTCGACTCCGGCGCCCTGCATGGTCCCGAGACCCTGGTGGAGCGGCCGATGACCTATCTGTCGATCATCGTCTACCGCGCCGACCGCGAGTAGGCGGGCGCCCCGAATTTGGGCAGCTCTTTCCTCGCAAGAAATTTGTTTTCCTGCCAGTTGACGGACGGCCGAGCGGGAGCCTATCGGTCGGGCATCGATCAAGCGAAGCCGGGCCATGTGCGGAATCGTCGGACTGTTCCTGAAGAACCCAGCGCTGGAGCCCCGGCTCGGCGCCCTCGTGCGCGACATGCTGGCGGTGATGAGCGACCGCGGCCCCGACAGCGCGGGCTTCGCCGTCTACGGCGCCGGCGCGGCCGACAAGGTCAAGCTGACCCTGCGCATCGAGGGCGAGCCGGCGGCGGTGCTGTTCGGCCAGCTCGAGGAGGCGTTCGCCGTCCCCGCCGACTTCGTGATTCGCGACCAGCACGCGGTGCTGTCGATCCCGGCCGTGCTTGAATCGGCGGTCCGCGCCTGGCTGAGCGACTACCATCCCGAGGTCCACGTCGTCGGCGCCGGCCATCGCATGGAGCTCTACAAGGAGGTCGGCCTGCCGGCCGAGGTGGCCGACCGCTTCGACCTGGCGGGGATGACCGGCACCCACGCCATCGGCCACACCCGCATGGCCACCGAGTCCTCGGTGACCACCGACGGCGCCCATCCCTTCTCCACCGGGACCGACCAGTGCCTGGTGCACAACGGCTCGCTGTCCAACCACAACGCCGTCCGCCGCCAGCTCCGGCGCGAGGGGCTGCACTTCGAGACCGAGAACGATTCGGAGGTCGCCGCCGCCTACCTGACCTGGCGCATGCGCGAGGGGGCGAGCCTGAAGCAGGCGCTGGAGGCGTCGCTGGCCGACCTCGACGGCTTCTACACCTTCGTCGTGGGGACCGAGAACGGCTTCGCCGTGCTGCGCGACCCGATCGCCTGCAAGCCGGCGGTGATGGCCGAGACCGACGACTACGTCGCCTTCGGCTCGGAATACCGGGCGCTGGCGGGCCTGCCGGGCATCGACAAGGCGCGGGTGTTCGAGCCCGAGCCCGCCACCGTCTACGCCTGGGAACGTCATTGATGCCGGTGGTGGACCTTGAGGCGGCTCCGGTGCGGGAGCTGAACGGCGCGTTGCACGCCCTGACCGACGACACCAACGAGACGCTCTGGGAGGTGAAGAACCCGGGCGGCAAGCACGCCATCGCCGCCGGCGTCGACGCCCCGGTCACCGTCGAGATCGACGGCCACGTCGGCTACTACTGCGCGGGCATGAACAAGCGCGCCAGGGTGGTGGTGCGCGGCAACGCCGGCGTCGGGGTCGGCGAGAACATGATGTCCGGCTGCATCCGGGTGGAGGGCGACGCCAGCCAGGCGGCCGGCGCCACCGGCCGGGGCGGCCTCTTGATCATCGAAGGCGACGCCTCGGCCCGTTGCGGCATCTCGATGAAGGGGATCAACATCCTGGTGAAGGGCTCGGTTGGCCCGATGAGCGCCTTCATGGCCCAGGCCGGCGCCCTGGTGGTGCTCGGCGGCGCCGGCGAGAACCTCGGCGACTCCATCTACGAGGCGCGGCTGTTCGTGCGGGGGCCGGTGAAGAGCCTCGGCGCCGACTGCATCGAAAAGCCCATCGGGGATGAGGACCGCGCGGTCCTGGAGGGCGTGCTGGCCGAGGCGGGGCTGGACGGCCAGGTGACGCCCGATGAGTTCCGCCTCTATGGCTCCGCGCGGCGCCTCTACCACTTCCACGTCGACAACGCGGGGGCCTACTGATGGACGAGACCCCGCGCACCACGCCGCGCCTGTCGGCCACCTTCGACCCCTATGCGATCTCCGAGATCCAGCGGGCGGCGGCCACGGGCATCTACGATATCCGCGGCGGGGGGGCCAAGCGCAGGCTGCCCCACTTCGACGACCTCCTGTTCCTCGGCGCCTCGGTCTCCCGCTACCCGCTGGAGGGCTATCGCGAGCGCTGCGGCACCGACGTGGTGCTGGGGAGCCGCTTCGCCTCCAAGCCCATCCGCCTGAAGATCCCGATCACCATCGCGGGCATGAGCTTCGGCGCCCTGTCGGCCCAGGCCAAGGAGGCGCTGGGGCGCGGCGCCACGGCGGCCGGCACCTCCACCACCACCGGCGACGGTGGCATGACCCAGGAGGAGCGGGGGCATTCGCAGACCCTGGTCTACCAGATCCTGCCTCCCGCTATGGCATGAACCCGGACGACCTGCGCCGCTGCGACGCCATCGAGGTGGTGATCGGCCAGGGCGCCAAGCCCGGCGGCGGCGGCATGCTGCTCGGCCAGAAGATCTCCGAGCGGGTGGCCGAGATGCGCACGCTCCCAGCGGGCATCGACCAGCGCTCCGCCTGCCGCCATCCCGACTGGACCGGGCCGGACGACCTCGAGATCAAGATCGAGGAGCTGCGCGAGATCACCGACTGGGAAAAGCCGATCTATGTGAAGGTCGGGGCCAGCCGGCCCTATTACGACACCGCCCTGGCCGTGAAGTCGGGGGCGGACGTGGTGGTGCTGGACGGCATGCAGGGCGGCACGGCGGCGACGCAGGAGGTGTTCATCGAGCACGTCGGCCTGCCGATCCTGGCCGCGATCCGCCCGGCCGTGCAGGCGCTGCAGGACCTCGGCCTGCACCGCAAGGTGCAGCTGATCGTCTCCGGCGGGATCAGGAACGGCGCGGACGTGGCCAAGGCCCTGGCGCTCGGCGCCGACGCCGTCTCCATCGGCACGGCGGCCCTGATCGCGCTGGGCGACAACGACCCGCGGCTGGAGGCCGAGTACGAGAAGCTCGGCACGGTCGCCGGCGCCTACGACGACTGGCACGAGGGGCGCGACCCCCGCCGGCATCACCACCCAGGACCCGGCGCTGGCCGCGCGGCTCGACCCGGTGCTGGCCGGCCGGCGCCTGGCCAACTACCTCGCCGTGCTCACGCTGGAGACCCAGACCATCGCCCGGCCTGCGGCAAGAGCCACGTCCACAATCTCGAACCGGAAGACCTGGTCGCCCTGACCGTCGAGGCGGCGGCCATGGCGGGGGTGCCGCTGGCCGGCACCAACTGGATTCCGGGGCGCACCAGCAATCTGATCGGGGGCCGCACGATGTCGAAACTCTCCAAGTGGGCGAAGGACAAGGGGGTCAAGTACTTCCTGATCTCGTTCACCGACCTGTTCGGGACCCAGCGGTCCAAGCTGGTGCCGGCCGAGGCGATCGACGCCATGGCCAAGACCGGCGCGGGCTTCGCCGGCTTCGCCACTTGGCTGGACATGACCCCGGCCGATCCGGACATGTTCGTGATCCCCGACCCGGACACGGTGGTCCAGCTCCCGTGGAAGCGCGAGGTCGGCTGGTTCGCCGGCGATCCCTGGATGAGCGGCAAGCCGGTCGACCACGCCCCGCGCAACGTCCTGAAGGCCGTGATCGCCGAGGCCGCCGCCGCCGGCTACCAGATGAAGACCGGAAGACCGGCGTCGAGTGCGAGTATTTCCTGATCGCGCCGGACGGCACGGCCATCTCCGACGCCGCCGACAGCCAGGCCAAGCCCTGCTACGACCAGTCGGCCCTGATGCGCCGCTACGACGTGGTGTCGGAGATCTGCGACGCCATGCTGGAGCTGGGCTGGCGGCCCTACCAGAACGACCACGAGGACGCCAACGGCCAGTTCGAGATGAACTGGGAATACGACGACGCCCTGGTCACGGCCGACCGGCACTCGTTCTTCAAGTTCATGACCCGCTCGATCGCCGAGAAGCACGGCCTGCGCGCGACCTTCATGCCCAAGCCGTTCCGCACCCTCACGCGCAACGGCTGCCACGCCCACGTCTCGGGTCTGGAAGGACGGGGTGAACCTGTTCGAGGACGAGGCGGACGAGCTTGGCGTCTCGGCCCTGGGCTACAGCTTCGTGGCCGGCATCATCGACAACGCCGAGGCGCTGTGCGCCATCACCAACGGCACGGTGAACTCCTACAAGCGGATCAACGCCCCGGTGACCACGTCCGGCGCCACCTGGTCGCCGAACACCGCGACCTATTCGGGCAACAACCGCACCCACATGATCCGCATCCCCGAAGCCGGCCGGTTCGAGTTCCGCCTGGCCGACGGGGCGGCCAACCCGTACCTGCTGCAGGCCGCGATCCTGGCGGCGGGGCTGGACGGGATGCTGAAGGCCAAGGACCCCGGCAAGCGGCTCGACATCAACATGTACACCCACGGCCACCTGGTGGAGGGCGTCAAGAAGCTGCCGCTGAACCTGCTGGACGCCCTGCGCGCCTTCGACGCCAACGCGACCCTGAAGGCCGGCCTCGGCGAGGGCTTCGCCGCCTCCTACCTGAAGCTGAAGACCGCCGAGTGGAACGAATACACGCGCCACCTGACCGACTGGGAGCGCGAGACGACGCTCGACTGCTAGGCCGGCGATGCCTCTCCATCTTCCCCACCTTCCCGTCATCCCGGACGGCCCGCAGGGCCGATCCGGGACCCAGGGCCGCCGCGCCGGAGGCTGGGTCCCGGCTCTCCGCTGCGCTACGGCCGGGATGACGACGGTCGCCGCGGCGGAAGGATAGCCTCTTGAGCATGCGCTATTCCTTCCTCAGCCTGGCGGCCAACGCCCTGAACGGCCAGCGCGGCTGGACGCCGGCGTGGCGGGACGCGGCGCCGAGGCCCGCCTATGACGTGGTGATCGTCGGCGGCGGCGGCCACGGCCTGGCGACCGCCTACTACCTCGCCAAGGTCCACGGGATCACCAGCGTCGCGGTGGTGGAGAAGGGCTGGATCGGCTCGGGCAACGCCGGGCGCAACACCACCATCATCCGCTCCAACTACCGCGAGCCGGGCAACACGCCGTTCTACGAGCTGTCGATGAAGCTCTGGGAGGGGCTGGAGCAGGACCTGAACTACAACGTCATGGTCAGCCAGCGCGGGGTGCTGAACCTCTGCCACTCCGACGCCCAGCGCGACGCCTACGCCCGCCGCGGCAACGCCATGCGCCTGCACGGCGTCGACGCCGAGCTGCTCGACGCCGAGGGCGTGCGGGCCATGGCGCCGTTCCTGGAATTCGACGACGCCCGCTTCCCGATCCGCGGCGGCCTCCTGCAGCGGCGCGGGGGCACGGCGCGGCACGACGCGGTGGTCTGGGGCTACGCCCGCGGAGCCGACCGGCGCGGCGTCGACATCATCCAGAACTGCGAGGTCACCGGCCTGCGCATCGAGGGCGGCCGCGTCGTGGGGGTGGAGACCGCCCGCGGCTTCATCGGCGCGGGCAAGGTGGGGCTGTCGGTGGCGGGGAACACCTCGCGGCTCGGCGCCATGGCGGGCCTGCGCCTGCCGATCGAATCGACGGCCCTGCAGGCCATGGTCACCGAGGGGATCAAGCCGCTGGTCCCCGGCGTGATCACCTTCGGCGCCGGCCACTTCTACATCAGCCAGTCCGACAAGGGCGGGCTCGTGTTCGGCGGCGACATCGAGGGCTACAACTCCTACGCCCAGCGGGGGAACCTGCCGGTGCTGGAGGACGTCTGCGAGGGCGGCATGGCGATGATGCCGATGATCGGGCGCCTGCGCATCCTGCGCACCTGGGCGGGCCTGATCGACATGACCATGGACGGCTCGCCGATCATCGACCGCACGCCGGTGGAGGGGCTCTACCTGAACGGCGGCTGGTGCTACGGCGGGTTCAAGGCCACGCCGGGCGCGGGCTGGGTGTTCGCCCACCTGATCGCGCGCGGGGAGCCGCACGAGGCGGCCGCCGCCTATCGCCTGGACCGCTTCGCCGAGGGCCGGCCGATCGACGAGAACGGCATGGGCGCCCAGGCGAACCTGCACTGATGCGCATCCCCTGCCCCTTCTGCGGCGAACGCGAGGCCGAGGAATTCTCGGTGATGGGCGAGGCCGCCGGCCCGCGCCCGGACCCCGCGGCGGAGGACGCGCCGGACCGGTTCCACGCCTATGTCCACCTGCGGTCCAATCCGGCGGGCGAGACCGACGAGCGGTGGTATCACGCCGCCGGCTGCCGCCGCTGGCTGGTGGTGACGCGCGACACGCGCACCCACAAGATCGTCTCCGCCCGGTTCGGCCCGTGAGCGCCGGCGCCCATCGCCTGCCCGCCGGGGGCCTGGTGGACCGCAGCCGGCCGCTCGGCTTCCGCTTCGACGGGCGCCTCTACCAGGGCTTCGCCGGCGACACGCTCGCCTCGGCCCTGATGGCCAATGGCGTGCGGCTGGTCGGCCGCTCGTTCAAGTACCACCGCCCGCGCGGGATCTTCGCGGCGGGGCCGGAGGAGCCGAACGCCCTGGTGGAGCTGCGGACCGGCGCCCGGCGCGAGCCGAACACCAAGGCCACGACGGTGGAGCTCTACGACGGCCTGGAGGCGCCAGCCAGAACCGCTGGCCGTCCCTGGCCCTGGACGCCATGTCGGTCGTGGGCCTGGCCGCGCCGGCGCTGTCGGCGGGCTTCTACTACAAGACCTTCATGTGGCCGGCGGCCTTCTGGGAGAAGGTCTACGAGCCGATGATCCGCCGCGCCGCCGGCCTCGGCCGGGCGAGCGGGGCGCCGGACCCGGACCATTACGAGAAGGCCTTCGCCTTCTGCGACGTGCTGGTGGTCGGCGCCGGCCCCGCCGGGCTGATGGCGGCCATGGCGGCCGCCGGGCCGGGGCGCGGGTGATCCTCTGCGAGGAGGACTTCCGCCTCGGCGGGCGCCTGCTGTCCGACCGCGCCGAGATCGACGCCAAGCCCGCCGCCGTCTGGGCGGCGGAGGCCGAGCGCGACCTGCGCGCCATGGACAACGTCACGGTCATGCCGCGCGGCGCGGTCTTCGGCGTCTATGACGGCGGGACCTATGCGGCGCTGGAGCGGGTCGGCGACCACCTTATCGTCCCCGCGCCGCACCAGCCGCGCCAGCGGCTCTGGCGCATCGTCGCCAAGAGCGCGGTGGTCGCCACCGGGACCCTACGAGCGCCCCATCGCCTTCGGCGGCAACGACCGGCCGGCGTGATGCTGGCCTCGGCGGCGCGGACCTATCTGAACCGCTTCGCCGCCGCGCCGGCCCGGCGGATGTGCGTGTTCACCACCACTGACGACGGCTGGTCCACGGTCGCCGACCTGCAGGCCGCCGGCGTCCACGTCGAAGCCGTGATCGACCCCCGCCCGGAGGTCTCCGAGACCCTGCTGTCCCTGGCCGAATGGGCGGGGACGGAGGTCTACCTCGGCGGCCACGTCGTCGGCGTCAGCGGCGGCGCCGGCGTCACCGGCCTGGAGATCGCCCTGGACGGGACCACGACCACCCGCGTGCGCACCGACGGCCTGGCGGTGTCGGGCGGGTTCAATCCCGCGCTCGGCCTGACCTCCCACCTCGGCTCGCGGCCGCAATGGCTGGAGGAGGTCGCCGCCTTCGTGCCGGGCGAGATGCCGCCGGGGATGAGCGTGGCCGGCTCGGTGTGGGGCCGGTTCGGGCTCGGCCGGGTGCTGGCGGACGGCGCGGCGGCGGGGGGCGCGGGCGGCCGCGGGCCTGGGCTTCGCGGCGCCGCCCCTGCGCGCGCCCCGGGCGCATGACGAGCCGGCGGGCCTCGCCCCCCTGTGGCGCAGCCGGCGCGTGCGCGGCAAGGCCTTCGTCGACCTGCAGAACGACGTCACCGACAAGGACGTGGCCCTGGCCGCGCAGGAGGGGTTCCGCTCGCTGGAGCACCTGAAGCGCTACACCACCCTCGGCATGGCCACCGACCAGGGCAAGACCGGCGCCGTCCTCGGCCAGGCGATGATGGCCGCCCTGACCGGCAAGGCCCTGGCGGAGTCCGGCGCGCCGATCGCCCGGCCGCCGGCGGTCCCGGTCGCCGTCGCCGCCTTCGCCGGCCACCACCGCCGGCCGCGACTTCCGCCCTGCGCGCCTGACTGCGAGCCATGGCTGGGCCGAGGCGCGCGGCGCCGTCTTCACCGAGACCGGCCAGTGGCTGCGCGCCCAGTGGTTCCCCAGGCCCGGCGAGACCGACTGGCTGCAGAGCGTGTCGCGCGAGGCGGCCAACGTCCGCGCGGCGGCGGGCGTCACCGACGTCTCCACCCTCGGCAAGATCGACATCCAGGGCGCCGACGCCGCGGCGTTCCTGGACCGCGTCTACGTCAACACCTTCTCGACCCTGCCGGTCGGCCGCGCCCGCTATGGCCTGATGCTGCGCGAGGACGGCTTCGTGTTCGACGACGGCACGACCTCGCGCCTGGCCGACGACCACTTCCTGATGACCACCACCACCGCCAACGCCGGCCGGGTGATGCAGCACCTGGAGTTCTGCCACCAGGTGCTGTGGCCGGAGCTGGACGTGCAGATGGTCTCGGTGACCGAGCAATGGTCGCAGCACGCCATCGCCGGACCCCGCTCGCGCGAGGTGGTCGCCGCCCTGGCCGACCAGGGGTTCGCCTTTCCAACGCCGCCTTCCCGTTCATGGCCGCCGGATCGCTGACCGTCTGCGGCGGGACGCCGGCGCGGCTGTTCCGCGTCTCGTTCTCGGGCGAGCTGGCCTATGAGCTCGCGGTCCCGGCGCGCTATGGCGCGGCCCTGGCCGAGGCCATCCTCGACGCCGGCGCGCCGTTCGGCATCGCCCCCTACGGCTCCGAGGCGCTGGGCGTCCTGCGCATCGAGAAGGGCCACGCCGCCGGCCCGGAGCTGAACGGCCAGACTACCGCCGCGACCTCGGCTTCGGGCGGATGATGTCGATGAAGAAGGACTATATCGGCCGGGTCATTGGCCGGGCGGCCGGGCCTGGTCGACCCGGACCGGCCGGCGCTGGTCGGGATCAGGCCCGTGGACCCCCGCGCGGCGGCTCAGGGCCGGGGCGCACATCCTGGCGCGCGGCGCGGCGGCGACCCCGGCCAACGACGAGGGCCACGTGACCTCGGTCTGCTTCTCCCCGGCGTTCGGCCATTGGATCGGCCTCGCCCTGGTCCGCCGCGGTCCCGAGCGGCATGGCGAGGTGGTGCGGACCTACGATCCGGTGCGCGAGGCGCCGATCGAGGTCGAGCTGTGCGACCCGGTGTTCGTCGATCCGGAAGGAGCGCGGCTGCGTGGCTGACCTTCCGCCTCTCGCGCCCGCCGGGGCCTTCCCCGGCGGCGCCCGGCCGCTCCGGCAGGCCCGACGGCGAGGCCGGCGTGGTCGCGCGTGCCCGGCCCGACCTGCAGATCGCCAGCGTCATCGCCCGCCGCGGCATGGCCGACGCGCTGGCGGCGCGGGTGAAGGCGCTGTTCGCCCTGGACCTGCCCGCCGGGCCGAGCCGGGCTGACGGCGTCGGCGTCGCCTTCCTCGGCGTCGGCCCGGACCGCTGGCTGGCGGTCAGGACCGGCGGCGGCGAGCTGGCGGCGGAGTTGGCCCGGGACCTCGCCGGCCTGGCCTCGGTCAGCGACCAGTCGGACGGCTATGCGGCGGTGGAGCTGGGCGGGTCGGACGCGCGCCGCGCCCTGGCCAAGGGCGTCCCGCTCGACCTGCACCCAGCCGCCTTCGCGCCGAACGACGTCGCCGTCACCCTGATCGCCCACGTCGGCGCGGTGGTCTGGCGCGCGGACGACGCCTTCCTGGTCGCTGTCTTCCGCAGCTACGCCGGCAGTTTCTGGGGCTGGCTCGCCCAGTCCGCCGCCGAGTTCGGCTTGGAGGTCGTGTAGCGGGAAATTCGCGGCCCACCTCTAAAGCCGCGTCACCCTCGGCCTTGTGCCGAGGGTCCCTGCCTCCGCTACTCCGCGCTCCGGCATCCAGACTCAACGTCGGCGGCGAGAGGGACCCTCGGCACAAGGCCGAGGGTGACGGGTTGGGGATCGGACCAAAGCTGGCGAGCCCTGATCTAAGGCCGCCGGGCGATCAGGGCGTAGGCGCCGACGACTTCGGTCAGGGGGCCGGCCGCGGCCCAGTTGGCGTGGCGGCGGCGGATCTCGGCGATCATCTCGTCGGCGCGGTCGCCGAGGCGGGCGCGCGAGGTGCTCGACAGCGACAGGGCCTGGTCGATCAGGGAGTCGGCGGTCGCGGGCCGTCGCGTATAGACCGTGATCCGCTCCAGCCGGCTGAACGGCGAATCCAGCAGGGTCGTCAGGTGCGTGCGCTCGCGCCGCCGCGGATGGGTCTCGTCGTCGGCCGAATAGGCGCCGATCAGGTCGCGGTACTCGCGGACCCAGCCGTTCTCGTCGATTGGCGGCCGCTCGTCGGCGAACAGGGCCACCGCCCCGCCGGGCTCCACCAGGCGGTCGAGCCGCCGCAGCGTCTCGGGCCCGTCCATCCAGTGGAACGCCCGGCCGATGGTCACGGCGCGGAAGCGGCCGAGCGCGGGCCCGAGGCCGTCGGAGCTGCCCTTGGCGACCACCACGTTGCGCACGTCGCGGGCCGCCTCGCGCGCGATGGCCAGCATCGCCGGCTCGGGGTCCAGCGCCATCACCTCCCCGACAAGGGGCGCGAAGGCCAGGGCGATCTGGGCCGGGCCGCAGCCGAGGTCGAGCAGGCGGTGCTCGGGGCCGAGGCCGACCAGTTCGGCGGCGCGCGCGATCAGCGCCGGCGGATAGGGCGCCCGGCCGGCCAGGTAGTGGGCGGCGGCGGTCTGGAAGCGGCGGGTCTCGAAGTCGGCGGCGGCGTTCATGGGATCGGCCGGGTGCTGCTGGGGTCGGCTGACCTATCGCGCCGCCGCCCGCCCGCGCAACTGGCGCCGCCGCCCGGGCGATCACGATCGGCTGACGGCCCGGCCGCCGGCGGCCGCGGCGTCCATGATCCTGGCCAGCCGCACGTCGAGGTCGGTCACCCCGTCCGCATCGTGGGTGGCCAGGGTCACGTCGACGCGGTTGTAGACATTGAACCATTCGGGATGGTGGTCGAGCTTCTCGGCCGCCAGGGCGACGCGGGTCATGAAGGCGAAGGCCTCGGCGAAGTCCTTGAAGCGATAGGACTTGGCGATGGCGTCGCGGTCGGGCGTCGCGGTCCAGCCGTCGAGCTGGGCCACGGCGGCCGCGGCGCCGATCTTGGCGGGGCGGGTCATGGGCTCCTCCTAGTGCAGCAGGGCCGCGACGACGAAGGCGAGGCCCGCGGCCGCGGCCCCGACGGCGAACCAGACCACGCGCGAGGACAGCCGCTCCTCGTCGTGCTCGATCTCGTGCACGGCCGCCGCGGCCGGGGCCTCGGCGCGGCGGGCCAGGGCCTCGACCGCCCGCACGCCCTGCTCGGCCAGACGGCGGATCTGGGCGGGGGGCGCCAGCTCGCGCACGATCCAGCGGCGCACGACCGGGTCGGCGGCGTTCCAGATGTTGTGGGTCGGGTCGAGCCGGCGGGCCACGCCCTCGGTGATCACCATGGTCTTCTGCAGCAGCACGAGCTCGGGCCGCAGGCGCATGTCGAACAGGGCGGTGATCTCGAACAGCTGGGCCAGCACCCCGCCCATGGACACGTCCCGGGCCGAGCGCCCGAAGATCGGCTCGCCGACCGCGCGCAGGGCCTGGGCGAAGGACTCCACCGAATGGTGCGCCGGCACGTAGCCGGCCTCGAAGTGGCTGCGCGCCACCGCCATGTAGTCGCGCTCCAGGAAGCCGTAGAGGATTTGGGCGAGGTAGCGGCGCTCGGCGTGCCCCAAGCGCCCGATGATGCCGAAGTCCACCGCGGTCAGCACCGAGGGCGGGGCCACGAACAGGTTGCCCTCGTGCAGGTCGGCGTGGAAGACGCCGTGGTCCAGCGCCTGGGAGAGGAAGCCGCGGATCAGGTTGTCGGCGACCACCTTGCGGTTCAGGCCGGGCTGCTCCAGGGCCGCGGGATCGGACAGCGGCAGGCCCTGGGCCCAGGCCAGGGTCAGCACCCGCCGGCCGACGCCCTCCCAGATCACTTCCGGCGCGCGCATGTAGCCTTCGCGGGCCATGACCTCGGCCAGCTCCGAGGCGCCGGCCGCCTCGAACCGCAGGTCAAGCTCCAGCTGCAGCGAGCGGGGCGACGGTGGCGACCAGGGCGCGCGGCTCCAGCCGCCGCGCCTCCGGCCCGGCCTTCTCGGCCAGGCGGCCGGCCAGGCGCAGGGCCCCGATGTCGCCGCTCATCCGCCGCTCCACTCCCGGGCGCAGCACCTTGACCGCCACCTTGCGCCCGTCGAGCAGGCGCGCCGGATGGGCCTGGGCCAGGGAGGCGGCGGCCACGGGCGGCTCCAGCGAGGCGAACACCGCCTCCACCGGCCGGTTCAGCGAGCGGGCGATCTCGGCGCGGGCGAGGTCCATCGGGAACGGCGGCAGCTGGTCCTTCAGGCGCGACAGGTCGCTGGCGAAGGCCTGGCCGAAGATGTCGGCGCGGGTGGAGAGGAGCTGGCCGAGCTTGATGGCCGCCGGCCCGAGCCGCTCCAGGGCGATCGCCAGGCGCAGGCCCGGCCCCCCCGCCCGCGCTTGGGGCCCCGCGACCAGCCGCAGCGTCCGGGCCAGCAGCCGCACGCGGCCGGGCAGGACCGGGTCGAGCTCGCGCGGGATCAGGGCGTCGGGCGCGCGCCAGCACCCAGGCGGCGCCGACCAGCCGGGAGAACGAGCCGAGATCGCTCATCGCGGCCCCCGTCAGAGCGCCCACCCGTGGTGCAGGGCCACGACCCCGCCGGTGAAGTTGGTGAAGCCGGCCTGGCCGAACCCGGCCTCGCGCATCAGGGCGGTCAGAGCCTGCTGGTCGGGGAAGCGGCGGATGCTCTCGACCAGGTACTGATAGGCCTCGCGGTCGCTGGCCACCACCTGGCCGATGGCGGGGATGAGCTTGAAGGAATAGGCGTCGTAGGCCTTGCGCAGGGCCTCGGCGGTGGGGCGCGAGAACTCCAGGCACAGGAACCGGCCGCCCGGCTTCAGCACCCGCCGCGCCTCGCGCAGGGCCTGGGGGATGTCGGTGACGTTGCGCAGGCCGAAGCCGATGACATAGGCGTCGGCGCAGGCGTCCGGCAGCGGCAGGCGCTGGGCGTCGCCGACCGCCCAGGCGATCTCCGGCTCGCCGCCGCGGGCGCGGCCGGCGGCCACCATCTCGGCGTCGAAGTCGCAGACCAGGATGCGCGCGTCCACGCCGCCGCGCCGTCCTTTGGCCCGGCGGGCCATCCTGGCGAAGCGGCGGGCGAGGTCGCCGGTGCCGCCCGCGCAGTCGATGATCAGCTCGCCCGGCTGGGGGTTCAGGCGGGCGGCGGTCATGTCCTTCCAGATCCGGTGCACGCCGCCGGACATCAGGTCGTTCATGACGTCGTAGCGCCGGGCCACCCGGTCGAACACGCCGCGCACCAGGGCGGGCTTCTCCGCCGGGTCCACGTCCTTGAATCCGAAGCTGGCGCCGGGCTCGCTCATGCCAGCGTCTTAGGCCGGAAGGGGCGGGGGCGGAAGCCGCCAAAGCCGGCCGGCTGGCGAGGACGCTGCCGTCATGATATATGATGGGCTGTCATGACAGATGCTCCCGTCCAGATTCGCAAGCCCGCCGTCGCGC
Organism: Caulobacteraceae bacterium; assembly: GCA_037201645.1. Lineage (GTDB taxonomy): Bacteria > Pseudomonadota > Alphaproteobacteria > Caulobacterales > Caulobacteraceae > JANWHQ01. Next base: position 127,266 of record JBBCHF010000014.1, read on the forward strand.
GGAAGATCCGGGAGCTGGCCGCCGCCACCGGCCGCCCGATCACCGACGCCGTGGACGCCGCCGTCGACGAGGCCCTCCGCAAGGCGAAGGCCCCGCTGGACATCGCGGAACGACGCCGGCGGATCGAGGAGATCGTGGAGCGCCTGCACCGCCTGCCCAGGGTCGGGCCGCCCTTGACGGACGAAGACCTCTACGACGAGGACGGCCTTCCGAAATGATGGTTGTGGACGCCTCGGCGATCCTCGCCATCCTCCTGAAAGAACCCGACGCGGACGTCTTCAAGGCCGCGCTGCTCGCGCGGGGCGGCGGGATCATGTCTCCGATCAATTATTGGGAAGTGCTGGTGCGCGCCTGGGAGAGTTCGGCGCGGCCGGGCACGAGGCCGCGGAAGCCCTGCTGGAAGAGTTCGGCGTCGACGTCGGTTCGGCGACCGCGGATGAGGGCGCGGGCGGCTGCTCGGGTGTTCGAGCGGTTCGGAAAGCGGTCGGCGGCGGGGCTGAACCTTGGCGACTGCTTCGCCTACGCCCTGGCGGCGCGCGAGGGCGACGGGCTGCTCTACAAGGGCGACGACTTCGGCCGGACCGACGCGACGTCCGCCCTTGCCTGAGCTTCCCGAGGTCGAGACCGTGCGGCGGGGGCTGCAGCCGTCGCTGGAGGGGCGCGCGGCTGGCGCGGGTGGTGGCGCGCCGGCCGGACCTGCGCTTTCCCCTGCCCGAGGGCTTCGGCCAGCGCCTGACCGGGGCGCGGGTGGAGGCGCTGCAGCGCCGGGCCAAGTACCTTCTGGCGCGGCTGGACACCGGCGAGACCCTGATCATGCACCTCGGCATGACCGGCCGGTTCGAGATCGAGGGGGCCGACCGCTCCCGGCCGGGCGTGTTCCGCGAGGCCGCCTCGATGGACGACAAGCACGCCCACGTCCTGTTCGAGACCGACGCGGGGGCCCGGATCACCTATTTCGACGCCCGCCGGTTCGGCTACATGGACCTGGTCCCCACCGCCGGCCTGGAGGAGAGCCGCTGGTTCGCCGGCCTTGGCCCCGAGCCGCTGGGGCCGGACTTCACCGCGGCGCATCTGGCGCGGGCGTTCGCGGGCAAGGTCCAGAACGTCAAGGCGACCCTGCTCGACCAGCGGATCGTCGCCGGCCTCGGCAACATCTACGTCTGCGAGGCGCTGTTCCGCGCCCGCATCGCGCCCGCCACCCCCGCCGGCAAGCTGTCGCGCAAGCGGCTGGAGGCCCTGGTCCTGGCGGTGCGCGCGGTGCTGGAGGAGGCGATCGCGGCCGGCGGCTCCACCCTGCGCGACTACGCGGGCGCGGACGGGGCGCTCGGCTATTTCCAGCACACCTTCCGCGTCTACGGCCGCGAGGGCCAACAGTGCGTGCGCCCGGGCTGCGCCGGCGTCATCGCGCGCACGGTCCAGGCCGGCCGCTCCACCTTCTACTGCCCGGTCTGCCAGCGCTAGGCCGATGCTGGCGCGGCGGCGGGCGGCGCCTTAGGGTCCGCGCTGCATGCGATCCCTGCGCCGCGCGTTCCTCCTGATCCTCGCCCTGCTGGCGCCCGCGCCGGCGCTGGCCAAGCCGCCGGTGTGGATCGTGCGCGACAAGGACTCCACCATGGTCCTGTTCGGCTCGGTGCACGTGCTGCCGCCGGGGGTGGACTGGCGACCGCCCGAGCTGGTCGCCGCCCTCGCCCAGGCCGACGACGTCTGGTTCGAGGCGCCCATGGACGCGGCGGGCCTGTCCGCCGCCACCAGGCGGCCCTGGCCAACGGCTTCCTGCCTGAGGGCCAGACCCTGCCCGCCCTGCTGCCGGCCAAGGACCAGGCGCGGCTGCAGGCCGCCGCCGCCCTGCTCGGCGTCCCCGCCACCCAGTTCGATACGCTGCGGCCCTGGTACGCCGAGCTGGCGATCACCAGCGCCCTCTATCAGAAGCTCGGCGTGCAGGGCGCCGACGGCGTGGAGCAGCAGCTCTGGGCCGGCCTGTCGCCCACCGCCAGGCGGGTGTCGCTGGAGACGCCGCAGGAGCAGGTCGGCTTCTTCGCCGACGCGCCCATGGCCGACCAGCTCGCCTCGCTGGACCAGACGCTGCGCGACATGGGCCACGCCAGGCGCGACTACCAGGTGCTGCTGGCTGCCTGGATGAACGGCGATCTGCGCGCGCTCGACCGGGAAGTCGTGCGGCCCTTGCGCAAGGTCTCGCCGCGGCTCTATGGAACGCTCGTTGTGCAGCGCAACACGCGCTGGACCGAGGCGCTCGCGCACCGGCCTCCAGGGTTCGGGACGGACGTCGTGGTGGTCGGCATGGGCCACCTGATCGGGCCGGACGGCCTGCCCGCGCGGCTGCGCGCCCTCGGCTACGAGGTGGATGGTCCATCCTGAGCCGGCCTGAACGGGGAGCATCGTCCGTGGCCTATGAGACCCTGATCGTCGAGCCCAGGGAGCGGGTGCTCCTGATCCGGCTGAACCGGCCCTGGCCCTGAACGCCCTGAACGACCAGCTGATGGACGAGCTGACCGCCGCCCTGGACGCCGCCGAGGCCGACGGCGGGATCGGCGCCATCGTGATCACCGGCTCCGAGCGCGCCTTCGCCGCCGGCGCCGACATCAAGGAGATGGCCTCCAAGACCTATGTCGAGGTGTTCAAGGAGGAGTTCATCACCCGCAACTGGGAGCGGGTGACGCGGTGCAGGAAGCCCGTGATCGCCGCCGTGGCCGGCTTCGCCCTCGGCGGCGGCTGCGAGCTGGCCATGATGTGCGACTTCATCATCGCGGCGGAGACGGCGAAGTTCGGCCAGCCCGAAATCACCCTCGGCATCTCGCCCGGCGCCGGCGGCACCCAGCGGCTGACGCGCCTGGTTGGCAAGTCCAAGGCCATGGACATGATCCTGACCGGGCGGATGATGGACGCGGCCGAGGCCGAGCGGTCCGGCCTGGTCAGCCGGGTGGTGCCCGCCGACAAGCTGCTCGACGAGGCCCTGGCCGCGGCGGCGAAGATCGCCGGCCTGTCGCCGATCTCGGTGATGCTGACCAAGGAGATGGTGGGCGCCGCCTACGAGACCACCCTCAGCGAAGGCGTGAAGCTGGAGCGGCGGCTGTTCCACTCCATGTTCGCCTTAGAGGACCAGAAGGAAGGCATGGCCGCCTTCGTCGAGAAGCGGAAGCCGGACTTCCAGGGGCGGTAGGCGCGGCCTTGCCTGGCTGTATCACCGGTCCTATCTTACCGGTGTCTTACTGGAGGGCGCGCCGATGGCGGCCGCGGAAAAGGCTCACGACCACCCTGTCGACCAAGGGCCAGGTGATCCTGCCCAAGGCCGTGCGCGATCGCCGCCGCTGGAGCCCCGGCACGCGCCTGACGGTGGAGGAGACGCCCGAAGGCGTGCTCCTCAGGCCCGCGCCCCTGTTCCCGCCGACGCGCATGGAAGACGTCTTCGGGTCGCTGAAGTACGACGGCCCGCCCAAGACCATCGAGGAGATGGATCAAGCGGTTCTGGAGCAGGCGGCCCAAGAATGGCGCGACTTCGAGCGCGACAGTGAAGGCGATTGACACCAACCTCGTGATCCGGATCGTGACCAAGGACGACCCGGATCAGGCGGCGCAAGCGCGGGCCCTGGTCGATACGTCCGACGTTTTCGTTCCCACCACGGTCCTGCTCGAGGCGGGATGGGTGCTGCAGAAGACGTTCGGATTCCGCCGGGAGAAGTCGCCGCGGCCCTGGCGAATTTTGCAGGACTGCCGCGTGTTACGCTGGAGAACGCCGAACTGGCGTCGATGGCGCTCGCGTGGACGGAAGCCGGCCTCGACTTCGCCGACGCGATTCATCTGGCCGCCGCCCAGGCCTGCGAAAGCTTCGTCACCTTCGACCGGACGCTTCAGCGCCGGGCGACGGCCCTCGGTGCGACCGTCGAGTCGCCCTAAGCCTCCGCCGGGGTGCGGACGGGGGCTTCGTCGGGTTCGATGAAGGCCTCGCCGGGTTCGGCGACGGGCTCGGCGTGGCCGCGGGCGCGCAGGGGCAGCTCGGGCACCATCAGGATGGCCAGGAAGCCCAGCACGGCGATGCACACCGCCACCCAGAACAGGTCCACGATCGCCGCCGCGAAGGCGATGCGCACGATCGGGTCCACCGTCACCGCAATGGGCGCCGCCGCTGGTGGACACGGCGATCGACTGCAGCTCGTCCAGGCTCAGCTTGCGCCCGCCCGCGCCGGCGCGCGCCATTTCCGCGGACAGGGCGTGGGTCATCACGGCGCCGAAGATCGCGACCCCGACGGTGGAGCCGATCTGGCGGAAGAACTGGTTGGCGCTGGTCACCACGCCCAGCCGCTCGCGCGGCACTGCGTTCTGCACCACCAGGGCGAACAGCCCCTGGGCGGGCCCGAGCCGAGGCCGAGCACGAACACCCGCCAGGCGATGCCGAGCGAGGAGGTGTTGGGCCCGAGCTGGGTCATCAAAAGGATGCCGATCAGCATGACCACCGCGCCGGTGACCATCATCGGCTTGTAGCGGCCGAAGTGGGTGACGAGCTGGCCGGCGATGGTCGAAGCCAGGATCAGGCCGAACATCATCGGCAGCATGGTCATGCCGCTGCGGGTGGCCGAGGCGCCCTGGCCGAGCTGGATGTAGAGCGGCAGGAAGGTGATCGCCCCGAAGAAGGCCATGGAGATCACGAACGAGGCGAGTTGGTCAGGGCGAACACGCGGTTCTTGAACAGGTCGAGCGGCAGGAGCGGCTCCTTGACCTTGAGCTCCACGAACCCGAAGGCGAGCAGCGACGCCGCCGCGGCCGCGAACAGCCCGATCTCGATCGGCGAGCCCCAGGGATAGACGTGTCCGCCCCAGCTCAGCGCCAGCAGCAGCGGCACGAAGGCGGTGACCACCAGGATGGCGCCGAGGAAGTCCACCGTCCCGCCGCGGCCGGCCTTCAGGCTCGGCGTGCGGGTGATGATCATGAACAGGGCCAGCATCGACAGCGGCAGGTTCACGTAGAACACCCACCGCCAGCCGTCGATCGTCACCGGTCCGGCGTGCAGGGGTGCCATGCTCGGTGAAGAAGCCGCCGATCACCGGCCCAACCACGCTGGCCAGGGCGAACACCGAGCCGAACACGCCCGACATCCGCCCCCGCTCACGCGGCGGATAGAGGTCGGCGATCACCGCGAAGGCCGAGGTGAACAGGGCGCCGCCGCCGATCCCCTGGATGCCGCGGAACACGATGAGCTGGGTCATGCCGCCGCCGAGCAGCGGCAAGGGGTTGATCTCGCCGGCCAGGCCGCACAGGGCCGAGCCGAAGATGAAGATCGACACCCCCCAGATCAGCACGATCTTGCGCCCGTAGAGGTCGCCGAGCTTGCCCCAGATCGGCACCATCACCGTCGAGGACAGGAGGTAGACCGTGGTCACCCAGGCGTAGAGCTCCAGCCCGCGCAGCTGGGCGACGATCCGCGGCATGGCGGTGGACACGATGGTCTGGTCCAGCGCGCCGAGCAGCAGCACGATGACCAGGGCGGCCACGGTGATCCGGCGGCTGTCGCGTTCGTGCGTGTCGGTCGTCTTTCCCTGGCGGGCTTCAGTCATCAAACTTGTCCAGCACCCTTAAGGCCCCCGCCGTCTATAGCCAAAGGCGGCAGGGCCAAGGCCAACGGTGATTGTGAGCATCCCTTATATCCATTGCCGCAGGGGCGGGCCCGCCGCTAGGTTGCGCTCCACATAACAACGTGGAGAGGCGGCGCTAGTGGCGAAGGACAACACCATCCGGCTTTACGACCTGGTTCTGGCCAGCGGCGTAACCCTGAGCCCCTTCGTCTGGCGCACGCGGCTGGCGATCCTGCACAAGGGATTCCAGGTGGAGAGCGTCCCGACCAGCTACATGGGCATCCGCCGCATGCTGGACGGAACCTACACCCGCCTGCGGTGATCGAGGACGACGCCTGGTCGTCAAGGACAGCTGGGACATCGCCGACTACCTCGACCGCACCTATCCGGACCGGCCGCTGCTCTATCGCAGCCAGGCGGAAAAGAACTTCGGCAAGTTCCTCGACGGCTGGATGTGGCGGACCATCGTGCACCCCTGGTTCACCTGCTTCACGCTCGACCAGTTCAAGCTCGTGCACGAGGAGGACAAGGCCTACGTGCTCGACGCCCACCAGAACCGCATCTTCCAGGGCAGGCCGCTGGAGGAGGTGGTCGCCGGCAAGGAGCAGCGGCTGGAGGAGGGCGCGGCCCCTGCTCGACCCGCTGCGGGCGATCCTGAAGGACTCCAGGTGGCTGGCGGGGGACGAGCCGAACCAGATCGACTACATGGCGCTCAGCCTGTTCCTGTGGTGCGCGTCCCTGGCCTCGGCCCCGCCGCTGGCCAAGGACGATCCGCTGTGGGACTGGCTGGACCGCGGGTTCGACCTTTTCGGCGGCGTCGGCCGCGATCCGCGGCTGCGGCCGCTGAAGGCGGCCTGAGGCGGGCCTCAGGCGTCCGCCTTCGCCTGCTGGAACAGCCGGTGCAGGATGTTGTTGGGCCGGATGAAGTAGCGCACGGTCGCGGCCTCCACCACGCCGTGCGGCCCCTGGCGGATCGCCTGGAACAGGTTGCGGTCGGCCGTGGAGGCCACCGCCCCGTTCGGCGTCTCGGACCAGCGGCCGAGGGCGCGGCCTGCGCGGCGCTTGTCGATCATCAGGCAGTTGGGGTCGACGAAGCCGCCGACCGGCGCGAACCGGCCGCGGTCCACCCCCACCGAGTCGAACCTGTCCACGCCGAGTTCGCGGCCGCTGTCGCGGTCCACCACCAGCCGGTGGCTGAACGCCCAGGCCTTGCCCTCGATCGCGCCGACAGGGCCGAGAGGTGCTCCGGCAGCCATTCGTTGTCGTCGTCGAGATAGGCCAGGCGCGGGGCGTTGGCCATGAAGCTGAGCACGGTGCGCAGCGAGCCCCCGTCCGCCGCCGTGTGCACGCCGCCGTGCCGGGCGGAGGTGGAATAGGGCAGGCGCAGGACCGTGACCGAGACGTTCCCCGGCCGCCCCTCCAGCATGTCGAGCAGGGCCGCGTCGGGCGCCGCCGACTTGTCGACGCCGATCAGCATCTGGATGCGGCCGGCGAAGTCCTGGCGGTAGACCGAGCGGACGGCGTCGGCGAGCTCCGGCCGACCGATGGTGGGGGTGATCACCGCCGCCTCGGCGGGAACCTGCGGATCGCCCTCGTCGGCAAGGTGGAAGCCGATCGGGGCGGGCGGCTCGGGCATCGGACTCCCCCCGGCCCGCGGGCGGGCCTCGGCGTCACGCTGGCCGCCGCGCCGTCGGCTTGTCAAGGCGCGCAGCCTTTGCGCAGGCCTGCTCGGTTGCGCGGCGCCCCGGCCGCGTGCTATCAGGCGCCCGGCTTCGGGCCCGGCGGTCGCGAGACCTCCGCGGAGCACGTGCTTTTCCAAGCACTTCCAAGCCCTTGACCGCGGCGGGACAACCTCCGCCGAGGACATCAAAATCGTATCGGACGGACCGGTGGCAGACGATTCCAAATCCACGGACGTGGGCGCACGCTACGCGCGGGCCATGTTCGACCTCGCCAGGGAACAGGGGCGCGCCGCCCAGGTCGAGGCCGACCTCAAGGCCTTCAAGGCCATGCGCGCCGAGAGCGCGGACCTGCGCCGGCTGATGGACTCCCCCGCCTTCGGCGCCGAGGACAAGGGCAAGGCGGTCGCCGCCCTGGCCGAGGCCGGCGGCTTCGATCCCCTGACCCGCAAGTTCTTCGGCCTGATGGCGGCCAACCACCGCGTCGCCGCGATCCCGCCGGCGATCGTCGCCTTCGAGGCCCTGGCCGCCGCCGAGCGCGGCGCCATCGCCGCCCAGGTCACCACCGCCATCGCCCTGACGCCGGCCCAGCAGGAGGGCCTGAAGGCCGCCCTGCGCCAGGCCCTGGGCAAGGACCCCGAGATCGAGACGCGGGTCGACCCCTCGATCCTCGGCGGCCTGAAGGTGCGGGTCGGCTCGCGCCTTTATGACGCGTCCCTGCGCACCAAACTCGATTCCCTCCGTTTCGCCCTGAAGAGAGCGTAAGCAAGCATCATGGATATCCGCGCCGCCGAGATCTCGGCCATCCTCAAGTCCCAGATCGCCAACTTCGGCGAGGAAGCCGACGTCTCGGACGTCGGCCAGGTGCTGTCGGTGGGCGACGGCATCGCCCGCGTCTACGGCCTCGACAACGTCCAGGCCGGCGAGATGGTGGAGTTCCCCAAGGCCGGGGTGAAGGGCATGGCCCTGAACCTGGAGCGCGACAACGTCGGCATCGTGATCTTCGGCGAGGACCGCGAGATCAGCGAGGGCGACGAGGTCCGCCGCCTGGGCGAGATCGTGGACGTGCCGGTGGGCCGGGGCCTGCTCGGCCGCGTGGTCAATCCGCTGGGCGAGCCGATCGACGGCAAGGGCCCGCTCTCCGACGTGGCCGAGCGCCGCCGGGTGGACGTGAAGGCGCCGGGCATCATCCCGCGCAAGTCGGTGCACGAGCCGGTGCAGACGGGCCTGAAGGCCATCGACTCCCTGATCCCGGTGGGCCGCGGCCAGCGCGAGCTGATCATCGGCGACCGCCAGACCGGCAAGACCGCCGTCGCCATCGACACCATCCTGAACCAGCGCCAGATCAACGCCGGGACGGACGAGAAGGCCAAGCTCTACTGCGTCTACGTCGCCATCGGCCAGAAGCGCTCGACGGTGGCCCAGATCGTCAAGACGCTCGAGGAGCGCGGTGCCCTGGACTACACCATCGTGGTCTCCGCCACGGCGTCGGAGCCGGCCCCGCTGCAGTTCCTGGCGCCCTTCGCCGGCTGCGCCATGGGCGAGTGGTTCCGCGACAACGGCATGCACGCCCTGATCATCTATGACGACCTCAGCAAGCAGGCCGTCGCCTATCGTCAGATGAGCCTGCTGCTGCGCCGCCCGCCGGGCCGCGAGGCCTATCCGGGCGACGTGTTCTACCTGCACTCGCGCCTCCTGGAGCGCGCCGCCAAGCTCAACGACGAGAACGGCTCGGGCTCGCTGACCGCCCTGCCGCTGATCGAGACCCAGGCCAACGACGTCTCGGCCTATATCCCGACCAATGTGATCTCGATCACCGACGGCCAGATCTTCCTGGAGACGGATCTGTTCTACCAGGGCATCCGGCCGGCCCTGAACGTCGGCATCTCGGTGAGCCGCGTGGGCGGCTCGGCCCAGATCCGCGCCATGCGCCAGGCCGCCGGCCCGCTGAAGGGCGAGCTCGCCCAGTACCGCGAGATGGCGGCGTTCGCGAAGTTCGGCTCCGACCTCGACGCCTCCACCCAGCGCCTGCTGGCGCGCGGCGAACGGCTGACCGAGCTTCTGAAGCAGCCCCAGTATTCCCCGCTGCAGGTGGAGGAGCAGGTGGCGGTGATCTACGCCGGCACCCGCGGCTACCTCGACCCCATCCCGACCAGCGCCGTCGGCCGCTTCGAGGAGGAGCTGCTGCGCCGCCTGCACGGCCAGCATCCGGAGATCCTGGAAGGCATCCGCACCAAGAAGATCCTCGACGAGGAGCTGGAGGGCAAGCTGAAGGCCGCCCTCGACGCCTTCGCCGGGACGTTCGCCTGATCCGCGTGACGCTCACACAAGCGAGAGACTGATCCCGGATGGCCAGCCTCAAGGACATGAGGAACCGCATCGCCTCGGTGAAGGCGACGCAGAAGATCACCAAGGCCATGCAGATGGTGGCCGCGGCGAAGCTGCGCCGCGCCCAGGAGGCGGCCGAGAGCGCGCGGCCCTACGCCCGGCGCATGGCGGCGGTGATCGCCAACCTGGCCCAGGGCGTGGCCGGCAAGCCCGGCGCGCCGGAGCTCCTGGTCGGCACCGGCCGGGACCAGAAGCATCTGATCGTCGTCGCACCTCCGACCGGGGCCTGGCCGGCGGCTTCAACTCCGGCATCGTCCGCGCCGCGCGCGAGCGCATCAACGCCCTGATCGCCGAGGGCAAGGACGTGAGGATCATCTGCATCGGCAAGAAGGGCCGCGACCAGCTTCGCCGGCTCTACGCCTCACGGATCGTCGAGACCTTCGACCTCTCAGCCCACAAGACGCTGGGCATCGCCGCGGCCCAGCCGGTGGCCGAGCTGATCCTGGCGCTCTACCGCGAAGGCCAGGTCGACGTGGTGACCCTGTTCTACAGCCGCTTCCGCTCGGTGGTCAGCCAGACGCCGACGGCGCTGCAGCTGATCCCGGTGAAGGTCGAGCCCGGCGCCCAGGCGGTGGACCTCGGCGGCGCGGCCTACGACTACGAGCCGGACGAGGAGGAGATCCTCGCCACCCTCCTGCCCCGCAACATCACCGTGCAGATCCTGTCGGCGCTGTTCGAGAACCAGGCCGGCTTCTACGCCTCCCAGATGGCGGCGATGGACAACGCCACCCGCAACGCCGGCGAGATGATCGACGGCATGACCCTGATCTACAATCGAACCCGCCAGGCGCAGATCACCAAGGAGCTGATCGAGATCATCTCCGGCGCCGAAGCCCTTTGACGAGAGACGAACCCCAATGGCTCTGAAGACCGCCGCCAAGCAGGCCGCCGCCCCGCCCGCCGCTGAGGACGCCCCCAAGGGCCGCATCGCCCAGGTGATCGGCGCCGTCGTCGACGTCGAGTTCGACGGCCACCTGCCCGCGATCCTGAACGCGCTGGAGACCACCAACAACGACCAGCGCACCGGCAAGCCGTTCCGCCTGGTGCTGGAAGTGGCCCAGCACCTGGGCGAGAACACCGTGCGCACCATCGCCATGGACACCACCGAGGGCCTCGTCCGCGGCCAGGCCGTCGTCGACACCGGCGCCCCGATCACCGTGCCGGTGGGCCCGGCGACGCTCGGCCGGATCATGAACGTGATCGGCGATCCGGTGGACGAGGCCGGCCCGATCGAGACCGAGTTCCACCGCGGCATCCACGCCGAGGCGCCGTCCTTCGCCGAGCAGTCGACCTCGGCCGAGGTGCTGGTCACCGGCATCAAGGTGATCGACCTGATGTGCCCCTACACCAAGGGCGGCAAGATCGGCCTGTTCGGCGGCGCGGGCGTGGGCAAGACCGTGACCATGCAGGAGCTGATCAACAACATCGCCAAGGCCTACGGCGGCTATTCGGTGCTGGCCGGCGTCGGCGAGCGCACCCGCGAGGGCAACGACCTCTATCACGAGATGATCGAGTCGGGCGTGAACAAGGCCGGGGGCGGCCAGGGCTCGCGCTGCACCCTGGTCTACGGCCAGATGAACGAGCCGCCCGGCGCCCGCGCCCGCGTGGCCCTGACGGGCCTGGCCCAGGCCGAATACTTCCGCGACGAGGAGGGCAAGGACGTTCTGCTCTTCATCGACAACATCTTCCGCTTCACCCAGGCGGGCTCGGAAGTGTCGGCCCTGCTCGGCCGCATCCCCTCGGCGGTGGGCTACCAGCCGACCCTGGCCACCGAGATGGGCAATCTGCAGGAGCGGATCACCTCGACCAGCAAGGGCTCGATCACCTCGGTCCAGGCCATCTACGTGCCCGCCGACGACCTGACCGACCCGGCGCCGGCCACCTCCTTCGCCCACCTCGACGCGACCACCGTGCTGTCGCGCGACATCGCCGCCCAGGGCCTGTTCCCGGCCGTGGACCCGCTGGACTCCACCTCGCGGATTCTCGACCCGCTGGTGATCGGCGAGGAGCACTACACCCGTCGCGCGCCGCACCCAGGAGATCCTGCAGGCCTACCGCGCCCTGCGCGACATCATCGCGATCCTGGGCATGGACGAGCTGTCGGAAGAGGACAAGCTGACCGTCGCCCGCGCCCGCAAGATCCAGCGCTTCCTGGCCCAGCCGCTGCACGTGGCCGAGGCCTTCACCAACCAGCCGGGCGTGTTCGTCCAGCTCGAGGACACCATCCGCTCGTTCAAGGCCATCTGCGACGGCGAGTACGACCACCTGCCGGAAGCGGCCTTCTACATGGTCGGGCCGATCGAGGAGGCCGTGGCCAAGGCCGAGAAGATGGCGGCGGCGGCGTAATGGCGGCCAAGCTGCACTTCTCCCTCGTCGCGCCCGAGCGCGAGCTCTTCTCGGGCGACGTCGACCAGGTGGACGCCTCGGGCGTCGAGGGCGACTTCGGCGTCCTCGCCGGCCACGCTCCGTTCATGACCGCCCTGAAGGAGGGGCCGGTCACCGTCCGCGACGGCGGGTCGGTGCGCGTCTACCAGGTGCGCGGCGGCTTCGCCGAGGTGACCCCCGCGGGCCTGACCATCCTGGCCGAGCACGCGCAGGCCGCCTGACCGGCTTGACGGTAGGGGCTTGCGCTTCGCCGCCCCAGGCGGTGTCATGGCGCCCTCTTCAGCGGAGGGGGGACGACACAGATGAAGCGGATGGTTCTCGCATGCCTGGCGACGCTGGCGGCCGCGCCGGCGGGCGCAGCCCTGGCCCAGGCCCCCGCCGCGCCGGCGGCGCCGGGCGGGGGAGGCCGCCTATATCGTCGACCTGCTCGACAAGGCCTGCCTGCCGCTGATCAGCGGGGCCAAGGCCGACGACGTCGCCAAGCAGGCCGGGCTGAAGAAGACCACTCATGGCCTGGTCATGAAGATCGACCCGGTGCAGCAGATCGTCGTCTCGCCGCCGACCGTGGCCAATCCCAACGTCTGCGCCATGGACGTCGACTTCGCCCCCGGCCAGTCGCAGCCGATCGTCGACGCCCTGGCCGGCTGGGGCGCGGGCCGCAACCCGCCGCTGCAGGTGCTGAACCCCGGCACGCCCACGCCGCAGGGCGCGGTGACCACCACGACCTGGTCGTGGACCGGCGACACCGCCCAGGCCCACGAGGGCCTGACCTTCAACGCCCAGAAGACCGCCGACGGCCGCCCCGTGGAGAAGAACCACGACACCGGCTCGGTGATGTTCATCAAGCAGGCGAACCCGTAGCCACCCAACCCCGGCCCCCGGTCATGAGCGTTCCAGACCTCGTCGGCGTCGTCGGCGTGTTCCTGATGGTCGTCGCGTACGCGGGGGCCCAGATCGGCCGCCTGGAGCCGCGCGAGGCGCCGGCGCTGCTGCTGAACCTGGTCGGCGCGGGCCTGGTGCTGACGTCGCTGCTGTTCAAGTTCAACCTCGCCGCCTTCCTGATGGAGTGCGTCTGGGGGACCATGGCCCTCTACGGCCTGGTCCGGCTCCTGCTGAAGCGGAGATAGGGGGACGCGGAGACATCTCCCCCACGCCGTCACCCTCGGCCTTGTGCCGAGGGTCCCTGCCTCCGCAAACCCCGCGCTCCGACGTCGAGGCTCAATGCCAACGGCGAGAGGGACCCTCGGCACAAGGCCGTGGGTGACGGGGGAATGGGATCGGGCGTCGAGATGGCCTGAAGCGGCCCGTCGTCACCCGCTGCGGGCGAAGGGGCGGAAGGCCTCGATCACCTGGCGGTACGCATCTTGCTTGAACGGCACCACGAGGTCGATGGCCTCGTCGATCTGGGCCCAGCGCCAGTCGTCGAACTCCACCGGATGGTGGGCGTAGAGGTTGATCTCCGACTCCCGGCCGGTGAAGCGCAGGGCGAACCAGACCTGCCGCTGGCCTTTCCAGCCCTTGGCGATCTTGGAGCCCTTGTAGCCCTGCGGGAAATCATAGGTGATCCAGCCGTCGGTGCGCCCGAGGTACTGGGTGGAGACGACGCCGGTCTCCTCCTCCAGCTCGCGCTTGGCGGCGGCCATCAGGTCCTCGCCGCGGTCCACGCCGCCTTGCGGGAACTGCCAGTTGAACGGGCCGGGCGCCCCCGCCCGCCGGCCGAGCCAGACGCGGCCGTCCGGGCTGAACAGGACGATGCCGACGTTCGGCCGATAGAGAGCGAGCGGGGCCTCGTCCGCGCCATCCGGCTCGGGCGTCGCCTTGCCGGCGGGGAAGGGCGCGTTCATCGCGCGGGCCTCGCGGCCACCGCCGACGCGGGCGCCAGGGCCAGGCCGCGGGCGGACAGGCCCGCCGCCCAGCGGTTCACCGCGGTCCAGCGTCACCGGGTAGGCGAAGCCGGAGCCGAGAGCGGCGCCGTGTTGCTGGGCCGAGGTCTCCAGCGCCGCCAGGGCCTGGTCGATCGAGCTGTCGTCCAGCGACTCGTCGATCACCCGGTCGGCCGAGGCGCGGGGCACGCCGCCGGCGCGGCCCTTGGCGGAGCCGTCGTCCACGAAGGCCAGGCCGCGCTGGCGCAGGGCGCCGGCGAAGGTCGCCATGGCGGGATCGGAGGTCATGAACCGGCCGCCGAGGTAGTTGGTCACCCCGAAATAGCCCACCGCGCGCGACAGCAGCCACTCCAGCCGCCGGACCGTCTCCTGCGGCGGGTCGCCGGCCATCAGGGTGTAGGGGCCGGGGTCGTTCTGCGGATAGTCCACGGGCTCCATCGGCGCTTCCAGCAGGACCTCGTGGCCGTGGGCGCGGGCGAGGTCTATCCACCCTTGTAGGTCATCCGCATACGGAACGAAAGACAGGGTTACCGCCGCGGGCAGCTGCTCGATGGCGTCGCGGGTGGTCGAGGCGTTGAGGCCGAGGCCGCCGATCACCAGGGCCACCTTCGGCGCGCCGGTGTCGTGGAACGGGCGGGCGTAGGCGTCGAAGGGGGTGCGGCCGTCCGGCGCGATCACGGGCAGGAGGCCGCCGGGGCCCGGCGCGGTCAGGCCCGCGATCGGCGCCTGGACGAGGGCGCCGGTCGGGTCGGCCGCCGTGGGCGCCGTTGCGGCCGCCTGGCCGGCGACGGGCTTGCCGGACGCCGCCAGCCTGGGCGAGCCGCCGGCGTCGAGCGAGATGCGCACCCGCGGCGCGCCGGCGCGCGGGTCGCCCGCCACCGCCAGCAGCAGCGCCGCGCAGGCGAGAACCAGGGCGCCCGCGCCCGCCGCGCCGGCGGCGGGATTGGCCAGCGGCCCCAGCGCCAGGGTCCAGCCGCCGACGGACACGGTCGCCGGGCCGTCCGAAGGCGGTTGAGGTCGTTTGGCGAACATGGCGGATCTTCCGAGCCCGTCGCCAGCATCGGAAATCATGGTTAAGAAACGTGAAACCGGAAGCGCTCGGCCGGCCGTTCCGGCGCGGCGAACGGCCGCCCGGCGAGGCGCTGCGGCGATGGCGGCGGCGGCGGGCATGGACCGGACAACAACGTCCGGCGCGGCTGACCGCTCCCGTGCGTCAGCGATGGCCGTCGGACGGCGAGGGGCCCGCCGCCTTCGGCTTGACCACCTCGGGCGGGTTCAGGTCCTTGGACGGCGTCGTCACGCCCTTGGGCGGGGCGGCGGCGGTCTTGGCGGCGTCCGGCTCAGGCTTGGCCGGGGCGGGGCCGCGGCCCACCTGGGTGGTGGCGGGCTTCTCGGTCTGCAGCAGGGCCTGGACCGAGCCGGCCTTCAGCACGGCCAGCGCCCGGGCGAGCTGGTAGTCGCCGGTCTTGACGTCGAAGTTCGCCGGCGGCGCCTCGGCGGGGCTGTGCGGGCCCTGGCGGGTCTCGCCCTCGTCGGCGTTCAGGGCGTTGCGGAACGCGGCCTCGGAGAACTGGAAGCCCTTGGCGGCGATCAGCTTGGCCTGCTCGTCGGTCTCGGCGACCTCGAGGTCGGGGGTGATGCCGGTCTTCTGGATCGAACGGCCGGACGGGGGTGAAGTAGCGCGCCGTGGTCAGCTTCAGCGCCCCGTCCGCGCCGCCGCGCAGCGGGATCACCGACTGCACCGAGCCCTTGCCGAAGGTGGTCAGGCCGACGATCTCGGCCCGGTGGCGGTCCTGCAGGGCGCCGGAGACGATCTCGGCGGCCGAGGCGGTGCCGGAATTGGTCAGCACCACGATGGGCAGGCCGTGCGTCATGTCGCCGGGATGGGCGTTGTAGCGCTCGATGTCGCTGACCTCGCGGCCGCGCTGGGACACCACCTCGCCGCCGTCCAGGAACACGTCCGACACCGCCACGGCCTGGTCGAGCAGGCCGCCGGGGTTGTTGCGCAGGTCGATCACCAGGCCCTTCATCTTCGGGTTCTTGGCCTCCAGCGCCTTGACCGCGTCGGCGGTCTCCTGGCCGGTCTTCTCGTTGAAGGCGGAGATGCGCAGGTAACCGTAGTCGCCCTCGGCGTGGTACTTCACCGACTTCACCGCGATCACCTCGCGGGTCAGCTTCACGTCGAACGGGTCGTGCTTCTCGCGCGCGATGGTCAGGGTGATCGCCTGGCCGACGTCGCCGCGCATCTGCTTGACCGCCTGGTCGAGCGGCAGGCCGAGCACGCTCTTGCCGTCGATGGCGGTGATGTAGTCGCCGGCCTTGATGCCGGCCTTGGCGGCGGGGGTGTCGTCCATCGGCGAGATCACCTTGACCGCGCCGTCGTCGGCGGTGACCTCCAGGCCCAGGCCGCCGTATTCGCCGCGCGTCTGGTCGCGCATGTCCTGGTAGTCGGCGGCGTTCAGATAGCCCGAATGCGGATCGAGCGAGGTCAGCATGCCGTCGATGGCCGACTCGATGAGCTTCTTGTCGTCGACCGGCGTGACGTACTGCTGCTCGACCGTGGTCAGCACGTCGCCGAACAGCTCGAGCATGTGGAACGCTTCGGGCTTGGGCGCGGTGGCGTGCGCCGTGGCGTTGACCAGGCCCATGCTCGCGGCGCCGAGCACGAAGGCGCTCACGCCGATCATCAGGTACTTGCGCATATTCAGCCTGCTCGAAAGGGGTGCGCCCCGCACCCGCTAGACCTCAACCAAACCATGAATTTGGCGCCTGGAGCCATCGGATTCCAGTCGCCAAGGGCGTCGGCGGACGTGGACCCTCCGCCACGGCGAGCAACTTGCGCGCCTTTGCGACTTTTCAAAGACGCCATATCGCCGCGCGACCCTATCGCCCATCGCCGCCCCGGGCCTTCAGCCAGCGGCCGGGATCCTGCGGCGCGCCGTCCTTGCGGACCTCCAGATAGAGCTCCGGCGGCGAGGCGGCCTCGGCGGCCATGGCGCCCAGCGGCTCGCCGGCGGCCACCGTGCGGCCCGCCGGCCCCTCGACCCTGTCCAGTCCCGCGAGCACCAGGTGATAGCCTCCGCCGATCCCGAGGATCACGACGCCGCCCCAACCCTTAAGGGCACCTGAATACTCGACGATTCCCGCAGCGGGGCGCGCACCACGGCGCCCTTCTGGGTGCGCCAGGCGACGCCGTCCGAGCGGCGGCCGCCCTGCGAGGTCCCGCCGAACCGCCGCACCACGTCCCCGTCGACCGGCGGCCGCATGGCCGTGGGCGCGGCCGAGGGCGCGCCGGCGCGGCCCGGCTTCAGCGTGTCCGCGTCGACGCCCAGCCCGCGCAGCTCCCCGGCCAGGGAGCGGGCGTTGCGGCCGGCGTCCGCGGCGTCGGCGTCGAGTTGGCGCTCCAGCGCGGTCTTCTCGGCCAGGGCGTGCTCCAGCTTGGCGCGGCCTCGGCCAAGGCGCTTTCGGAGGTGAACAGGTCCTCGCTCATCGCCTCGATGGCGCGCCGCACCCGCTGCAGGGCCTCGGCCTCGGCGCGGAAGGCCTGGGCGCGGCGGGCGAGCTCGGGCTCCACGGCGCGGATCAGGATGGTGGCGCGCACCGCGTCCTCGGCCGAGCGGGGAGAGATCAGGAGGGCCGGCGGCGGGTTGCGGCGATAGAGCTCCAGCGCGCCGAGCAGGCGCGAGAGCTGGGCCTGGTTGGCGGCCATCTGGGCGCTCAGGGCCTGCTCGCGGGCGTTCAGGGTTTCGAGGCGGGCGCGCTTGCCGCCGACCGCCTGCTCGCCCGACGCCTGCAGTGTGCGCAGGGCGGCGAGCTGGGCGTCGAGGCCCGCGATCTCCTGCTTGAGCGCGGCGGCCTCGGCGCCGGCGTCCTGGCCGCCTGGCTCTGGCCTGGAACTCGCCGCGCAGCGTCGACACGTCCGGACGTGGCGGCGCGCCCCGCGGCGCCCGAGGCGGCGAGGACGGCGGTCGCCGCCAGGAGGGCGATGCGGCCAGGCAAGGAAGCGCGAGCCCCGATCCCGATGGTCAATCCCGATGGTAGGGACTACCGCCCAAGATGGTGACCGCCCGGTAAACCTGTTCGGCCAGCATGGCGCGGACAAGGGCGTGCGGCCAGGTCTGGGGCCCGAACGCCAGGCGCTCGTCGGCCCGCTCCAGCAGCGACGGGTCCCAGCCCGTCCGCCCCGCCGATCAGCAGGACAAGCCGCGGCGTCCCCTGGTCGCGCAGCCTGGCGGCAGGGCCGCGAAGGCGCGCGAAGCGCGGGCGGCGCCGTGCTCGTCGCAGGCCACAAGGTGGTCGCCGGGGGCCAGGCGGGCCGCGATCGCCTCGGCCTCCGCCGCCTTGCCGGGCTTTCTGGCTTCCACCTCGACGATCTCCACCGGGCCGAGGCCGAGGGTGCGGCCGGCGGCGGTGGCGCGCTCGGCGTAGTCGCGGGCCAGGGCCGCCTCGGGCGCGCGGCCGAGGCGGCCGACGGCGATGATGGCGATGCGCAAGGGCCGGCTCAGACCTCCGAGGCGCGCTCGATCACCTTGGAGACGATGCCGTAGGCGACCGCCTGCTCGGCCGACATCCAGAAGTCGCGCTCGGTGTCGGCCTGGATCTTCTCCAGGGTCTGGCCGGTGCGCGAGGCGATCAGCTGGTTCACGCGCTTGCGCATCTTGATGATCTCCTCGGCCTGGATGGAGATGTCCGAGGCCTGCCCGCGCACCCCGCCCAGCGGCTGGTGCAGCATGAAGCGGGTGTTGGGCAGGCAGAAGCGGTTCTCCTTCTCGCCCCGAGGTAGATCAGGGCGCCGGCGCTGGCGACCCAGCCGGTGCCGATCACCTTCACCTTGGGCCCGCAGAAGCGGATGGCGTCGTGGATGGTGTCGCCGGACTCCACGTGGCCGCCCGGCGAGTTGATGATCAGGCGGATCGGCTGGTCGCCTTTCTCGGCGAGGGCCAGGAGCTGGGCCATCACCCGCTCGGCCATCTTCATGTCGATCTCGCCGAACAGCAGCACCGTGCGCGACTTGAACAGCGAATCCTGGATCGGCCCGCCGACCAGCGGCAGCTCGGACCGGCGCAGGTCGGACTTGTCGTCTTCGTCTTCGTCGTCGAGCCGGATGGTCATGCGGGGTCTCCTGAAGCTGTGGCTACGATATAGGCCGCCGCGCGCGGCGGTCCACCATCACGCTCCCTCCCCTTCATGGGGAGGGACAGGCCGCGAAGCGGCCAGGGTGGGGCATGTTGAGGTTGGGGATGCGTCTGCTGAGTCCCCCACCCGTCCGCGGCTTCGCCGCGTCCACCCTCCCCATGAAGGGGAGGGATGCGGAAGAGGATCAGTGCGCGACGGCGCGGTGGGGGGCGTCGACCGACCAGATCTCTCGATGTTGTAGAAGGCGCGGACCTCGGGCCGGAACAGGTGGACGATCACGTCCCCCGCGTCGATCAGCACCCAGTCGCAGTGGGGCAGGCCCTCCACGCGGGCGCGGCCGTAGCCGGCTTCCTTCAGGGCGCGCAGCACGTGGTCGGCCAGGGCCCCCACATGGCGATGCGAGCGGCCGGACGCGACGATCATGCCGTCGGCCACCGAGCTCTTGTCCTTGAGGTCGA
This sequence comes from Caulobacteraceae bacterium, assembly GCA_037201645.1. Classification (GTDB taxonomy): domain Bacteria; phylum Pseudomonadota; class Alphaproteobacteria; order Caulobacterales; family Caulobacteraceae; genus JANWHQ01. The sequence continues at coordinate 146,780 of JBBCHF010000014.1, forward strand.
TGAAAACCACGTCCTGGGCCTTGTCTTCGTCCAGGCGGGTGAGGATCAGGTCTTCCAGGGCGCTCAGGCGTCTCTGGTCGTCCAGGGAGGACTCGGCCGGGGCCGTGTCCTCTTGCGCGCGTAGCGCAGGTCGCGATGCAGCGGAATGCTCCTTTGTGCTCTGTCTCGCAGAGCCACCATAGCATGTCGGGGCGAACCGGCCAGGGGTCAATCCCCCTGCGCGCGCAAGCGTGATCGAATCGCCGTGGACGAGACGTCATGCCACGGGGCTTCCAGGAACGTCCAGGCCGGCGGCGCCATGTCGGCCAAAAGGCGCGCGCGGCTGGCGGGGGACGCGGCTGTGGGCGAAACGGCGGGCCGCCGGGGCGAAGCGGCTGCGGATGGTCGATCCCGGCCGCGCCACGATGGCCATGGGGATCTCGCGGAAGAGCTCGGTCCATCCGCGCCAGCGGTGGAAGGACAGAAGGCTGTCCGCCCCCATGATCCAGACGAACTTGACCTTGGGGTATCGCGCCTTCAGCGCCCGCACCGTGTCGATGGTGTAGAATGAGCCGATCCGCGTCTCCGCCGCCGTCACGATCATCGACGGTCCCTGGGCGTAGCGCGCCGCGCCCCACACCCGCCGCGACAGAACCTCGGTCTCGTGGCGGGGCTTCAGGGGGTTCTGCGGCGACACCAGCCAGATGACGCGGTCGAGGCCCAGCCGCTCCAGCGCCGTCTCGGCGACGTGGGCGTGCCCCTCGTGCGCGGGGTTGAACGAGCCGCCGAACAGGCCGACCCGCATCCCCGGCTCCAGGTGCAGGCCGAGGTTCAGCGCCCCGTGGACGACGCCCCCCTGGACGCGCCTGGCCGGTCCGGCGAACCACATCCGCTAGTGCGCGGGCTGGCGGGCCGGGGCGGGTCCCCGCAGCGGCTGGCCGGGCGAGGGGGCGTTGGCGGCGCTGCCCGGCTGGCGGTCGAGGGCCGGGTCGTCCTGGCGCACGCGGGCGCGCACGGTGAACACGCTGTCGCCGGCCAGCACCCCGCCGCGGGCGAACAGCCGCCCATGCTCCCAGTTGGACAGGCCGAGCTCGGGGCGGTCCAGGGCGTACTGGCCGTCCACCCAGCGGGTGAAGCCGTCGCCGACGAACGGCGCGTCCACCGCCTCGTAGAACCGCGCCTTGGCGGCCTCGTCCTGGCTGACCAGGCAGGCGGCGAAGCGGGGGCTGTAGCGGTTGAACAGGGCGACGGCCTCCTCCGCGTCGCGCACGATCTTCAGGGTGACCTCGGGGGTGTCCTCCCACTCCCATTCGCGGCCGAGCCGATCGGGCGGCAGCATCTCGACCAGGGGCTCCTCGCCCTCGCCCTCCGCGCGGCGCACGCGCACCTGGGCCCTCAGCCATTCGACGGGGAGGACCGGCAGGTCGCCCTCGACCACGTGGAGCTTGCAGTTGGCCCCCCGCCGCTCGCCCGCGCGCCACAGGGCGTCGAGGAAGCGCGGGACGAGGTCGGCGGCGCGCGCGGCGGCGATGCAGCAGACGTTCAGGGTGTTGCAGACCTTGCGGTCCAGCGAATGGTAGACGGCGGCGGCGAAGCGGTCCGCGTCGGCCGTGGCGTCCGCCACCAGCCAGGCGCCCCCCGTGCCGTGCAGGCTCACGGGCGTCCCCGCCTGGCGCGCCACGGCGCCGAGCTGGGCCACCGCGCGGCCCGATCCGCGCGCGACGGCCAGGGCCAGCCGCGCATCGGCGAACATGGCCCAGCCGGCCGCGTGCGCCGCGCTCTCCACCAGCGCGGCGGCGCCCTCGGGCAGGCCGGCCTCGGCCAGGGCCGGGTCCAGGGCGTGGGCGACGATGGCGCGGGCGGTGCCGAGGGCGTCGCCGCCGATGCGGAACACCACGGTGTTGCCGGTGCGCAGCACGCCGGCCGCGTCGGCGAAGACGTTGGGCCGGCCCTCGAACACGAAGCCGACGACGCCGAGGGGGGCGATGACCTGCTCCACGCGCCAGCCGTCGTGGACGACGGTCTCCAGAACCCGGCCGCGGGCGGCCGGGGGCGTCGCGCCAGGAGCGCAGGCCCGCGATCATGTCGCGCCGCGTGGCCTCGGTCGCCATTAGGCGGGTGGTCGAGCGGCCGCGGGCCCTTGCCCGCTCCACGTCCTCGGCGTTGGCCGCGGCGATGGCGGACCAGCCGTGGTCGGACTCAAGCCGCGCGGCGAAGGCCTCGAAGAACCGGCTGATCGACGCGTCGGGGACCTGGCCCATGCGGGCGAAGGCGTCGTGCGCGCGGCCGACGGCGCGGGCGGCGATCTCGTGCTCGTCGGCGGGCACGTGCAGGAGGTCGCCGGTCTCCTGCACCACGATCAGCCGGTCGCCGGCGCGGAAGCGCGCGGCGAGGTCGGCCGGCACCCGGGCGCAGCGGTCCCCGCCATAGGGGATGGCCATGCCGGGCTCGATGGTTTCAAGGGCGCCGTTCATGGGCGGGTCTATGGCACATCCCAGCGCAAAGCGGGAGCGTGCGGCCTCAGGCGGCGCGGGCGAACGCGCCGCCTTCGGACGGTCGGATGGATCGCGGCCCGCCTGGCCGCGCGGTACAGGAGCGGTCCGCGTCGTCGGCGTCGGCGCGCCAGGTCTGCACCAGGCGGCCGGTGCGCGGCTCGCGGGCCCACACCGCATGGATGGCGCCGACGGGGCGGCGCGGCGCCGTGCGGCTGGCCGGGCGGACGATGGCGGCGCGGGAGAGTTTGGCTTGGATGTTCATGGCTGCCTCCGGGCGCCGTTGCGGGCGCCGGGGCCGAGCCTGCAGGTCAGGTCCGGACCGGCGCCTTGGGCGGCGCGCTCGTTTGATTGTTGATCTTGATAGGCATGAGGCCTTCGAGTCGGGCGTCGGCGTTTCGCGCCGACAGCGGTGAATGTGGTCCGGAATTCCGCTGTGTCAACAAGGCAATAGCAAAATAATTAAGTCCGTATACGGCGTATTTGCCCGCGCAGGATTCGCAGCCGATTCGGGGCCGGCCCATAGACGGGATTGGACCAAGTATTCGCGTGCTTCTCACCGTCACCCTCGGCCTCGTGCCGAGGGTCCCTCTCGCCGCTTGCTCAGAGCTCGAATGTCGAAGTGCGGGGTTGCGGAAGCAGGGACCCTCGGCACAAGGCCGAGGGTGACGGTGGGGCGCGCCTACCGTCCCACGACGGCCAGGTCGTCGGCGTGGATCAGGGTGGGGCCGGAGGTGTAGCCGAGGGCGGCCTCGATGGCGTCCGAGCGCAGGCCCATGATCCGCTCGGCGTCCTCGGCGTCATAGCGCGACAGGCCGCGGCCGATCTCGCGGCCGTCGCTGTCGAGCACCACCACGGTGTCGCCCTTGCCGAACCGGCCGTCGACCTTGCGCACCCCGGCGGGCAAGAGGCTCTTGCCACGCCGCAGGGCCGCCGCCGCCCCGGCGTCGACCCACAGCGCGCCCTGGGGCGCCAGCGAGCCGGCGATCCAGCTCTTGTAGGCGGCCGCGGGCGTGGTCGAGGGGCGGATCAGGGTGGCGTTGGCGCCGTCCTCGATCGCCTCCAGCGGCGCGGGCCGCCGGCCGAGGGTGATGACGGTGGCGCAGCCGGCGTGCTGGGCGATCCGCGCGGCCATCAGCTTGGTGGCCATGCCGCCGGAACCGACGCCCGCCTCGGGATTGGCGCCCCCCGCCATGGCCTCGATCTCCGGCGTCAGGGCCTCGACCACGGGGATATGGAGGGCCCCGGGATCTCGCCGCGGATCATCCGTATAAAGACCATCTATGTCGGACAGCAGGACCAGGAGGTCCGCCCCGATCATCTGGGCCACCCGGGCGGCCAGGCGGTCGTTGTCGCCGTAGCGGATCTCCTCGGCGGCGACGGTGTCGTTCTCGTTGACCACCGGCGCGACGCCGAGCCCCAGCAGGGTCTCCAGGGTCGCGCGGCCCGACAGCCAGCGCCGGCGCACCTCGGTGTCGTCGCGGGTCAAAAGCACCTGGGCGCAGAGCACGCCATAGGGCTCGAACGCCTCCTCCCATGCCCGCATCAGCAGGCTCTGGCCGGCGGCGGCGGACGCCTGCTTCTCCTCCAGGCTCAGGGCGCGCCGCTTCAGGCCCAGGCGCCGGCGGCCGAGCGCCACGGCGCCGGACGAGACGATCAGGAGCTGCTGGCCGCGCTCGCGCACCCGCGCCACGTCCGAGGCGAAGGCGTTCAGCCACGCCTCGTCGGCGCCGCCGGTCTCCGGGTCGATCAGGATCGAGGAGCCGACCTTGACCACCATCCGCCGGGCCGGGGCGATCAGGTTGAACGGCGCGCTCAAGGCTTCCAGCCCTCGGCCTCGTCCTCGCCGGCGGTTTCCTCGCGATGCGCGGCCGCCCGCCGCGCCTTCACCTCGGCGAAGGCGGCGCGCAGCAGCTCGGTGACGCCCCGGCCCGACACGCCCGAGACGATGTACGGCTTCGCCCCCGCCGCGGCTTCGAGGTCCGCCGCGCGGGCGGCGAGGGTCTCCGGATCGAGGGCGTCGGCCTTGTTCAGGGCCAGGATCTCCGGCTTGTCCTCCAGCCCCTCGCCATAGGCGGCGAGCTCCTTGCGGATGGTGCGGTAGGCGCTGGCGACATCTTCCTGCGTGCCGTCCACCAGGTGGATCAGCACGGCGGTGCGCTCCACGTGGCCAAGGAAGCGGGTGCCGATCCCAGCGCCCTCGGACGCGCCCTCGATCAGGCCGGGGATGTCGGCCAGCACGAAGCGCTCCTGGCCGGTCAGCTCGACCACGCCGAGGTTGGGGCTCAGGGTCGTGAACGGATAGTCGGCGATCTTCGGCTTGGCGGCCGAGGTCGCGGCCAGGAAGGTGGACTTGCCGGCGTTGGGCAAGCCCACGAGGCCGACGTCGGCGATCAGCTTCAGCCGGAACCACACCCACCGCTCCTCGCCGGGCAGGCCCGGCAGGGCGAAATAGGGCGCCTGGTTGATCGGCCCCTTGAAGCGGGTGTTGCCGAAGCCGCCGTTGCCGCCCTTGGCCAGCAGGATCCGCGCCCCGGCGTGGTCGAGGTCGGCGATCAGGGTCTCCTGGTCCTCCTCCAGCACCTGGGTGCCGACGGGGACCTTCAGCACCACGTCCTCGCCGGCGTGGCCGGTGCGGTTGCGGCCCATGCCGTGCACGCCGGTGCCGGCCTTGAAGTGCTGGCGGTAGCGGAAGTCGATCAGGGTGTTCAGCCCGTCCACGGCCTCGACCCAGACGTCGCCGCCCCGGCCCCCGTCGCCGCCGTCCGGCCCGCCGAACTCGATGAACTTCTCGCGCCGGAACGACACGGCTCCGCCGCCGCCGTCGCCGGACTTCACCTGCACCTTGCATTGATCGAGGAACTTCATCGGCGACTATTTGGAGTAGGACGCCCCCCGCGTCGAGGGCGGCGGCGGATCGGGGCGCCGCCTTGGCCGTTGAAACCGCGGCCGGCAAGGCCGAAACATCCCCCTCGACGTGAGCCAGGCCCAGCCCGACGCCCCGACCGCCGCCGCACCGGCGCCCGCCGCCTCCAGGAGCCTGGGCGGGCGCATCCGCGCGGCCGTCCGCTCCAGCGAGCTGGCGCTGGCGGTCATCGCGGCCCTGGTGGGCGCGGCGGCCGGCGTCATGGTCATGCTGATGAGCCGGGCGGTGCAGTGGACGCACATGCTGCTGTTCGGCATCGACCTGAACGAGCGGCTGAGCGGGGCGGCGCACATCTCGCCCCTGCGGATCATGATCTGGCCGATGGTCGGCGGATTGCTGGTCGGCGGCTCGATCTGGCTGGCGGCGCGGCTCGGCCGGCCGCCGGCGGTGGACCCGATCGAGGCCAACGCCCTGCGCGGCGGGCGCATGTCGTTCCGCGACAGCGTGCTGGTGGTGGTCCAGACCCTGGTCTCCAACGGCTTCGGCGCCTCGGTGGGGCTGGAGGCCGGCTACACCCAGGCCGGCGCCGGCTTCGGCTCGGTGTGGGGCGAGCGGCTGCGGCTGCGGCGCAACGACATGCGCCTGCTGGTCGGCGCCGGCGCGGCGGGGGCGATCGCGGCGGCGTTCGGCGCGCCCCTGACCGGCGCCTTCTACGGCTTCGAGGTGGTGATCGGGGCCTACACCGTGGCCAATGTCGCGCCGGTGCTGGCGGCGGCCATCGCCGGGGCCCTGGTCACCCAGACCATCGGCGGCTCGCTCTATCACATCGAGGCGCACTCGGCCGCGGCGGTGCGGGGGATCGACTACACGGTGTTTGTCCCGCTCGGCGTGATCTGCTCGATCCTGGCCATCTTCCTGATGCGCGGGGTGTCGGTGATCGAGCGGGTGTTCAAGCACCGCTATCTGCCCGCGCCCCTGCGCCCGGCGGCGGGGGGGGCTGGTGCTGAGCCTCATGGCCCTGTTCACGCCCCAGGTGCTGTCGGCGGGGCACGGGGCGCTGCAGTTCGACCTAGCCACGGCCCAGACGCTGCAGGTCGTCCTGGCCCTCCTGGCGCTGAAGATGATCGCCTCGGCGGTGTCGCTGGGATCGGGGTTCCGGGGCGGGCTGTTCTTCGCCAGTCTGCTGCTGGGCGCCCTCACCGGCCAGGCCTACGCCCAGATCCTGACCATGACCGGCGTCGTGGCCCCGGACCCGACGGCGACGGCCCTGGTCGGCATGGGCGCCTTCGCGGTGGCCATCGTCGGCGGGCCGCTGACCATGTCGTTCCTGGTGCTGGAGACCACCGGCGACTACGCCCTGACCGGGGCGGTGCTGGCCGCCTCGATCGTGTCGAGCCTGATTGCCCGCGAGACCTTCGGCTATTCGTTCTCGACCTTCCGCCTGCACCTGCGCGGCGAGACCATCCGCAGCGCCCACGACGTGGGCTGGATGCGGTCGCTGACGGTGGGGCGGCTGATGCGGCGCGACCCGGCCCTCCTGCCCGCCGCCGCCTCGATCAAGGAGCTGCGCCGGCGCTTCCCGCTCGGCTCGCAGCAGCGGGTGGCCCTGACCGACGACCACGACGGCTACGCCGGCATGGTGACGGTGGCCGACGCCTATGCGCCGGGGGTGGACGAGACCAAAAGCGCCGCCGATCTCGCCCAGCTCGCCGACTGCGCCCTCTACCCGACGATGAACATCAAGGACGCCATGGCCCTGTTCGACCGCCTGGAGGTGGACACCCTGGCCGTGCTCGACGCAGCCGAGACGCGGCGGGTGATCGGGATGCTGAACGAGACCTTCGCGGTCCGCCGCTACGCCGAGGAGCTCGACAAGTCGCGTCGCGAGCTCATCGGCGAGCCGGTGATCTGAGGTCGGCGGCCACGGCCCCCCCACGCCGTCACCCTCGGCCTTGTGCCGAGGGCCCCTCTCGCCGCCGGCGTAGCGCCTTTCCATCGGAGCGCGGCGTAGCGGAGGCAGGGACCCTCGGCACAAGGCCGAGGGTGACGGTCGGGGGAGGAGCGAGAGGGCGTGATCGCCCCGATGGGAGCGATCACGCTCGAAGCGGCCTACGCCTGGCGGCGCACGCCTTCGGACTCGGGCAGGGGATGGCGCCAGGCGTCGCCCTGGCCCTGGGCCGCGGCGAACTGGTGGCCGGCGAAGCCCCAGTCCGGCAGGGCGTCGAACCAGGCGTTCAGGAACGCGGCGCGGTCGTTCTTGTAGTCGACGTAGTAGGCGTGCTCCCACAGGTCGCAGACCAGGAGCGGGGTCAGGCCCTGATGGCCGACGAGGTCCTCGCCGTCGTGGGTGGAGAGCACCTGCAGGCCCTGCGGACCGGCGGCCAGCCACACCCAGCCGGAGCCGAAGTGGGCGCCGCCCTCCTCGGTGAACTTGGCCTTCAGCCCGTCCATGCCGCCGAAGGCCTGGTCGATCGCGGCGGCCAGGGCCGAGGTCGGGGACGACGTCTCGGGGCTCATGCAGGTCCAGAAGAAGGTGTGGTTCCAGATCTGGGCGGCGTTGTTGAACAGCTTGGTCTTCTTGCCGTCGCGGGCCTGGACGATCAGGTCCTCGAGGCTGGCCGGGTCCAGGCCCTCCTTGGCGCAGAGGTCGTTGGCGGTCTGGACGTACTTGGCGTGGTGCTTGTCGTGGTGGAGATGCATCGTCTCAGCCGAGATCGTCGGCTGGAGCGCGTCATAGCCGTAGGGAAGGTCGGGGAGCTTGAACACTGGAGACTCCATGTCCGGATTTGGAGGGCGCGGGGAGGCGCCCCCCAGCCGTCAAGACTTGCGGCCGGACTTGGGTTCCAGGAAAGCGAGCAGAAGCGCCATCAAAATCTGCGGATTCCGCACCGCAAAAAATGCGGCGGCGAGGCCGGCGGCCAGGGCGGCGAGCGGGCGCTCCTTGGCGAAGCTCCCGATCTTCTCGCCGATCCCGGGCTCGCGCTTCTGGCGCGTGGCCGCGAAGGCGAAGAACAGGCCCGTGAGCAGAAGGCCCAGGGCCGCGATCCCCGCCACCACGGCCGCCGCGCCGGCCGGCCCGAGCCAGTCGCGCGCCAGGGCGTAGACGGCGAAGGCGAGCGCCACCACCGCCACGGCGGCCGCCGCAGCGATGGCGGACGCGGCCGCGACGCAGAGAAGCGCCTTTCGGAGGATCAACGCTGACGGCCGCCGGCGAGGGCGAGGCCGACGAGGACTCCGATGCCGAGAACGGCCAGGGTCGTGGTCACCGGCTGCTTCTGCACGCGCTCGACGAGATACTTCTCGGCGGTGGCGAACCGCTCGCTGGCGTCGTCGACATAGGGCTTGGCGCGGGTGCGCAGGTCGTCGACGTAGGGCTCCGCGCGCGAGCGCAGGGTGTCCAGCGTCTCCTGGGCGACCTTCTCGGCGCGGCCGGTCAGGTCGGAAACGGTCTGGTTGAGCTGACCGCGCGCCGCCGCGGGCGCCGCCTCGATCAGGTCGTCGAGGGCCTGGCTGGCCTTGGAATTGGCAGACATAGGCAGTTCTCCTGATGCCCCACTCTACATCGGGGGCGGCTTGTGCGAAACGCCGGTTCTCAACTTAGCGTTCCGGCGGCGTCGATCGCCGCCGGCCGCCGGCAAATCCCTTGCGGCCGAGAGGGCTTAGTCATTAGTCTCGCCCTTCTCAGCCCGAGGCTGAAACCAATCTCTTAAGATGCCCGCATTGTTGATCGATTCACGTCCTTACAGCGCTGGCGGAGACGGGGCCGGGCGGTGACCCCCCGTCGCCCGCCGAGGCCTGTCGACAGCGCCGCCGGCCGCCTGCAGCGCATCCTTCACATCGCCATCAGCCTGACGGGCGCCAGCGCCGCCTTGATCGTGCTCAAGGACGGCGAGGTCGCCGCCAGCGCCGGGACGCCGCCGAAGGGGACGGCCGCGGCCGAGCTGGCCGGCTTCGGCCTCGCCTTCGCCCTGGAGGCCGAGCAGGGCCGCGCGCGCCAGGACCCGGCCGTGGCCTGGCGCGCCTGCGCGGTGCGCGACGCCGCCGGCGAGACCCTCGGCGCCCTGGTGCTGGCCGCCGCCCGCGCCAAGGCCTTCGCGCCGGGCCTGGACGAGGCCCTGCCGGAGCTGTGCGCCCTGGCGTCCGACGAGTTGGGCCAGGCGGCGGCGGCGGCCGTCCTGCAGGCCGAGCGCGAGGGCCTGTTCGCCGAGGTCGACCATCGGGTGAAGAACGTGATCGCCGCGGTCCAGGCCATGGCCTCGCAGTCGGCGCGGCGGGCGGTGTCGCTGGACGGCTTCCTCAAGCCTTCTCCGGCCGGCTGAAGGCGATGGCCTCGGCGCAGGAGCTGCTGACCGCCCACGCGCGGGCGCGGGCGCCAGCCTGCACCACCTGGCCGCCGCCGAGCTGTCGGCGCTTGCGCCGGGGCAGATCCGCTGGGAGGGGCCGGACCTGGCCCTCATGCCCCGCGCGGCCAGCGCCCTGACCCTGGCCCTGCACGAGCTGGCCGTGAACGCGGTCAAGCATGGCGCCCTGTCGTCGGAGGCCGGGCGGGTGGAGCTGCGCTGGCGCAAGACCGACGACGGCGGCCTGCAGCTCGACTGGATCGAGACCGGCGGGCCCCAGGCGCCCCCGCCCGCCCGGCGCGGCTTCGGACGCATGCTGCTGGAGGAGGTCACCGGCCGCGAGCTCGGCGGCCAGGTGCGGATGGACTTCACCGCCGGCGGCCTGCGCGCGCGGATCACCGCGCCGCTTCGGCCCTCACCGAAATTCCCATGGAGCCACGCGCGCCGCGCGCCGCGCCGCCGCCGACCCCCGCGGCGTCGGGGGGCGCCAGCCGGGCCCGGCCCCCCGCCGGGTCGGTGCGCGGCCTGCGGGTGATCGTGGTCGAGGACGCCATCCTGCTGGCGGTCGAGCTGCAGGCGGGCCTGACCGAGGCCGGCGCCGAGGTGGTCGGCCAGGCCGGCGAGGTGGCCGAGGCCATGGCGCTGGTCGACGTGCCGATGGACGCCGCGGTGCTCGACTGCAACCTCAACGGCCTGTCGGTGGAGCCCGTGGCGCGGGCCCTGGTCGAACGCGGCGTGCCGTTCCTGTTCGCCACCGGCTATGGCGAGGGCCAGGGCGCGCCGGAGGGGTTCGACGCCCCGATCATCCGCAAGCCCTACGACGTGGCGCAGATCACCGCAGCCCTGGCCCAGCTCACGGGGCGCGGCTGAACCTGTCTGTTGTTTCACTTGCCGGGCTTGTTAGGGCATGCATTCGCATGTCGAGCCCTTCGCCGCGGAACGCCCATGCTGATCATCGAGAGCCTGAGCCACGTGTACGACAACGGCGTGCGCGCGCTGGACGAGGTGGACCTGGTGGTCCAGCGCGGCATGTTCGGCCTGCTCGGCCCCAACGGCGCGGGCAAGTCGACCCTGATGCGGATCGTCGCGACCCTGCAGCGCCGACGGCGGGCCATGTCCGCTTCGACGACATCGACGTGCTGGCCGACCCGCAGGCCCCTGCGGCGCGTGCTGGGCTATCTGCCGCAGGACTTCGGCGTCTATCCGCGCGTCTCGGCCTACGACATGCTCGACCATCTGGCCGTGCTGAAGGGCCTGTCCGACCCCGGCGAGCGCAAGTCGGTGGTCGAGGCGCTTTTGAACCAGGTGAACCTCTGGGAGGTGCGCAAGAAGGCGCTGGCCGGCTTCTCGGGCGGCATGCGCCAGAGGTTCGGCATCGCCCAGGCGCTGATCGGCGATCCGCAGCTGATCATCGTCGACGAACCCCACCGCGGGCCTCGACCCGGAGGAGCGCAACCGCTTCCTGAACCTCCTGGCCGAGATCGGCGAGAACGTGGTGGTGATCCTGTCGACCCACATCGTCGAGGACGTGGCCGACCTTTGCCCGGCCATGGCGATCATCTCGGGCGGCCGGATCGTGCGCCAGGGCGCGCCGGCCGAGCTGGTGCGCACCCTGGACGGCCGCATCTGGACCAAGACCATCGCCAAGGCCGAGCTGCCGGCCCACCGCGCGCGCTACGAGGTGATCTCCACGCGGCTCTACGCCGGGCGCACGGTGATCCACGTCCTCGCCGACGCCGATCCGGGCGACGGCTTCGAGCCCGAGCCCGGCGGCCTTGAGGACCTCTACTTCTCCAGCCTGACGGCCTCGCGCCGCGCCGCGGCCTGAGGCGGCGCGTGTTCGGCAAGGTCTTCGCCTTCGAGCTTCGCCAGCAGGTCCGCGCCCGGTGTTCTGGGTCGTGGCCATCGTGTTCTTCCTGCTGAGCTTCGGCGGCACCACCGTCGACCAGATCCACATCGGCGACAGCGCCAACGTCCACAAGAACTCCCCCTACGCCATCGCCCAGATCGCCCTGACCTGGGAGGTGTTTTTCATGTTCGTGACCACCGCCTTCGCCGCAAACGTGATCGTGCGCGACGAGGACACCGGCTTCGGCCCGATCATCCGCTCCACGCGCATCACCAAGTTCGACTACCTGATCGGCCGGTTCCTGGGCGCCTATGTCGCCGCCGCCCTGGTCTTCCTGGTCGTGCCGCTGGCGATCATGCTCGGCGCGGCCATGCCGTGGCTCGACCCGGACACGGTCGGGCGGTTCAGCCTGTCGCCGTATCTCTACGCCTATCTGGTCCTGGCCCTGCCGGGGCTGTTCCTGACTTCGGCCGCCTTCTTCGCCCTGGCCACCGTCACCCGCTCGATGATGGCGACCTACCTCGGGTTGGTCGCGTTCTTCGTGCTCTGGTTCATCGCCTCGATCTGGGCCGACAAGCCGGAGCTGGAGAAGATCGTGGCGGTGCTGGAGCCGTTCGGCTCGGGCGCCTACGGCCTCGCCACCAAGTACTGGACCGCCAGCGAGCGCAACGCCGCGGTCCCGTGGCTGGACGGCTTCATGCTGGCCAACGGCTGCTGTGATCGCCGTCGGCGCGGGCCTGGTCGCCCTGGCCTACTGGCGGTTCAGCTTCGAGGGGCGGCGGGTGCGGCTGTGGCCCCGCCGCAAGCGCGCCGCGGTCGCCCCGCCTGACGTGGAGGCCCTGCCCCCGCCGCCGGTCGCCGTGCGGCCGCGCCCCCGCTTCGGCTGGCGCACCGCCTGGGCCCAGCTCGTGGCGCGCACCCGGCTCGACATGGGCCAGGTGTTCCTGAGCCGGCCTTCCCTGGTCCTCCTGGTGCTCGGGGTGATCAACTCCGCCGCCAACCTGTGGATGACCGACGACATCTACGGCACCCAGATCCATCCGGTCACCCGGGTGATGATCGAGGGGCTGATGGGCGGCTTCGCCCTGTTCCCCATCATCATCGCCATCTACTACGCGGGCGAGCTGGTCTGGCGCGAGCGCGACCGCCGCACCCACGAGATCGTCGACTCCACCCCGATCCCGAACTGGGCCTATGTCGCGCCCAAGACCCTGGCGATCACCCTGGTGCTGGTGTCGGCCCTCTTGGTCAGCGTGCTGACCGGGATGGTCGTGCAGGCGCTGAAGGGCGACTTCGACTTCCAGCTCGGCCGCTACCTCTTCTGGTACGTCCTGCCGCTGTCGATCCAGTTCTTCCTGATCGCGGTGCTGGCGGTGTTCTTCCAGGCCCTGGCCCCGCACAAGTTCATCGGCTGGGGCCTGATGGTCCTCTACGTCATCTCCCTGTTCGTGCTGCCGAACGTGGGGATGGAGCACCACCTCTACCGCTACGCCCAGTCGCCGGAAGTCCCGTTGTCGGACATGAACGGCCGCGGCCGGTTCTGGATCGGCCAGGCCTGGTTCCAGCTCTACTGGTGCGCCTTCGCCCTGATCCTCCTGGTGCTGTCGCACCTTCTGTGGCGGCGAGGGACGGAGACCCGGCTGAAGCCGCGCCTGCGCGCCCTGCCGCGGCGCCTGCTGGGCGGCCCCGGCGTCATCGCGGCCCTGGCCCTCGTCGTTGTTCGTCGGGGCGGGCGTCTACATCTACGTCAACACCAACGTCTGGAACCCGTACCGCACCCAGCAGGACGAGGACCGCTGGCTGGCCGACTACGAGAAGACGCTGCTGCGCTTCGAGACCACGCCCCAGCCCAAGATCGTCGACGTGCGCCTGGACGTGGACATCCAGCCGGACGCGCCGCGCGTCGACACCCGCGGCGTCTATGTGATCCAGAACAAGACCGAGCAGCCGCTGCGCGAGATCCACGTGCGCTTCCCGCGCGACCTCGTGATGCGCAGCCTGTCGATCGAGGGAGCGCGGCCCAAGGCCACCTACGACCGCTTCAACTACCGCATCTTCGTGTTCGACACCCCGATGCAGCCGGGCGAGGAGCGCAAGCTGGCGTTCGAGACGGTGCTGTCCCAGCGCGGCTTCAAGAACGACCGCAACCTCGTCAACGTGGTCGGGAACGGGACCTTCCTGAACGACCGCGCGATCGCCCCGCAGATCGGCATGAGCCGCGACGGCCTGCTGCAGGACCGCCGCAAGCGCGCCAAGTACGGCCTGTCGCGCGAGCTGCGGATGCCGGTGCTGGGCGCGGCGGGGGCGGACGAGTTCAACGGCCTCGGCCACGACTCAGACTGGGTCACCGCCGACATCCGCGTGACCACCGACGCCGACCAGACCCCGATCGCGCCCGGCGAGAAGGTGCCGAGAGCGTGTCCGGCGCCCGGCGCACGGCGGAGTTCCGCACCACCCGCCCCGATCCTGCGGTTCTTCTCGATCCAGTCGGCGCGCTACCTGGTCCGCCGCGAGACCTACAAGGGCATCGACCTCAGCGTCTATTACGATCCCCAGCACCCCTGGAACATCGCCCGGATGATCACGGCGATGCAACCGCTCGCTCGACTACTACCAGGCCAACTACAGCCCCTATCAGTTCCGCCAGCTCAGGTTCCTGGAGTTCCCGCCCTGGACGGCCGCTTCGCCGAGTCCTTCGCCAACACCGTGCCATGGTCCGAGGACCTCGGCTTCATCGCGGCCCTGCCGACCGACCGCTCCAAGATCGACTACGTCACCTACGTCGGCGCCCACGAGATCGCGCACCAGTGGTGGGCCCACCAGCTCATCGGCGCGGACGAGCAGGGCGGGGCGGCCCTGACGGAGACCATGCCCAGTACTCGGCCCTGATGGTGATGAAGCACGCCTATGGGCCGGATATGATCCGCCGGTTCCTGAAGTACGAGCTCGACCGCTACCTGCGCGCCCGCGGCGGCGACGTCCTGCCCGAGCAGCCGCTCGAGCGGGTGGAGGACCAGCCCTACATCTATTACCGCAAGGGCTCGCTGGTCATGTACCGGCTGCAGGACGAGATCGGCGAGGACCGGGTCAACGGGGCCCTGCGCCGGCTCCTGCGCCTCTACGCCTTCCGCGGGCCCGCCCTACCCGACGACGGTGGACCTCGTCACCGTGCTCCGCTCGGTGGCGCCGGCCGACAAGCAGCAGCTGATCACCGACCTGTTCGAGAAGATCACCCTCTACGTCATCAAGACCACCCCGCGCGGTCTCCCGCCGCCGCCCCGACGGCCGCTACGACGTCACCCTGACGGTCAGCGCCCGCAAGCTCTACGCCGACGGGCCACGGCAAGGAAACCGAGGCGCCGATGGCCGAGACCCTCGACGTCGGCCTGTTCACCGCCGAGCCGGGGGCAGAAGGAGTTCGATCCGTCGAAGGTGGTGATGTTCACCCCGCCTGCCGATCCGCTCCGGCGTGCAGACCCTGCACTGGTCGCGGCCAGGGCCCCGAAGTTCGCCGGCGTCGACCCCTACAACAAGCTCATCGACCGCGACGCCGACGACAACACGATCCGGGTCGGCGGCTAGCGTCCGGCCTCGCCGGGACGGGGCGCTAGAACTCGATCGGATAGGGCGCGAGCTTGCCGCTGGCGTAGAGTTCCGGCAGCTCGGGCGAGCCGTTCTCCATGACCATCAGCATGGAGCGCTTGGGCGAGAAGCCCTGGTGGCGGATGTCGGCGGGCTATGGCGCAGACGTCGCCGGCCTTCATCACGATCATGCCGCGCGGGTTGCCGGTGTTCTTGTCCTGGATCCGCCAGTGGATCTCGTCGGAGAGCTGGAAGAACCACTCGTTGCGGTCGTTGCCGTGGATCACCGGCAGCATGTGCTCCTCGGAAGTGACACAGCAGATCGACGCCTTGGTCACCGCCGTGACCGACGGGTTCCAGGTCACGTCCGAACGGGCGATGTGGTCGAACAGGTTGATGGCGTGCAGCTGCCCCTCGAACCCCGGCTCCGGCTCGATGTCGGGCTGGTCCATCTCCACGTCCGCGAAGGCGCGGTTGACCGGCGCGCCGGCGGCGTCCGAGCGCGCCGGCTGGTCGCCGGGCAGGCCGAGCATCCGCGTGGCGGGGTTGAAGTTGCGCAGCAGCGGCCCCTGCATCGGCCTCGCCCTTGGGCCCCATCGGGGCGCCGGTCTCCAGCGGCGCGCGCAGCGGGTCGTAGCCCTCGCTGATCCAGTCGGTGGAGATGGCCTCGAACGCCTTGGAGACGGAGTCGGCGGTGTAGGTCTCCAGAAAGTCGATGCCGACCGCCTTGTAGCCGCGGTCATAGGCGCCGGCAAAGATGTCCACAGTGCCGTAGTGGTTGGTGGTGCCGAACACGTCGTCGAAGAAGATCCAGCCGTAGAAGAAGCCCCATCCGATGTCGCGCACCATGGCGCGCAGGAAGCGGTCCACCTCCATGGTGTGCTTGCCTTGGGCCAGGCGATGTGGACGAAGTATTCGTCGCGGCTGAAACGCCAGGCGTCGAAGGTGAAGTCGCGATAGCCGTGCCGGTTGGGCGCGGAGGCGATGATCTCGGGGTTCTTGGCGGCGGCGGCCATGGCGGGCTCCCGGGCTCGGCGGTCAGGACAGGGTGCAGATCTCGGCCCAGCGCTCGACCGTCACCGGGCCGAGCAGGGTCTGGATGATGGCGACCGACGGCCGCGCCGCGCTGAGCTGGTAGGCCGCGCCGGCCGGCAGCAGCACCTGGTGGCCGCGCCGCGCGCGGACCCTGCCCATCCGCTCGCCGTTCGGCGCCCCGCTGAGCTGTCTGGCGCCCTGGCCGCCGGCGGGGGCCTGGGCCGGGTCGAGCTTGACGAAGCTGAACTCCACCTCGCCGTCCATGACGATGGCGAACTCGTCGTGCGGCGCCACGTACCAGGGGGCCGGCGCCGTCGACCTTGGTGACCTCGGCCACGTATTCGATGTTCTTGGCCACCGCGACGCGCTCGAACGGCGCGGACTTGCCGGCCACCTCGAACACGTTGGAGAAGGCGTAGTGCTTGAGGTCGTCGTTGACCTCGATCGAGCCCTTCTCGTACGAGTCCAGCGAACCGAACACCGTCTGGTAGTGCCATCGTCTCCTCCGCGGCTCAGGGCCGTTCAGGCGCCCGGACCCCAGCGGAATCCGTGACTTCGCCGCGCTTGCCGCGCGATCTGGAAAAAAGGGTTGTGGCGAACCAGGCCGAGTCAAGTCAAAGTTCCCCCGCAGAGGGGCCCGCCAAGGGATAGGGGAAACGCATGAAGATCGGCCGCGAAGAGCACTCTTCGACCGCCATTTCCGGCTCCAATCCGAGACGATCATCGTCCGCGGCCGCGACCTGGTGGGCGAGCTGGTCGGCGCCATCTCCTTCACCGACCACGTCTGGCTGCTGGTCGCCGGCGACCTGCCGAGCGAGGCCCAGCGGCGGGTGCTGGACGCGACCCTCGTCGCCATCGCCGAGCACGGCCTGGTGCCCTCGGTGGTCGCCGCGCGCATGACCCTGGCCGCCGCGCCCGAGGCGCTGCAGGGCGCGGTCGCCGCCGGCATCCTCGGCTGCGGCTCGGTGATCCTCGGCGCCTCGGAGAACGCCGGCCGGTTCTTCCAGGAGGTGGTCGACGCCCACGCCGCCAGCGGCGGCGACCTGGAGGCCGCCACCCGCGAGGCCATCGGCCGCTACCGCGCCGCGCGGCGCGCCATCCCCGGCTACGGCCACCCGCTGCACAAGGACTTCGACCCCCGCGCCCGCCGCCTGCTGGAGGTCGGACGCGAGACCGGCACGGCCGGCGTCTATGCCGAGATCGCCCTGCTGGTCGACCGGTTCCTGCCGGAGCTGACCGGGCGGCCGCTGAAGATGAACGTGTCGGGCGCGATCCCGCCGTGCTGCTCGACGCCGGCTATCCGCTGCTGGCCCTGAAGGGGGTGCCGATCCTGGCGCGCACCGCCAGCCTCGTCGGCCACCTCCTGGAGGAGCAGTCCCGGCCGATCGGTTTCCTGATGGCCAACGCCGGCTCGGCGGCGGTCAGCTACGACGGCCCCGCGCCCCAGGGCTTCGTGGCGGACGAGCACTGAGGCGGCCGGGATGATCAGCCAACCCCTGAACGGCGTCCGCATCCTGGAGCAGGGCACCTACATCACCGGCCCCTGCTGCGCCATGATGCTGGCCGACCTCGGCGCCGACGTGATCAAGGTCGAGGCGCCGGGGACGGGCGACCCCTATCGCAACTTCCCGCGGCGGCCTCTACAGCGCGCACTTCCAGGCCTATAACCGCGGCAAGCGCAGCCTGGAGCTGAACCTCAAGGAGCCCGCCGACGCGGAGGTGTTCCGCGAGCTGGCGGCCGAGGCCGACGTCTACATCCAGAACTTCCGCCCGGGCGCGGCGGGCCGCATGGCGCGGACTACGAGACGCTGTCCAAGATCAACCCGCGCCTCGTCTACGCCTCGATCTCCGGCTTCGGCCAGGACGGCCCCTACGCCCACCGGCCGAGCTACGACTTCGGTCACCCAGGCGCTGTCCGGCTTCCTCGGCGTCGCCACCGATCCGAAGAACCCGCGCCTGCTCGGTCCCGCCATGGCCGACGCCATGACCGGCATCTATGCGGCCCTGGGCATCCTCGCCGCCCTCGTCGAGCGCGGGCGCACGGGCGAGGGCCAGCTGCTCGAGATCTCCATGCTGGAGGCGATGATGCACTTCGCGGTGGAGCCGTTCACCGGCTACTTCGCGCTCGGCGACATCCCCACGGCCCTGGACCGGCCCAAGCTCGCCCAGGCCTTCATCCTGACCTGCGCCGACGGCCGGCAATCTGGGCGTGCATCTGTCCTCGCTCGACAAGTTCTGGGACGCCCTGGTCGAGGCCCTGTCGGCCCAGGCCCTGGCCGCCGACCCCGCGCTTCGACGTCAGGCAGAAGCGCATCGACAACTACGAGGACCTGCTGGTCGAGCTGAACAGGATCACCGCCACGAAGCCGCGGCCGGAATGGCTGGCCCGCTTCGACAGCTTCGACCTGCCGTTCGCGCCCCTGAACAACATCGAGGAGGCCGCCAACGATCCGCAGGCGCGGCACCTGGGCATGATCGTGCCGGTGGAGGGCCGCATCGAGGGCGCCCACGAGGCCCTGCGCACCCCCTTCACCTTCGCCGGCCATCGCGCGACCTCCAGCCGCGCCGCACCCCTGGTGGGCCAGCATTCGGAGGCGATCCGCGCCGCGCTGAAGGCCGCCGGCGGAAAATGGCCAGCCGCAGAGGCCGCGAAGGCGCGGCAGCCGGCCTGAGGGCCCGCCCTCGTCCTTGACGGATCAAGGACGGCGCGCAAGCTGGCGGGGACCATGATCAGGGCCGCAGTCCGTCCGCGCGAGACGGGACCGGCCAGGGAGGACGCCATGCCCTATTCCACGCCGAGACCATCACCGACCAGGCGGTGGAGCGCTGGAAGACCGCGCACGACCCGCGCCTGGCCGAGCTGATGACCGCGGTGGTCCGCCACGTCCATGGCTTCGCCAAGGAGACCCGGCTGACCTCCGCCGAATGGATGGCCGGCCTGCAGTTCCTGGCCGGGTGGGCCAGTGGACCACCGACGCGCGCGGCGAGAACATCCTGCTGTCGGACGTGCTCGGCCTGTCGATGCTGACGGTGATGATGAACGACCACCTGCCCAGGGGCGCCACGCCCCACACCGTGCTCGGGCCGTTCTACGTGGAGGGGCTCGCCGGAAATGGAGCACGCGCCGACATGGCCGCCGGCGTCGAGGGCCTGCCCTGCTACATCACCGGCAAGGTGTCGAACCTGCGCGGCGAGCCGGTGGCCGGCGCGACGCTGGACATGTGCAGGCCGACGAAAGCGGGACCTACGAGGTGCAGCTCGCCGAACAGAGCGGGCCCTACCTCCGCGGGGTCTACCATTCCGGGCCGGACGGCCGCTATGCGGTGAAGACCATCGCCCCGCTCGGCTACGCCATCCCGATGGACGGGCCGGTGGGCGAGCTGATCCACAAGACCGACATCAGCTATTTCCGCCCGGCGCACATCCACTTCATGCTCTCGGCGCCCGGCTATCAGAAGGTGATCACCCACCTGTTCAAGCGCGGGACCGAGTACCTGGAGAACGACGTGGTGTTCGGGGTGAAGCAGGAGCTGATCGCCGACTTCGTCCGCCACGGCCCCGGCGTCGCCCCACCGGCGAGCGCTGCGACACCGACTTCTGGACCATCGACTACGACTTCGTCCTCGCCGACGAGGACGGCGCCCAGGCGGCCGCGCAAGCCAAGGCCGCCGTGCCGGCGTAGCCCTTTCTCAAACCCGATTGTCCCCGCGAAGGCGGGGACCCGTCCAGCTTGACGCCTGATCGATCCGTTAGCGCGAACCCATGGACCCCCGCCTTCGCGGGGGCGGTCGGAGAAAAGGGCCTTAAGGCCCTTGATCCGCACCCGCGCCTCCGCCTTGCGGCCATCCGCATCCACCACCGTCAGGCGGAAGAAGCCGGGGCGGCGGGCCGCCAGATCGGCGGTTCGTCGGGATCGCTGGCGGCCAGGGGCTGGCCGTCGACGTACCAGGACAGGCCCTCGCCCTGGGCCGCCAGCGCCAGGCCGCGCGACGATGGCCCGAGGCCGTCGACCTGCACTGCGGCGCCGTCGGGCGGGAAGATCAGCCGCGGCCCCTCGCCCGCCGGCTGCAGCGCCTGCAGGGCCGCGGGCGCGTCGCGCGGCGCGATGGGATGGGGCGCGGAGACGGGGGCGTCGATAGCGTCCGCCGCGTCGAACAGCAGCGGCAGGGCCGCGTCCCGCCCGGTCAGGCCGGCCGCGGGCGCCGCCGTCGGCCCGGCCGGTCCAGGCCACGATGGCGTAGCCGCCGACCACGCCCGCCGCCACCGCGTCGCGGAAGCCGTAGGAGGTGCCGGTCTTGAACGCCATGCGCGGACCGTGGCGGGTCAGGGCCGCGGGCGTGCGGCCGCGCGGCGGCGGCGCCTCGCGCAGGATGTCGAGCACCTGGCCGGCCGTCTGGGCGCGCATCAGCCGCACGCCGGCCTGGCGCGGCCGCTCGCGGGCCTCGGCCTCGGTGAAGGCCAGCGGCTTGGCGATGCCGCCGTCGCCCAGGGCGGCGTAGAGCACCGCGAGGTCGCGCAGGCGCACGCCCTCGCCGCCCAGGGCCAGCGGCAGGCCGGCCTCGCGCGCGGCGGCCCGCGGGCGCACCATCCGCACCCCGGCGGCCTGGAGGCGCGCCTCGAACGCCCCGGGGCCGAGCCTGGCCAGCATCGCCACCGCCGGCACGTTCAGGGAGTTGGCCAGGGCCTCGGACGCCGTGACCTTGCGTGGAACACGCGGTCGAAGTCCTCGGGCTGGTAGTCGTCGAACCGCCGGGGCGCGTCGTCGATCAGGGTGTCGGGCGCGGCCAGGCCGTCGTCGAAGGCGAAGCCGTAGATGAACGGCTTCAGCGCCGATCCGGGCGAGCGCAGGGCGCGCGTCATGTCCATCCAGCCGCCCGGCCGCCCCAGGCCCGCTGAGCCGACCAGGGCGCGCACGGCCCGGGTCTGGATCTCCACCACCAGGATCGCGGCGGTGGTCTCCGGGCCCTGGGGCGGCGGCGGCCTGGGCGGCGAGCGCCTCCAGCTTGGCCTGAAGCGGCGCGTCGAGGGTGGTGAGGACGGAGGCCTGGCCGGCGGGCGCGCGGCGCGCCAGCTCGCCGGCTGCATGCCAGGCCAGGGACGGGAAGGGGACCCGGCGCGGATCGGCTCCGCCTCGGCCTCGGCGGCGTCCTCGGCCCCGATCAGATGGGCGCGCGCCAGCCGCGCCAGCACGACGGAGCGCGCCCGCCGCGCCGCCTCCGGATGGCGGTCGGGGCCGGCGCGCCTCGGGCGACTGCGGCAGGGCGATCAGCAGGGCCTGCTCGCCGGGGGTCAGGGTCTCCGGCTCGTGGCCGAAATAGGCCAGGGAGGCGGCGCGCACCCCCTCCAGATCGCCGCCGTAGGGGGCCAGGGTCAGGTACAGCGCCAGCACCTGCCGCTTGGTCAGCCGCGCCTCGATCTGCACGGCGCGGACCATCTCGACCAGCTTGGCGCCGAAGGTGCGCGGCCGCGGCTCCAGAAGGCGCGCGGTCTGCATGGTCAGGGTCGAGGCGCCGGAGACGATCCGGCCGCGCGCCAGGGCCGCCCCGGCCGCGCGGGCGACGGCGACCGGGTCGACGCCGAGGTGGTCGGGGAAGCGCGCGTCCTCCAGCCGCACCAGGCGGCGGATGAAGCCCGGTCGGTGCGGTCGAGGTCCGCCCGGATCCGCCAGCGCCCGCCCTCAACCGGCAGCGCCCGCAGCCACGCGCCCCGCCGGTCCAGCGCCACCGGCGACGCCCGCTCCCCCCGCCCGAGGTCCGGGGGAAACGCCGCGTCCGCCACGGCCAGCGCCGCCTCGACGGCCACCAGGCCGATCAGGGCGCGGGTCAGGCGCGCAACACCCCTCCCCCTGGAGGGGGGAGGGGCAGGGGTGGGGGTGGAAGCCTCTCCGAATGAGACGCCGGTCGGCGCAGACCGCTCTCTTTCCGGAGAGGCTTCCACCCCCATCCCCGACCCTTCCCCCCTCCAGGGGGAAGGGAGCCACCGGCGCAACCGACTAACCTCCCGCCCCGATCTGGGTCCGGCGGCCGGGGGTGCGGGCGAAGACCGAGGGGTGGTACATATCGCGGGCCTCCGCGCCCGGCAGGTAGAAGTCGCCGGGGGTCACCGCGCGGACCACATAGGCCAGGGCGAAGGCCTTGCCGCCCGCGACCTCCATGGCCGCCACATAGCGGTCGTCGCGGGATTCCTGGGCCGAGGCGGCGGAGAGTTCGCCGAGGAACTTGAACGGTCCGTTCTGGGCGTCGTCGGGGCTCAGCACGGTCTCGATCTCCCAGCCGGCCGGCAGGGCGTCGTCGACCACCAGCGGGACCGAGCGGCCCTGGGCGTTGGCGCCGGCGATGCGCACGATCAGCCGCTCGCCCTGGCGCATGGCCGCCGGGTCCGCCGCCCCGCCGGCGAAGGCGTAGAAGGTCTTGGACACCGACAGCCCGTGCGCCTCGCCCGCCGGGGAGGCCACCGGCGTCCCGCGCACGGTCACCGTCCGCCAGAGGCCGCCGGTCCCGCGGTTGGTGAAGTGCGCGTCGGCCAGCCGGCCCACCGACCAGCGCGGCGCGCCGCCGATGGACGGCAGGGCGTTGGCGCCCGCCGCGTCCACCCGGATGGTCCCGGCCGCGGCGAGCATGAAGTGCGCGGCCTTCAGGAGCTGCGCCTCCTCCTGGGTGTTCAGGCTGTCGGGATCCCGCACCGCGCCGTCGAGCCGGCCCTGCAGGCTCCGCGCGACGCCGAGGTCGCCGGCCTCGTAGGCCAGGGCGATGACGCCCGCCAGGTCGCGCAGCGGGCTCTGATACCAGTCCGCGTCGTCGCGCCAGGCGAACGGGCCAAGGCCCAGCAGCCTAGGCTGGAAGCCCAGCGCCTGCGCCGCCTGGACCAGGGAATCGTGCGCCCGCGCCCGGTCGCCCATCAGGGCCAGGCCGGCGCCGACCTGGGCGCGCGCCAGGGGCGAGGGGTCGGACTTCATCTGCGCGTCGTGCCACCAGCGCAGGCGCGCGAGGTCGCCTTTGCCGGCCTTGGCCAGGACGTAGAGCGCATAGGCCGAGGCGCGGCTGCGCATCCGCTCGGTCGCCTTCTTGGAGGCGTCGGGGGAGCCGGACCACCAGTCCGGATAGCTCAGGCGATAGGCCACCGAGGAGAAGCCGTCGGGCTTGGAGATCTGGCGCATGGCCGACAGCGCCCGGTCCACCGCCTCCTGCGGCACGGCCACGCCGCGCGCCTGGGCCGACACCAGGAAATCGGTCGCGTAGGCGCCGAGCCAGGCGTCCGCCTCCCCGTCGCCCACGCGCCACAGGCCGAAGGCGCCGTCCAGGGTCTGGCGGTCCAGCAGCTTGCCGACCGCGTCGGCCAGGGCGCGCGGTACGGTCCGCAGCTTCGGATCGGCCGAGACCTGCTGGGCGTAGAGCAGGGGATAGGCGGTGGAGACCAGCTGCTCGGTGCAGCCGTAGGGATAGCGGTTCAGCGCCGCCGCGATCGGGGCGGGGTCGAAGCCTTTGAACGGCGAATAGCTGACGTCCATGCTCACGCTGCCGGCCGCGAGCCCGGCCATGAGCTGGGCGGGCGGGGTGAACACCGTCCCCGGCGCCTGCAGCTCGGTATAGGCGCGGGTGACGGGACCCCAGCCGAGCCGCGTCTGCAACGGATAGGTCTTCAGCGCCGAGAAGCCGGGGCCGGTCACCGCGAACCGCACCTGGCCGACGCCCGCGACGGACGGCGCGGTCATCGGCGCGCGCTCGATCACCTGCTGGCCGAGCAGGAGCTGGTAGAGCTTGCGGAACGGCGCGAGCACGCCGCCCGAGCCGGTGATCTCGGCGACATAGGCGCCGACCCGGCCCTCGAGGTTGCGCAGCTCGATGGTGGCGAAGGCGTGGTCGCCCGGCGCCAGGAACCGCGGCAGGTCGAGGTCGGCGATCACCGGCTGGCGCACGGTCATGTCCTTGGACCCGCCGCCGACCGCCTCGTCGGTCCAGGCCACGGCCATGATCCTGAGCTGGCCGTTGAACTCGGCCTGGGCGGGCATGCGGATCACCGCCTTGCCGTCCAGGCCCGTGTCGACCACGCCGGACCACAGGGCCACGGTCTTGATCGGGGTGACGGTCAGGCCCTCGCCGCCGATCTCGTCCGCCCCGAAGTCGACATTGGCCGGCGCGCCGAGGTTCGGGTCGAGCAGGCGGCCGTAGTCGTCGCGATAGTCGACGTTCAAGGCCCGCTTGCCGAAGTACCATTTGACCGGGTCGGGGCTCTCCTGGTGGGTCAGGCGCAATATGCCCTCGTCCACGGCGGCCACGGTCACGTGCGCCCGCTGGCCCAGGTGCAGGCCGTGGACGGCGATGGGGATCTCGATCCCGGCCTTGGAGTCGATCTTGTCGGGCGTGTTCACGTCGACGGTCAGCTTGCGCCCCTTGGGGTCGAGCGGGACGTAGACGAGGCCGAGCGCGCGCCGCGGCCGGGGCGAGGAGACCGGGTCGCGCGGCTGGATCACCGTGACCAGCACATAGGCCCCGCCGCCCCAGTCGGCCGACGTCTTCAGCCGCAACGTCGTTCCGCTCTTGCCGACGGTCAGGGTCTTGAAGTCGATCACATGGTCGGTGGCCACCGCCACCTGGGCCTCGCCGGCGTAGGGGGACTTCAGCGTGACCTCGACCGTGTCGCCCTGGCGTAGCTGCGGGTCCCGGCCGAGACGCGGACCATGTCGGGCTTCTCGACGTCGCCGCCGGACGCGCCCCAGCCGGCGGAGAAGCGGATCACCGTCCTTGAGCCGCCCGCGCCGGTCAGCTCCAGCCGGTAGTCGCCCCAGCCGAGGCGGCGGGCCAGCCTGGCCGCCTCGCCCGCGCCGATGTTCACCGCGCCGCGCGCCACGACGGCGTCGCGGCTGGTGCGCCGCCATTGCCATTTGCCGTCCTGCTGGAACCAGTCGTAGTCCCAGTTCTCCGAGATCAGGGTCCAGACCGTCCCGGGCGCGGCGATCCGCCGGCCGAAGGCGTCCACCGCGATCAGGTCGAAGCTCATCGGGGCCGCATCGCCGCTGGAGTCGGCCTGGTTGACCTTGACGCCGAGATAGACCGGCCTGGCGCGCACCTTGAGGTCGACCCCTTCGCGCACGGGCCGCCCGCCCGGCTCGAACACCGAGGCGGTGACGGAGGCCAGCAGCGGCTGGGCCGTGTCCCCGGCCTGGCCGGCGTCCACCGACAGGGTGGCGCGGCCGGCGCCGTCGGTGACGGTGGAGGAGAGGTCGAGCGCCTTCTCTTCGAACGGCGCCTTGTCGTCGCCCCACTGGAAGTCCTTGAAGGCCGGGAACGGGTCGGGGTCGGCCTTCAGCCGCGCCTCGCCCTGGGTCTGCAGCCCCGCGCCGGGCGCGCCGTAGAGGAAGCGGGCGGAGACCGCCACCTGGCGGGTCTGGCCGGCGAGGACCGGCGTCTGCGCCTGGCCGTCGGCGTCCACCGCCAGCCGCTGGGGCGCGAAGTCCTCCACCGAGAAGGAGAGCTGGCCGGCCGGATCGTCGATGCCCTCGATCTGCAGGGTCGCGGTCCAGCGCCCGCGCGGCGCCCCGGCGGGCAGCAGGATGTCTCGGGTGATGGCGCCGCCGGGCGCCGCGGCGAAGGCGTAGCGGGCGAACTCCACGCCCGAGGGCCGCTTGACCACCAGCGCGCCCTTGCGGTCGCTGACCGCCTTGCCGCGGCGGTCGCGCGCCATGGCGACCAGGTGCACGGTCTCGCCGGGGCGATAGACGCCGCGGTCGGCGTAGAGATAGCCGTCCACCGCGGTCTTGGCCTCGCGGCCCGCCGTCAGGCTGGCCGCCTCCACGTTGCGGCCGCCGACGCCCTGGCTCGACAGGTCCACCGGCGAGCGGTCCAGGTCCAGCACCGCCAGGTCCGCCTGGGCCCCATAGGCCATCAGCATCTTGGCGTGGGCCGCGCCGTCGCCCTTCAGCATCGGCGCGGGGAAATGCACCCGGCCGGAAGCGTCGGAGGCCGCCGCGCCGAGGTCCTCGCCGTCCTTGGCCACCAGGGCTACGCGGACGCCGGGCAGGGGCTTGGCGGTCTTCAGCGAGCGCACGACCGCGTCCAGTCCCTCCGAGCCCTGGTAGGCGATCAGGGCCATGTCGGTGAACATCACCCAGCGGCTGGCCTGGGCCGGCGCATCGCCGGAATCGTCGTCGGCCTTGCGCCCGCCCGAGACGTCCCTGGCCTTGATCACATAGCCGCCGGGCTTCAGCGTCTTCAGCACGGCGCCGAGCGGGAAGACGGTGGTGGCGCGCTGGCCCTGGTCGCCCTTGACCGCGACCTCGCCCTTCCAGACGACCTGGCCTTCGTCGTCGGGACGGCTGTCGTAATCGTCGGGATAGCCGCCCTCGCTGACCGGGTCGGTCTTGGCGATCTCGCGGCGCACCAGGTTGCGGTCGGGCACGCGCCAGACCTCGATGGCCAGGCGGCTGACGTTGACGGTCTCGATGCCCACGCCGTCGGACTCCTCGCGCGGCAGGATCACCCCGTCGCCGGAGAAGCCGACGTAGGGGCGGCTTGTCCCCGAAGGTGAAGTCGACGTCGGCGTTGGCCGCGAGTTGGTCGCCGCCGCGCGAGGCCAGGCCCTTCAGCAGGGTCACCCGGTGGTCGACGAAGCCGAGGCCGCCGACGCAGAGCTCGTCGCCGCGCGCCGAGACCGCCGGCTGGCCCGCCAGCTCCGGCGAGACCAGCACATAGTCGGCGTAGGACCTGGACGGATCGAGCGCGCGGGTCATCCGCACGCAGGCCAGGGGCTGGCCGCCCGAGGTGTCGATGCGGGTGGTCCAGACGGCGAAGCCCGCCGGCTTGGGCGTCGTCGCCCGCGGCGCGCCGGCGCCGCGCGGATGGCCGAAGAAGGGCCAGGGCGACGCCGGCGTCCGCCTCCGCGAGCCCGCCGGCCTTGTGGCGCCCGCCCGCGTGGCCGGCCAGGAAGCCGCCGCCGAACCCGATCATGGCCCGCCGCCGCGTCATGGCCGCCGCCGCGACGGCCGCCGCCAGGATCGCCTGGTTCCGATTCATCGGCCCCTCCCCCCGGCGGCGGGCGCGCACCGGTGAAGGGAAGCTCAAACCAGGGGTCCGGGTCAATCGCGCCCCCGTCGCACATAGACCGCGGCCCGGCCGTTGGTCCGCCGCGCCACGGCCGCTATAATGGCGCGGATGGCGCGTCCCTTCGTCAAGATGAACGGCCTCGGCAACGACTTCGTGGTGGTCGAGGCGCGCTCGGCGCCGTTCGCGCCCAGCGCCGAGGAGGTGCGGGCGATCTGCGACCGCGAGCAATGGGGTCGGCTGCGACCAGCTGATCTCGATCGAGCCCGCGCGCCGGGGCGGACGCCTTCATGCGCATCTGGAACCGCGACGGCGGCGAGGTTGAGGCCTGCGGCAACGCCGCCCGCTGCGTCGGCTGGCTGCTGTCGGAGGCCGCGCCGGGCCAGAAGACCGTGACCATCGACACCCTCGGCGGCGTCCTGAAGGCCGAGCGGGCCGGGCCGCGGCTGGTCAGCGTCGACATGGGCGCCCCCCGCCTCGACTGGCGCGACATCCCCCTGGCCGAGGACATGGACACGCGCGGCATCGAGCTGCAGGTCGGGCCGATCGACGACCCGGTGCTGCACACGCCCGGCTGCGTCTCCATGGGGCAATCCGCACGTGGTGTTCTTCGTCAAGGACGCGGCCGCCGCGCCGGTGGTGCAGGTCGGGCCGATGATCGAGCACCACCGCCTGTTCCCCGAGGGCGTCAACGTCGGCTTCGCCGAGGTCCAGGGCCGCGACCGCATCCGGCCTGCGGGTGTGGGAGCGCGGCGCCGGCCTGACCAAGGCCTGTGGCACGGGGGCCTGCGCGGCCGTCGTCGGCGGCGCACCGGCGCGGCCTGGTCGACCGCCAGTGCGCGGTGGAGCTCGACGGCGGGACCCTTGAGATCGACTGGGCGCGAGTCCGACGGCCACGTGATCATGACCGGCCCGGTCGAGGTCGAGTTCACCGGCCAGATCTGAGGAGGCGACCATGGCCCAGCACCCCGCGCTCACGTCCGGCCGCACCGCGGTGATCACCGGCGGCGCCGAGGGCATCGGCCGGGCGGTGGCCGAGCGGCTGGCCGCGCTCGGCATGAACGTGGTGATCGCCGACCGCGACGCCGGGGCCCTGGCCGGGACCGAGGCCGCCCCTGCGCGCCGCGGCCCCGCGCGGCCAGGCCCAGGTCCGCGCCCTGGCCGTCGACGTGGGGGTCCGGGACGAGGTCGAGCGGCTGAAGGCGCTGGCCTACGACTCCTTCGGCGAGGTCTCGTTCCTGATGAACAACGCCGGGATCGGCCCGCCGACCACGGCCACGGGCGCGTACGACAAACTGGCGGGCCATCCTGCAGACCAACCTCTGGGGCGTGATCAACGGCGTGCAGACCTTCGCCGAGGCGATGATCGCCCAGGGGACGCCGGCCCTGATCGTCAACACCGGCTCCAAGCAGGGCATCACCACCCCGCCGGGCAACCCCGCCTACAACGTCTCCAAGGCCGGGGTGAAGGCCCTGACCGAGGCGCTGCAGCACGAGCTGCGCAAACACCGAGGGCTGCCAGGTGACGGCGCACCTGCTGGTCCCCGGCTTCACCTTCACGGGCCTGACCCGCGGGCGCGCGGCCGAGAAGCCGCCGGGCGCCTGGACCGCCGGCCCAGGTGGCCGACTTCTGCTGGCCGGGATCGAGGCCGGCGACTTCTACATCCTGTGCCCCGACAACGACGTCACCCGCGCCATGGACAACAAGCGGATGGCCTGGGCGATGGGCGACCTGATCGAGAAACCGCCCGCCGCTGTCGCGCTGGGCATCCCCACTACGCCGAAGCCTTCACCGCCTTCATGGCGCAGGAGGACTGAGGGACGGTCTCAAGCGGCCGCGACCCTGCTGTCTGCGGGAGCAGCGAGCGCCCGGCGCGCGATGAGGATCAGCAGCCCCCAAAGCAAGGCTGGCATGATCTGAATTCCAGACACAGCCGCGATCGTCCCGCAGGTTATGGGGAGCGATCAAGGCTGTCGCCAGGGCTAGTTTTTCCCAGGGGCGGAATCCGCCCGGTCCGGCCTCTCGAACGAACCAGGGTCGCCGTAAACGTCAGGATGATCATGTCGTAGTCCCACGCGTATGGCGTCGCCAGGAACACGCCCACGGTAAGCGCGCAGGACTTCAACGCCGTGGACGCACGGCTGCGCCCACACGGCGACGATGAGAACGGCGGTCAGCACGGACGAGACGGCTTGAGCCGCATAGGCGGGGCCGACACCGCCGCCGAGCATCCGAACAACCATGAATACGGTGGTGATCCGGCGCCAATGAAAGGTCTCCAGCAGATATCTGTGGAACGGCGCGGCGTGGAGGAAGGCGGTCCAGGCGTCGACGCCGAAGGCTGCCACGCTCAGGAGTACGAGGGCTATAACGGTCGCGCCGGCCGAAAGGATGGTGCGCCACCGCCCGCCAGCGGCGAGGGCGATGGGCAGCAGCAGGCCGAATTGCGGCTTGTAGCAGAGCGCGCCAAGCAACACGCCCGCCAGGATCGGGCGCCGGTCGAGCAACATCAGCCCGCCCCGCCAGCAAACACGGCCGTGAAGGCGCCGTTCTGCCCCGACCCCGCGTTGATGTATGCCGCAGGCGCGCCGATCGCCGCGGCGATCGCCAGTTTCCAGCCTAGATCGCCGGACAGCAGCCTCGCTGTCAGCGCCCACCCCGCCGCGAGCCATACGCCAAGCCCCGTGAGGAACGGCAGGCCCGCGAGAGGCAGGCTCAACAGCATGGCCACGGGCGGATAGCCGTACCATCTGAACGATGCGTGCTGTCCCGATGATCGAGCGCTCAAAGCGCAGGAAACCCCCCTTGTCATATGCAGCCGCGGCGTGGCCGTCGGCCGCCAAATGGGCGCCGGACCAGTAGTTGATGGAAGTCACGGGCGAGAGCTTCGCCGCCGGCGTCGGTCAGTCCAGTCGTAGTGTGGCCGGCGAAGTCCACGCCCAGGACCGATTATGGCCAAGATCGCGCCCGACCACGACAAGGGCCTCGTACGCGTTCGCTCGTCAGCCAGTCCGCGCGGCTCAAGGCCTGCAGGTTCATGTCGTCGCCCCCGCTTCCATGAACAGGTATAGGTTGGAGCTGAACGGCCCGAGCGGCAGCCCTGTGTGGCCAACCCGCGCGACGTGGCCGGGGGGCGCCATCTGGGCTAGCCGTCGCTCCGCGATCAGGATCAGATTGGCTGGATCGAGCCATTCGTCCTTGCCGAGGACGCGGCACGCAGCTTCGAAGCCCGGCCGCCACCAGTGCAGCAGCGGAATGGCCGTATGATGCTCCACCGGGAACAACCCGTTGGGCGCGGTCAGGAACACCCGGCGCGCCACCCGCGCCAGTTCGGCGACGAAGAAGGCCTGGTTCTCGGGACTCCCCACATGCTCGATCACCGCATTCGAGGTCGCGATGTCGAAGCTGTCGTCGGCGAACGGCAGCGCGCAGTTCGCCTGCACCTGGACGTAGCGCACTTTAGGGAACTCCGCCTGGAACTCGGCCGCGGACGCCGAGCCCGGCGGCCGTGATCCGCTCGGGATAGGGATAGCGCCGCTCAAGGGACGTTGGCGCCGTCGTTGACCACGTCCGACGCGCCGACATCGATGATGGCGTCCTGCGGCGAAGGGCCGGCAGACGCGCAGGAAATCGGCGTAGATCCGATCCCGCGCCACGCACATCAGCCGCTCGGCGAACGATCGCGGCGCCGCAGCCTGGTAAAACCGTTCATCGACCAGCGCCGCCTGGCTCATACGGGCGTCTCCACCAAGCTGGGGGCGCGACGGGCGTTCCGGTTCGGCGCCGGGCCCGGGCAGGGACAGGTAGCGGATCTGCTTGGTTTCGCGCCGGGCCGCGCTGACCCCGCGTCGAGCACGATCCCGCAGACCAGGCCCAGGAAGGCGATCTGCATCAGGCCCACGGCCAGCACCGCGGTCGGCAGGCGCGGGGACGAGGCCGGTCCTTGCGTAGGTGTAGACCACCGGCGCCGCCAGGATGACCGCCCGCCAGGCCGAGGCCGGCCGCCAGCGTCCCGAAGAACTGCAGCGGCTTCAGGGCCTTGTGCATCAGGATCATCTTGCCGAGGATCCGCACCCCGTCGCGCAGGGTGCGCAGCTTGCTCTGCGAGTTCTCGGGCCGCGAGCCGTAGGGCACGGCGATCTCGACGGTCGGCAGGCGCAGGTCGAGCGCATGGATCGACAGCTCGGTCTCGATCTCGAATCCGATCGACGCGGCCGGGAAGGACTTGGCGAACCGGCGCGAGAACACCCGGTAGCCGGACAGGATGTCGGTGAAGCCCTCGCCGAAGAAGCGGCGCACGACATGGTTGAACAACGCGTTGCCGAAGCGATGGCCGCGCCGATAGGCGTCCTCGCCCCCGCCGTCGCGCACGCCCACCACCAGGTCGACGTTCTCCTCGATCAGCGCCTTGATCAGGCGGCCGGCGGCGGAGGCGTCATAGGTAGCGTCGCCGTCGGCCAGGACGTAGATGTCCGCCTCGACGTCGGCGAACATCCGGCGGACCACCGCCCCCTTGCCCTGCCGGCGCTCCCGACGGAACCACCGCGCCGGCCCGGGCGGCGGCGGCGGCCGTGCCGTCGGTGGAATTGTTGTCGTAGACATAGATCGCCGCGCCCGGCAGCGCGCGGCGGAAGCCCGCCACGACCTCCTCGATCGTGGCCGCCTCGTTGTGGCAGGGCAGAAGCACGGCGACGCTCAAGCCGCAGGCCGGAGCGTGCGGAACGAGAACCTGGAGTTCGCTTCGGGCCTGTTCGAAGACGCCCATGTCCATTCCCTTCGATACCTCGCCTCGGGTCATACGGCCTGTTGTTGAAGGTTGGCTTAAGCGCCCAACCTGCCGCGTGCGTGGCCGCAGGGCCGCGGATGTGCTATCGACGCCACGGAAGGGCGGCCGCGCGGCCGCCCGCTTGCGTTCGGGACCTATGGCCGACGGGCACGACATCGCCGCGCCGCCGCGCGCCGCCTCCGCCGACGTGGAGGTGGGTCACCTTCGGCTGCCGGCTGAACGCCTACGAGTCCGAGCAGATCAGGGCGCGGGCGGCTGAGGACGGGCCTAAGCGACGCCGTCGTCTTCAACACCTGCGCGGTGACGGCCGAGGCGGTGCGCCAGGCCGCGCCAGGCTATCCGCAGGGCGCGACGCGAGCGGCCGGGGGCGCGGATCGTGGTCACCGGCTGCGCGGCCCAGATCGACCCCGCCGCCTTCGCCGCCATGGCCGAGGTCGACCTCGTGCTCGGCAACGCCGACAAGGCCGCGCCCGGATCGTATTCCCAGCGGCTACGCCGGCGCCGTCGAGACTCGCGTGCGGGTGGCCGACATCTTCGAGGCGCGCGAGACGGCGCATCACCTGATCGACGGCCTGACCGACCGCGCCCGCGCCTATGTCGAGGTGCAGAACGGCTGCGACCACCGCTGCACCTTCTGCGTCATCCCCTACGGCCGCGGGAATTCCCGCTCCGCCGCAGCGGGCGAGGTGGTCGAGCAGGTGCGCCGGCTGGCGGCGCGCGGCTATCGCGAGGTCGTGGTCCACCGGCGTCGACATCACCTCCTGGGGCCAGGACCTGCCGGGGGCGCCGACGCTGGGGCCAGCTCGTCGGGCGCATCCTGCGCCTGGTCCCGGATCTGCCGCGCCTGCGCCTGTCCTCCATCGACGCGGCCGAGATCGACGCGGACCTGATGCGCCTCCTGGCCGAGGAGCCGCGGCTCATGCCGCACCTGCACCTGTCGCTGCAGGCCGGCGACGACATGATCCTGAAGCGCATGAAGCGCCGCCATTCGCGCGCCGACGCCCTGCGCCTGATCGAGCAGGTGCGCGCCGTGCGCCCGGATGTGGCGTTCGGCGCCGACCTGATCGCCGGCTTCCCCACCGAGACCGAGGCGATGTTCGAGAAACACCCTGTCGCTGGTCGGGGAGGCTGGGCTGTCCTACCTGCACGTCTTCCCCTTCAGCCCGCGCCCGGGCACGCCCGCCGCCCGCATGCCGCCGGTGGACCGCGCCACGGTCAAGGCCCGCGCCCAGCGCCTGCGCGAGGCGGGCGACCTCGCCCTGCGCCGCCATCTCGACCCGCCAGGTCGGCCGCACGGTGTCGTGCCTCGTGGAGCGCGAGGGCCTCGCCCGCGCCGAGGATTTCACGGAGGTGGTGTTCGAAGGGGAGGCGGAGCCCGGCTTGGTCGTCCCACTGGCGATCACGGATCATGACGGCCGCAGAGCGCACGGCGCCCTGGTCTGACCGCTCTCATATTCCGGTCATCCCGGCGAAGGCCGGGACCCAGGCTTTTTCGCGGCACTTCAGTATAGCTGCCGCACGAACGTCAGCTCTCCGGAACCCCATCAAAAACACCTGGGTCCCGGCCTTCGCCGGGATGACCGGAGTGTGGGGATAAAGCTCCGCTGCCCAGGCGCTCTGGCCTCGGGCGGCAAGTTCCGTTATACGCCCCGCGCCATGACGCGGACCCGCGCATCACCACGGCTGTTCCCATCCCCTGACCCGCTGCGGCGGGCCGGGCCGGCGCCGCTTGGCCTAGAAGCGTCCCGCCCCGAGCCCCCCGCAACCCGCGGATGGGGCTCGCCCGACGCCCCGTCCGTCCCTCCCACAATGAGAGAGACGATGGGACCCTGCCTCTCCTTCCTTGCCGGCCGCGCCCATATCCGATAGGCGCGCGCCATGACCGCTCAGACCCCTTTCCGGCCCGAGGCCCGCGCCCCCCGCGGCTTCGTCGACAAGCGCGCGCGCGACCTCGCCGCCGAGCGGGCGATCCTCGCCGCCGTCTCCGGCGTCTACGAGCGCTACGGCTTCGAGGCGCTGGACACCGGGGCGTTCGAATACGCCGACGCGCTCGGCAAGTTCCTGCCCGACTCCGACCGTCCCAACGAGGGCGTGTTCGCCCTGCAGGACGACCCAGATAGTGAAGGCAATGGGCAGTGGATGGCCCCTGCGCTACGACCTCACCGCGCCGCTCGCCCGGTTCGCCGCGCAGAACTGGGAGACCCTGCCCAAGCCGTTCCGCCCGCTTACGCCTTCGGCACGGTCTGGCGCAAACGAGAAGCCGGGGCCGGGGCGGTTCCGCGAGTTCATCCAGTGCGACGCCGACACCGTCGGCTCGGCGCGGCCGGAGGCGGACGCGGAGATGGTCGCCCTGGCGGCGGCCGGCTTCGAGGCGGCGGGCCTGCCGCGCGGCGCCTATATCCTGAAGATCAACAGCCGCAAGCTGCTGGACGGCCTCCTGGCCGAGGCGGGCGTCGCGGACCCGCGCCAGAAGCTGACCGTGCTGCGGGCGGTGGACAAGCTCGACCGGCTGGGCTGGGACGGCGTGCAGGACCTGCTCGGCGAGGGGCCGGCTAGACGAATCGGGCGCCTTCACCAAGGGCGCGGGCCTGGACCTGGCGGCGCGCGAGGCGATCGGCGAGTTCATCGACGTCTCCACCCGCGAGGCCGGGGTGCTGGACCGCCTGTCCGAGCTGAAGCTCGGCGCCCTGGGCGAAGAAGGCCTGCGGGACCTGGAGCTGATCGAGGACGGCGCTCGAGGGCCTCGGCGTCACCGCCGAACAGGCGCGGTTCGACCCCTCGGTGGTGCGGGGCCTGGAATACTACACCGGCGCGGTGTTCGAGGCGGAGCTGCTGCTGGAGACCGTCCGACGACAAAGGCGAGACCGTGCGCTTCGGCTCGGTCGGCGGCGGCGGGCGGTACGACGACCTCGTGGCCCGGTTCACCGGCCAGCCGGTTCCGGCGACGGGCTTCTCGTTCGGAGTCTCGCGCCTCGCGGCCCGCGCTCCGGGCGGCGGGTCGCGACCCGGCCGGCGAGGTGCGCGGGCCGGTGGTGGTGATCGCCTTCGACCAGGCGCGCATGGCCGACTATTTCGCCGTGGCGGGCGAAGCTGCGCGCCGCGGGCGTGGCGGCCGAGGTCTACCTCGGCTCGTCCGGCCATGAAGGCCCAGATGAAGTACGCCGACCGGCGCCTGTCGCCCCGCCGCCGTGATCCTCGGCGAGGACGAGATCGCCGCCGGGACCGTGACCGTGAAGGACCTCCGACCTCGGGCGCGAGCTGGCGCGGGGCGGTGACCGACAAACCAGGCTTGGCGCGCCGAGCGGCCGGGACAGTGAACGTGCCGCGCGCCGATCTCGTCCGCGACGGTCCGGCGCCATCCTGGACGCCGCGCCGTGACCCGGCTGGAGCCCCGCCGTCCCGGCCGAGGCCCTGGCCGCCATCCGCGCGCCGTTCCTGGCGCTCGGCGCCGAGGCCATCGACGTACCCGTGCTGCAGCCGCTCGACCTGATGCTCGACGTCTCGTGGTCCAGGCCGACGGCGCCGACGAGGCCTGCCTGCGCCCCGACTTCACCGTGCCGGTGGCCAGCGCCCACATCGACGGCGGCGCCGCGCGCGGCCGCTACCTCTATGAAGGCAAGGCCTTCCGCGTCTCCCCGCGCCACGCCGACCACGCCGAGGAGTTCCTGCAGATCGGCCTGGAGTCCTATGGCGACGCCGACCGGGCCCAGGCCGACGCGGCCATGGCGGGCCTGGCCTGGCGCGCCTCGGCGGCGGGCGGGCGCAATGACCTGACCCTGGAGCTCGGCGACGTCGGCCTGTTCGGCGCCTTCCTCGACGCCCTCGGCCTGCCCCGGCCGCTGGCGGCGCGGCTGGACCGCGCCTTCCGCCGCCCCCGCGCCCTGCGCCAGGAGCTAGAGCGCGCCCAGGCCGCGACGCCCGCGACCGCCGGCTCCGGCCCGCCTCGCCGCCATGCTGGCCGGGCTGCCGGAGGCCGAGGCGGTCCAGGCGCTGGAGGAGGTCTGGACCCTGTCGGGCGTGCAGCCGGTGGGCGGCCGCTCGCCGGTGGAGATCGTGCATCGCCTGGCCGAGCGGGCGCACGCGGAGCGCACCCCACCGCTCGCCCCCGCCGACGCCGAGCGGATCCTCGCCTTCCTGGCCGTCGAGGGCCGGCCGGCCGCCGCCCTGGACGCCATCGGCCGCCTGGCCAGCGGCCGGGCGCTCGACGGGGCGCTGGAGGCCTGGGGCCGCCGCGCCGCCGCCATCGAGGCCGAGGGCGCCCCGGCCGACCGCGTCCGCTTCTCCCCCGCCTTCGGCCGCGTGTTCGGCTACTACGACGGGGTGGTGTTCGAGGTGCGCAGCACGGCGCTGGGGGCCGAGTTCCCGGTCGCCGCCGGCGGCCGCTACGACGGCCTGCTGGCCCGGCTCGGCGCGAAGCGAGCGGCCGGCGCGGTGGGCTGCATGGTCCGTCCCTGGCGCGCCTTCGCCGGAGGCCAGCAATGACCGCCCCGATGCTGATCGCCCTGCCCTCCAAGGGCCGGCTGAAGGACCAGGCCGAGGCGTGGCTGGCCGGACTGCGGATTCCCGCTGAAGATCGCCGGCGGCGCGCGCGGCTATCGCGGCGTGCTGGCCAAGCTCGACGGGGCGGAGGCTCCGCTGCTGTCGTCCTCCGACATCGCCGCGGCGCTGGATTCGGGCGACGTGCACCTGGGCGTCGTCGGCGAGGACCTGCTGCGCGAGCGCGGCGCCCTGGACGGCCGGGTCATGCTGCTGCGGCCGCTCGGCTTCGGCCACGCCGACGTGGTGGTGGCCGCGCCGCAGAGCTGGATCGACGTGCAGACCATGGCCGACGTGGACGAGGTCGCCGCCGCCTATCTCGCCCGCACCGGCCGGCGCATGCGGGTGGCCACCAAATATGGCGTGCAGACCCGCGCCTTCTTCGCCGCCCACGGCGTCGCCGACTACCGCATCGTGGACTCCGCCGGCGCCACCGAGGGCGCGCCCGCGGCCGGGGCGGCCGAGCTGATCGTGGACATCACCACCACCGGCGCCACCCTGGCCGCCAACGGCCTGCGTCCCTTGTCCGACGGGGTGATCCTGAAGAGCCAGGCGCACCTGGCCGCCAGCCTGACCGCGCCCTGGACGGCCGAGCACCTGGCCATCGCGCGGCGCCTGCTCGGCGTGGTCGAGGCCAAGGGGCGGGCGCGGGAATACGCGATCCTGACCTGGCCCGCCGGCCAGGCCGCCCAGGCCGAGAAGGCCACCGCCGGCTTCCGCGAGCGGGGGCGCCACGCCGCGCCCGAACGGCCTGCTGGTCGACGCCGGCGAGCTGTTCGACGCGGCCCAGGCCCTGGCGGCGGCGGGGGTCGGGCCGGTGTCGGTGGGCCGTCCGGACTATCTGTTCCACGCCGACTGCCCGGCCATCGACGCCCTGCGGAACAAGATTAACCTGTGACGTTCCTGCATCACTCGGCGGCGGTCCCGCGGCGGGCGAATCCGGTGCGTTGACAGGGCCCCTGAAAGCCCTTTCAGTCGCGGCCGTGAGATCCAGCGTGCGGACGACACGCGGGTTTCAGGCGTTTCAGGGGAGGAAACGCCCGCTCAGTTTCTGAGCGTAAAGGCGAACCCGCCGCGACCACCGCGCGGCGGGTTCGTTCGTTGAAGATCACCAGATCCGGACGCGCTGATCGGGCGCCAGATAGTAGGCCCCGCCCGGCTTGACGCCGAAGGCGGCGTACCAGGCGTCGATGTTGCGATCCAGGCCGTCGACGCGGAAACGAGCCGGCGAGTGGGGGTCGGACGTCACGCGCTGGCGCGCCGACGCCTCGCGGTCCTTGGAACGCCAGACCTGCGCCTGGGCCAGGAAGAACCGCTGGTCGCCGGTCAGGCCGTCGATCACCGGCGCGGGCTTGCCGTGCAGCGAGGCGTGGTAGGCGTCGAGCGCGATCAGGAGGCCCCCGAGGTCGGCGATGTTCTCGCCCATGGTCAGCTCGCCGTTCAGGTGCACGCCCGGCAGCGGCTCATAGGACGAGTACTGCGCCCCTAGCACCTTGGTCTGGGCCATGAACTTGGCGGCGTCCTCGGCGGTCCACCAGTCGTCGAGCTTGCCGTGGCCGTCGTACTTGCGGCCCTGGTCGTCGAAGCCGTGGGTCATCTCGTGGCCGATCACCCCGCCGATCGCGCCGTAGTTCACCGCGGGGTCGGCCCCGGGATCGAAGAACGGCGGCGCGAGGATCGCGGCCGGGAAGGTGATGTCGTTCTCGGTCGGATTGTAGAAGGCGTTGACCGTCTGGGGCGTGGTGTCCCACTCGGCGCGGTCCACCGGCTGGTCGAGGCGGTTCACCTGCCGGTTCCACTCGAAGGCGACGGCCCGCTCCTGGTTGCCGTAAAGGTCCGCCGGGTCGATCCGCAGGGCGGAATAGTCGCGCCACCTGTCCGGATAGCCGACCTTGACGGCGAGCTGGCTGAGCTTGTCGAGCGCCTTGGCCTTGGTGGCGGGGCTCATCCAGTCCAGCCGCTTGATCCGTTCGGCCAGGGCGACCTTCAGGTTGCCCACAAGCTCCAGCATCTGGGCCTTGGACTGGGGCGGGAAGTAGGCGTCGACATAGAGATGTCCGACCGCCTCGCCCATGCTCGCGCCCACCACCGAGGCCGCGCGCTTCCAGCGGGCGCGCAGCTCCGGCTGGCCGGACAGAACCGTGCCGCGGAAGGCGAAGCGGGCGTCGACGAACCGCCTGGACAGGTACGGCGAGGCGTCGTCGACGAGGTGGAAGGCGGTCCAGGCCTGCAGCACGTCGGTCGGCGGTCTCGGCGAAGATCGCGGCGATCTTCGGGGCGGCGGTGTTCTCGGCGAACACCACGCGGTCGACCTTGGCGAGGCCCGCCGAGTCCAGGAACGTCCGCCACGGGAAGCCCGGGGCGGCGGCCGAGAGCTGCTCGACCGTCATGGGATTGTAGATCTTCTCGGCCTGGCGGCGGTCGGCCTTGGCCCAGCTCGCCTCGGCGATGCGGGTCTCCACGGCGACGACGTCGGCGGCGCGGGCGGCCGCGTCAGGCCAGCCGACGCTGGCCAGGGCCTGGGCGACATAGGCCTGGTACT
Source organism: Caulobacteraceae bacterium (assembly GCA_037201645.1). Classification (GTDB taxonomy): domain Bacteria; phylum Pseudomonadota; class Alphaproteobacteria; order Caulobacterales; family Caulobacteraceae; genus JANWHQ01. The sequence goes on from JBBCHF010000014.1 coordinate 185,824, forward strand.
TGGCCTTGGTCTCGGCGAAGGCGGGCGTCAGATAGTAGTCGCGGTCGGGCATGCCCAGGCCGCTCTGGCCCAGGAACACGGCATAGCGGTCCGGGTCCTTGTCGTCCGAGGAGATGTCCAGGCTGAAGAAGGAGTGGAAATAGCCGGTCGGCGAGCGGCCCATCAGGGCGGCCAGCGCCTCGCGCGTGGTCGCGGCGCGGACGGCGTCCAGATCCGGCTGCAGCGGCCTGGCGTCCAGCTGCTCGACCCGCGCCTCGTCCATGAAGCTGTTGTAGAAGCCGCCGACCTTGACCGCCTCAGGCGAGCCGGCCGGATTGGCCGCGGTCTTCTTCAGCAGGGCGTCGACGCGGGCCTGGGACAGCTCGAACAGCGAGTCGAACTCGCCGAACGAGGGCAGGTCGGGCGGGATGACGATCTTGTCGACCGCCGCGCCGCCGGCGTAGCGGTAGAAGTCATCGCCCGGCTGCACGGTCGGATCGCGACCCTGGAGGTCCAGGCCCCAGGCGCCCATCCGCGGCGGATGCACCAGGTCGGTCGTGCTGGAGGCCGGGCCCGGCGTGGCGACCGTCGTCTGGGCGAAAGCGGCCTGCGTAAGGGCGATAAATGCGCCACAGGCCGTGGCGCACAACAGAAGGTTTCTCATAAGTGATGGATCCGAAGCAAAATTTGGCGCGACCATGCGCCGTCGGTCCCGCCCTCCGGAATTAAAATCGTTCATGCGGCCTACGGCTTCACCGTGAAGGCGAAGTCGCCCTGGGTGCGGTGGCCGCCGCCCGACAACACCCGCCATTCCACCTGGTAGCGGCCCCGGTCCCAGCCCCGGCGGCAGCGGGGCCGTGACGATCCGCGGGTCTGCGGCGTCGGCGGTCAGCGGCGAGAGCAGGGCGCGACGCCCGCCGGGTCCCGTCAGCATCACCCCCGACTGGGCGGGCCGCGGCGCCTCCGTGAACCACAGGGACACGCGGCCCGGCTCGCGATCCACGGTCGAGCCAACCTTCGGGTCGGCGCGCACGAGCTGGGCGTGGGCGAAGGCCTGGCCGCCCGCGAGCACGGACAGGGCGGCCGACAGGATCAGGACGTTGCGCATGTCGCTCACCAGATGGGCTTGCCGGGCCGGGCGGACCGTCGTCCGGATCAAGCTGCAATAGGACTACGCCCCGGACGCCGCCGCCCCTGTCGCCCCGGGGCGCCGGGTCCGGAAACGCCAGCCCTGCCCGCTCCGCCCTTTGGCGGCGGCCGCGCCGACACCATACTCTGCCGCAGGCGGCCAAGGGGGAGAGATGGCGGATTCCACACCGGAGCATTACTCGAACATCGTCGCCTTCCTGGCCACGGCGGGGATCGCTGCGCCCCTGTTCAAGCGGATCAAGGTCAGTCCCGTGCTCGGCTTCCTCGGCGCGGGGGTGGCGCTGGGCCCCCAGGCCTTGGCCGGTTCGTGCCCCAGGCGCCCTGGCTCGACTACTTCACGGTCTCCCACCCCAAGCAGGTCGCCGACTTCGCCGAGCTCGGCGTCGTGTTCCTGCTGTTCATGATCGGGCTGGAGCTGTCGTGGGAGCGGCTGCGGCTGATGCGCCGGCTGGTGTTCGGCCTCGGCGCCGCCCAGACGGTGGGCGCCGCGGTGCTGATCGCCGCGGTCGGCGTGATGTTCGGCCTCGCCCCCCTCGGGGCCCTGGCGATCGGGGCCGCCCTGGCCATGTCCTCCACGGCGGTGGTCGTGCCGGTGATGGCCGAGGCGGGGCGGCTGCACGAGCCGTCGGGCCGGGCGGTGTTCTCGATCCTGTTGTTCCAGGACCTGGCGGTCGCCCCGATCCTGATCGCCCTCGCCCTGCTCGGCGGGCGCGCCCACAACCCGTGGCTGGCGCTCGGCACGGCGGTCGCGGGCCTGGCCGGCATCGTCGTGGTCGGGCGGCTCCTGCTGCGGCCGCTGTTCCGCTCGGCGGCGCGGGCCAAGAGCGCCGAGCTGTTCATGGCCCTGAGCCTCCTGATCGTGATCGGGGCGGGTCTCTGCGCCGAGCTGCTCGGCCTGTCGATGGCCCTGGGCGCCTTCGTCGCCGGCATCCTCCTGGCCGAGACCGAGTACCGCCACGAGGTCGAGGTGCTGATCGGGCCGTTCAAGGACCTGCTGCTCGGCCTGTTCTTCCTGTCCATCGGCCTGGGGCTCGACGTCGCCCTCATTGTCTCCCAGCCGGGGCTGGTCCTCGGCGTCGCCGCCGGCCTGATCGCCCTGAAGGCGGCCGTCGGCGCGGGCCTCTGCCGCGCGTTCGGGATCAAGGGCGGCGAGGCGCTGGAGAGCGGCCTGGTGCTGGCGGCCGGGGGCGAGTTCGCCTTCGTGGTGCTGGAGCAGGCGTCCGGCGCGGGGCTGGTCCCGGCCGCGGTGGCCGAGGCCATGGTGGTCTCCGCCGGCCTGTCGATGGTCGCGATCCCGGCCCTGGGCCTGGTCGGGGCGCGGCTTGGCCGGGCCCAGGAGAAGGCCGACGCCGCCGACGGCCACGCGCCGCCGCCCAAGATCGCGGAGGAGGAGCCGCGGGTGCTGATCGTCGGCTACGGCCGGGTCGGGCGGATGGTGGCCGAGATGCTGGACCGCCCACGGCATCGCCTGGATCGCGGTGGACCGCAACGTGCGCGCGGTGGACGCCGGCCGGCGCGAGGGCGGCCATGTGTTCTTCGGCGACGCCTCGCGGCCGGAGCTTCTGGAGCGGTGCGGCCTCAGCGGGGCGCCCGCCGTGGTGCTGACCACCGACGAGCCGGAGGCGGCCGAGGCGGTGGCGGCCGCCCGCCCGCCGCCTGCGCCCCGACGTGGTGGTGGTCGCCCGCGCCCGCGACGCGCGCCACGCCCGGCGGCTCTACGAGCTCGGCGTCACCGACGCGGTGCCCGAGACCATCGAGGCCAGCCTGCAGCTTTCCGAGGCCCTGCTGGTCGATCTCGGCGTGCCGATGGGCTTCGTGATCGCCTCGATCCACGACCGCCGCGACGAGATCCGCCAGGCCCTGCGCGCCGCCAAGGACCGCGCCGGCTGAGCCCCCTCTAGGACCAGGCCGACTGCAGGGCGCCGATGCGCGGCGCCATGGCCGCGCGGCGGGTCACGGCCTGCTCGATGAACAGGGTGGTGTACTCCAGCACCATCTTGTCGACGTCGAACTGCAGCGCCCGCCGCTTGCCGCCGGCCGAGAAGCGCGCGGCGAGCTCCGGATGGGTCAGGATCGTGTCCATGGCCTTGCCGAAGGCCGCCACGTCGTCGCGCGGCACGATCCAGCCGCTTTCGCCGTGCTCGACGATTTCCTTGGGGCCGTAGCAGCAGTCGGTGACCAGGGTCGGCGCGCCGCAGGCCAGGGCCTCGACCACCACGGTGGGGGAAGCCCTCCCAGCGCGAGGGCAGGACGAACATCCGCGCCTTGGAGAAATAGGCCCCAGGGATTGGCCGCGAAGCCGCGGAAATGCACCCGGTCGGCGATCCCGAGCTCGGCCGCCTGCGCCTTCAGCCTCTCCTCGCGCGATCCCTTGCCGAGGATCACGAGGTCGAGGTCCTTGCAGGCGGCGCTCTTGGCGAAGGCCTCGAGCAGCAGGTCGTGCGCCTTCTGGTATTCCAGCCGGCCGGCCGCGACGATGAACGGCCGCGAAGGCGGGTCGGCCATGGGCTCGTTCGACAGGGTCTGGATGCGGGCCACGTCGATCGGGTTGTGGATCACCCGCACCTTGGACGAGGACAGGCCGAAGGTGTCCTTCAGGCCCTCGGCCATGTCGGCGGAATTGGCCAGCACGCAGTCGGCCGTGCGGTAGCAGTTGCGCATCGCCCGCTTGACCACGGCGCGGCCGAGCGGGTGGTCAGCTCGTCGTCGATCACCGCATAGTGTTGTTGCCCTCGCGCGCGATCCAGCGCGGCCGGTCGGGGCCGAGCAGCGGCAGCGCGGCGCGGGTGATGATGTTCATCCCCTTGACGAAGCTGATCGCCACGTCGGGGCGGAAGCCGCGGATCATCGCCGCCGTGTTCACCGGCGCCAGCACCCCGCCGATCACCAGCCGGTGCGGTCGGTAGAACGAGGAGTTGTCGCCCTGGAACCCCAGCCAGTCATGGCCTATGGGCGAGGCGTCGACGCGGTGCGGGTCGACGTCGGCCAGGTAGGGGCCCTGTGCGCTGCAGCAGGCCCATCCGCACATTGACCAGCGACGGATCGCATCGGTTCAACAGGTGAGCGGCCACGCGCTCGGCACCGCCGCCTTGCAGGGAGGGCAGCAGGAGAAGGACCCTGGCGCGTTCGTCAGCGCCGTAAGACTGGAAAACGCCCCCGTCTGGCATCGAGCGGTTCTATCCGTTGGGCCGGTCGGGCGGCAACTGTGCAATAGCGAAGGTTGGCGCTTGTAACCGAGAAGGTGTTGGGAAAGTTTCAGTTGTTGGTCGGTTCTGAGGCGTTCTGGCGCGCGGCCGAGCAGGATATGCGTGCGGCAAGGACACGACTTTATGTCCAAGCCATGACCTTCGAGGCTGATTCGGCCGGCGCTGCGGTGGGCGCGGCCATCGCCGCCAGCCCCCGCCGCCGACCGCCGCGTGCTGGTCGACCACTACACCCGATACGTGGTCAGCGACCGCTTCGTGTTCTCGCCGGCCTATCTCCTGGACCCGGATTTCCGCGCCGAGGTGCAGGCCACCCACGCCATGTTCCGCGGCCTCGCCGAGGCGGGGGTAGGAGTCCGCGCGACCAATCCGCCGGGGTTCCTCCTGGCCGGCTTCGCGTTCCGCAACCACAAGAAGCTGCTGGTGGCCGACGACGCGGTCTATGTCGGCGGGGGTCAATTTCAGCGACCATAATTTCGACTGGCGCGACCTGATGCTGCGCATCGAGGACGCCGGCGCCGCCGGCCGGCTGGCCGCCGACTTCGAGGCCACCTATGCGGGCCGGAGCCGGGCCTGGACGGCCGATTTCGGCGAGCTCGCCATTCACAGCCTGGACGGCCGCGACAATCCCGCCGCCTTCCGGCCCCTGGTCGCCCTGATCGAGGCCGCGGCGCGCGAGATCGTGGTGGTCAGCCCCTACCTGACCTTCCCCTTCGTCGGCGAGCTGGAGCGGGCGGCGGCGCGCGGCGTCAAGATCCAGCTCATCACCCCGCGCGACAACAACAAGCGGCTGGTGCGCGACTACCTTCTGACCGCGGCGGCCCGGGCCGGCTTCGACGTGCGGCTGACGCCGGGGATGAGCCATCTGAAGGCCATGCTGGTCGACGGCGGCCGGCTCGTCCTGGGCTCGTCCAACTTCGACTTCGTCAGCTATCACGCCGAAGAGGAGATCGTGGCCGTGGTCAGCAACGAGGCGCTGATCGAAGAGTTCCGGCGCACGGTGGTCGCGCCGGCCCTGGCCCAGGCCCTGCCCGCGGCCGATCACGCGCCCACCCCCCGCGAGGCTGCGGCGGGGACCGCGGCCTTGCGCATCGCCGAGTGGTTCGTGCGGACCAACCGCAACGCCCGGCGCACGGCGACGCCCTGGCCGGGCTGATATGGCTGGTCAGTGCGGATAGTGCATCCTGATCTGGATCGGGTTGTCGCCCGCGTGGGTCTTGAACCGCACGGAGCTGAAGGTCGGCAGGCCGAGGAAGGTCGGCGGGTCGTTGGACAGGCCATAGCCCTCGGCGGGCAGGCCGAGCTTGGTGCGGTTGAACTTATGGTCGCCGTTGGCGTCGTGGTAGACCACCAGGGCGTAGGCCCCCGCCTCGTCCGGCAGCCACAGGCAGAAGCGCGTCTCCGGCGCCTCGGCCTTCACGTGCTGGACGTAGAGCTGGCCGTGGTGGACCAGGAACCGGCCGGAATCGTCCGGATAGAGCGTCGCGGCGATCAGGCCGTCGCTGGAGCCCAGGTTCGGGATGGTGACCAGCAGGCGCGACGGGCCGGGCGGGCCCAGGCATTCCGGCTCTTCGGCCGCGACCGCCGCGCCGCCCGCGGCCGCCAGCGCCAGGACCGCGCCGAGGGCCATCCCGATCAGTCCGGATCGCATTGCTCGCACGCGCGCTCCCCTTGCCGCGGAGGCTTTCCGGAGCCGGGGCCGACGATCGCGTCGCCCCGCCCCTCCGAGGCAGCGACGGCTATTTAGGTGCGTCGCATGTCGGATTTAAGTCGTCAGGTTGCAGGCCTGTCCAGATCGCGCGATTGCGGCCGGCGCCGTGCAGGCCCAATCTGGCGCGAAGGGCCTGTCGGGCTCAACAAAGACGGGGGGATGCGTGGAGCGCTCAAAGCCGGGCAAGGCGCCCGATCGGCGCGCGGTGATCGCCGGCGCGGCCGCCGCGGCGGGGGTCGGGGCGGGAACGGCGCAGGCCGCCGGTCCGTGGGACGTGGGCCGCTGGTTCGGCTTCGGCCTGCGCGCGACGCCGCGCGCACCGCAGCTGGTGGTGGAGACCGCGGCGGGCCAGGTCCGCGGCGCCCAGCAGGGGCGGGTCAGCGTGTTCCGCGGCGTGCCCTATGGCGCGCCGACCGGCGGGGAGGGGCGCTTCCGCCCGCCGCGGCCGCCCCAGCCCTGGGCCGGCGTGCGCGACGCGGCCGCCTTCGGCCCGCTGAGCCCTCAGAGCGTCGTCCCGATCCTGCCCGAGGAGGCCGGCTCCATGGCGACGGGGCCGCAGGGGGAGGACTGCCTGGTCCTCAACGTCTGGACGCCGGCGGCGGACGCCGGCAAGCGGCCGGTGATGTTGTGGCTGCACGGCGGCGGCTATGCGGTCGGCGGCGGCTCGGCGCCCTGGTACGACGGCGCCCGGCTGGCGGCGCGCCAGGACGTGGTGGTGGTCACCATCAACCACCGGCTCAAACGCCTTCGGCCACCTCTATCTCGCGGACATCGGCGGCGACCGGTTCGCCGACTCCGGCAACGTCGGCCTGCTCGACTGCGTGGCGGCCCTGGCCTGGGTGCGCGACAACATCGCCGCCTTCGGAGGCGATCCCGGCCGCGTGACCATCTTCGGGGAGTCGGGCGGGGCCGGGAAGGTCTCCACCCTGATGGCCATGCCGGCGGCCAAGGGGCTGTTCCACCGCGCCGTGGCCCAGAGCGGCGCGGCGCTGCGCCATTCCACGCCCGAGGCGGCGGCCCGCTCGGCCCGCGCCCTGATGGACCAGCTCGGGCTGGGGCCCGTGGGCCTCGACCGGCTGCAGGCCCTGCCGGCCGAGGCGATCCTGCAGGCCATGGCCGCCACGCGCGGGGCCATGGCGTTCGGGCCGGTCACCGACGGCCGCGCGATCCCGTCCGACCCGTTCGATCCGAAGGCGCCGGCGATCTCGGCCGAGGTCCCGTTCCTGACCGGCAGCAACCTGACCGAATCGACCTTCTTCCCCGACACCCCGCTCGATCCGATGGACGGCGCGGCCCTGCTCGAGCGGGTCAAGCGCTACACCCACACGGGCGACGCCGAGGCCGAGGGGCTGATCCGGCTCTACCGCGAGGGGCGGCCGGGCGCGGACGAGGTGATGGTCTACCAGCTGATCTCCAGCGACTACTGGATGCGCCATCCGGTGCTGCTCCAGGCCGAGCGGAAGGCCTCGCTCGGCGGCGCGCCCGTTTATGTCTATGAGTTCGACCGGCTGAGCCCGGCGCGCGGCGGCAAGCTGCACTGCCCGCACGGCTCGGAGATCCCGTTCATGTTCGACAACATCGCCGCCGCGCCCGAGCTCTGCGGCTCCGGGCCGGGCGTCCAGGCCCTCGCCGACCGGATGAGCACTGCCTGGGCCGCCTTCGCCCGCACCGGCCGGCCCCAGGCGCCGGGCCTGCCCGCCTGGCCCGCCTACGAGCGCGGCCGGCGCGCCACCATGCTGCTGGACGAGGGGGCTTCGAAGGTCGCGTCCGACCCGCACGGGCGCGAGCGGGTGGCCATCGCGGCGCTGAAGGCCGGCCAGGCCTGACGCCGGCTATTCCGCCGCCTTCAACCCGTCCTCCAGGAGATCGGCCGGATCGGCGGTGTTGATCAGGAGGCCCTGGCGCTTCAGGTAGCGCTGGACGCCCGACCGCTTGCCGCCCAGGCCGGACATGCGGAAGGAGTCGGACTCCACCGCCCCCGCCGCGAAGGTCAGGAAGGCGTCCTGGATCGAGACGTTGCCGGCGTCGATCCGCTCGCCGATGGCGCGGGCCTCCGCCTCCGTGCCCGCGATCACCGCCGCCGACAGGCCGAAATAGGTGTCGTTGGCCAGGGCCACGGCCTCGTCCGCGTCGCGATAGCGCATCACCGGCACGACCGGGCCGAAGGTCTCGTCCCTCATCACCTTCATCTCGTGGTTCACGTCGGTCAGCACCGTGGCCTTCATGTAGAGCCCGCCGCCGAGGGTCAGCACCTCCCCGCCCGTGCGCACCCGCGCGCCCTTGGAGACGGCGTCGAGGATGTGGTCGGCCACGATCTCGGCCTGGCGGGCGAAGATGAACGGGCTCAGCGGCCCGCCGAACCTGTCGGGATAGTTCAGGGGGACGCGTTCGGCCTTGGCGACCAGCTTCTCCACGAAGGCGTCGTGGACGCTTTCGTGCACATAGACCCGCTCCACCGAGAAGCAGACCTGGCCGGTGGAGGTCAGGGCGCCGCGGACCACCGCGTTCACCGCCTTGTCGAGGTCGGCGGTCTCGGTGATCACCACCGGGTCCTTGCCGCCGAGCTCCAGCTCGCAAGGGATGAAGCGGCGGGCGCAGGCCTCCGCCACCCGGCGGCCGTTGCCGACGCTGCCAGTGAAGGAGATCAGGTCGGCGTGGTCGACCACCGCCTGGCCGGTCTCGCCGTCGCCGAGCACGACCTCGAACACGGCCGCCAGCTCCGGAATCCGCCGCACCGTCTCCATCAACGGCCTGGTGAAGCGCGGCGTGACCTCGGACGGCTTCAACAGCACCGCGCAGCCGGCGAACAGCGGCGGGATCACGTGCAGCATCGACAGCATGGTCGGCGCGTTCCACGGGCTGATCACGCCGACGAGCGGATAGGGCTTCAGCACGCTGTCGTATTTCACGTGCGGCATGTTGGGCGAGACGCCCTGGCGGCGGGCCGCCTCGAACGCCGCCGGCGCGCCGCGGATCCCGCCGAAGATGGCGCCGAGCATCATGTCGGGCGCGATCTGCGAGACCTGGCCATAGCCGGTGTCGGCCGCGTCGGCGTCGATGATCGCCTGGCGGTCGGCGCGGATCGCCTCCGCCCACCGCGACATCACCGCGATGCGATGCTCGAGCGGGGCCGCGCCCCACGCCTTCTGGGCCGCGCGGAGGCGGCCGGCGGCGGCGGCCACCTCGTCGGCCGGGGCGGGGGTGATGTGCAGGTCGATCTCGCCGGTGCGCGGATTGCGGACGGGCAGGGCGTTCCTCAGGGTCGAGCTCATCGGCTTGGCCTCTATTTTTCGGCGTTTCCGACCCCACCTTGACGGGCCCCTCGTTGAGATGTCAACGAAAAGGCCAAGCGAAGACCACAACAAGATTTCGGGAGGAAACATGACCGGCCTGGGCCAGGAGTTCACCGACGCCATCCGCAGGATCGGCCGCGGCGCCGAGATGCCCGACATCATGGCCGCCGCCGCCCTGGTCGCCCCCGCTCCACGAGCCCGAGCCCTATGCGGGCCTGGAGGTGACGCGCAACCTCGCCTACGGCCCGCACGAGCGCCACCGGCTGGACCTGTTCCGCGCCGAGGGCCATGCCGGCGAACCCCGGCCGGTGTTCGTGTTCGTGCACGGCGGCGGGTTCATGGGCGGCGACAAGCGCATGCCCGGCTCGCCGTTCTACGACAACGTCATGCTGTGGGCGGCCCGCAACGGCATGGTCGGGGTCAACATCACCTATCGCCTCGCGCCCGAGTTCACCTGGCCGGCGGGGTCCGACGACCTCGCCGCCGCCATCGACTGGGTGCGCGCCAACATCGCCGAGCACGGTGGCGACCCCGGCCGCATATTCGTCGCCGGCACCTCGGCGGGCGCGGTGCACGTGGCCGGCTATGTGGTAGGCCCCTATGGCGCGGCCGAGGCGGTGAAGGGCGCGATCCTGCTGTCGTGCCTGTTCGACCTGAAGACCTGCGAGCAGAACCCGATGCGCGACGCCTACTTCGGGACCGACGAGTCGCGGTTCGAGGCGATGTCGATGCTGAGGGGCCTGACCGGGACCAGCGTGCCGGTGCTGGTCACCCTGGCCGAATACGACCCGATCGATTTCGAGCGGCAGGCGCTGCTCTATGTCCAGGCCATTTTCGACCGGCGCGGCCAGTGGCCGGACCTGATCCGCCTGATGGGCCACAACCACTTCACCACCGCCTGGCACATCGGCACGGCGGACGACTACCTCGCCGGCCAGATGCTGGCCTTCATGCGCCGCTGAAGCGGCCGTCAAGCTTGGCGGTCCCGTGTCATTGATTTCTCATTGAGACTGGACGAGGATCGCGCCAAGTCCGTTCGATGGCGCCCTTCGGCGCCCGCCGGACGTCCAGATAGGAGAGGCCGG
>JBBCHF010000015.1:0-47322 GCA_037201645.1 Caulobacteraceae bacterium
TTGACGACGCGCATCCTGAAGTTCGGCGGCCTGATCGCGCTCGCCGCCGCCGCCGTCCTGGCCGCCTGCTCCCCGGCCAAGAAGGCCGGGACCGCGGCGCCCGCGCCCGGCGGCGCTCCGGCCCTGACCCCGATCAAGTTCGCCACCGACTGGCGCGCCCAGGCCGAGCAGGGCGGCTTCTACCAGGCCCTGGCCACCGGCGAATATCGCAGGCGGGGCCTGGACGTGACCATCGTCCAGGGCGGGCCGAGCGTGAACGTGCCCCAGCTCCTGGCCACCCACGCCATCGACATGGGCATGGGCTCCAACAGCTTCATCGTGCTGAACCTCGCCGAGGAGCACGCGCCGGTGAAGGCGGTCGCCGCCTACATGCAGAAGGACCCGCAGGTCCTGATCGCCCACCCCGACCAGGGGATCACCAAGATCGCCGACATGAAGGGCCGGCCGATCCTGCTCTCCGACGCCTCGATCACCGCCTTCTGGGTGTGGCTGAAGGCCAAGTACGGCTTCACCGACGCCCAGGTGCGCAAGTACACCTTCAACTCCGGCCCGTTCCTGGCCGACAAGCGGGTGATCCAGCAGGGCTATGTCACCTCCGAGCCCTACACCATCGAGAAGGAGGGCCATCTGAAGCCCGCCGTCTTCCTGCTGGCCGACGAGGGCTACCCCGGCTACGCGGCCATGGCCCTGGCGTCCGACAGCCTGATCGCGTCGAATCCCAAGGCGGTGCAGGCCTTCGTCGACGCCTCGGCCGCCGGCTGGGCCTCCTACCTGCACGGCGACCCCAGGCCCGGCGACGCCCTGATCCTGAAGGACAATCCCGAGATGACCCAGGACGTGCTGGACCAGGCCCGCGACAAGGTGCGGTCCTATGGCCTGGTCGATTCCGGCGACGCCAAGGCCGGCGGCGTGGGCGTGATGACCGACCAGCGCTGGGCCGACTTCTTCAACCTCGCCTCCGCCCAGGGCGTCTACCCCAAGGCCCTCGACTACAAATCCGCCTACACCCTGCAGTTCGTGAAGAAGTGAGCGGGCAGCGACCGAGGCGGGTTCAGCCCCGGCTCGTCGGAGCGCCTAAGGTCAGGGGTGTCTATTGGTGCGACTTCTGGGAAGACGCCATGCTTCCGGAGATGTGGAAGACCCGCCCGGTTGTGGTGATCTCCTATAAGAACACCCTCCATGGACCCTGTCTGGTCTGCCCCACATCGACCGATCCTCAGGAAGGGCGCAGCGAGGACTGGGCCCACGAGCTTTCGATCTCCCTCGACGGACGGAAATCCTGGGTGATCTGCAATCACCTCTACACCGTCTCGCCAAGCCGCCTGTCGCAGGTCAAGGGCGGCGTGCCGCGGCTGTCGGAGGAGGAGTTCCATCAGATACTGGAGCGGGTCATGCGCTGGCTCCCCCGGCTGCCTGCATGAACAGCCTTGAAACGCCACCGCGAACCGACTATTTAGGCTTCACTTGCGGCCCTGACCAAAGGTGTCCGCCGCCCGAAAGGGAGTGACTTGCGAAGGGAGCCATCGGCTCCCTTTCGTTTATCTACACCTTCGGAAAACGGCCGTCTTGACCGTGATCGCCGCCCTCCACAGCGTTGAAGTCGACTATCCCGGGCGCGGCAGGGCGCTGGGGCCGTTCGACCTGGCGTTGGGGGCCGGGGAGACCGTGGCCCTGATCGGGCCGTCGGGGTGCGGCAAGTCGACGGCGCTGCGGCTCCTGGCCGGGCTGGAGGCGCCGACGCGCGGCCGGGTGCAGCGCACGCCCGGGCGCGGGGAGACCTCGGTGGTGTTCCAGGGGCCGACCCTGATGCCGTGGGCGACGGCCGAGGCCAACGTCGCCCTGCCGCTGGAGCTGGCCGGGACGCCCAAGGCCGAGGCGCGGGCCCGCGCCCGCCAGGCCCTGGCGCTGGCCCGCCTCGCCGGCGCCGACCAGGCCAAGCCCGCCCAGCTTTCCGGCGGCATGGCCATGCGCGCCTCCCTGGCCCGCGCCCTGGTCACCCGGCCGAAGCTCCTGCTGCTCGACGAGCCGTTCGCGGCCCTGGACGAGATCACCCGCCGCGCCCTCGCCGACGACATCCAGGCCCTGTGGGCCGAGCTGAAGCCGGCCATCGTGTTCGTGACCCACAACGTCGAGGAGGCCGTCTACATGGCCGGGCGCCTCGTGGTCATGACCCCCGGCCCCGGCCGCACGGCCAGCGAGACCGCGGTCGGCGGCCCCTTTCCGCGCCCGCCCGGCTGGCGCACCACGCCCGAGTTCCGCGAGGCGGCCGAGAAGGTCTCCGCCGACCTCGCCGCGGCCATGGGACAGGCGGCGTGAACCGGGCGCTGGCGATCCTGGCGCCCATCGTCCTGATCGCCGTCCTGCTGGCGGTCTGGGAGGGCGCGTGCGACGGCCTGCACGTCCCGGTCTACATCCTGCCGCCGCCGAGCGCGGTGGCCAGGGCGGCCGTGGACAACGCCCCGGTCCTGCTGCAGTCCGCGTGGAACACCCTCTCCATGGCCCTGGCGGCCCTGGTCGTCGCCAGCCTGGCGGCCTGCTCCATCGCCCTGGTGGTGTCGCTGAACGCCCTCCTGGAAGAGGCGGTGCGGCCGATTGCCGTCGCCCTGCAGGTGACGCCGGTGGTGGCCATCGCGCCCCTGGCGGTGATCTGGGCGGGGCTGGACCATCCCGAGCGCGCCATCGTGGGCCTGGCCGCCATCGTCGCCTTCTTCCCGATCTTCTCGGGCGCCCTGACGGGCCTGCGCGCCGCCGACCCGGACCTGGAGCGCCTGTTCGACCTCTATGGCGCCACCCGCGCGCAGAGGCTGTGGCGGCTGCGCCTGCCCTCGGCCGCGCCGTTCCTGCTGGAGGGGCACAAGGTCGCGGCGGGCCTGGCCATCGTCGGGGCGGTGGTGGCGGAGTTCGTGGCCGGATCGGGCGGCGCCCAGGGGCTGGCGTGGCGGATCCTGGAGGCGGCCAACCGGCTGCAGACGGCCAAGATGTTCGCGGCGGTGCTGGTGCTGGCCCTGATGGGCGCGGGGCTGCACGCCCTGATGCAGGCGGCCGAGCGCGAGATCCTGGCCCGCTGGCGCGGCCGGCGGCGTTAGCAAGGGGTTAAAGCGCCGCGCGTTAAGGATGGGCCCTCGGAGGCCCGCATGCGCGTCCTGTTCCTCGCCCTCGCCCTGATTTCCATGTCCGCCGCGGCGTCCGCCCAGGTCTCCTATCCGGGACTGGACCGGCCCCAGCCCGCCGCCCCCGGCGCGCCGCCCGCGCCGCCCGCGCCGAAGTCGAGGCCCTGGGGCCTGTTGAGCTGGCCCGGCAAGGTCGCGCCGGCCAGCGCGCCGTCGGATGCGGCGGCCGCGCCCCAGCTTCGTGCGGCCTACGCCCCGCGCCCGACCGCCGCGCCGGCCCCTCAGCCGACCGCCTACGATCCGCCGCTGCGGCCCTACCAGGCGGCGGCCGCGCCCCTGCCGGCCAGCATCTATGCGCCCCCGCCGCCGGTCGCCCCGCGGCCTGCAGCCCCGGTCGCCAGCGCCGCCCTGCCGGCGGCCCAGCCGGCCGCCGGGCCCGTGCTCCAGGCGGCCGCCCCGGCCCGGCCCGCGGCGGCGCAGGCGTCCACGCGCCTCGCCTCGACCGGCGGGGAGACGGCCCACTACTATTCGCTGCACCGGGCCTATGGCGACACGCCGGACCCGATCCAGCTCTCGCCCCAGTTCCTGGACGGGGGATCCGCCGACCTCGCCGACCCGCCGCCCCCGCCGCCGCGCACGGTGACCACCAGCAACGGCCAGGTCGTCCGCCAGGCCCCGGCGCCCGCCTCGCCGGACTGAGCCCGGCGGCGTTTCCGCCTCCTCGACCTGAGGCCGCCACACCTTCACGCCGTCACCCTCGGCCTTGTGCCGAGGGTCCCTGCCTCCGCCACGCCGCGCTCGAACGCCCAGGCTCAATGCCGGCGGCGCGAGGGACCCTCGGCACAAGGCCGAGGGTGACGGGACTGAATGGGGCGCGGCGGCTTCCTCCCGCTGTCCGCCCCGCAGCCGCCTGCCTCGGCGCTACACCGGCCGGATGGCGCCGTCGCGCAGGCGTTCGAGTTCGGCGGAGGCGATCAGGGCCAGGGAGCGCTGGCCGCGTTCGGTGAAGACGTCCAGCGCCGCGGCCAGGGCCTCGCCGGCCGAGGCGCGCTCGCCGCGGTCGCTGCCCCGCCCGCGCCAGCGCGCCAGGTAGATCCGGGCCAGATTGAGCTGCAGCAAGCCCCAGGCGGTCGGGTCGGGCGCGGCCGGCAGGCGCGACAGCTCGCTGCGCAGCACCGCCTCGGCCTCGTCCAGGGCGAAGGCGTCGCCCCGAAGCTCGGCCCGGCGGACCAGGCAGGCGGCGCGGTCCTGGGCCACCCCGGCCCGCAGCGCCGGCGCCGTGCCGTCGCCCACCACCGACAGCGCCCGGCCGAGGCCGTCCAGCGCCCGCTCGAACGCCGCCTCGCTCTCGCCGAGCAGGCCCACGGTCATCAGGGCGCTGGCGCGGCCGTGCTGGGCGCGGGCCCAGTCCAGCGGCGAATGGCCGGGGCCGGCCAGGTCCAGGGCCTCGGCGCAGACGTCCACCGCCTCAAGCGCCAGGGAGACGTCGCCGTCCATCTCGGCCAGGCGCACCAGGGCCTCGCCGCGGGCCGTGGCGATCCGCGCCAGGGTGACCGGGTGAGTCGTGGGATCGAGGCCGGCGGCGGCCTTGTCGAGGTCGGCCAGGGCCTGCTCGACCAGGTGGGGCTCGTGCTGGCGCCCGCCGCAGGCGATCAGCAGCTCGGCCCGGTCGCGGCGGAGCTGGGCGGCGGCGTAGCGGCGGCCCGGATCGCGGGCGTCGAGGCCGGCGAGCGCCGCGTCGTAGCGGGCGGCGGCCGTGCGGACCTCGTCCAGCCCGCCGGCGGCCAGGGTCTTGCGGGCCAGGAGCCGGGCGCGGGCGGCGCGGACGCCGCAGATGTCCGGCGCGGCCTTGAGGATCCGGGACGCGACGGCGTTCATCCGCTCCTGGCCCAGAAGGTCGGCGCCCAGCAT
This sequence comes from Caulobacteraceae bacterium, assembly GCA_037201645.1. Classification (GTDB taxonomy): domain Bacteria; phylum Pseudomonadota; class Alphaproteobacteria; order Caulobacterales; family Caulobacteraceae; genus JANWHQ01. The sequence continues at coordinate 5,022 of JBBCHF010000015.1, forward strand.
GGCGGCGGCGGCCTGGGCGGCCATGGCCTGGCCCAGGCCCTCGCGGCAGCCGTCCTCGCCGAAGGCGGCCGCCGCCAGCTCGGCCTCCACGGCGGCCTTGCGCAGGGCGGCCGGATCGCCGGTGCGCCGGGCGAGCTCGCGCCAGACCGCCGACGCCTCGACCAGACGCTCCGGGCGTCCCTTGCCGGGACGGCCCGCGGCGGCGTCGGCCGCGCCGGCCTCCTTGCGCAGGAGCTTCAGGTCCAGCCGTTCGAGCGGGGCCGGATCGGCCAGGGGCGCGGGGTCCCGCGACGGCTCGGCCATGAACAGCCGCCTCAGCTCGCGCCCGAACTCGAACATCAATCGCGCTCCAAACATGGCGTCCTGTCCCGCCGCGGCACGGCCTCCAGGACTCGAACGCTCCACGAGCAAACCGGGAGCCGCCGGAGGGGTCGAATGATTAAGCCGAGCTTTACCATGCCGGCGTCAAGCGGTTGTGGATGTCGGTGGCGGCGATGGCCGCCTCGGCCTGGGCGACGCTGATCTGATTGAGGCCACGCACGAGGTCGCCGGCGGCGTAGAGGCCGGGGACGGAGGTCTCCTGGTGGGCGGTGACCTCCAGGCACCCCGACGTGTCTGTGCGCGCGCCCAGCCGCTCGGCCAGCAGGCCCCGCTGGGTGGTGCCGAGGGCGGAATAGAGCACGTCGAACCGGCGCACCCCGCCCGCGCCGAAATCCAGCGCCGCGATCCGGTCCGCCTCGACCACCACCGCGTCGATCCGCGTCTCGACGATCGGAATGGACGCCTGCGCCAGCATGGCCCGCTCCCGCTCGGGCAGGGCGGCGGGCTCGCCGACGTGGACCAGGCTGATGCGGTCGGAATAGGCGCGCAGGAACAGGGCCTCGCGCGCGCCCTTCTCCCCGTCGCCGATCACCCCGATGGCCTGGCCCATGGCCTCGTAGCCGTCGCAGATCGGGCAGATGCGGATCAGGCTGCGCCGCACCGAGCCTTCGAAGTCGGGCAGGTCCGGCTCGTTGTCGATCACCCCGGTGGCGAGCAGCACCTTGCGCGCCGTCAGCACGTCGCCGGAGGTTAGGCCGAGGCGGAACAGGCCGTCCTCGACGATCAGGCTCGTGGCCTCGTCCCGGCGGAAGGCTGCGCCATAGCGCTCGGCCTGGCGGCGCATGCGCCCGAGCAGGTCCTCGCCGCCGACGCCGTCGGGGAAGCCGGGATGGTTGTGGGTGCGCGGGATCAGGGCGGCCCGGCTGTCGCCGTTCTCCACCACCAGGAACCGCCGCCGGAACCGGCCGAGATAGATGGCGCCGGTCAGGCCCGCCGGCCCGGCCCCGATCACGATGGCGTCAAGGATGTCGTTCACCGCTCAGCCTCCGGCCGGGGTCTAAACCGGCGGCCGGCGCAATGGTTCAGCCCGGCCTCAGCCGCCGAACAGCCGCGCCAGCTCCTCGGGCGTCGCCATGCGCCAGGCGCCGGGCGCGAGGTCGGCCGGCAGGTCGAGGCCGCCGACGCGGTCGCGATGCAGGGCCTCCACATGGTTGCCGACGGCGGCGAACATCCGGCGCACCTGATGGTAGCGGCCCTCGCGGATCGTGACATAGGCCTCCTGCGGCCCGAGCGGCTCCAGCCCGGCGGGCAGCAGGGGCGCGGTCTCGCCCTCCAGCATCAGCCCCTCGGCGAAGCGCGCGGCCTCATGGCCCTCCAGCGGGCGCGCCAGCACCGCGCGGTAGCGCTTGGCGATCTCGGCCCGCGGCGAGATGATCCGGTGCAGCAGCGCCCCGTCGTCGGTGATCAGCAAGAGGCCGGAGGTGTCCTTGTCGAGACGCCCGACGGTCGACAGCGCCGGGGTGCGCGCCCGCCAGCGCCGGGGCAGGAGTTCATAGACGCTGCGGCCGGGCTCGCGATGCGAGCAGACCACGCCCACGGGCTTGTGCATCACCAGGGTCAGGGGCGTCGGCGGGTCGACCGGCGCGCCCTGCACGGTCATCCGCGCCGGCAGGTCCGGCCCGGCCGGAACCTTGGTCGAGGCGTCCAGCAGCGGTTCCCCGTCCAGCATCACCGCCCCGGCGGCGGCCAGCCGGCTCACCTCCTTGCGCGTGCCATAGCCGAGGGCGCCGAGCAGGCGGTCGAGCCGGACCATGGGCGGCTTGGTCATCGCACCGCCTCGTGGACCTTGTAGCCGCCGGCCTCGGCGCGCAGGGCGACGCGGGCGAACCGCTCGGCCAGCGGCCGCTCGTAGGGCAGGTGCCGGTTGGCCACCATCCACAGCATGCCGCCTGGCCGCAGCCCCCGGGCCGCCGCCGCCACGAACGCCTGGCCGAGCCGCCGGTCCTCGGCCCCGCCGTCGTGGAACGGCGGGTTCATCACCACGAAGTCGAGCCCCTCGGGCGTGGCGCCGGGCGAGAGGGCGTCGGCCCAGGCGACGTCCGCGCGGGCCTCACCGGCCAGGTTCCGCCGCGCCGCCTCCACCGCCCGCCGGTCGAGGTCGACCAGGGCCAAGGCCGCCACCGCCGGGCTCTCCAGCACCCGCAGCGCCAGCACGCCCACGCCGCAGCCGAGGTCCGCGCCGCGCCCGGCCAGGGCCGGCAGGGTCCGCATCAGCAGGGCCGAGCCGGGGTCGACCCGGTCCCAGCTGAAGATCCCCGGCTGGGTCCACAGCCCCGTCGCCTCGATCCGCTGCGGGCCGCCGGCGGCGATGGCGGCGTCCAGTCCTTCGGGCGCGTCCGGCCGGCGGCAGCGGCAGATGCGGTGATGGCGGCGCGCCTCCTCCTCGACGACGCAGCCGAGCGCCTCCAGCTCCGCCCGCAGCCGCGCCCCGCCCCGGTCCTTCGGCGCCAGGGCGCAGAGCGGCGCCCCGGGCGCGAGGGCGCGCAGGCCCTGGGCCAGCACGTAGCGGCGCTCCAGCGCGCCCGGCGGGGCGGCGATCGTCAGCCCGGCCAGGGCGGCGTCCGCCAGCGCCTCGATCGCCTGGGCGCCGGGGACCAGCGGCGAGAGCTGGACGGCGTCGGGCTCGGGCGCGATCACCCCCGGCGCGGGAACGCCGTAGAGGCCGCGGACCTGGCCGGTCACGCCCGCTCCTTGGTCCGCTCGAAGCCGACCTTGGGGTAGCGCTCGGCGACGTAGCTTGTTTCCCAGGACGACTTGGCCAGGAACACCGGCTGGGCGTCGATGTCCTCGGCCATGGCGGAGCGGTGCTTGGAGGCGAAGTCCTCGATGTCGGCCGGGGCGCCGGTCAGCCAGCGGGCCTCGGCGTAGGGCGCCGGCTCGAACAGCACGTCCAGGGCGTATTCGCCGCCGAGCCGGTCGGCCATGACCTCGATCTGCAGCTGGCCGACCGCGCCGACCACGAAGTCCGAGCCGATGACCGGGCGGAAGAGCTGGGTGACGCCCTCCTCGGCCAGGCCCTCCAGCGCCTTCTTCAGGTGCTTGGCCTTCAAGGGGTCCTTGACCCGCACCCGCTGCAGGATCTCCGGGGCGAAGTTCGGCAGGCCGGCGAAGCGCACCTGACCGGTCTCCGACAGGCTGTCGCCGACGCGCAGGACGCCGTGGTTGGGGATGCCGATCACGTCGCCGCCAAAGGCCTCCTCGGCCAGCTCGCGCTCGGCGGCGAAGAACAGCATCGGATTGTGCACGCTCATCTGGCGGCCGGTGTTCTGCACCTTCAGCTTCATGCCGCGGGTGAACCGGCCCGAGCAGAGGCGGACCATGGCGATGCGGTCGCGGTGCTGGGGGTCCATGTTCGCCTGGACCTTGAAGACGAAGCCGGCGACCTCCGGATCGCCGGGCGCGAGGTGGGTGTCCTCGCCGCCGCGGCGCACCTTCACCAGGCCCGGCGGCGGGGCGTAGGCGGCCAGGCCCTCCAGGAGCTCGCGCACCCCGAACCCGCGCAGGGCGGAGCCGAAGAACACCGGCGTCATGTGCCCTTCCAGGAAGGACTGCGGGTCGAACGGCTTGGCCGCCTCCTGCACCAGCATGGCGCCCTCCTCGGCCTCGGCCTGCTCCTCGGGCTCCAGGTACTGGACGATGGCGTTGGAGTTCAGGGCCACCGGCTCGGGCGGCGGCTCGGCGTCGCCGGCGGCGCGGCGGGCGAAGGGCACGAAGCGCTGGCCCTGCAGGTCCACCATGCCCTTGAACCGCGAGCCCGACCCGGCCGGCCAGTAGAGCGGCGCGGGATCCAGGGCCAGCTTGGAGGCGATCTCGTCCAGGAGGGCGAACGGGTCCTGGGCCTCGCGGTCCATCTTGTTGATGAAGGTCAGGATCGGGATGTCGCGCAGGCGGCACACCTCGAACAGCTTCAGCGTCTGCGGCTCGATGCCCTTGGCGGCGTCCAGCACCATCACCGCCGCGTCGGCGGCCGTCAGGGTGCGGTAGGTGTCCTCGGAGAAGTCCTCGTGCCCGGGGGTGTCGAGCAGGTTGAACATCAGCCCGTCGTGCTCGAAGGTCATCACGCTGGCCGAGACCGAGATGCCGCGCTCGCGCTCGATCTTCATCCAGTCCGAGCGGGTGCGCCGCTGTTCGCCCCGCGCCCGCACGGCGCCGGCCAGGCGGATCGCCCCGCCGACCAGCAAGAGGTTCTCCGTCAGCGTGGTCTTGCCGGCGTCGGGGTGGGAGATGATGGCGAAGGTCCGCCGTCTGGCGGCCTCGGCGGCGGGGGAATGGGCGGCCATGGGCTCGGCGACATAGCGGCCATGGGCCCCTTATGCAAACCGGGCGCGTGGTTCAGGCCGCGATGCGGTCCCAGACGCGGGCGCCGGCGACCTCCGGGGTCAGGCCGCCCGTCTGCTGGGCCTGGTGCAGGGCGGCGAGCAGGGTCATGTCCAGCGAGACCAGGCGCACGGCCACCTGCTCGGGCCGGCAGCCGCGCTGGGGCGCGAGGAACAGGGCCGCGTTGAGCTCGGGCGATTTGGTCACGATCAGCATGGCGAGGCGGCGGGCGCGCTCCAGCGCGCGGTGCTGCAGGCGCGGCTCCTCGGCGTACATCTCGCGGCCCAGGCGCTGCACGCCGTCGAGCGTCAGGGCCGAGGAGCGCCGCGCCGTCATCGGCGGCGTCAGGGCCTCGACCCCGAGGGTCAGAACCGCGTCATTGAGGAGAAAATACATGCGCCGCACCCCTCCGGTCCCCTCGGAGCCCACGCGGCCAAGATGGCCGGCCCACGCTTTCGGCCCGGTGTAGAAAGCGGGGTTAACGGCCCGCCGGCCGGGGTTCGTCCACAGGTTCGGTCAGGAAATGGCGGCCGTGGTTGTCGTCGATCTCGACCAGCCAGAGGTCCGGATCGACCCGCGCGGCGCGGGCGGCGTAGGCGTCCAGCGCCTCTTCGCCCTCGGCCGCGACCGGCTGCATCCAGACGCGCTCGCCGTCGCCGCGCGTGGCCTCGGCGTAGAGGCGGACCGTCCCTTCGCGGCGGTTCAGCACCTTGACCAGTACGGCGCCGGCGCGCGGGTCGCCCTTGCGGCCGACCGTGGCGAAGGCGCCGCCCTGCTCGGCGCGGCGGATCAGGGCCGAGACCCACAGGTCGGTGGAGAGGATCATCCCGCCTCGCGCGACGCGCCGGCGACCGGCCCCGCCTAGATCGCTCCGCCCGGCGGCGGCGGCAAGGCGCATTCTCCTCCCCCTCAGGGAACACTGAGGGGGAGGGGGAGGAGAATCTAGCGCTGGGGGTTGAAGGCGATGATCTGGGCGCTGCGCTGCGGCGGGGGCGGCGGCGCGGACTGGGACGGCTGGGCCCCGTTGCTGCGGGGCGGGCGCAGGACCGGCATGCGGACGGTCACCGAGGTGCCTTCGCCGAGCCGGCTCTCGATGCTCATCGAGCCGCCGTGCAGCTCCGCCAGCGCCCGCACCAGGGAGAGGCCGAGGCCCGTGCCGCGGATCTTCTGGGCCGGATCGCCGGCCTGCTCGTAGGGCCTGCCCAGGCGCTCCAGGTCGGCCGCGGCGATGCCCACGCCGGTGTCGGAGACCACGATCTCCAGGTCCTCGCCGTAGCCGTTGGCGGTGACGGTGACCGAGCCGGACCGGGGGGTGAACTTCACCGCGTTGGAGACCAGGTTCAGCACCATCTGCTTGATCGCCCGCCGGTCGGCGTCGACCTCCAGCGGGCCCGGCGGCAGGAGGCCCCGCTGCGACACCCCGGCGGCGTCGGCCTGCAGGCGGGTCAGGCGCAGGGCGCTGGAGACCGCCTCGCGCGCGTCGAAGGTCTCGCGGCTGAGCTCGTAGCGGTCGGCCTCGATCTTGGAGATGTCGAGCACGTCGTTGATCAGGTCCAGCAGGTGCTGGCCGGACTCGTAGATCAGGCCGACATAGTCGGCATACTTGGGCTGCAGCGGCCCGAACAGGCCCGCCCGCATCACGTCCGAGAAGCCCATGATGGCGTTCAGCGGCGTGCGCAGCTCATGGCTCATGTTGGCCAGGAACCGGGACTTGCCGGCGTTCAGCGCCTCCGCCTGCTCGCGGGCGGACTCCAGCGAGGCCTCGCGCATCCGCTCGGCCGTGGCGTCGCGCAGCACCCCGACCAGCCGCTCGTCGGAGCCCAGCCGGATGGCCAGGACCGCGGTCCGCCCCGGGGCCGCAAAGGGGGCGAAGGCGTATTCGGCGCGGCCGATGCGGCGGGCGAGGATCAGGGCGTCCTCCAGCCCGTCGTGGTCGGCGGGATCGGCCTGGTCGAGCAGGTGCGAGCCGGGCTCGGGGACGGCCATGCCCTCGGGCGGGCGGCCGAGCGCCTGCTCCACCCGGCCGTCGGGGGTCAGGGCCAGGGTCAGGTAGGGCTGCTCGGACAGAAGGCGCTGCAGCGCCGCCTCGCCGGCCTTGCGCAGGCTCTCGCGGGCGGACGCCCGCCGCCGCGAAGCGAGCAGGCCCGCCCCGAAGCCGAGGCCGGTGGTGACCACGCCGGTGAAGCCGAGCCAGAACGCCACGCCCGGCGGCGGCGCGGCCGGGACGAATCCGGCGAGGCCCACCAGGGCGCTCCCCGCCGCCGCGACCAGGGCCAGGGCCGCGGCTTCCGCCAGGAGGGTCGAGGCCCCGAACACCGCCGCGGCCGCGGCCGGCGCCAGGCACCACACCGCCAGCGGCCCCGCCAGCCCCCCGGCCAGCATGCAGGCGAGGCCGCCGCAGCCGCCCCACAGCGCCAGCAGCAGCGCCCGGAACCGCGGCGAGTCGTGGCGGCGCAGCAGGAGGCCGGCGAACCCGGGCGCGGCGCCCGCGATCATCGCCGCCGCCGCGCTCCAGCTCAGCCCCCGCACCGTCAGGGCCATGACGATCAGGGCCAGGATGGCGGCCGCGCCCCAGGCCCCATGCCACCACAGGACGTCCCTGAGCTCGTCGGAGAGCTCGGGCCTGTCGATGGCGGATGGCGGGGCGGGTTCGGCCACGGGCTCTCCGGGCGGTGGATGGGTCGCAAACTCTACCGTCACGCCCGGACCCGCTCCAGCGCGCACACTTGCAGAGCGACCGGACAAGTTCGCCAAGGCTGTGGACGAAACCGAATCGTAAGCCGGTGCGCCGATGATAACCATTCCAGTCAGCGGATCACGATCCAGATGTCCGATCGCGCCCAACCGTCCGCCCTCGACGCCGCCCCATCCGGGGCGGCCGGCGGCAAGCGGCGCAAGACGCCGGGGGACCTGGCCAAGGCCTCGTTCCTGCGCATGGTCAGCCACGAGCTGCGCACGCCGCTGAACTCGATCATCGGCTTCTCGGAGATCCTGAGCTGCGAGCTGTTCGGGCCGCTGGGCGCGCCGCAGTACCACGAGTACGCCGGCATCGTCCGCGACAGCGGCTACAAGCTCCTGAAGCTGGTCAACCAGATCCTGGAGATCGTCCGGCTGGAGGACGACGCGGCCGACCTGGAGCTGGAGCCGGTGCGCCTGGACCACGCCGTGGACGACGCCGCCGACGCCCTGACCAACGAGCTGGAGGCCCGCGGCGTGGCGATCGCCGTGGAGGGGCGCGAGGCGGCGCCCTGGGCCCTGGCCGACCCGCGCGCCCTGCGCACCATCCTGGTCAACCTGCTGCAGAACGCCGCCCTGTTCTCGCCCGAGGGCTCGCAGATCCTGGTCCGCGCCGCGCGGCGGGGCGGGGAGGTGCGCATCGAGGTGGAGGACCGCGGGCCGGGCATAGAGCTGGAGGACATCCCCCGCCTGATGCGGCCGTTCGAGCAGGGAGAGAACGGCCTGACCCGCAGGAGCCAGGGGGTGGGCCTCGGCCTCACCATCGTGCGCCTGCTGTGCGAGGCGATGGACGGCGCCCTGCACCTGGACTCCCGCCCCGGCCAGGGCCTGACCGCGGTGGTCACCCTGCCCGCCGCCGAGCCCGTCGTCCGACGGCCCGTTGCGCCGGAGCGCCCCGCGCCCTAAGTCCGGCCGGCATGGACGAGGCGTTGCAGGCCCTGGCGGACGAGTTCGGCTTCCTGGAGGATTGGGAGGACCGCTACCGCTATCTGATCGACCTCGGCCGCGACCTCGACCCCCTGAGCGAGGCCGAGCATGCCGACGAGAACAAGGTGCGCGGCTGCGCCAGCCAGGTGTGGCTGGTCACCGAGCCCGGCCCGGACGGGACCCTGCGCTTCCGCGGCGACTCCGACGCCCACATCGTGCGCGGCCTGATCGCGGTGCTGCTAGCGGCTCTATTCCGGCCGGCGGCCCGAGGAGATCCTGCGCTTCGACGCCCAGGCCGCCTATGAGCGGCTGGGCCTGGCCGGCGCCCTGTCGGCCCAGCGGTCCAACGGCCTGTTCCTCCATGGTCCAGCGCATCCGCCGCGACGCCGAGGCCGCCCTCGTCGCTGAGGCGGCTCAGCCGAGCCGGTAGTGGGCGGCCAGGCGGTCGAGCGCCAGGCGCAGCACCGCCTTTCCGGCCCGGCGCGGCAGCTCCAGCGACCGCTCCGCCGCCTCGATCGGCGTCTCCAGCAGGCAGACCCGCTCCACGATTTCCCGCAGGCCCGGGCCCATTGCGGCCAGGGCCGCGGCCAGCCGGTCCTTGGCCCGCCGCGCCCGCTCCGCCGGCTCGACCGAGGGGCCGCGCCCGCCCGCCGCCCGCGGCTGGGCGTCCCAGGCCATGGTCAGGCGGCCGACGGCGCCGGCCCGATGGAAACTCCTCGCGCAGCCGCTCGGCCGCCGCGACCTGGGCCGGCTCCAGCCACGGCCGTCCCTGCGTATCCTTGCGCCGCGCCAGCCAGGCGACCGGCGACTCTCCGAGGTTGGCCGCCCGGGAGACCAGCCGGCCGGCCTCGTCGGGCGCCAGGCGCTCGCCGGCGATGAACCCGGGCCGCCCCGCCGGCGGCTGCTCGGCCCCGGGCGGCCGGACGGCCAGCACCCAGCCGCCGCCGGGCCGCGGCTTCAGCCCCGGGGCGCGGGCGAGGGCGCGGAACGCCCCCTCCCCGATCACCAGGGCCGGCCGCCGGCGCCGGTCGGCGCTGAGCCGCACGGCATAGCCGCCGGCCTCCGCCTCCAGATGGCCGGACGGGCGGGCGAGCAGGGCGGCGGCGCGGGCGGCGATCCGCTCGTCGCGCAGGGCCTCCTCCAGGGCGGCGGCGCTCACGGCCGCCTCGGGGGCGTGCGCCGGCGCGCGGGCGCGGCGGCCGCGGCGGGGCCGCCTTCGCCGGCCAGCGGGCGGGCCGATTCCGGCGCGGTGCGCAGGCAGGTCTCCAGCTCGCTGATCACCGCGTCGAACCCCTGGTCGTCGCGCAGATCCTCGATCAGGTGGCAGGCGTGGCTGGCGGTGGTGCGGTCGCGGCCGAACGCCAGCCCCACCCGGGCCAGCGGCCAGGCGTAGCCGACGTGGGCCAGGTACATGGCCATCTGCCGCGCCCGGGCGGCCGGCGCCCGCGCGCGCGTGGCCGCGACGATCTCGCCCGGCGGAACGCCGGTGGCCAAGGCGACCAGACTCGTGACGAACTGTGCTTTCAGGCCATCGTCCGACGGCTTGGCGCCGGACCACTGAGACAAGGCAATCCCCATAACCCTTCCTCGACTTCGCTGACGACGGGCGTTACCAACCCCCCGCTGCAAACGGTATGACTGCACGCATAGGTCGAGGATAACTTTCCTATGGCGGGAGGGGAATGCGCGGAACAGCGCAGCTTGCCCGTAGCTTTCAGCTTGCCGCCGGAGTTGGTATGCGGGGACAGTTTCCGAGGAGTCCCCGCGATGAACGCGCCCGCCCGCATCCTGGACCCGTCCGCCCCCCGGCGCGACTGGACGCTCGACGAGGTCGAGGCGCTGTTCGACCTGCCGTTCACCGAGCTGGTGTTCCGCGCCGCCGAGGTCCACCGCCGCTGGTTCGACCCGGCCGAGGTGCAGCTGTCCCAGCTCCTGTCGGTCAAGACCGGCGGCTGCGCCGAGGACTGCGGCTATTGCAGCCAGTCGGCCAAGTTCGACACCGGGCTGACGGCGTCCAAGCTGATGGACGCTCCGGCCGTGGTCGCCGAGGCGATGAGCGCCAAGGCCGCCGGGGCCCAGCGCTTCTGCATGGGCGCGGCCTGGCGCGAGCTGAAGGACCGCGACCTGCCCAAGGTGGCGGCCATGATCGCCGGGGTGAAGGCGCTCGGCATGGAGACCTGCGCCACGCTCGGCATGCTCACCCCCGTCCAGGCGCGGGCGCTGAAAGAGGCGGGCCTAGACTACTACAACCACAACCTCGACACCGGCCGGACTACTACGCCGAGGTGGTGACCACACGCACCTACCAGGACCGGCTGGAGACCCTGGCGGCGGTGCGGGCGGAGGGGATCAGCGTCTGCTGCGGCGGCATCGTCGGCATGGGCGAGAGCCGGCGCGACCGGGCCGGCCTGCTGCACGCCCTGGCCACCCTGCCCGAGCATCCCGAGAGCCTGCCGGTCAACGCCCTGGTCCCGATCACGGGCACGCCGCTGGGGGACAAGGTCGCCGGCGGCGGGGGAGATCGACGGCCTGGAGTTCGTGCGCACCATCGCCGTGGCCGGCTGGTCTGCCCCAAGTCCATGGTGCGGCTGTCGGCGGGGCGCGAGGGCATGAGCCGCGAGCTGCAGGCCCTGTGCTTCCTGGCCGGCGCCAACTCGATCTTCGTCGGCGGCCGCCTGCTGACCACCTCCAACCCGGAGATGGACGAGGACGCCCGGCTGTTCGCCGACCTCGGCCTGCGGCCCATGGGCGCGAGCGCCTGAGGAGGGCCTGCCCTCGTCCTTCGAGGCTCGCCTTCGGCTCGCACCTCAGGATGAGGGCTACTGAAGCGCTGGCGGCTGCGGAGCCGCAGTAGAAATCCTCATCCTGAGGCGCCCGCGCAGCGGGCCTCGAAGGACGAGGATTTCGGCCCCTCCGCTCACCCCCTCCTGCAGGCCCGGTCCATGCGGCGGGCCTGGTCCAGGGACAGCTTGGACGGGGGCACGCGCTGGGCGGCGTTGACCACGCCGAGCAGGCCGTTGCCGATGTGGTTGTAGTATTCCCCAGACGATGCGGCCCTGCGGGTCCAGCTCCAGCGCCCGGCCGTGCATCCGCTCCCAGCAGAAGGTCGCCGTTGGGCAGCCACTGCTGCTTGCCCATGACCTGGCTGTAGAACGGGTGCTGGGCGTGCCCTGGAAGAAGATGCGGTCGGTCTTGGTCTTGAAGTCGTGGATCAGGATGCGGCTCGACGCCTCGTCGAACGGCTTCGAGATGTTGTGGTTGTCGAACACGCTGATGGTCGAGCCGTCCATGAAGTCGGGTCGTGCTGGCGCACGGTGTGGCCGATCATCATGTGCTTGATCTTGCCCGTGGCCGGGTCGAACACCAGCACGGTGTTGATGTTGCGCACCGAGATCATCACGTCGCCGTGCTTGAACAGGTCCTCCTGCATCCGGTTCGGAACACCTCCACGGTCGTTGGTGTGCAGGAAGTCGCAGCAGGGCGCGGTGTTCTTGTCGTCGATCGACGACATGTAGAGCAGGCCGACGTAGCCGTTGTCCTTGAGCAGGCGCATCACCGAGAAGGTGCGCAAGAGCTTGCCGTCGTCGGACAGCTCGATCACCTCGTCCTCGTTGAACGGCGGGCGGAAGGTCGGGAACTCCGGTCGGGCTGGGAGTGATGATGTGGTCCAGCGCCCACAGGTGGCCCGCGTCGTCGCGGTAGAGGGCGTGGTGGGTCATCCGCGCCAGCCGCCACTTCACGCGGCCGCAGAAGTCGACCTTCACCATGCCGAGGTTCTCGTAGTTGAACACGAGGTCCCCGTCGGCTCCAGCACCACCCCGTGGATGTCCACGCCGGGGCGGGACTTCGGCAGGGTGTCGTCGGGCACGCCGGTGCGGTCGGGCCACAGGCGGAACCAGTCGAGGTCCCAGTGGTGCACGACCTTGCCGTTGACGTCGACGAGGTTGGCCATGTCGCGCGCGCTGTGGCCGACGCCGGCGATCAGGGTCAGGCCGGGCGCCGGCTGGGCGCCCTTGTGCAGCACCACGGTCTGCCTGAACGGCTCGTGGACGAAGGCGTCGGGCAGCTCGCCGGTGAGTTCCTCGGCCACGGGCGCGGCTGTTTCACCAGGCCGTGCAGCACCGCATAGGGGAACAGGTGGTTGGCGTGGGCGTACACCCCACGCGAAGCTGATCAGCAGAAAGCCCCACAGGAACAGGATCGTCGGCAAGCGTCGCAGGATGAAGCCCTTTTCAGCTGGCCCGGCGCGCCGGGCCGTCGGCGGTGACGGCGGCGCGGCCGGCTCGATGCGGTCCAGTATAGCTTGGGCGCGCGGCGGCGCCTCCCCGGCCCGGTCCGTGGACGGACGATCGCGCTTGATGCGCGCGCCTGGACGGCCAGCGCCCCCGGCGAGGGCAGGCCGATCGCCGCCTCCAGCGCCGCCAGCTCGCGGGCGGGGTCCCGGCGCAGGCGCTCGTAGGAGACGAAGTGGATCGGCAGGTCCGTCCGGCCCGCCAGATGTCCGTAGGCGGCCGCACCAGTAGTCGAGCCAGGCGTCCAGCGTCGTGAAGTCCGGTCCGCCCGAGGCGGAGAGCCAGCCGTCGAAGTCGACCGGCTTCAGGTTGCGCCCGAAGTCGTAGTGGCCGATCCCGCGCATGTAGTCGCGCGCGAACGGGTCGGCGTCGTGCATCTTCAGGAAGCCCAGGTGCTGGCGCAGCAGCGAGCGCGCTGGTCGACCGGGTCCGCGGTAGGGGACCACGATGGCGGCGTCGGGGATCATCCGGGCGACGGCGCCGAGCCGGACGATGTTGCCGTTGTTCTTGGATAGGTAGCGGAACGGCCGCCCCTCGCCGCGCAGGGCGATGACCTTGCGCATCTGCAGGCGAAGAAGGCGGCGAACTCGGCGTCCACCGCGTCCGGCCACGGCTGGATCGCCTCGTCGAGATAGCGCTTGGGATGGAAGGTCCGCCAGACCACCTCCTCGAACGCCTCGGGGCTGTCCAGGCCGACATCCATGCCGTCGCCGTGGGCCCGCTCCCTGAGGCCGCCGTCGCGGGCCGCGGCGCCGGTCAGACCGGCCCACAGCATCGGCGCCAGGAGGAACGGCATGTCGCGATAGTGGTAGGAGGCGAAGCCGCCGGCCGCCTCGATCAGCTCCAGGACCAGGGTGGTGCCGGCGCGCGGCAGGCCGGCCACGAACACCGGCCGCTCCACCGCGATGGGCTCAAGGCGGGCCTTGAAGGCGATCTCCTCCGCGTCGGCCAGCGCCGCCTGGACCGGCCAGTGGCGAAGGCCAGCCGGTGCAGCAGGCGGTCGAGCGGCCCGTGGTCAGCGCCTCCCCTCATGCGTCCGGGTTCGCGGTCGCCGGCCGGCGCAGCCGCGACCACGCAGGAGCGCCACGATCCCCGCTGCGGTGCTGGCGGCCAGGAACGGCGCGGAGACCGTCATGGCCAGCACGGCCTGGAGGTCCACCCTCCCGCCCGGTCCAGCGCCCACAGCGCCGAAAGCGGGACCGCCACGGCCACGGCGAGGGCGCCGCCGGTGGCCAGGAAGATCTGAACAGCTCGATGGAATGGCGCCGTGCCAGGGCCTCCTTGACGTCGTCGCCGGCCGCCGGGTCGCGCAGCACCCTCGGCCGCGTCGCGGGAGACCGCCATGGCCCGCTTCACCGGGGCCGGCGCGCGCAGGGGAGGATAAGCCCGGTCGCCGCGACGACCAGGAACACGGCCCCGAGGACAGCCGCCATCTACTGGACGTCGCCGCGCGGCCGCTTCACCGCCCGGATCAGCCGCTTGATCGGATACCAGATGAAGCCGAGGATCCCGAGCAGGATGGCGCCGACCAGCGAGAAGGCCGAGGCCACCGCGCTCATCCCCAGGCCAGGCCCGACGTAGGCGAGGGCGAAGGTGGGGGCGAGGACCAGCGCCGTCGCCAGCGTCAGCCCCATGACGACGCGGTCGCCGATCTTATCCTGCATGTCCGATCCCTCGTGCGTGACGGAGGTGGAGCCGGCGGATCGCGCCCGCTCGGCGGTCGGCGACGGACATATGTCCGGCGTATCGGTAACGATGGCCGACGGCTTAGGTTCATCGATCTCGGGCGGCGGCGGCCCCGAAGGCCGAGCGCAGCCTAGATCGAGGCTGTTGCGTCAGCATTTCCGGACTGCAACCTCGCCCGCTTCATCGGCGGGCGATGAAACGGCAGGCTAAATCCGCCTCAGGCCGCCGCTTGCACGGGCTTCAGGGCGTTCAGCGCCGCGGCGATGGCCGCGTCCAGGATGCGCGGCTCATAGGCCTGCGCCTGGCCGTGGTTCCACACGGGCCGGCCAGGCCGCGTCGTCGGCGCGGCGGCCGACCACGTGCACGTGCAGCTGCGGCGTGACGTTGCCGAGGGCGCCGACGTTCAGCTTCTCCACCGGCCGGCCGAGCGCGGCGCCGATGGCGCGCACGGGGCGCCGGCGCGACGATCTCCTCCATCAGCTGGGGGGCGGTCGCCGTTGGTCTCAGGTGCTCCAGCTCGCGCGCGCGGCCCCGGCCGGGGGATCAGCACGATCCACGGGAAGCGCGCGTCCGTCATCAGCCGCGCCTCGCAGCAGCTTCAGGGTCGCCAGCGGCTCGGAAACCGCGAGGATGGCGGACGCGACGGAGAACTTGTCCAAGGAACACGATCTGAAGGGCGCCCGGGGGCGAGGCGCGCGTCTCTAACGAGCACGCCCCGCCGCGTCCACCTTAGCTTTGCGAAATCTCGCCGCCAGGCCTGATCAAGCGCGCAATTGAGCTGACGTGGTCGCTCGTCTAAAGCAGGTGCTGGTCGGGGGCGCGGAATGATCGAAGAAGCGTGGTTTGCACAGGCAGGCGCCAGCGCGCTGAAGGCGCTGCAGGACGGCTCCGGCGTCAACAAGGCCGACGAGATCTTCCAGGCGCTATGGTGCGGAGCGCTCTGCATCGTGTCCGCAAGCGCGGATGTCCCAACAAGGACGACATGATCGCCTTCCTGCTGTCGGCCGGGCGGCATGCGCCCCATTCGTCTTCACAGCTGTTCCAGGACCTGTGGGCGATATGGGAGACTGACGAAAAACGAGGCGGCTACTTTATCGAATTCGCGGCCCATGGACGGCGTCATCCTCAGCAACACCCTGATGCTGGAGCGACAGTTCGGATGGACCGGCGTGCTCGCCGAACCCAATCCGGCCCTTGGCGCCGGCGCTGGCCGCCAACCGGTCCTGCTACACCACCGATCGATGTGTTCATTGGGAAACTGGCAAGACGGTCCCGTTCCACGCCGTCGCGGCGCCCGAGCTTTCGCGGCTTTCGGACGTCGTCCCGTCCGACGGGATCGAAGCCGCGGCTTGCGGGACAACTACGCCCTCACGATGGTGCCGACGATCACCTTGAACGACCTGCTCCTGGAGGCGCAGGCGCCCCGAGAGATCGACTATTTGTCCATCGACACCGAAGGCTCGGAGCTGAGCATCCTCCAGGCGTTCGATTTCGACCGCTGGCGCGTGAAACTGATCTCGGTCGAGCACAACAAGACGCCCTTGCGTGCGGAAATCCACGACTTGCTCGCTGCGCGTAATTATCGGCGCAAGTGGACCAGGCTCAGCGGCGTGGACGACTGGTACGTGCTGCAAGACTGACAAGGCAGGGCCTGGAGGCATCGGACGGCGCGGTCGGCGCCTTGCGGGCGGCCGCGCCCAGGGCTAGACCGCGCCCGCCTATCCCGCCCTCGAACAGGAGACCCCGCATGGCGCGCGCGAAGATCGCCCTTATCGGATCCGGCATGATCGGGGGGCACGCTCGCCCATATCGCGGCCCGCGAGGAGCTGGGCGACGTGGTGCTGTTCGACATCGCCGAGGGCACGCCCCAGGGCAAGGCCCTGGACCTGGCCGAGGCCTCCACGGTGTTCGGCAAGGACGTGAGCCTGTCGCGGCGCAACGATTACGCCCCGATCGCGGGGGCGGACGTCTGCATCGTCACCGCCGGGGGGTGCCGAGGAAGCCGGGCATGAGCCGCGACGACCTCCTCGGCATCAACCTGAAGGTCATGAAGGCCGTCGGCGAGGGCATCAAGGCCAACGCCCCGGACGCCTTCGTGATCTGCATCACCAACCCGCTGGACCGCCATGGTCTGGGCCCTGCGCGAGTTCTCCGGCCTGCCGCACGAGAAGGTGGTCGGCATGGCCGGCGTGCTGGATTCGGCCCGCTTCCGCTGGTTCTGGCCGAGAAGCTCGGGGTGTCGGTGGAGGATGTGCACGCCTGGACGCTGGGCGGCACGGCGACGATATGGTGCCGATGACCCGCTACTCCACCGTCGGCGGCCTGCCCCTGCCGGTGCTGGTGGAGCAGGGCATGATCTCGCAGGAGGAGCTGGACGCCATCGTCAAGCGCACCCGCGGCGGCGGCGGCGAGATCGTGGCCCTGCTGAAGACCGGCTCGGCCTATTACGCCCCGGCCGAGAGCGCCATCGCCATGGCGACGAGCTATCTGAAGGGACAAGAAGCGCGTCCTGCCCTGCGCCGCCCACCTGACCGGCCAGTACGGCCTGAAGGACATCTATGTCGGCGCGCCCTGCGTCATCGGCGCCGGCGGCGTGGAGGCGGGTCATCGAGTTCCCGATGGACGAAGCCGAAACCGCCATGTTCGCCAAGTCCGCGGAATCCGTGAAGGGCCTTATCGAAGCCTGCAAGGCCATCGACCCGAGTTTGGCCTGAGCGTCAGAGGTCTCCCAAAGGAAGTACGAAACCCGCCAGATCGCGGTTCGACCGCACCGCCCTCATAAAGCGGAGGTCGGCCGTGACGAGCACGTCGGAGTTGGCGATCGCCAAGGCGAGATAAAGGCAATCATAGAAGGGCTGCGCCCAGCGCGGCGCTTAGATCGAGCGCCGGCTCCGCCAGTCCGCGCCAGTCATGGCGCGCGACGGGAAGTCTTGCGACGTCTTCCCATGCGGGAAAGAGCTCCCACGGGCCGAGCCGCCCATGACGCCAAAGCTTGGCGAGGGCGTTCGCCAGTTCGAGATCGAAGCTGTCCGGCGCGCGCAAGTCCGCCCGCTCCAGCAGCGCTTCGCGCGAGCGCTGTCGGGCTCGGGCGCCAGCCACTTGATCGCGACGCTGGCGTCGACGATCACGGATAGCCGGCGTCGGGCGGCGATGTTGTGGGGTCTTCGTCCCGCATCTCGCGCAGGAGCGGCGTGGAGTCGGGCAGCAACCCTGTCGCCGAACACAGCCTTCCGCCGGCCGCCGCATATAATCGACGAACGCCGGACCGGGCCGGAACTTGCCATCCGGCCCGAGCAGCCGCTCGCGCTCCTCCTCCAGGGCCGAGAGCTCCGCCGCATCCGAGCCACGCTCTCCCAGGCTGGAGCCGGGCGCGTAGGCCTCCTGGACGTGCAGCCGCAGCTCGGCCTCCATGGACCGCCCTTGCGCCTTCGCGCGCTCCTTGATCCGGGCGATCACGGCGTCGTCGAGCCTTCGGATGGTGATGGCGCCCATGGCGGTCTCCTTGATGCCAGCGAAATGCTAGCACATGCTGGCGCCGACGCTACTTGCGCTCGGCCAGGGCCCGCGCGGCTTCGACGAACTCGGAGGGCATCATGATGACGGTCATGGTGTTCTGCTCGGCGCCGATCTCGGTCAGCATCTGCATGCGGCGCAGCTCCAGCGCGGCAGGGATCTTCATGATCTCCTCGGCCGCCTCGCGCAGCTTCATCGCCGCCTCCATCTCGGCCTCGGCCTTGATGATCCGCGCCCGCTTCTCCCGGTGGGCCTCGGCCTCCTGGGCCATGGCGCGCTGCATGGATTCGGGGATCTCGACGTTCTTCATCTCGACGTTCTGAATCTCCACGCCCCAGGCCTCGGTGACGGAGTCGACCGCTCCTTGAGGAGGTCGCCGAGCTTCTCGCGCTCCTTCAGGACGTCGTCGAGGGTTGTGCTGGCCGATGACGTTGCGCAGCGTGGTCAGGGCCACCTGGATCACGGCGTTGCGCACGTTCTGGACCTCGATCACCGAGCGCTCCGGCTTGGTCACGCGATACCAGATCACGGCGTTGACCTTCACCGGCACATTGTCCCGCGTCATCGACTCCTGCTCTCCACCCCGTCGGTGAGGACGCGCAGGTCGACCTTCACGAAGCGGTCGACGCCGAGCGGGATGATCCAGAACAGGCCCGGCCCCTTCACCCCGTTAGCGGCCGAAGCCGGAACACCACCCCGCGCTCGTACTGAGCGCGAGCGCGGATGCCCGAGATGAACAGGAACAGGACGACGACGACGATGGCGAGCGGGTAGCCCATGGCGGCCTCCATTGGACGGCGTTCCCGTAGATAGGCGCTTCGCGACGATCCTGCGAAGCTTCCCCGTCAGCGCGCCGCCGGCGGCGGGGGTCAGGGACTGGTCGCCGGGCCAGCCCGTGGGCATGCGGTAGGGCACGTTGGTGATCACCGCCATGACCGCTGGACCTTGTGGTCCTGGATCTTGAACAGCTCGGCGATCAGGGCGCTGGTGGGGGCGCGAGGCCCAGGGGTTGCGGCCATGCTGAGCCGGCCGAACTGCTTGGACTCCACGTAGGGCACGTCGCCCGGGTGGTTGAAGCGGAAGACGCCCAGCACCAGCCCGCGCTGCTCGTCCACCACCACATAGCGCCGCGGCCGGATCGACTGGATGTAGGTGAAGATCTAGGGAGGCGGTGAGGATGAGGGCGCGGAACATGGATCGAACTCCGGAAATGGGGTTACGCCCACCCCGGCCGTTTACTCCGCTATGCCTCAGGTCCGCTCGACCAGAGCCCGTGGCACGAGCCCAAACTAGTCCTCCGCTTTCGCACTGCAAGAGAAGATTTTGCAACGCAGCGCGACCATGCTGCACTGCAACGCAAATGGGCGAATGACCTCCGGCGTGACTAGGAAGCGCGCAGGCCGCCCCGCCGCCGCCTCAAATCGCCAGGTCGCGGGCGCTCGGCGCGCCCCAGCCATAGATCGCCGACCACTGGGCGCACCCGCACGCGCAGGGGATCGGGCAGGCCGGAGGGGAAATCGGCGGCCTGCATGGCGTCTTCATAGAGGAACTGGGCCGAATCGGCCTCGGCCGTGCGGACCACGTCGGCGCCGTCCAGCACCTCCACCAGATAGGCCTCGCGCTCCTCCGACAGGGGCGGCTCCTGGTCCCAGCCGTCGCCGCCGATGCGGGCGCGGCGGATCCACGACAGCAGAAGGCCCCCGCTCGCGGGCGCGGCGGCCAGGTGCGCGGGCGCCAGGGCGGTAGCCGAGGCCGTCCAGGTGAAGTCCGCCTCCGTCATCGCCGCCCCCGACGGCGGCCGGCCCGCCGGCGCCGCGCGCCAGACCAGCGGCAGGCTGCGCTCCGACAGGGCCATGTCGACGCGCACGAGGTTCGGCGTCAGCAGCACGAACCGCGCCCCCGCCGGCGTCGGCGCGCCTATCGCGCCGTCCGTGCCCGATTGGCCGCGCAGCAGGAGGCTCAGCTCATAGGTATTGGCGCCGGTCTGCACCGCCGACTGGTACTGCAGGATCTCCCACTCGCCCGACGGGGTCAGCACCGCCGCGGCGTTGAGGCCCGACAGCACCTCGGCCTGCGTGCGGCTCTGCGGCGCGGCGCCCTCCACCTGCACGCTGACCCGCGTCGTGCGGTTCCCAGCGCCAGAGCGGGCCGGCCGCGAGGTCGCTGAGGGTCACGCCGAGGGCGGCGGGCCGCTGCGCCCGCGCCCGCTGGCTCAGCGCCGAGGCGGAGGGGCCGGCCCAGAGGTCCATGGCCCGCCAGGGATCGGCGGCGACCGCCGCCAGCGGCCGCAGGTCGTCCTCCTGTCCGTTCAGCAGGCGGCAGGTCCATCGGATAGAGCGCCGGCGCGCCGACCGGCTCGATCGGCGGCGTCACGGCGAACACGGCCGACGGCGGCGCTGAGGCGTCGGGCGCCTCGGCCCGCGCGAGCTTCAGGTTCGGCGCCTCGTCGGCGTTGGCCGCGGTGACGCGCCAGAGGCCGGTCAGGCCCTCGGCCTGCACGACGTCGCCCGGCTCCAGCCTCAGCGCGGTCAGCGGCGAGACATAGAGGGTGGCTGGTCGCGCTCGGCGTCGGGCTGGCGCAGGGCCCGCCAGGCGGCCGATTCGGCGAAGGCCTGGTCCAGCACGATGGGCAGGTCGAGGTCGGCCGAACCGCCGCCCGCCGGCGTCTCGCGCCGCGCCCCGGCCGCGCCGGTCTGGTAGTCCGCCCCGCCGTCGATGTACCGGACGCGGATGATGTCCGGCGATGCCTGCAGGGTGCGGGCGGCCGAGAGCTGCGCCGGCTGGTCGTCGGGCAGGGCCAGGTCGTCGCCGGCGAGGTCCGCCTGCTGCGGCCCGTCGCGCATGACGAAGCCCGGCAGGGCGTCCCGCTCCGCCCGCGTCGAAGGCGTAGGCGGTCGCCAGCGGGTCGATGGCGTCGCGGATCCGCATCGGCCGGTCGACCACGAAGCCGGTGACCAGGCCCTCCAGCCCGGAGACGTCGACGTCCACGTCCCCCCGCGCCGCCAGGGCTGGACGAGGTCGGCGAGCGGGACATGCCGGTGCGCCCGTTCAGCCAATGCCCCAGCGCCCAGTTCGCCGCGTCGGCCCACACCGTGGCGCGCCCCGGAAAGTCCGGGAACGGCCGCGCGTCCCAGCACCAGGCGGAAAGCTGGCCCGTGTCCAGCATCGGCGCGCCGTATACGGACGACGTCGGGTCGTTGGCCGGGTCGGCGAAGTGGGACAGGATCGCCTCCAGCGCCCGCCGCTGGCCGAGGTCGTCGCGCGTGCCGTCCGAGAACGGCGGCAGGCGGCTCTCGGCGCTCTTGGGATCGACGAACAGGTTCGGGGAATTGGCGCCCTTGTCCACCGCCGGGCAGCCGAACTCCACGAGGCGGATCGGCTTGCCCTGCGGCGTCCAGCCGGTGGGCGTGGCGGCGCGCACGCCGCCGGGCCGGTCGTGATGGGCGTTCGACCACCAGCCGACCAGGTCCTTGCAGCGGAACACCCAGGGCTCGCCATAGGCGCCGTCGGCGATCGGGGTGCGGACCTGCGCGGCGCGGTCGGCGTCGGAGGCGTAGTACCAGTCGAAGTCCTGGCCGCCGGCGATGTTGGCGGCGAGATAGGCGCGTCCCAGGTCCCGCCGTAGCCGGCGAGCGCGTCGAGCTGGCCGGAGCCGGATGTCGCGCCAGTCGGTGATCGGGGCGTACCAGTCGATCCCGACGAAATCGGCGTTTGGATCGGCCCACAGGGGATCGAGGTGGAAGAAGACGTCGCCGGAACCGTCCGAAGGGCTGATGGCCGAAATATTCGCTCCAGTCCGCGGTCGTAGGAGATGGCGGTCGAGCCGCCCAGCACCGTGCGGCAATCGGCCAGGAGGCTGCGCAGCGCCGCCACGGCCGGATAGGCCGCGGGGCCGCTGCGCACCGTGGTCAGCCCGCGCAGCTCCGAGCCGATCAGGAAGCCGTCCACCCCGCCGGCCAGGGCCGCCAGATGCGCCTGGTGCAGCACCATGCGCCGGAAGCTCCACTCGTCCGGCCCGGAATAGTCGACGCTCTGGTCCCCCGCCGAGAAGTCGCCCGGCCCGGCGGTCCCGAAGAAGGCGGCGACCTGGTCGGCGGCCGCGGCGGTCTTGTCGACCGTCCCCGGCTGGCCCGCCGCCGGATGGCAGGTGATCCGGCCGCGCCAGGGATAGACCGCCTGCTCCGTTCCGCCATAGGGATCGGGCAGGCCATTTCCCGGCGGCACGTCCATCATCAGGAACGGATAGAGGCAGACCTTCAGACCACGGCGCTTCAGCTCGGCGATGGCCTGCAGCACGGTGCGGTCGGCGGGGGTGCCGCCATAGGCGGGGCCGCCGTCGTGGGTCGAGATCAGGTGGGCGTCGGCGCGGTCCACCCCCGCCCGCGCGCCAGAGGTAGGGCTCGGTGTCCTTGGCGATCTCCTCCACGCCCGGGCGCACCTGGCAGGCGCCGCAGCGCAGGTCGTCGCCGAACCAGGCGACCACCAGGGTGACCTGCTCGACGTTCGGCCAGCTGGGCCTGGAGCTGGTCCAGGGCCACCATGATGTCGGGCCGGCCGTCGGTGTTGTTGACGTTCGCCGCCACGGTCTGGTGATCGTCAGCCGGCTGAACACCGTCTCGGTCGCGTAGACGAACTCGCCGGCGCCGGGGATCAGACAGACGCCCTTCAGCATCTCCTCCAGCGCCGGACGGCCGTCGATGCGCGGGCGGCGGAACACCTCGAAGTTCAGCTCCGGCGGCCGGTTGCCGTACGGCGTCAGCGGCAGGTCCTCGAACACCACATAGGCCGTCCCGCGATAGGCCGGCGCCGCGCCCTCGATCGCCTCGATCAGCGGGTCCGGGGTCTGGTCGTCCGATCCCGGATAGACCCGCATGACGACGCCGGTCATGTCCATCGGCTGGCCGTCGGCCCACACCCGGCCGACGCCGTCGATCGGCCCCTCGCACAGGGCCAGGGCGAAGGAGAGGGAATAGTCGTAGTCGACCGTCTTCGGCCCGCCCTTGCCGCCGCTCTCGGTCTGGCTCTCGGTGAAGCGGGCCGCCAGATGATCTCGCCGGCCACGCGGGCGCGGCCATACACCGCCGCCATCGGCGCGCCCTCGGCGCTCGACTGGATCTGCAGGCCGGTGAGGCGCGGGCCCTGGCGCGCGGGGGCCAGGGCGGCGATGGCCAGCCGGTCGACCGCCCCGCCCACGGCCGCGCCGACGGCCCCGCCGAACGGCCCGCCGATCGCCGCGCCGATGGAGGTCAGGAGCACCTGGGCCATGTCAGTCGACCACGCTGGGGAAGGAGAAGACGAAGGCGAGCCGCGCCCGCCCACCAGCGGCCCATCCAGCTCTCCACGGCCGCGCGGCCCCAGTAGGCGTGGATCATCCGGGGCTCCGGATCGGATGGTCCGTGGGCGGAGAGGATCGCCGCGTGCTTGACGCAGGCGTCCGGCGCCATGCGGAACAACAGGACGTCGCCGGGCGCCATGGCCGAGCGCGGCCGGGCCACGAGGTTGCGGCGCGCGGCCGCCAGCAGGGTCTCGGCCCCCCGCCGACCTCGGCCCAGTCGGGGCGATAGGGCGGGACCGGCTCGGGCTCGAAGCCATAGAGGTCGCGCCAGACCCCGCGCACGAGGCCCAGGCAGTCGCAGCCGGCGCCGCGCACGCTGGCCTGATGCCGATAGGGGCGTGCCGAGCCAGGCCCGCGCCGCCTCGACGATCTCCCGGCGCCGAATCCGTCTCCCTTCCCCCTGGATGGGGGAAGGGCCGGGGATGGGGGTGGAGACGCTTCCGGAAGAAACGCCGCCAGCGCCGACAGCGCCTTCCTGCGGAGAGGTCGCCACCCCCTCCCCTGCCCCTCCCCCATCCAGGGGGGAGGGGTTCATGAGCCTCAGCCATTGCGGGAGGTCCCGTCGTTGCGGCCGTCCGAACGCGGATAGGCCATCAGGAAGTCGTCGCCGGGGATCTGGGGGAAGCCCTGGAAGTTGACGCGGTTGGCGAACTTGGCCTGGCAGGTGGCGAAGGCCTTGTCGCAGCCCGCCCGGACGGCGAAGGCGTCGCCTGGGGCCAGCGGCTCGGCCGGCCGCTCCTCCAGGGTCAGGACCACGCCGGAGACGCCGACCTCATGGGCGGCCACGACCGCGCTCGCCCCGGCGTTGGCGCCGCCGGTGAAGTCAATCCGTCCACGGTAGAACCAGCCGGCCGCGAAGGCGTCGAGGCCGCTGACCGTCAGCCGGCGGTTGTCCTGCACGGCCGTAACCGCGCCTGCGCCGTTGAAGGCGGCTCGGACACGTCGGCCTTGCAGCGGTCGTCGCCGAGGCTGGCGTCGCACAGGCGCCCATAGGTGCGCCCCGCCGTGCGGTCCAGCGCCGCCATCGGCCCGTCGATCTCGGCCGTGAAGCCGGCCCCCTGGCGCACCAGCCGGTTGATCGTTCCGGCCCACAGGCGCATGCAGAGCTCCGGCGCGGTCCAGTCCGCCCGCCAGGCGCAGATCGTCGCCCCGTCGTAGAGGCCGCGGGCGATGTCCGCCTCGTCGATGGCGGCGCTGTCGAGCGCGCCCTGGGCCGAGGCGCTCCCGGGCGAGAACCCGAGCTCGGCGCCCGCCGCGCCGGCGGTCCAGCCGCTGGCCGCCTGGCAGGCGACGCCCTGGACCACCATGTCGCGGTCGTGGTCGGTGAAGCCGAGCACCGTCCCGTCGCGGCGGGTCAGGATCCAGGCGGTGCAGAGGCTGGCCGCCCCGCTCTCGATGCGGGCGGCGAGGTCGTCGGGAACCTGGCGCATCAGACCCGCACCTCGATCAGGGGCGCGGCGACCACGCGGCCGGCGTCGAACCCCTCCAGCGTCACGTCGATGCGGTCGGTGTCGAAGCGGACGGGGGTGTCGAACTCGAACCCCGCCGTCACCGCCTGGCCCGCGGCCGGGGCGGCGGCAGGGTGACGACGCCGGTCGTCGCATCGACCGAGAAGCCGGCGGGCGCCAGGGCCTCGCCGGCCACCGCCACCTGCACCGTCCCGGCCACGGGCTTGGCGATCGTCCGTGTCCAGACGGCCGCTGCGTCACCATAAGCCTTGGCGAGCTGGAAGGCGGCGCCCGCGCCGTCGCGGTCCCGATCGCCTGGTCCAGCGGCCCGGTCTCCGCCCCCGGCGCGCACGACTTGAAGTCGGCGAAGTCCTTGAAGCGGAAGCCGTTCAGCCGCCCGCCCCGCGCCTCGAAGAAGGCGACGAACTCGGCCGCCTCGTCCAGGGAGCGGATCCCCGCCCCCACCAGGTATCGCCGACGCCCGTTGGCCCAGGGCGTGGACCGGCGCTCGTATCCGAGGCCAGGGTGACGATCTCGGTGCGCCGCTCGGTCCCGCCGGTCGAGCCGAAGGCGAGCCGCGCCGGCAGGCGGACTTCATGGAAGGACATCGAGGATTCCGAAGGGTTTGGCCGCCCCGGCCGCCGCGGCCGGGTGACGGAAATTTCACGCTGCCCGGCGCGCCGATTGGCTCTAGACTTGGCCCCGATCGAAGGGGACGCCGATGAACTGGCAGATTCTGATGCTGTCGACGAACGGACGCAGCTCGCGCAAGGACTACTGGGCGGGCGTGGTGGCGCTGGTCGCGGCCTGGGTGCTGTCGCACCTGCTGCACGTGTTCGCGCCGATCATTTGGATACTGCTGATCTATCCGTGGGTGTGCGTCTACGCCAAGCGGCTGCACGACTTCGGCAAGTCCGCCTGGCTGATGCTGATCCCGTTCGCGGTGATCGCGGTCTGCGTGGTCATGGCCCTGATCTTCGGCGGGGCCAGCGCCATCGCCATGATGATCGCCATCGGCCAGGGCGGCTCGGAGCCGACGTCCCTGGCCGCCTTCGCCGGCGGGATCGGGGCCATGATGGTGCTGTTGGGGATCGCGGCCCTGGCCAAGCTGGCCTTCCTGATCTGGGTCGGGGTGACGCCGGGGGACCCCGGGCGCCAACGCCTATGGCCCCGCGCCCGGCTCGGCCAGCGTGCCGGTGGGCTAGAGCCGCCGCGCGCCCAGCGCCGCCGCCCGCGCCAGGGACTGGGCGATCTGGGCCTCTGAACGGAACAGCGCCTGGGCCCCGCCGCCGCCCTGGACGGTGACGTTGACCGTCACCCCCTGGGCCCCCGCCGGGTCGATCGATCCGGATACGGAGGGGGTGAACACCTCCGGCCCCCGCTCGCCCACCAGATAGGACCCGCCGGCGCCGACCGGCCCGCCGTCGGCGCGGGCGCCGGCGAACAGGCCGCCGATCGCCTTGCCGATGGCCGAGGCGAGGCCCCCGCCGCCCGACGCCTCGCCCGCTGCCGCGTCCACGCCGAGACCACCGCCCGCGCCAGGTCCTGCAGGGTCACCTTGCCGTCGGCCGCGGCCTTGGCCAGCGACTTGGCGAGGCTGTCGCCGGCCTTGGAGAAGGCGTCGTCGATGGCCTGGGCCGCCTGCTCGGCCGGGGCCTGCAGGGAGGTCAGGGCCGCGGCGGCCTCGGCCGTCTGGGCCTGGACGCCGGCGGGTCGCCGAGTTGTTCGAGGCGGTGGGCAGGTCGGTCATGCGCGGGTGTCCGGAAAGCGGGCGATCAGGGCGTCGAGGGCGGCGCGCGGCAGGGCGGCCGGCCCGGCGCCGGCCGTCAGCGCCGCCATTCGGCCAGGGACAGCCGCCAGAACGCCTCGGGCTGGATATGCAGGCGCACGGCCGCGAGGCGCAGCATGGCGGGCCAGGGGCCGCCCGGGATCACTCCCCGACCGCGGCGGCGAAGGCCTTGGCCACGGCGGCCGCCGCCTCGGGCAGGTTCACCGGCAGGGTCGGCAGGGCGGCGGCCGCGTCGGCCTCCCCGCCACCGCGCAGCAGGGCGGCCAGCACCGTCATCAGTCGCCGGCGGACAGGTGCTTCAGCCGGTCGGCCAGGTCCTGCCAGTTCTTGATGCCGAACGCGGTCTCGATCTCGGCCAGGGCGCCGAGGGTGAGGCACAGCTTGCGCGCCTCCCCGCCCAGCACGTGGCTGACCTCGCCGCGGACGGCGTTGACGGCCTTGGAGACGTCGGCGATCAGGTTGGTCATCTTGGATGCTCCGTGTTCAGAGGGGTGTGAAGGAGACTTCCCCGGCCGAGGCCAGGGACAGGGCGAAGGTCGCCTCGCCGTCGTGCTCGCCGGCGTATTCCAGGGTCGCCACCAGGAACGGGCCCTGCAGGGTCCCGAAGGCGGGGACGACGAGCTGCCAGTTGGCGGCGCCTGGTCGAAGAAGGCCTGGCGCACGGCGGCGTCGGAGGCGGCGTCGCGGAAGATCCCCGATCCGGACACGGCCGCCGACCTGATCCCCGCCCCGGCCAGGAGCTCGCGCCAGCGGCCGCGGAGTCGGAATCGGTGGCGTCCACCGTCTTGGCGTTCAGCGAGATCGTCCGGGCCCGGAGGCCGGCGACGGAGGTTGAAGGCCTCCGGATCGGCGCCGACGCCGATCTTCAGGAGGATGTCCTTGCCTTTCTGGGCGGTCATGCAGCTCTCCAGAGAAATCCTCCCTCCCCTTCATGGGGAGGGACGGCCGCGAAGCGGCCAGGGTGGGGGTGTGAGACGCCATTCGGCCCCGGCTGGGGACTCCTCCCCACTCCCCCACCCGGCCGGCGCTTCGCGCCGTCCACCCTCCCCATGAAGGGGAGGGAAAGGGGTCAGGCCGGTTCGGTGACCGCGCGCAGGCGCAGCACGCCGTAGGTCGAGCGCCAGTCGGCGGCGCGGAACACGTCGGCGTAGGTGGCGCGCAGGTTGATCAGGAGGTTGTCCTGCAGCGTCAGCTCGGCGTCGTGCAGCAGGGCGCGGGCCTGGGCGACGATGGCCTTGGCCTCCTCGGCCCGCCGAAGCGGGAGACCGCGGTCAGGGTGAAGACGTGCTCGACCCCCTCGCCGTCCAGCCCGCCCCAGGGCCGCATCTCGGCGCGGCCGATCTGGGACGTAGGGATAGATCGGGTCCGGCGGCGGCTCGTCATAGACCCGCGGCGGGGTTCCCAGCATGGGCTGCAGCGAGGCCTCGCCGCGCAGGCGATCGAGGATCGCCTCCTGCAGGGCGCGTTCGGCGTCGAGGCTCATGCGTCCCTCCTGAGCGTCAGGATCATCCGGCCCGGCCGCGGCGAGGCGCGGTCGACGACGACGACGGACCAGTCCTGTCCGTCCACGGACAGTTTCTGGCCGACGGCGGCGCCGGGGTGGTCGCGCGCCTCGGCCTCGGCCGTCTGGACCAGGGTCGGGCGCGCCCCGGTCTCGCCGGGCGGCGCGGGGGTGGAGGCGGCGCCGAGGCGAAGGTCGATCCACAGGCCGCCGACCACGGACCAGGCGCGCGAGCGGCCGCCGAACGCGGTCTCGGTCTCCACGACCTGCGACAGCACGGCCAGGCGGCGCAGGCCGGCGACGCTGGCGCCCGTCACAGCCGCCTTCCGCCGGAACGGGGCCAGCCAGGGCTCGACCAGGCCGATCGGCGCGTCGGCGTCCTCGCGATGCTCGAAGGCTTGGGCGACGAGGCCGAGGATCGCCTGGGCCAGGGGCGCGGGGACGTCGGCGGCCGCGTCGCCATAGCCGGCGGTGTAGTCGATCTGGATCCCGACCCGTCGGGAACCTGGGGCGCGGGGAAGGCCATCCCCGGCGCCGGGGCGACGCGGCCCGGGCCGGCAGCCGGCGCGGGCGGCGTAGAGCCCGGCGTCCAGCGCCTGCAGCGCGCCCGACGCGTCGGCGACGCGCACGGCCTGGACGGCGACCAGCGGCCCCCGCGCGACAGCCGCGCCGCGCCCGTGGGCGTCAGGCGGCCGTCCCAGGCGTCGAAGGTCTCGCGCAGGGCGGTGGCGATCAGGCAGAGGCCGAGCTCCGCCTCCACCCGCTGGCGCGCGGCCGCGACCAGGCGCCGATCAGGTCGTCCTCGTCCGTGGTGGTGACGCGCAGCACGGCCTTGGCCTGGTTCGAGCGTCACCGGCTCGACGCCGGGCGGCGTGAGGATCTGGAGGGTCATGGATTGTCCGGATGAGGGCGGTGAAGAGGCCCCTCACCCTCCCACCGCCTTCGGCGGCGGGCCCCTCCCTCTCCCCACGCTTGCGCGCGGGGCGAGGGCTGAAATCCTCGCCCCGCTTGCGGGGAGAGGAGGGGCCCATGGCGAAGCCATGGGAGGTGAGGGGCCCGCGCGGCGCGGGGGATCAGGACGCCGCGAACTTCAGGAGCTTGATCGCGTCGAAGTTCTGCACGCGCCGCCGACGCGCTTGGTGGTGTAGAAGAGGACGTAGGGCTTGGCCGAATAGGGGTCGCGCAGCACCCGCACCCCCGCCCGGTCGACGATCAGATAGCCCCGCGCGAAGTCGCCGAACGCCACCGAGAAGGTCCCCGCCCCGATGTCGGGCATTGGTCTCGATCTCGGTGACCGGATAGCCGAGCAGGGTTGCCGGCGCCCCCGCCTGGGTCGGCGGCAGCAGGATGTAGTTGCCCTCCGAATCCTTGAAACTTGCGGATCGCCGAGACCACGCCCTCGGTTCATCACGAACCGCGCGCCGGGGCGGTACTGGGCCTTGGGCGCATAGATCAGGTCGATCAGCTTGTCGGTGGGGTTTGGACGCCGGGAAGGCGGCCGAGACGCCGTGGCCAGATAGCCGATGTCGCCCCAGGCGTGGGAGGCGTCCGCGGCGGTGGTGTAGGCCAGGATCCCCTTGGGCTTGGCCGAGCCGTCGCCGTTGATGAAGGCGTCGGTCTCCTGGGCCGCGAAGGCGTCGTTGACCTCCTCGGCCAGCCACTCGTCCATGTTGACGAAGGCGTCGTCGAGCAGGGGACTGGGTCGCCGCCGGCGAGGCGTAGAGATCGGCGGCGGGGGAATTCGAGCAGGTCCAGCGTCGGCGCGGTGGTCTCCGTGCGCGAGGCCGTCTCCGCCGCCCAGCCGGCGCCGATCCCGGCGGTGGACACCGGCTTCTTGTAGGACGAGGCGCCGATGGTGCGCACGGTGGCGATGTCGCGCATCGGCGAGGACATGGCCAGACGCCGGTCGATGGCCTGCTCGGTCTGGGCCGGGGCGATATAGCCGCCGGTCGAGGGCGAGGTCTCGGCGATGGACTTGGCCTCGAGCATCATGGGGATGGGCCGCGCCGGTCTTCAGATAGCCGTCCCAGGCCGCCTTACGCTCGTCGGGCATGACGATGCGGCCCTCGGCCAGGGCCGGGCGGCGGGCGTCGGCGGCCGAGCGCTCCAGCCGCGTCTGGGCCGCCTGCAGGCCGGCCTCGATCCGCGCCACCTTCTCCTCCAGCAGGGGGTCGGCGCGCTTCCTCTCGATCTCGTCCAGCCGCGCGTCGTTGGCGGCCCTGAAGGCCTCGAACGCGGCCATCAGCTCATGCATCGCCCGCCGCGCCTCGGGCGAGGCGGACGGCCTGTTTGGTCTCTTTCATGGGTTTCCCTTCAATGTCATCCCGGACGCGCCGAAGGCGTGATCCGGGACCCAGTCGCGGCCTGCGCAGGCTGGGTCCCCGGCTCTCCGCTTCGCTCCGGCCGGGATGACGTCCGGAGGAGCGGCAGTTCTCATGGGTCAGGAAGGCGAGGGCTCGCCGGCGGCGCCCGCCGCGGCGAATGACTTGATCCTCGCCCCCGGCAGCATCGGGAAGGTCACCAGGGACACCTCCCAGAGGTCCACCGCGGTCAGCACGCGCAGGCGGCCGGTTCCGTCGGGCCGCGCCTTGACGGTCCGGAAGCCGATGGAGAGGCCGTCCAGGGCGCCGGCCTTGACCAGGGCGCCGGCCCAGGGCGGCCTGGGGCGAGGCGGAGATGATCCGTCCACGGACATGGAGCCCGCGCGCGTCCTCGGCGATGGCGTCCCAGACGCCGATCGGCGGGTCCGGCTCGTGCTGGTAGAGCATCCGCACCCCGCCCCGCGCCGGTGCGCGCCAGGGAGGCGGCGAAGGCGCCCGGCGCGGCCACGTCGTCGTTGAGGTTCGCGCACGCCGAACAGCGAGGCGTAGCCCCTCGATGGCGAGTTCATCGGCCATGGGCGTCCTCCAGGCGGTCGAGCTTGGCCTCGATGCGGTCGAGCGAGGCGCGGGCGCCGGCGGCCTGCTCCTCCAGCCGCGCCAGGCGCTCGGCCACCGGCCCCTGCCGGTCGAGCCGCTGGCTCAGCTCGTCGATCCGCGCCGCGGCCCGGCCGGCCCAGAGCAGCACGGCCGACGCCTGCAGCACCACCGCCAGCACCAGGCCCAGCGGCACGTGGCGGTCGAGGGCGAAGCGGGGCGGGGTCTCACTCATCGGCGGGTCCTTCGCCGAGGCCGGCCATGCGGCGGCGCTCGGCCGTGCTCAGGAAGGTGGCGGCCTCCAGGCGCGACCACAGGGCCTCGCGCTCGGGCGACAGGGCCGGCACGGCGTCGAGGTCGCAGGCCACCCGCACGTCGGGGAACCGCGGGGCCAGCCAGCCGCCGATCGCCCGCGCCGCCCGCTCGGCCAGGGGCACCACGGTCTGGCGCCAGAAGGCGGCGTTGGCCTCGCGGAAGTTGGAGTAGGTGGCGTCGCCGGGGATGCCGAGCAGCTGGGGCGGCACGCCGAACGCCAGGGGCGATCTCGCGCGCCGCGGCGTGCTTGCCCTCGATGAAGTCCATGTCGGCCGGCGTCAGCGACATCGGCTTCCAGTCGAGGCCGCCCTCCAGCAGCAAGGGCCGCCCCGGCCGCGGCGGCGCCGGCGTGCAACTCGGTCAGCTCCGCCTTCAGCCGGTCGAACTGCTCCTCGGTCAGCCGGCCCGACGCGCTGTCGGCGTCGTAGACCAGGGCCCCGGACGGCCGCGCGGCCGTTGTCGAGCAGGGCCTTGTTCCAGGAGCCAGAGGCGTTGTGCGCGTCCACCGCGAAATGGGCCGCCTGCAGCGGCGAGAAGCCGTAGTAGTCGTCCAGCGGGTTGAACAGCTTCAGGTGCAGCACGGGCAGGAAGCCGTCCGGCTCGCGCGCGATCCGCACAGTTCGTCCGGACACGGTGTAGTCGTAGCCGTCCGGCCAGCCGCGCGGGCCCGGGACGATCCGCATGCGGTCGGGACGCAGGGCGTAGAGCTCGCTCACCGCCCCGGTCCCGTCGCCGGCCGCCTCCAGATAGGCGTTGCCTGCGGTCTGCAGGGCGCCGAAGAAGGCCTCCAGGAGGTCCGCTGGCCCCTGCTCGGGATTGGGCCGGTCGATCAGCCGCTGCAGCGGATGGTCCGGCGCGCGCAACGCCCGCCTCGAACACCACCATGGGCGCGGAGGCCGCCGCCTCGGCGATCATCCGCACGCAGCGGTAGGCGATGGCGTTGCAGGCGAAGCCCTCGCGCGCCAGGCTCTCGTAGTCGCGCGGCGTCCATTGCGCGCGATAGCCGGCGCTGAGCGCGATCAGGCGGCCGGCGCGGCTGTCCTTGGCCTCGTCGGGCATGGCGGCGCGTTTCGGCCGGGCGAACCAGCCGTTCCAGGGGGGCATGGGGGCTCCTCGTGGGATTGGTCCAGGTCGGACCGAGTTGGACTAAGCCACGTCGCGTGGTATGCCGTCGCCGATGACGGTCCAGTTCAACATCGCCGAGGCCAAGGCGCGGCTCTCGGAACTGATCGCCCGGGCCGAGGCGGGCGAGGAGGTGATCCTCGCGCGCGGCGGCAAGCCCGTGGCCACGATCCGGCCGATGGCGGCGCCGGGCGGCGTGCGCCGGCGGCCGGGCGACCTGGCGCACCTCGGCGCCCTGAAGGACCCCGACTACTGGCTCGAGCCCGACCCGTCGTTCCAGGACGAGGCCGGCGACGACCTCCTGTCGTGAAGGGCGTCCTGCTCGACACCCACGTCCTGGTCTGGTGGCGCTTCGACGACCCGCGGCTGTCGGCGACGGCGCGCCGCCGGATCGAACGGGCCGACGTCGCCTACGTCAGCGCCGCCAGCATCTACGAGATCGACGCCAAGCGCCGCCGCGCCGGCGAGTCGACCCGGGCCGAGCCGCTGTCGGCCATGCCCGGAAACCTCCCCGAGACGCTGCCTTCGCTCGGCTTCACCCTGCTGGACATCGGCGTGGACGTGGCTTGGCGCGCCGCGAACCTGGCCATGGACCACGGCGATCCGTGGGACCGGATCCTGGTCGCCCAGGCCCGCGCCCTCGGCGCCCCGCTGATCACGGCGGACCGCCGCCTGCTCGCCCTGGCCGGCGACATCGTCGTCTGGTGACCCGCCGCCAGACTCCGCACCCAATACCGATCATCCCCGCGAAAGCGGGGGACCCAGGTTTTTTCCTGTTCCTGCTCCGGCGACGTCTCAGCCGTTCAGAGTCAGCGACCAAAACGCCTGGGTCCCCGCTTTCGCGGGGATGAGCGATATGAAACGACGCTGAGCCCGTTGAATCGCCCAGAGCCCAATTGAGTCCCTACCCTACAGGATCGACAGGCGCGGGCGGCGGCCGGCGGGGCCAGCATCAGGTCGGTCAGGGCCCAGACGAGGGCGTCGGCGCGGTCGGGGCTGGGTCCTCCGTCGTCGGCGCCGAGCGCCATCAGCTGCTCCTCCAGCGCCGGGAAGGCGGCGCAATGGACCACCCGGCCCCCCCTGCTCGTAAAGCGCGGCCACCGGGCTCGGCCCGGGCGCGCTTGCCCTGTCGGGCGTGCACCAGCCGGACCGGACACGGACAATCGGCGGCGGCCAGGGTGGAGCGCACCATCTCCCCGCCCTGGTTGGCCTCGGCGACCACGGCCTGCGCGCCGAAGTCGGCGGCGGCGCGGGCGGCGCGGCGGGGCCCAGGCCAGCGGCGAGGGGCCGCGCCAGGGTCAGGTCGGCCAGGACGAAGGCCTGCTCGCCCGAGGCGGCCGGCGACCACGATCCCGCACGAGTCCCCGTGGGCGCTGGCGGGCGGGTCCACGCCCACCACCACCCGGTCGAACGACGGCGGGCGGGCGCCGCGGCAGCGAGCGAGGTCCTCGGCCCGCCACAGGCGTGGTCGCCGGCGTCCACCACCAGGCCGTCCAGCTCCTGCGCCGCCAGGCGCGTGCCGCCGTAGAGCTTCATCAGTCCCTCCAGGAGGCCGGGGCGAGATTGTCCGCGTTCAGACTTGTCGGCGCGTCGGTGCGCGCCGTGGCCGGTTCGGCGATCAGCCGGCGCAGGGCCGCGATCGGCTTTGGCGTGGTGGTGACCACCAGGCGCGGGTCCTCGCCGAGCCTCAGGCCCATGCGCAGCAGGGCCAGGGTCTCCTCCGGCCGCGGCCAGGCGCAGAATTCGTCCGCCCACGCCGCTTCGAATGCGGGCCGCGCAGGGCTTTCCGGGGGTCCTCGGCCGAGAAGGCGTAGGCCACCGCGCCGGACGGCCATTCCACCCGCCGCCGCGACTGGCGGTAGATCGGGCGGAAGTCGCGCGGGGCGACGGCCTTGAGGCCCGACGGCCCCTCGATCATCACCTCGCGCACCGCGTGCAGCGTCGGCCCGACCAGGGCCAGGCGGGCGCGCCAGCCGGCCTGGAACTGCAGCCACTCGGCGCCGGCGCGGGTCTTGCCCGCCCCGCGGCCGCCGAGGAACAGCCAGGCGCCCCAGGGGTCGGCGGGCGGGTCCTGGGCCTCGTGCGAGCGGCCGATCCAGGCCTCATAGGCGATCTGCCTCGCCCGGTCGGTCAAGAGGCGCCTCGTGCGCTCCAAGGGAGTCGGCGCGCTTGCGCTCGAGCTTGGCGGCGATGCGGTCGAGCCGCTCGCGGCACTCCCGTTCGAGGTCGGCGAGTTCATCGGGGGTGAGGGCTTCATCCATCTGGGGGTCTTCCGTGTCGTTGGCGGGCTTGGCGGGGCGGGCCGCGGCGGCGCCGAGGGCCTTGGCCACGGCCTTGTCCCGCGCGGTCGGCGGCAGGCGCATCATGGCGATGGCGCGGCCGGCGCGGGCGATGCTCTCGATGGCCCGCACCCGGCGGGGCGGAAGCCGCCTCGTCGGCGGGCGCGGCCGCTTCCAGGCGGGCGACCTCCTGGTCCAGCATGCGGGCGAGGCGCGTCGCCGCCGCCTCGATCAGCGTCCCCGCCTCGTCGTCTTTTCCGGCCATGACCCAAAGGTAGCCGACCAGCGCGCGCCGCTGAGAAGTAGGGGCGGAAATCGTGTAAGTATTTGATTATATATGGTCATTTCGCCATGGCGCGGGCGCAGGCGGCGTGCTGTCCCCGCTTTGGCCACAACCCCTGTCTTCCCGGACGGCCTGAAAGGCCGATCCGGGACCCAGCAGCGGCGGTGCAGGACTGGGTCCCTGTGTATTGCAGGGAGCCATTGAGTTGCGGCTTGATGGTTGGCGAGCGCAGCTCGTTGGGTCCCTGGCTTCAAGGCCGAGATGCCGGCAAGGGCGGGGCGCGAAGCGCCCGAGCTCGAACACAGGAGCGGAGCTATGACGCATGCTTGCGCGGCCGGGGTGGATGTCGGCCGGGATTATCTGGATGTGGGGGTTGCGCCGTCGGGGCTGGTGTTTCGGACGGACAACGGCGCTTCGGGGATCGAGGCCCTGGTTAGGCGGCTGAAGCGCGAAGGCGTGGGCCGGGTGGTGCTGGAGTCGATCGGCGGTTACGGGGCGCGTCTGGTGCGGGCGCTGGCGGACGCGGGCTTCGAGGTGGGGGTGATCGATCCCAAGCGGATCAAGGCCCTGCGGATCGCCGAAGGCAAGAAGGCCAAGACCGACAGGCTGGACGCCAAGCTGATCGCGCGCTTCGCTCTGCTCATGCAGGATGCCGCCCGCCCCGTCCCCAGCGCCAAGGCCTTCGAGATCCGGGCCTTGTCGACCCGCCGCCGCCAGCTGGTGGAGACCATCGCCATGGAGAAGGTCCGCCTGAAGCAGGCCTTGGACGAGGTCGTCGCCGACAGCTGCCGGCGGATGATCGCCCTGCTGTCCGAGGAACGGGCTCTGGTGGAACAGAGGCTGCAGGCCGAGCTGCGCGCCCAGCCGGACGGCCAAGCCCGCGCCGAGCTGCTGCAGACCATCCCGGGGGTGGGCCCGGCGGTGAGCATGACCTTGATGGCCGACCTGCCCGAGCTGGGCGGGCTCGACCGCAAGGCCGTGGCCAGCCTGGCAGGCCTGGCGCCGCACCCCAACCAGAGCGGAACCCGAAACGGCCAGGCCCATATCGGCGGCGGCAGACCCTGCGTGCGCGCAGCGCTCTACCTCGCCGCCGTCAGCGCCGCCCGGACCGACAGGGGCTTCAAAACCGAATACCTAGCCATGCGCCGCGCCGGAAAGCCGGCCAAGGTCGCCCTGGTGGCGATCGCCAGAAGGATCGTCGTCGCCGCCAACGGCATGATCAAAACCGGTCAACCCTGGCATAAACCCGCTTGACCCAACACAGTCGCCGGCCTTCGCCGGGATGACCGGACTTTGGGGGCGGCCGCGCCGCAGACGGCAAGGGGGCGGCGTGGGGATCGCTCCCTGCGCCGCCCTCCCGCCAGGCCTCGTGGCGATCTGGTCGATCGCGGCGGGACCCGTATCGAGAAGCCCCGGGCGGGTCGGCTCGGCGATCGCCTCGCCGTGGCCCGCTGCGAGAGCCGGTCCATCCGCCGGCCCGTGGAGTCGCCTCCGCAGACCGGGTTTCGGGCCGTCCGAGCGCCTGAGACCCTGGTTTCCCCAGATCCGCGGCGGTCGTTTGCTTCCGACGACTTGACTGTGCCGCCGGAATGCTTATCACGCAACATCCCCGAAAAGCCCGCGGTGAACGGATCGGTGGATAGACTGTGGATGATCTGCGGATCCTCCCGTCTTCGCAACGGCTTGGGATATCCACAGGAAGTTCGTGGCGGGCGTCAGCCGGCCGTCAGCGCCTCGCGCTTCTCCTCCAGCGCCAGCCATTCGTCCTCGGCCGCGGCCAGGGCGGCGCGGGCGGCGTCCAGCGCCTTCATCGTCCGGTCGAACGCCTTGGGGTCGCGGGCGTAGAGGCCGGGGTCGTCCAGCGCCTTCTCGTGCGCCGCGATCTCGCCCTGCAGCTTCGGCATCAGGGCGTCGAGCTGCTGCAGCCGGTGGGCGTCCTTGAAGGACAGCTTCCGTTGCGCGGCCGCCGCAGGGGTCGCGCCGCCGGTGCCGAGAGGCCCCTCACCCTCCCGTCCGCTGCGCGGCCGGGCCCCTCCCTCTCCCCCTGGCGGGGGCGAGGGGGAGAAGAACCCCGGGTTCTGGCTTTCGAAGTCGGTCCAGCCGCCGGGCGTCTCGACCGCGTGGCCGCGGCCGTCCAGGGCGATGGTGGAGGTGGCCAGGCGCTCGATGAAGTCGCGGTCGTGGCTGACCAGGATCAGGGTGCCCTCGTAGTCGGCCAGGGTGTCCTCCAAGAGGTCCAGGGTGTCCATGTCGAGGTCGTTGGTCGGCTCGTCGAGCACCAGCACATTGGCCGGGCGCGCCAGGGTGCGAGCGAGCAAGAGGCGGTTGCGCTCGCCGCCCGACAGGCTCTCCACCGGCTGGCGAAGCTGGCTGTCGCGGAACAGGAATTCCTTGGCGTAGCCGGCCACGTGGCGCGGGCGCCCGCGCACCATGATCTGGTCCGAACCGGAGTTGGCCAGGGCGTCCCAGAGCGTGGTCCCGGCCTGCAGCGTGGCGCGGGCCTGGTCGAGGTAGGCGATCTCCAACCCCTTGCCGAGCCGCACCGTCCCCGAATCCGGGGCCGCCTCGCCGAGCAGCATCCTGACCAGGGTGGTCTTGCCCGCGCCGTTCGGGCCGACGATGGCCACCCGGTCGCCGCGCAGGATGCGGGTGGAGAAGTCCTTCAGCACGACCTTCTCGCCGAAGCTCTTGGAGACGTGCTTCAGCTCGGCCACGATCCTGCCGGCCGTCGATCCCGCGTCGGTGGCCAGCTC
Organism: Caulobacteraceae bacterium; assembly: GCA_037201645.1. Lineage (GTDB taxonomy): Bacteria > Pseudomonadota > Alphaproteobacteria > Caulobacterales > Caulobacteraceae > JANWHQ01. The sequence continues at coordinate 42,614 of JBBCHF010000015.1, forward strand.
CATCTTCTGCGGCTGGTTGCGCAGCAGGCCGGCGCGTTCCTCGCGCATGCGGCGCAGGGCCAGGGCGCGGCCCTCGTTGCGGCTGCGGCGGGCGGTGATGGATCGTCCGAACCAGGCGCTTTCCCGCTCGATGGCCTTGTCGAGCCGGCGCGCCGACTCGGTCTCCTCGGCCATGATCCCCTCGGCCCAGCCCTCGAAGGCGGAGAATCCCTTGTCCAGGCGGCGCACCCGCCGGCCTTCCAGCCAGAAGCAGGCGCGGGTGATCCGCATAAGGAAGGCCCGGTCGTGGCTGACCGCCAGGATGGCGGCGCGGCAGTCCCTGATCCGCTGCTCCAGGGTCTCGATGGTGATGATGTCGAGGTGGTTGGTCGGCTCGTCGAGCAGCAGCACGTCCGGTTCCTCGGCGAAGGCCTTGGCCAGGGCCGCGCGCCGCGCCTCCCCGCCCGACAGGCCCTGGGCCCGGCGGCCGGGCGGGACGTCGAACGCCTCCAGCTCCGCCTCGGCGCGATAGGCCGGCGCCCCGCCGGACATGGCGTAGTCGAGCAGGGTCTCGCCGACGACGACCGGCTCCTGCGGCACACGGACGATCCGGGCGCCCGGCGTCAGGGTGCGCTCGCCCTCGTCCCCTTCCGCCTCGCCGGCCAGGATGCGCAGCAGGGTGGACTTGCCCGCGCCGTTGCGGCCGACCAGGCAGGCGCGGGCGCGCGGCTCCAGCGCCAGGTCGACGCCGTCGAACAGCAGCAGCGGCCCGTCGCGAAGGCTGACGCCCTTCAGGGCCAGGACGGGCGGGGTGCGCGGGCTCATCGCGGCGGCCCCTCGGCGGCGGCGAAGTCGTCGGCCAGGCCCTGGTAGAAGGCGCCGCGCGCGCCGGCGGAGGGCTGTTGCGGCTCGGCCGGGGCCTCCGCGTCCGGGGAAGCGGCCGCGTCCGCCGCGTCGCTCTCGGCCGGGGCCGGCGGCGGCGGGGCGGGGGCCTGGCCAGTGAAGTCGCGGACCGGCAGGCCCTGGTGGGCGGCCAGCATGAACCGCCGCCAGATCTGCGCCGGCAGGTCGCCGCCGGCCACGCGGTCCATCGGCCGCCCGGCGTCGTCGCCGACCCAGACGCCGCAGACCCAGTCGGGGGTGAAGCCGACGAACCAGGCGTCGCGCCAGGACTGGCTGGTGCCGGTCTTGCCGGCGGCCGGCCGTCCGAACCCGGCGTGGACGCCGGTGCCCCTCTGGATCACGCCCCTCAGCATACGGACCATCTCGGCGTTGCGGCCGGGGTCGTAGACCTGCCTGGGCGCGGCGTCGGGCTGGGCATAGAGGACCTTGCCGGCGGAATCGGTGATCATCTCGATCAGATAGGGGTTCACGCGCCGTCCGCCCTGCTGGAACACCTGATAGCCGGAGGTCAGCTCCAGGAGGTTGGTCTCATAGGCCCCCAGCGCCACCGAGAGGCCGGGGTGCGTGGGGATGCTGGCCAGGCCGAAACGGTAGGCGAGGTCGCCGATCCTCTGGCTCCCGGCCTCGCGCGCCAGGCGCACGGCCACGGTGTTGATCGAGCGGACCAGGGCCTCGTCCACCGTCACCGGCCCGCGATAGCCGCCGCCGTAGTTCTTCGGCGACCAGGGGCCCAGGCGCACGGGCGCGTCCTCGCGGATGTCGGTGGGCTTGACCCCGGCCTCCAGGGCCGCGGCATAGATGAACGGCTTGAACGCCGAGCCCGGCTGGCGCTGGGCCTGGACCGCCCGGTTGAACAGGCTGTAGCGGTGGTCCAGCCCCCCGACCATGGCCGAGATCGCCCCGTCCGGCGCCAGGGCCACCAGGGCGCCCTCGGTCGCGCCGGCGCGGCGGCCGTCGGTCTCCACCACCCGGCGCACGATCTCGGTGGCCGTGGTCTGCAGGCCGGAATCGATCGACAGGCGCACCACCAGGTCCGGCGCCTTGTCCCCGGCCAGGCGCGCGGCCTGGGCCTGGGCGAGGTCCAGCACATAGCCGAAGTCCTCGTCCTCGGGCGGCTCGGGCGCCAGCACGGGCGGGGCGGCGACGGCGGCCTGCTCCTGGGCCGGGGTGATCCAGCCCTCCTCGACCATCCGCCGCAGCACCAGGCGCGAGCGGGCCACGGCGCCCGGCATGTCCGCCGCCGGCGACAGGCGCGAGGGCGCCTTGGGCAGGGCGGCCAGCAGGGCGGCCTCCGACAGGGTCAGCTGGCCGGCCGGCTTGCCGAAATAGGCCCGGGCGGCGGCGTCGACGCCATAGGCCTGGGCCCCGAAGAACACGCGGTTCAGATAGAGCTCCAGGATCTGGTCGCGGCTCATCATCCGGCCCAGGCGATAGGCCAGCACGGCCTCCTGCACCTTGCGCTTCAGGGTCTGGTCCGGCTTCAGGAACAGGCTCTTGGCCAGCTGCTGGGTCAGGGTCGAGCCGCCCTGCACCACCTGGCCGGCGCGCAGGTTGGCGATCGCGGCGCGGGCCACCCCCGTCCAGTCGATGGCGCCGTGGCGGTAGAACCGCCGGTCCTCCGCCGCCAGGAACGCCTGGGGCACATAGGGCGGCAGGTCGGCGAGGCGCACGCGATAGCCGTGGCGGGGCCCGCGCTGGGCGATCAGGGCGCCGGCGCGGTCCAGGAAGATGATCCCCGGCGCCTGGTTCAGGGTCCACAGGGCGTCCGCGCTCGGCGGCGAGGGCAGGTCGGACAGGTAGGCCAGCTTGACCCACATCGCCCCGCCGCCGCCGATCAGCGCCAGCACCGCGACCAGGATCAGGATCCCGCGCACCCAGCCCCAGACGCGCGAGCGCCGCCGCGGGCGCGGATAGGCGAGGTCGGCCCGGAAGGTCTCGACCTCCTCCGGCGGCTCGGAGTCTGGAAAGCGATCGGTCATGCCGGCGGCTTGGTCATGCGCCGGTAAGGGTTTAGGACGCCTTCGCCATGACCGGAAAGCCCTTTTGGGAGACCAAGCCGCTGGAGGCGATGACCGAGGCGGAGTGGGAGAGCCTCTGCGACGGATGCGGGCTGTGCTGCCTGATCCGCTACGAGGACGAGGAGACCGGCGAGATCACCCCGACCCGCGTCGCCTGCCGCCTGTTCGACGACGGCCTGTGCCGCTGCCGCGACTACGACAACCGCAAGGCCACCGTGCCCGACTGCATCAAGCTGACGCCCTGGAACATCGAGGACCTGGCCTGGATGCCGAAGAGCTGCGCCTACCGCCGGGTGCACGAGGGGCGGGGGCTGGCGTCGTGGCATCCGCTGGTGTCGGGCGATCCGGAGAGCGTGCACCGCGCCGGGGTGTCCGTCCGTGGCCAGACGATCTCCGAGACCGCCCTGGCCGATCCCGAGGACGCGCTGGACTTCGAAGCCCCCGACCTCGCCGGCGACCGCGGCGGCGAGTAGGCGCTTTCCGCCACCTCCTGTCATCCCGGCCGGCCGCCCGCGAAGGCGGGCGGGAGAGCCGGCGACTGTGTTGGGTCAAGCGGGTTTATGCCAGGGTTGACCGGTTTTGATCATGCCGTTGGCGGCGACGACGATCCTTCTGGCGATCGCCACCAGGGCGACCTTGGCCGGCTTTCCGGCGCGGCGCATGGCTAGGTATTCGGTTTTGAAGCCCCTGTCGGTCCGGGCGGCGCTGACGGCGGCGAGGTAGAGCGCTGCGCGCACGCAGGGTCTGCCGCCGCCGATATGGGCCTGGCCGTTTCGGGTTCCGCTCTGGTTGGGGTGCGGCGCCAGGCCTGCCAGGCTGGCCACGGCCTTGCGGTCGAGCCCGCCCAGCTCGGGCAGGTCGGCCATCAAGGTCATGCTCACCGCCGGGCCCACCCCGGGGATGGTCTGCAGCAGCTCGGCGCGGGCTTGGCCGTCCGGCTGGGCGCGCAGCTCGGCCTGCAGCCTCTGTTCCACCAGAGCCCGTTCCTCGGACAGCAGGGCGATCATCCGCCGGCAGCTGTCGGCGACGACCTCGTCCAAGGCCTGCTTCAGGCGGACCTTCTCCATGGCGATGGTCTCCACCAGCTGGCGGCGGCGGGTCGACAAGGCCCGGATCTCGAAGGCCTTGGCGCTGGGGACGGGGCGGGCGGCATCCTGCATGAGCAGAGCGAAGCGCGCGATCAGCTTGGCGTCCAGCCTGTCGGTCTTGGCCTTCTTGCCTTCGGCGATCCGCAGGGCCTTGATCCGCTTGGGATCGATCACCCCCACCTCGAAGCCCGCGTCCGCCAGCGCCCGCACCAGACGCGCCCCGTAACCGCCGATCGACTCCAGCACCACCCGGCCCACGCCTTCGCGCTTCAGCCGCCTAACCAGGGCCTCGATCCCCGAAGCGCCGTTGTCCGTCCGAAACACCAGCCCCGACGGCGCAACCCCCACATCCAGATAATCCCGGCCGACATCCACCCCGGCCGCGCAAGCATGCGTCATAGCTCCGCTCCTGTGTTCGAGCTCGGGCGCTTCGCGCCCCGCCCGTGCGACTGTTCGGAAAAGCTGACTGGCGAGCCCGCCCTTGCCGGCATCTCGGCCTTGAAGCCAGGGACCCAACGAGCTGCGCTCGCCAACCATCAAGCCGCAACTCAATGGCTCCCTGCAATACACAGGGACCCAGACGGGCCGGCCGGCCTCGAAAGCCCGCGCCAATCGATCCGCCGACCTGGATCCCAGGCCTTCGCCGGGATGACCGGCGTGGGTGGTTCATTTCGTCGCTCTGGCGCTCTAGGTTGCCTCATCGGTCCGGGGAGGCTCCATC
>JBBCHF010000016.1:0-119461 GCA_037201645.1 Caulobacteraceae bacterium
GTGTTCCTGATCAACCTGCCGGTCGGCATCCTGTCGCTGATCCTGGTCAGCCTGTTCGTCGACGAGCCCGAGGCGATCCGCAAGGACCGCAAGGAACTGCTGGCGAGGGGCGTTCGGTTCGACGGGGTGGGGATGCTGCTGGTCGCCCTGGGCCTGGGGTGCCTGGAGGTGACGCTCGACCGCGGCCAGCGGGACGACTGGTTCTACAGCCCCTTCATCACCAGCGCGGCGGCGATCTCGATCGTCTCCCTGATCGCCCTGATCCCCTGGGAGATGACGCGCAAGGAGCCGGTGGTGGACCGCGCCTGCTCGGCCACCGCAACCTCGCCATCGGCTGCGCCTTCGTGGCCGTGGCCGGGATGCTGGTGTTCGGCAGCACCCAGACCATCCCGCAGCTGCTGCAGCAGGTGCTCGGCTACACCGCCACCAACGCCGGCTTCGCCATGACGCTCGGCGGCATCGCCACCCCTGGCGATGATGCCGATCGCCGGGATCCTGGCCAGCCGCGTGGACCTCAGGATCCTGATCGGCGGGGCGCTGGCGTTCGAGTGCTTCGGCTTCTGGAACATGAGCCACCTCAGCGCCGACCTCGACTTCGACCACGCGGCGATGGCGCGACTGTTCCAGCTCCTGCCGCTGCCGTTCCTGTTCGTGCCGATCCAGACCGCCGCCTTCGTGGGCCTGAAGCGGAGGACACCAACCAGGCCTCGGCCCTGCTCAACGTCTTCCGCAACCACGGCGGCTCGTTCGGCATCTCCCTGGTGCAGACCCTGGTGCAGCAGCGCCAGCAGTTCCACCAGGCGCGTCTGGTGGAGGCCTGAACCCGCTGAACCCGGTCTACCAGTCGGGCCTCACGCGGCTGTCGCAGCTGCTGACCCAGCTCGCCAGCCGCCGGCCAGACCGCGATGGAGGCCAACGGCGTGCTCTACAAGGCGGTGCAGAAGCAGGCCGGCATGCTGGCCTACATCGACGCCTTCCATGTGGAGATGATGGTGCTGGTGTTCATCATCCCCTGGTGCTGTTCATGAAGGCGGCCAAGGGCGGCGCCCAGGGCGGGGGCGGCGGATGACGCGCGCGGGCGTCATCGGCGGGACCGTGGCGGCCGCCCTGCTGGCCGGCTGCGCGGCCGTGGGGCCAAACTACCACCGGCCCGACAATCCCGCGCCGGCCGCCTACCAGGGCGCAGCGCCCCTCGCCGCCGCGCCGGTCAGCCGCGTCACCGCCGATCCGGCCGACCTCGCCCGCTGGTGGACGCAGTTCCGCGACCCGGTGCTGCAGAGCCTGGTCGAGCGCGCCCTGGCCGGCAACCTGGACCTTGAGGCCGCCGCCTCCCGCATCCGCCAGGCGCGCCAGCAGGTGATCCTGGCGGGCGCCCCCGCCCGACCGACCCCTCGACGCCGACGCCAACGCCAGCCACGAGCACATCAGCAAGAACGCCTTCCCGCCCGCCTTCCAGAGCCTGTTCGGCGGCGGCGGAAGCAGCGGCGGGAGCGGCGGCTCGAGCGGAAGCTCCGGCGGCGGCGGGTCCGGCGGAGGAAGCGGAGGGTCCGGTAGCGGTCCCGAGGCCTTCGCCCTGCCTGGCAGCGGGGTCAGCGTCTATCAGGTCGGCTTCGACGCGGCCTGGGAGCTGGACGTGTTCGGCGGGGTGCGCCGCGCCGTGGAAGCCGCCCGCGCCGACGCCGAGGCCGCCGTCTGGAGCCGCCGCGACGCGGAGGTCACCCTCGCCGCCGAGGTCGCCGGCGACTACATCCAGCTTCGCGCCCTGCAGCGCCAGATCGCCGTCGACCGGGCCGAGATCGCCCGCCAGCAGCACCTGCTGACCCTCGTCTCCGACCGCAGCCGGGTCGGGGTCGAGCCGCGCTTCGACATCGTGCGCCAGACCGGCCAGATCGCCGACGCCACCGCCCGCCTCGCGCCGCTGCAGGCCCAGGTCGACGTGCTCGTCCACGCCCTCGGCGTCCTCCTCGGCGAGCCGCCCGAGACGCTGTCCGCGGAGCTGGCGACGCCCGCGACGATCGCCGCCCCCGCCGCCGGTGGTGCCGGTCGGCCTGCCCTCGGACCTCCTCGACGGCGGCCTGACGTGCGCGAGGCCGAGCGCCAGCTCGCCGCTTCCAACGCCCGGATCGGCGCGGCCGTGGCCGAGCGCTATCCGAAGTTCGACCTCACGGGCTCGGCCGACCTCGTCTCCACCGCCCTGAAGACCCTGCTCAGCGCCGCCAGCCGCCAGTACATGATCGCCGGCGCGGTCGACCTGCCCCTGCTCGACGGCGGCAAGGCCCGCGCCGACATCGGCGTCGCCACCGAGCAGCACCGCCAGGCCGAGCTCGCCTATCGCAAGGCCATGCTGGCCGCCTGCAGGACGTCGAGGACGCCCTCTCCCGCTACCAGCCGACCAGACGCAGGGGGTGTCGCTGCGCCGGTCGCTCGATGCGGCCCAGACCGCCCTGACCGTATCGCGCCAGCGCTATCGCGTCGGCCTCGTCGACTTCTCCGACGTGCGGCAGGCCGAGGCGGCGACCCTGAATGGCGAGGACCAACTCGCCCAGAACGACGCCGCCGTCTCCCGCGACCTCATCGCCCTCTACAAGGCCCTCGGCGGCGGCTGGACGCCTGACGCCGGCTGAGCACCGCGGCCATTTTGTTGAATGACGCAATATTCTTGTTGAATGACATAACTAAATTTGCTCCAACCCGTTCCAGGTCACGATGGGCTTGGAAAAAGATGACTTCGAGGATGGAGACGATCAGGCCTTTGCACCCGCTGTTCGCGGCGGAGATCGAAGGGCTGGACCTGCGGGAAGAGCCGACGCCGGCCCTGGTCCGCACGATCGAGGATGCGGTGGCGCGGTACGCGGTGGTGGTCGTCCGCGGCCAAAAGATCACCGAAGAGGAGCATATCCGCTTCAGCCGCTGCTTCGGGCCGCTGGAGCTGCCGCCGCACATGGGCCTCGGCGCCTTCCGGGGGCCGAATCGGCCGAAGGTCTACGGCGTCTCCAACCTCGGGCCGGACGGCGAGATCCTGGCCCCGGGATCCCCCCGCCACGCCGCCAACAAGGCCAACGAGGAGTTCCATACCGACAGCTCCTTCAACGTGCTGCCGACCAAGTGGTCCCTGCTCTACGGCATGATCCTGCCGCCTGAGGGGGGCGACACCAGTTCATCGACACGCGCGCAGTCTATGACGCCATGCCCGACCATCTGCGCGAGAAGGCGCAGGATGCGGTGGCCGAGCACTACTTCTGGAAAACGCGCGGCGCGGCCGGCTTCCCCGTCAACGACGAGATGCGCGAGGCCATGCCGCCGGCGCCGCAGAAGGTCCTGCGCACCTCCGCCAGCGGCCGGCCAGCCCTGCTGATCGGCGCCCACGCCACCCACGTGATCGGCTGGCCCGAGCGGAGAGCGCCGAGTTCCTGCGGGAGATCAACGCCTTCGCCGAGCAGCCGCAGTTCATCTATTCCCACCGCTGGCGCCAGGGCGACCTGGTGATCTGGGACAACCGCTGCACCCTGCACCGCGCGACCGCCTTCGACGCCCTGAGGCGCAAGCGGGCCCTGCGCCGCACCACATCAACGAATCGGCCCGGAGATCGCCTCGACCGACCTCCTGGACGCCGCCTGACCCCTCGCCGGGTCAAAGGGAGAGACAGCCAATGGGCTCTAAGATCCACGCCGGCCGCATCGAGCACCCCAGCGCCTGGACCAACGAACGGATCGGCGGCAAGGCCGGCCTGCTGCTGGCCATCCGGCCCGAGCACCAGGACGCCGTCTTCGACCTGCTGGAGAAGACGCGCGACATCCCGACCACAGAGGTCCGCCGCGCCGACTTCCGCCATCCGGCGGTGGATGCGCTGATGAAGGACGTGCACGACATCCTGATGCACGGCCGCGGGGTGGTGATCGTCACCGGCCTCGACATCTCGGGCATGCCCGTCGAGGACGTCGAGCGGATCTACTGGGGCCTGGGAACCCATCTCGGCAGCGGCTGCGTGCAGAGCCCGGCGCTCGACCGCATCGGCCACGTCCGCAAGGCCGACAGCCCCACCCCGCGCGGCTATCTGAGCTCGCTGGAGCTGAAGCCGCACACCGACGCCCACGAGGCGATGTCGCTGATGTCGGTGCGCAAGTCCGCCTCCGGCGGCGAGAGCGGCCTGGTCAGCGCGCTGGCCATCCACAACGCCATCCAGGAGACGCGGCCGGAGTTGCTGGCCCCGCTCTACGAGGGCTACTGGTACGCCATGCACGAGACGCGGCAGGACCAGTCGCCGATGTCCGACTCCAAGATCCCGGTGTTCTGCAATGTCGACGGCAAGGTGAGCTGCCTGATCAACCCGTTCTTCATGCACGTGGCGGCGCGGATGCGGGGCGAGACCTGCCGGCGGACCTGGCGGAGGCCATCGCCTATTTCTACGAGCTGGCGGAGCGGCCGGACCTGCGTGCGCGGTTCATGCTGGAGCCGGGCGAGATGATGTTCTGGCACAACTACATGAACCTGCACTCGCGCACCGAATTCCACGACACGCCCGAGCACACGCGGCTGCTGCTGCGCCTGTGGTTCAACATGCCGACGCCGCGGCCGCATGCGCCGGAGTTCAAGACCCGCATCTACAACCGCTTCGACGAATACGACCGGCCAATCGAGCCCGAGCTGCTGGATGCCTGACGCGGCCGCGCCCACTCTGGAGGAGCCGGCGGAAGGCGCGCTCGGGCGCCTGCAATGGCTGCCGTCGGTGCGGCTGCAGGTGCTGGCCGCCCTGTTCCGCCGCCTGTCCGAGCGGCGCTACGAGGACCTGTTCGGCCTCAGCTTCCCTGGACCACCGCATCATCGGCGCGATCGCCGCCCTGGGCGAGGCGTCGTTCAAGCGGGTGTGCCAGGAGGCGAAGCTCGACAAGAGCCACGCCAGCCGGCTGGTCAGCCTGCTCGCCGACCGCGGCCTCCTGGAAAAGTCGCCCGACCCCCGCCGACCAGCGCTCCGTGCTGCTGCGCCTGACCGAGGAGGGCCGCCGCCAGCACGCGGCGCTGCAGCGCACGGCGGCCGACCTCAACGGGCGCTGGATCTCGGCCCTGAGCGCGGAGCAGCGCGAGACCTTCATGGACTGCCTGAGGCTGTTGACCGAGCGGGCCCAGGCCATGGCCGAGGAGACCGACCCGCCCGCCGCGCCCCTCGCCGGCCCGGCGACGGCGCGGCCGGACGAGGTGGCGATCGACGCCGACGCGGCGCGGCGGCTCTACGAACTGCTGGGCTCGGCGCTGGCCGGCCGGTGATCGGCCCGGCGCAGTGGGACGGCGGCGGCTGGTCCTCATCCGCCGGCGCCACCACCAGGTTCTCCCGGATGGCGTTCAGCCGCGCGTGCATCATGGCGCGGGCGCCCTCGCTGTCGTGCTGGACGATCTTCTCCAGGATCGCCGCCTGGGCGGCGCTGGCGCGGCGGGCGATGTCCACCGTCGTGCGGCCCGACAGCAAAGGCTCCACGAAGAAGGACAGGGCGTTGTACTGGGCCAGCAGCACGCGGTTGTGCGAGGCCCTGACCAGCGCCAGGTGGAAGGCCGAGGTCGCCTCGCGGAACTCGTCCGGCTGGTCGCGCAGTACGCTCGCGGCGGCGTGCAGCCGGCGCAGCTCGGCGATGTCCTCCTCGGTGGCGTCGCGGGCCGCCAGCTCGGCGGCCGCCACCTCGACGGCGATCTGGGAGTCGACGACCTCGGCCTTGCTGAGGCCGATGAGCTGGAGCTGGATGGCGATGGCGTCCATCAGCCGGTCGGGGTTGCTCTGGGCGATGAAGGCCCCGCCCCGCCCGCCGACGCGGATATCGAGCACGCCCAGCGCCTCCAGCGAGCGCAAGGCGTCGCGCACCACCATGCGGCTGACCCCGAAGCTCTCGGCCAGCGACATCTCGGTGCCGAGCCGGTCGCCGGAGCGGAGGCTGCCCTCGAACAGGGCCCGGCGCACCCGTTCGACGATACTGAAAGCAAGGGTCTTCGCCTTGATCGGCGACCAGTCGACTGAGCTCTCTACGGCCATAGGATTCCAATCGCCGTGGTCTCCGCCGGGGGAGACTCACGGCCGTTTATAGCAGCACAATCTTGGCGCGACAGTCGACTAGACTCCCGCGGCGCCGGCCGGAACGCCTTCGGCGCGCTCCGGGTACGGATCGGTCGAGGCCCGCCTCGGGGCCGGATTCGTTGATCGTGGTGCGACGCATGTCGCGCACGTACTTGCTGCTGAACTCCGGCGCCCGGTGCAGGGTGCAGCGGTTGTCCCAGATCACCAGGTCGCCGTTGCGCCAGCGGTGGGTGTAGACGAACGGCGGCTGGGCGGCGAAGGCGTTGATCTCGCGCAAGAACGCCCTCGCCTGGTCGTCCGGCCAGCCCTCGATGGACTCCGCGTGCGAGCCGATGACCAGGGCCGTGCGGCCCGAGGCGGAGGTTCGCACCATCGGCTGGCGCGCCGGCGGCATGGCGCGGCGCATCTCGTCGGTGATGTTGCTCATGCCGGCCTCGGACCGGCTCTTCCAGAAGTTGTGCAGCGCCACCGCCCCCTGCGCCCTGGCCTTCATCGCCTGGGGCAGCTGGTCCCACACGGCGCGGGTGTCGATGAATTGGGTCTCGCCCCCCTCCGGCGGTACTTGCCGGCCCGACAGCAGCGACCACTTGGTCGGCAGGTCGTTGAACGAGCTGTCGGTGTGGAAGACGGCGTTGGCCTTGTAGACCGGTCCGCCCTGCTGGATCACGTTGCCGTCGCGGTCGAGGTTGGAGACGTCGTACATCTCCGGCGGCCACGCGGTCGGTGCGCGGACTGCGGCTTGCGCCGATGGTCGGCGGCAGCTCCAGCGGGCCGAACGCCCGGCTGAAGCGGATCTGCTGGGCGTCGGTGATGTGGGCGTCGCGGATCGCGACCACGGCATAGGTCGCCATGGCGTCCTCCACCGCCTCGACCAGCTCGGGCGTCGGGTCCACGGTCAGGTCCGCGCCGATGAACTCGGCGGCGAACAGGGGATGCAACTGGCGGATTTCATAGGGCATGTCGTCTGTCCTTGAGTGGGCGCGCGCGCCCGCGGCAGGGAAGGCGGGAGCGCCCGGCGCGGGCGCTCCCCTGGGCGATCAGAAGCTTCGGCGAAGCGTGACCCCCCCATTCCGCGGCGCCCCGGGCTCGCCCACGGCGGTCCCGAAGCTGTTGGTCTGGTCCACCATGTTCACGTAGTAGTATTTGTCGGTCAGGTTGGTCACGAATACGGCCGCAGACCAGCGCGAGTCGCGCGGCACATAGGTGATCCGGGCGTTGAGCAGGCTATAGGGCTTCTGGGTGGTCAGAGGATCGTAGCGGTTCGGCCCGAAATAGGTGGTCGCCTGCCACGTCCAGTCGATATGCGGAGTCACCACGCCGAGGTCGCCCAGGTGGATGTTGTACTGGGTGCTGAGGTTCACCTTCCAGTCCGGCGAGCGCACGCCCGGGCTGTTCAGGGTCAGGGCCGTCGGATCCTGGATGTAGTTGGCCGGCATCGGCTGGCCGCTGTTGGGGTTGTAGGCGGCGCCGGTCGTCGGGTCGCGGAACGGGTTGGCGAAGTAGTTCAGCCGCACGTACTTGAAGTCGGTGTAGCCGACCGAGCCGGTGACCAGCCAGTCGGGCGTCGGATGCGCTCCGCCTCGACCTCGAAGCCCTTGATCCGGGCGTCGCCGCCGTTGCCGTAGTAGAACGGCGAGGTCGTCGGGCAGCCGGCCGAGCAGCCGGTGAGCTGCAGCTGGATCTGGTCCCAGTTGGTCAGGAAGGCGGCGGCGTTGACCCGCAGCCGGTGGTCGAACCACTCCGTCTTCAGGCCGACTTCATAGGCGGAGACGTTCTCCGGGTCGAAGATCAGCTCCGCGTCGCTGGCCTTGAACGGCCGCGCGTTGTTGCCGCCCGCCGTGAAGCCCGTCGAATAGGAGGCGTAGACCATGGCGTCGGGGGTGACCTGGTAGCTCGCCACCACCCGCGGATCGACGCGGGAGAAGGAGCTGGTCGGCGCCGCATAGGTCGCGTCGGCGGAGATCTGCTGGTACGGGAAATAGCGGTACTGCGCGAAGGTCTTGGTCTCGTGCGAATACCTGAGGCCGCCGGTCACGGTCAGCTTGTCGGTGACGTGCACGTCGGCGTTGGCGAAGGCCGACTCGTTCTTCAGCCCCGCCACGTTCAGGCCGACCTGGTCGAGCAGCGAGGGCGACTCCGTCTGGGTCGCGGCGGCGTAGGACGAGAAGCCCTCGGTGATCAGGCGGTTGGAGTTGCGGCTGGTGCTGTTCAGGTAGAAGCCGCCGGTCGTCCACTCCACCCGGCCGCCGAACAGATTGCCGGTGAGCTGGACCTCCTCGGTGAACTGGTTGTGGGAGACCTCGTTGTAGATCTCCTGCAGCGGGAACGGCACGGCGCTGACGCTGGAGCCGAAGGCGCCGGTGTATTGCCGGAAGGCCGTGATCGCCTTCAGGTGCATGCCGGCCGGCAGCTCGGCGGTGAGCACGTCCGACAGGCCCCATGACTTCACATAGCTGACCGGCGGGTTCTGCATCACCGCCAGCGGGCAGACCGCGGGCGTGCCGGGCTGGGTGTTGCAGCGCGTGCCGGCGCGATAGGTGCCATAGCCCGGATCGCCGAAGATGGCGTAGGTGGAGTAGCCGTCCGCCGGGATCAGCGCCTCGCGCAGGGCCTCGGCCGCCGCCGAGGAGCCGAGCCGCGGCGGGCCGGCGCCCGGCGCGATCGGGTCGGCCAGGCCGTAGTACGGCGCGCCGATGGTGTGCAGCCACAGGGCCATCCCGTTCGGGGTGCCGGGCGCGCGCGCCGGGATCGGCGTGTTGTCGGCGAAGGTCATGGCGATCGGCACGTCCGGCGGCGCCGAGCCGCGGTCGTTGGAGAAGTCGCCCTCGATGTTGTTCTCGATCTTGTCGTTGACCAGCCAGCGCAGCTGGGCGCGGACGTCATAGAGGTTGGTGCTTCCCAGGGTGTCGAGCTTGCAGCCGTCGCGGCCGGGCTTGCCCTCCATCGGCAGGTTGCCGGCCACGTCGGGCCGGGCGCAGGCGAAGTTCAGCCGGTTGACGTAGCCGTCCTGCTTCTCCTCGCCCGCCGTGACGCGCAGGAACAGCTTGTCGGGGACGAGCGACAGGTCGATCGCGCCCTTGACGTCGACGTCGAAGCGGTTCAGGTCGCCCGCCGTGACCTCGAGGTAGCCGCTGCCGTCGCCCTGCGGCTTCTTGGAGAAGATCCGCACGGCGCCGCCCACCGAGTTGCGGCCGAACAGCACGCCCTGCGGCCCGCGCAGGATCTCGACCTGGTCGATGTCCAGGAGATCGAACACCGAGCCGAACACCGTCGAGTAGTAAACATCGTCGATGTAGAAGGCGACGCGCGGCTCGAAGGCGTAGTTGAAGTCGGTCTGGCCGATGCCGCGGACGTAGGTCTGGTTGGGACTTTCCGTAGCCGCCGCCGCCCAGGTTCATCGTCACGTTCGGCGCGGCCTGGGCCACGTCGATGATGTCGGTCGCCCCGCGCTGGGCCAGGGTCGCGGCGTTCAGCGCCGTGATCGCCAGCGGCGTCTGCTGCAGGTTCTGAGCGCGGAACTGCGCCGTCACCACGATCTCCGACACCGTCCCGCCCGACGGCGCATCGGCCGCCGTCGTTTCGCCCGAGGTTTGGGCCGCCGCCCCGCCCGCCATGGCCGAAGCCCCTATCAGCACCGCCGCGATCGCCGCGCGCGACGCGCACCCCGCCAAGGGCCCGCGCGAAACGCGCGTTCCCACCTTCTCCAGCCGCATCATGAACGCCTCCCTCCCAGGGAATTTTCTATGTTGATCTAATTATCATATCTTCATAGCGTTCGGCGTCAATCGGCCGGCTCAGCTTTGCCGTGGCAGGATGAAACGGTCCCTTTCGACCGCCCCACGCAGAGGCGTGCGCCGGCTGAATGAGTATGATTATATTATCGAAAGACGCCGCGGGGTCCCGTTCGGGATGACGACAGCGGCGCGATACGGGAGGCGCGCGTGGACGATTCAGCCAGGGCCGAGGGGCTCGGCCAAGCCGGTGCGGCGAGCCCGCCGCCGGCGGCAAGCCCGAGTCGGATTTCTCGTTCCGCAAGATCAGGATCGCGACGGTCTGCCTCCTGGGCCTGACCTTCGCGAGCAGCGTGCTGCCGTTCAGCGCCCTGGCTCTGGTCATGCTGCCGATGACCAAGGAGTTCGGCTGGACCCGCACGGAGTTCTCCGCGGCCCTGACCTTTCTGATGTGGACCGGCGCCCTGTCGGTGGCGATCTTCGGCCACCTGTCGGACAAGGTCGGGGGTGCGGCCGGTGATCCTGATCGGGACGGTGGTCGTCGGCGCCGCGACGCTGCTCTGCGCCCACATCAGCCATCTGTGGCAGTTCTATGCGATCTTCGCGGTGTTCGGCGGAGTCGGGTGCAGCCGCATCGGCTACCAGAAGGTGATCGGCGCCCTGTTCACCCAGCATCGGGGCAAGGCGCTGGCGATCTTCGGGGTGGAGTCGACGGTGGCCTCGGCGGTGGTGCCGCTGCTGACCAACTTCCTGCTCGGCCATTTCGGATGGCGCGGGATGTTCACGGTGTTCGGCCTGATCATCCTCGGCATGATCCCGGTGCTCTACTGGATGCTGGAGGAGCCGGGCACGGTCGGCCAGCTTCCGGGGCTGCTGGGCCAGCGCCGCGGCTCGGCCGGACCCCGCGCCAAGCCGGCGCCGCTCGACGGCATGACCATCGGCCAGATCGGCCGCGACCGCATCTTCTGGATGATCCTGGCCGCCTCGATCCTCAGCATGGCGCCGGCGGCCGGCATGATGACCCACCTGATCGCCGCCGTGCAGGACAAGGGCTTCAGCCGCAACATCGCCGTCTGGACCGTGTCCCTGACCACCCTGATCAGCCCGTTCGGGACGCTGGTCGGCGGCTATTTCACCGACAAGGTCCGATCCCCGAATGGTCCAGGCGCCGTTCCAGGGGCTGCAGGCGGCGGGCGCGCTGTGCCTGGCCCTGTGCACCACCGCGTTCGGCGGCCTGCCGCTGCTGGCGGCCCTCCGCGGGGCTGAAGGGGTTCGCCCAGGGGGCGACGCGGCCGATGGCGACCTATTTCCACACCCGCTTCTTCGGCCTGCGGGCGTTCACCACCGTCTATGGGGTGCAGCAGGCGCTGACCGACGTGGCGTTCGGCCTGGCGCCCGTGGCCGTCGGCTTCGTCTACGACCGCACCGGCTCCTACAACATCCCGCTGTTCGCCATCGTTGGCGCCGCCCTGGTCTCGGCGATCATCTATGCGATGCTGGGACCGTACCGCTACGCCGCCAACCTCGGCGCGGCGCCGGCGCCGGCGGAGACGGGCCCGGCGGCGTCGCCGGCTCCGACAGCCGCCCTTGCCGCCCAGCACGGATCGCGCCCATGACCGACGCCGAGACGACCGCGCCGCGCACCGGCGGCTGCCAGTGCGGCGCGGTGCGCTATGAGCTGCGCAGCGCCGAGCGGACCCTGTGGATCTGCCACTGCCACGAGTGCCAGAAGCAGTCGGGCAGCGCCTTCGGCATGTCCTGCCCGTGGTCCTGGCCGACCTGACCATCACCGGCCAGACCAAGACCTATCGCCGGCCCACCGAGAGCGGCAGCTTCACCACCGGCTACTTCTGCCCCGAGTGCGGCACGCGGATCCTGCACGTCTCCGACCGCAACCTGGAGCGCGGGGTGCTGAAGGCCGGGAGCCTGGACGACACCTCGGGCCTGCAGGTCTCGATGCACATCTTCACCGAGAGCAAGCAGGACTGGCTCGCCCTGCCGGACGACGTCCCGCAGAAGTGAAGCGGGGCGGCCGCCTCAGGCCACGATGTGGAAGCCCGCGTCGACGTATTCGACATTGCCGGTCAGGGCCGCCGCCGCGTCGCTGACCAGGAAGGCGGCCAGGGCGCCGACGTCCTCGATGGTCGCCAGCTGGTGCTCGGGGGCCTGGAGGCGGGCGCGGTCGAGCAGCTCGTCGAACCGGTCGATCCCAGAGGCGGCGCGGGTCTTCAGCGGCCCCGGCGACAGGGCGTGCACGCGGATGCGCTTCTCGCCGAGCTGGGCGCCATGTAGCGCACCGAGCTTTCCAGCGCCGCCTTCACCGGGCCCATCAGGTTGTAGTCCGACACCACCTTCTCGGCGCCGTAGAACGTCCACCGTCAGCAGGCAGCCGCCACCCGTCATCAGCGGCTCGGCCAAGCGCGCCATGCGGATAAAAGAATGGCAGGAGATGTCCATGGCCATGGCGAAGCCCTCGGCCGAGCAGTCCACGATCCGCCGGTGCAGGTCCTCCTTGGGCGCGAAGGCGATGGAGTGGAGCAGGAAGTCCAGCCCGCCCCAGGTCCGCCCGATCTGCTCGAACACCTGTTCGAGCTGGCCGGGGGACGCGCACGTCGCAGGGCAGGACCAGCGGGCTGGCGAGCGCCTCGGCCAGGGGCCGGACATAGGGGCTCGGCCTTGTCGTTCAGATAGGTGACGGCGACCTCCGCCCCCGCGTCGCGGAACGCCTTGGCGCAGCCGTAGGCGATGCTGTGCTCGTTGGCGATGCCGACGACGAGGCCCCGCTTGCCGGTCAGAGGCATGGTGTTGGTCTCCAGTGGGGCGGCGGAGGCGACCATGCGCCAAGCCGGCCCGCCCCCGCTATCGCACCTGCGAACAAACGCCAGCACGCCCATCACAATCTCGCGCGCGGCGGCTCAGGCGACCGGCCGCGGGCGTCCCGGCCGCCCCTCCTCGCACTCCAGCGCGGCGCGGTCCCAGCGCCCGAGGTCGGCGGCGGCGTCGTAGGTGCTCTGCAGGAAGGCCATGAGGGCGGCGTCCGGATCGGGCGCGGTCCGCACCATCTCGTAGGGCAGCAGGAACTCGCCCAGCCGCGCGTCGAAATAGGCGCCCGCCGGCGCCACGGCCGCGGCCCCGAAGCCCTCCGGCGTCGGATAGGCGTAGGCGTAGAAGCACGGCTCGTCGACGCCGCCGCCGCCCGGCCAGAAGCCGGCGCTCGACACCTCGTGCGAATAGGCCTCGCGCGTCACCGGATCGGGCAGATGCGGCACGCCGCCCGGGTGCAGCGGCGCGCGCCGGCCCGAGAAGCGCGTCACCGCCAGGTCGAAGCTGCCCCAGAAAAGGTGGACCGGGCTGCACTTGCCGATGAAGCCGGTGCGGAAGCGGGCGAACACGCGCTCGACCTGCACCAGCACCCGCCAGAAATCGCGCGCGATCGCGGGGATCGTAGACGCGCGGACGGACGTCCTGCGGAACGGCACGGGATCGGGGATTTCGTTGGGCTCCGGATGGATGGCGGCCGGCACGCCGAGGTCGGCAAGGGCGCCCAGCACCCGCGCATAGAACTCGGCCGCGGTCGGCGCGGCCAGGCCGATGCGCCGTTCGCCGCCGTCGGTGGCGCGGATGACGAGGTCGTGGGCGAGGAAGTCGAACTCCATGTCGAAGCTCGCCGCCCCGTGCGGGATCAGGCCGGTGGTGAGGCCGCGCGCCGAGACGTAGAGCGTCACGTGCCAGGAGTGGTTCAGCCACGGCGTCAGGGCCAGGCGCACCTTGCCGACGATCTGGGTCCACAGCTGGAGCGTCTCGGCGGTGGGCTGCAACGCCGCGAACGGGAAGCGGCGGCCACTGCGGCTCTGTCTCGGACGGCGTCATGAGCGGGCTCCTGGTGCGCAACGGCCCGCGGAGAGTTCCCGCGGACGGAGGCTTGGGGCAATAGTGCGCCAGGCTTTGGAGGAGCGGCGGATGCTGAAGGCCCTCGCATTGGCGGCGTTTGCTGGCCGGCGGCGCCGCCGTCTCCTGCCTGGCGGCGGAGCCCGCCGGATGGGCGGTCGGGCCGCAGTACGACTCCACCCATGTCTATGTCGCGCCCGACCAGGTCGCCGGCTTCGTGCAAAGCTTCATCGCGACCTTCGGCGGCGACGCCAGCCAGGCCGGCGGTGGTCACCGTCACGCCGACGCCGAGCACGACCATATCGCAGGTGGTGTTCGCGCCCGTCGGCTTCCTGTCGGTGTTTGGCTTCAAGACGCCGATCCCCTATGGTTCGGCGAGGAGCGGACGGGCTATCTGGTGACCGACCTCGACGCCGCGGTTGCCGCCGCGCGCCGGGCGGGGGCGCAGGTGGTGGTCGCGCCCTTCCCGGACGCCATCGGCCGCGACGCGGTGATCCGCTGGCCGGGCGGGGTGCAGATGCAGCTCTACTGGCACACCAAGCCGCCGTCCTATGCGCCCCTGGCCACCACGCCGGAGAACCGCGTCTACCTGTCCCCCGACAGCGCCGACGCCTTCGTCCGGGCCTTCTCGGCCTTCGCCGGGGCGCGGGTGACCGCCGACGACGCGGACGCTCCCGGCGAGGAGATCGGCCGGCCGGGCGAGCGCTATCGCCGCATCCGCCTGACGTCCGGGTTCGGCAGGATGACGGTGCTGGTCACCGACGGCCATCTGCCGTGGCCCTATGGGCGCGAGATCAGCGGCTACGAGACGGCGGACCTGGCGGGCGCCCTGGCCAGGGCCAAGGCGGCCGGCGCGCTGGTGGTGGCGGGTCCGTACAGCGCCGGGGACCGCGACGCCGCGATGCTCCAGTTCCCGGGCGGCTACATCGCCGAGGTGCACGCCGCGCGTCGGCCCTGAACGCGGTTCAGGACGCGTCGGCGGCTTCGCGCCAGAAGGCGGGGGCGGCGCGGAAGCGGTCGTATTCCTCCACCGCTTCGTCCAGCAGGGCCTTCTCGCTCTTCTCGCGGCGGCCGATCAGCCGGCCAGCCGCCAGCGCCAGCTCGGGCGTGCGCAGCCCCGCGTCGCGCAGGATGCGGTCGCGCGCGACGGCCAGGTCGTTCAGCTCGCCGAGCCGGTCCTGCATCCGCTTCAGCGCGCGCAGGAACTTCGACTGGGACTTGCCGGCGTCCTCGAACAGCGGGGCGAAGAACTCGGTGGCGTAGCGCAGGCGCTTGGCGCGGATGCGCAGCTTGTGGCGGCTGACGTGGTCGAGGTTGGCGAGATCGTGGCCGCGCCGGCGCACCACCCGGCGCAGGTGGTCGAGCGCCTCGATCGCAAACTCCCGCGCCGGCCGGGCCCGCAGCGCGGTCAGCACCGGGTCCTTCAGGGTCGTCCAGCGGCCGGCCTCGATCCAGGCGGCCGCCTCGACCGTCAGCACCGCATAGCGCCGCGAGGTCGCCGCCTTCAGGGCGCGGTCGTAGGCGGCGGACTGCGCCTTCAGGAGCTGGCGCCCGAGCGGGGCCAGGGCCGCGTCGCTCATCTCCGCCGCCGCCGGCCGGAAGGTGCTCTGCACGAAGACGTCGATGTCGCGGGCGCGGTCGAGCTCGCCGGCCAGCCACTTCAGCTCGGCCTCCACGACGTTGAGCCGGCGGTCCGCCAGCATCGGCTTGAAGGCGGCGAAGGCGGCGCGCAGGCGCCTCAGCCCCACGCGCATCTGGTGGACCGCCTCGGGCCGGCGCACCCGCCGCAGCACCTCGGCGTTGGCGCAGACCTGGGCGAGGCAGGCGCGGGCGATGCGCTGGAAGGCCTCGGCGGCGCAGAGGTCGGCCGACAGCGGCGCATCCGCCGAGGCGCGGGCGGCGAGGTCGTCCTTGTCGGCCAGGCGATAGCCGCGCTCGGCCTTGCTCTCGAACGACAGGCGGACCGAGAAATCGGCGGCGAGCTGGCGGCCCAGGGCGAACAGGGCGTGGACGTCGCCGTCCTTCAGCTCCAGCTCCAGCTCGTGGATCGGCTCGGAGCGGCCGCCGACGGAGACTTCGCCGGCGTCCAGGCTGGCCTCGATCAGCACGCCCTCGGCGCGGCAGAGGCGGCTCAGCCGCTTGACCGTGGTGGAGAACACCGGCGCCAGGGCCCGGCCGTCGAGGATCGCGTGCGCGGGGGTGTCCTGCAGCAGGGCGGCGTCCACCGCCTCGCCCGGCACCGGCGACTCCCACTCCTGGCGCGACACCGCCCCGGCGCCGTCCTGGCGCTTCAGCCCCTGCACGAAGCCGCCGCCGGTGCGCCGCACGCGAAGGCCGAAGCCGGCGCAGCGCAGGTCCCGCTCGGCGGTGTCGAAATAGACCGAACGCAGACGGTCGGTATGCTCCTCCCCCTGCAGGGCCGGATGGGCCAAGAGGTCCGCCGCCGCTTCCGGCTCCAAGAGGAACTTCAGTTCGGTCTCGATCGGCGCCGCGCCCATGTGAGTCCTATCCGGCCATCGGCGTTTGTAACGCCTTCGCGCCGGAAACGGGCGCCTCTTTGCGCCAGCGGGCGACCTCCTCCAGCTCGGTGCGGGGGGCGTCCACCACCACCTCGCGCCGGCCGAGCCCGACCGTGCCCGCCTCGCCGTCCAGCGACAGCCAGTCGCCCTCGCGCAGCGGCTGGCCGTTCAGGGTGGCGGCGCCGGAGGCGGGGTCGATGACCAGCGCCCGGCAGCCGACCAGGCAGACCTTGCCGAGCTGGCGCGCCACCACCGCCGCGTGGGCGGTGCGCCCGCCGACCGCGGTCAATATGCCCTGGGCGGCGGCGAAGCCCTCTATGTCCTCGGTGGACGGCTCGGCGCGGACCAGGATCACCGGATCGCCGGCCTCGGCCATGGCCTTGGCCCGGTCGCTGGCCAGGGCCGCGCGGCCGCTGGCGACGCCCGGCGAGGCGGGAATGGCGGTCGCGACCGGCTCGACAGGCTCGGAGAAGCGAGTGGCGGCAGTGCGGTCGAGGTCGACCTCCGCCAGCCGCTCCAGCGCCGTGGCGGGGTCGATGACGCCCTCGCGCACGAGGTCGACGGCGACGCGCAGGGCGGCGCGGGGCGTGCGCTTGGCGCTGCGGGTCTGCAGGAAATAGATCCGGCCGTCCTCGATGGTGAACTCCACGTCCTGCACATCGCGCCGGTCGGCCTCCAGCGCCGCGACGCCGTGCTCCAGCGCCGCGAAGGCGTCGGGCAGGCGCGCGCGCAGCAGGGCCGCGTCCACCGGCGTGCGCCGGCCCGAGACCACGTCCTCGCCCTGGGCGTCGAACAGGAAATCGACATAGAGCCCCCGCTCGCCGGTGGCCGGGTCGCGAGAGAAGGCGACGCCGGAGCCCGAGCGCAGGCCGGCGTTGCCGAACACCATGGCCTGGACGGTCACCGCCGTGCCGGCCAGCGCCTCCAGCCCGTTCATCCGGCGGTATTCGACGGCCTTGCGCGCCTCCCACGAGCGGAAGACGGCCAGGGCCGCCGCGGTGAGCTGATCCATCGGATCGTCCGGCGCAGGCGGCCCGCCTTCGGCCGCGCCGAGGTCGCCATAGGCGCCGACCAACCGTTCCAGCGCCTCGCCGTCCAGCTCGGATTCGTCGGCGGCCTCCTCGGCCTCGACCATCTGGGCCAGGCGCCGCGCGAACGCCGCGCCCGAGACGCCGCCGACCACCACGGCATAGGACTCGATGAACCGGCGATAGCTGTCCCAGGCGAACCGCGGGTCGCCGGTCAGGCGGATCAGGCCGTGCACCGTCCGGGCGTTCAGGCCGACATTGAGCACGGTCGAAAGCATCCCCGGCATCGACTTGGCCGCGCCCGAGCGCACCGAGACCAGCAAGGGCGCGCGCGCGTCGCCGAGCGTGCGGCCCGTGGCCGCCTCCAGTCGCTCGATCCCGGCGCGCAGGCCCTGCGCCACCTTGGCCGCGGCGTTGGCCGGATCGGCGTTGACCGCGGCGCACAGGGTGGTCGGCAGGACGAAGGCGGGTGGGGTGGGCAGGCCCAGGCGGCCGATGCGCCAGATTCCCTCGGCCTTGGAGCCGGCGATCTCCGCCGTCACACCCTCGGAGGGGTCGCGCGGGCCGAGCCACAGCATGCCGCCATCGCGCCCGCTCATGCCGACAGATCCTCGAGCACGCGCTCGCGCAGGGCCAGGGCGGCGTGGGCGATATGGTCGGTGGTGGTCTCCAGGGCGCGCGTCACTTCAAGCCCCAGCGTCAGCACCCGCGCATCGGGCTGGGCGGCCTGCATCAGGGCGCCGACGGAGGCGCGCTCGGCCGCGTCGGCGTCGCGCTCCGCCTGAGTGGCTGCGTCTATCGCCTGCAGCGCGGCCGCCGCGTCGATGCGCCGGCCGTCGGGCAGCCGCACGGCCGCCTCCACGGCGCGGACGAGCTGGCCGATCGCCTCGACCACGATGTCCGACAGCCGCCGCAGTTCCTCCGACGGCGCCGGCGCGCCGGGCGCCGCCAGGCTGATCAGGAAGGCGCATTCATCCAGCGCGTCCATGGCGTTCTCCACCGAGTCCGCCAGCCGGCGCATGGACTGGGCGTCCTGCAGCCGGGCGCAGACCTCGCGCGCCTGGACGGTCAGCTGGTCGGCCTTGGCCTCCAGCCGCTTGGCGCGGCGCGCCAGGGCGGCGCGGGCGTCCAGGCCGGCGGGACCGCCCGGCGCCAGCATCCCCGCCGCGGCCCCGGCCAGGGTCCGCGACAGGCCGAGGTGGCGCACCAGGATGGCCAGGATGGCGCTCTCCGCCGTCTCGAACCGCGCGGCGAGATCGGCCTGGATCTCGTCGCGGATCAGCCGGGCCGAACGGCCGGCGGTCATCCCCTCGCTGGTCTCTCGCAGGACGCGGCGCAGGAACGCCGTGGTCTCGGCCGCGCCGAGCGCTCCGTCCAGCCGCACGCCGTAGGGCACGCGGCCGGCGGCGGCGCGGCGGACGGCGTCGAACACCAGGTCCGGCCCGCCGAGCTCCAGGAACCCGCGATGGCCGAGGTCCTGGGCCGCCGCCCAGGCCAAGAGGGCCACGGCGGCGTCGCGCTCGACGAAGGTCTGCAGCGCCTTGCGCGCCTTGTTCCAGTCGATCAGGAACACGATCCGCGAGCCGAGGAATTCCAAAAGGGCGTCGACCGCCGCCTCGTCCGCGCCCTCGAACCGGCCGGTGACCAGATAGAACCGCTCGTCGTCGCCGAGGCCGTCCGCCGCCTGCTCGGCAAGCTGGCTCCAGGCCATGCGGTCGCCGAACAGGCCCATGAAGAAGCGGGCGCGGCGGCGGTGCACGTCGGTGTAGGTGACGGTGACGGCCACGCCTTCGACATGGACCACCAGGACGTGGGCGTCGGTCTCGCCGATGTCGTTCTGGATGGTCAGCCGCGGTCCCGTGCGCGCCGCGGTGGTGCCAAGGCCCGGATGGCCGAACGCCAGGGGCGCGGTGCGGTTCAGCCCGGCCATGAACGCCCTGACCCGCGCCCGATCGCCGTCGGCCAGGTGGTGGACCTTGGCGCCGGCGATGGTCTCGACCGCGGTCTCGGCCGCGAGCTGGTTGATCGCCTTGTGCAGGTCCATGACCAGCCGGTGGACGCTGTCGCGGCCGCCGTGGCGCGCGGAGGTCATGGCCGCGACCTCGGCGGTCTCCAGTTCGTCGTCGGCGCAGGCGGGGACGGCGGCGCGGGCGGCCTCGACGCGCTTGGCCAGGGCCTCGGCAAGGGACGCCTGGGCGGCCTGCAATGGCGAGAGCATGGCGGCGAGGTCCGCCCCGATCCCGCCGACCAGCAGCCCGACGCCGGGCGCGGCGATCCGCGTCCCGCCGGCGGCGCGCGCGCCGGAGATCAGGGCGTCCAGGCGCGGGTCGTCCAGCCCGGCCGCCCGCCGCTCGGCGTCGAAGGCGCGGGGGCTCGCCGACGGATCGGCGGCGTGGGCGGCGGCCTCCTGCAGCAGGGTGAGGCGCAGCTTCAGCCGGTCGTTGGCATCCAGCGCCTCGGCGATCAGCCCGGGGAGCAGGACGGCGGATTCGCCGAGCCGCTCGATGATCTCAGCCTTGGGCATGGCGAGCCTGCTGGGCAAGGACGCGGCCGCGCCGCGCGGCCGGCCGCGCGAAGACTCTGCATCGCCGACGTGACATTCGATTGACCGAGGAGGTTTGGGACCAGGGAGCCCGACCCTAGCGGCTCGCCGCGCAGCCCGGCTTGAGCGCGATCAACCCGCCGCGATCAGCGCCCGCTCAGGCGCACAGAGACCGTGGTCGACAGGCCCGGACGCAGACGGACCAGAGCGGGCTGGTCCGGCTCGAAGCGGATGCGCACGGGGATGCGCTGGACGATCTTGGTGAAGTTGCCGGTCCCCGGCTCGAACGGCAAAAGGGAGAAGGTCGAGCCCGATCCCGGCGCCAGGCTGTCGACCTCGCCCTTGAGGGTCACGCCCGGCAGGGCGTCGACTCTGACCGAGGCGGGCTGGCCCACCGCCATGCGCGCCACCTGGGTCTCCTTGAAGTTGGCGGTCACGTAGAGGGCGCGGCCGAGCGGCACGATCTCCAGAAGGCGCGATCCCGGCTGCACATAGTCTCCCGGCTCGACCTGGCGGTCGCCGACGACGCCGTCGACGGGAGCGAGGATCACGGCGTGCGCCTGGTCCTGGCGGGCGAGGTCCAGCGCGGCCTGGGCGCGGGCGACGGCGGCCTGCGCCTGCAGCACATTGGCCTGCAGGGTCGCGCGGCGGGCCTGGACCACCCCGGCCTGGTCGCGGCTGACGTCGAGGTCGGCGCGGCTGCGGGCGGCGTCGGATTGGGCGCTGACGGCGGCGGCCCGGTACTGGTCGGCGTCGCGCCGGGCCACCGCGCCGGAGGCGGCCAGGGTGTCGAACCGGCGCTCGTCCGCCCCGGCCTTGGCGCTCTGGGCGTCGGCGGAGCGGATGGCGGTGCGGGCCGCGACCACCTGGGAGGCCGCCAGCCGCTCCTCGGCCGCCTGGGAGACCAGGGCGGCGCGCGCCTGGGCGACGCCGGCCCGGGCGTTGGCCAGGTCGGCGACGGCGGCGGCGACGCGGGCGTCGAACTCCTCCGGGTCGATGCGGACCAGAAGATCGCCGCGATGGACCGGCTGGTTGTGGCGGACCAGAACCTCGGCCACCAGGCCCCGAACCTTGGGCGCCACCACGGTGCTGTCGGCCTGGACATAGGCCGCGTCGGTGGAGACGGCGCTCTTGGGCGCGACGATCCAGACCGCGCCGGCCGCGGCCACGGCCACGGCGGCGCTGACCGCCACGGCCGTGCGGCGCGAGAACGGCAGGCGGACCATGGCGCGCGCCCGCTCGGCGGCGGTGTGGCGGCGCAGGACGGCGTCGGTCATCGATTGAGCCCGATCTCTTGAACTGGGCCGCTCACGCGGCGGAAAGGCCGAGGCGGCGCTTCACGGCCCGGCGGGACCGTTCGAGCATGGCGTCGGAGAGCGCGTCGTCCGTCTCGGCGCGGGCCAGGGCCAGGGCGCCGACCATCTCGGCCACGGCCGAGCCGGCGATCTCGTGCGGCTCCGGCCGGCCCATCTGGGACAGGAGCTCGGTGATCGCGCCGGTCAGGCGGCGCACGCCCTGGGCGTAGCGCTCGCGCGAGCCCTCCGGCAGGCGCGGGGCGTCGGCCGACAGGAACGGCAGGGGGCAGCCGCTGGTGCGCGTGTCGCGGTGGCCCGGCGACAGGTAGAAGTCGATGTAGGCGCCCAGGGCCTCGGCCGGCGCCGTCGCCTCCTGGATCATGCGCTCCAGGCGGCCGCGCGACTCCTTGAACATCTGGCCGATCGCCTCGCCGACGAATTCGTCCTTGGAGGCGAAGTGGGCGTAGAAGCCGCCGTGGGTCAGGCCCGCCTTGGACATCACCTCGGCCACGCCGACGTTGTAGGGGCCCTCGGCCCGGATCGCCTTCGCCGCCTCCTGCAGCACCCGCTCCCGCGTCCGCTGCTTGTGCTCCGCGTCGTATCGCATCTTGCGGCCTCCCTTTATATGATGCATGTAATATGAAACTGGCCGGTTCGGCAAGAGGGCGCGATGAGCCTTGCAGCGAGCATCGAGGAGACGGCGCCCAGGCGCTGGGCGGCCGACGCCTCGGCCGACCCGGCCGCCATGCCGGACGCGCGCAAGTACCTGATCTTCGGCCTGATGGCGTTCGGCCAGTTCATGGCCCTGCTCGACATCCAGATCGTCGCCGCCTCGCTGAACGAGGTGCAGGCGGGGCTGTCGGCGGGCCCCGACGAGATCAGCTGGATCCAGACCGGCTATCTGATGGCCGAGCTGGTGATGATCCCCTTCTCCGGCTTCCTGGCCCAGGCGCTGTCCACCCGCTGGCTGTTCGCCCTGTCCGCGGGGCTGTTCACCCTGTCGAGCGCGATGTGCGGCGCGGCCTGGGACATCCAGTCCATGGTGCTGTTCCGGGTGATCCAGGGCTTCGTCGGCGGGGCCATGGTGCCGACGGTGTTCGCCACCGGCTTCACCATCTTCTCCGGCCGGCAGCGGGCGATGATCCCTGCGATCCTCGGCATGGTGTCGGTGCTCGCGCCGACGCTCGGCCCCACAGTCGGCGGCTGGCTGACCGAGGCGGTGGGCTGGCGCTCGATCTTCTACATCAACATCGTCCCGGGGGCGCTGGTGACCGTGCTGTCGGTGATGCTGATCCGCGTCGACAGGCCGGACCTGTCGATGCTGAAGCGCATCGACTACTCCCACCTCGGCGCCATGGCGGTGTTCCTAGGCGGGCTGGAGTACGTGCTCGAGGAAGGGCCGCGCCACGACTGGTTCGGCGATCCGGCCATCGCCACGGCGGCGTGGCTGTCGCTCGTGGGCTTCGTCCTCTTCATGGAGCGGTCGCTGCGGTCGGGCGGGCCGATCGTGCGCCTGACCCCGTTCCGGCGGCCGACCTTCGCCTTCGCCTGCGCCTTCAACCTGGTGATCGGGTTCGGCATGTACGCGGCGATCTATCTGACGCCGGTCTATCTCGCGCGGGTCCGCGGCTACGACAGCCTGCAGATCGGCCTGACCGTCATCGTGGCCGGCATAGCCCAGATCGCCTCGGTGGTGGTCGCCGCGCGCCTCTCCAACCGCGCGGACCCCCGGGCCGTGGTCACCGTCGGCCTCGTCCTGTTCGCCCTGAGCCTGTGGATGGCGTCCTACGTGACCGTGGACTGGGGCTTCGGCGCCTGGCTGTGGCCCCAGGCCCTGCGCGGCTTCGCCATCATGCTGTGCATCGTGCCGAGCGTGAACATGGCCCTGAGCGGCTTCGCGGCCGCCGAGCTGCGGGCGGCGTCGGGCCTGTTCAACCTGATGCGCAACCTCGGCGGCGCCATCGGCATCGCGCTGGTCAACACCTGGCTGCAGGACGACACGCGCATCGCGGCCGCGCGGATGGGCGAGTCGCTGGGCGAGGCCGCGCGCCGGGCGCCCGAGTTCACCGCCGCCCTGGCCGCGCGCATCGGCGGCGCGGCCGGCTCGGTCGCCGGCGACTCAGGCCAGGCGCTGCTGATGGCCCAGGGGGAGCTGGCGCGGCTGGTCGGCCGCTACGCCCTGACCACCGCCTTCGACGAGGTGTTCCGCCTGATGGCCTGGGTGTTCCTGGCCGCCCTGGTGATGGTCCCGTTCTGCCGGCCGGCCAAGGTGGACGGCCCGCCGCCCGTCGATGCGCACTGACGATTACCGAAGGCGCTCTGAGATGACCCATGCCCTCCGCCCCGTCCTGTTCGCCGCAGCCGCGGCCGCCGCCCTGGCCGGCTGCGCCGTCGGCCCGGACTACAGACGCCCCGAGCTCGGCCTGAACCACGCCTTCCACACCGCCGCCCCGGCCGCCGCCGCGGCGCCCGCGACGGACATGACCCGCTGGTGGGACAGCTTCGGCGATCCGGCCCTGACCCGCGTGGTCGAGCGCGCCGAGGCCCAGAACCTCGACCTCGCCCAGGCCCGCGCCCGGGTGCTGCAGTCGCGCGCGGCGGCGAAGGCGGCCGGCGCGGCCCTGCTGCCGACGGCGAGCGCCCAGGCCGGGATCACGGACGTGCAGCAGTCCCTGCTGAGCCCGATCGGCGCGGTCGCCCGCGGCCTGCCGGGCTTCGAGCGCGACTACGACGACTACGACCTCGGCGCCTCGGCCTCGTGGGAGATCGACCTGTTCGGGGGCCTGCGCCGCGGCCGCGAGGCCGCCCGCGCGGACGCCGCCGCCAGCCGCGACCTGGCCGACGCCGTGCGCGTGTCGGTCGCCGCCGAGGCCGCCGACGCCTATCTGCAGGTGCGCGCCTATCAGGCCCGGCTCGACGCCGCGCGCGGCCAGGAGCGGGTGGACCAGGACCTCGTCGGCCTGGTGTCGCGCCGGGCGGACGAAGGCGTCTCCTCCGAACGCGAGCTGCACCAGGCCCAGGCTGAGCTGGAGGCGGTGCGCGCCACGGCTCCGCCGCTGCTGTCCGGCCTCGCCGCCGAGCTGAACCGGCTCGACGTGCTGATGGGCGCCCAGCCGGGGACTTACCAGGCCGAGCTCCTCGCCGCCGCGCCGATCCCCGCCGCCCCGGCCGTGGCGGGCGCGGACGGCCCGGCGGGCCTCCTGCGCCGACGGCCGGACGTGGCCGCGGCCGAGCAGCGCCTGATCGCGGCCAACGCCCGCATCGGCGAGGCGGTGGCGGACTACTATCCCAAGGTGTCGATCTCGGGCCTCCTGGGCGTCGAGAGCCTGGACTCCAGCCAGGTCTTCGCCGGCGAGGCGGTGTCGCACCAGATCGGCGCCGGCCTGCGCTGGCGGCTGTTCGACTTCGGCCGCGTGGACGCCGAGGTCGCCGGCGCGCGGGGCCGCGACGCCGAGGCCCTGGCCGCCTGGCGCGCGGCGGTGCTCGGCGCCGCCGAGGAGGTGGAGGACGCCTTCGCCGACCTTGGCCAGCAGCAGGCCCGCGCCGACGCCCTGTCGCGGCAGATCGAGGCCCTGACCCTCGCCCGCGCCCAGGCCGAGCAGGCGTATGAGAACGGCGCCATCAGCCTGATCGAGGTGCGCGACGCCGACCGCCAGCTCCTCTCCGCCTCCGACCAGCTCGCCCAGGCCCGGGCCGGCGCGGCCCGGGCCGCGGTCGCCTGCTTCCGCGCCCTGGGCGGCGGCTGGAAGGCCCCGCCCGCCCCGCTCCGCGTCGCGCGGTCCTGACGCCGCCGCCAGCCGCCGGCGCCTCGCCTTTTAGTATGACAATCATCAGCCCAAGGAGATTTCGACATGAGCATCCAACCCGCCTCCACCGCCCTGGTCACCGGCGCCTCGACCGGCATCGGCGCGGTCTACGCCGACCGCCTGGCCCGGCGTGGCCATGACCTGATCCTGGTCGCCCGCGACACGGCGCGGCTGAACGCCCTGGCCGAGCGCCTGCGGGCCGAGACCGGCGTCAAGGCCGAGGTGGCGA
This sequence comes from Caulobacteraceae bacterium, assembly GCA_037201645.1. Taxonomy (GTDB): domain Bacteria; phylum Pseudomonadota; class Alphaproteobacteria; order Caulobacterales; family Caulobacteraceae; genus JANWHQ01. Next base: position 25,097 of record JBBCHF010000016.1, read on the forward strand.
CGGCCGACCTCGCCGACCGGGCCGACCTCGCCAGGATCGAGGCGCGCCTGCGCGACGACCCCGCCATCGGCATTCTGGTCAACAACGCCGGCGTCGCGGCGGTCGGGCCGGTCGCCGGCGGCGAGATCGAGCGGATGCAGGCCATCGTCGACGTCAACATCACCGCCGCCATGCGCCTGGCCGCGGCGGCCGCCACCGCCTTCGCGGCGCGCGGGGCCGGCGTGATCGTCAACCTGTCGTCGGTGCTGGCCCTGGCGCCGGAGATCTCCAACGGCGTCTACAGCGGCAGCAAGGCCTTCGTCCTCAGCCTGACCCAGGCCCTGCGCCAGGAGGTGGAGGGCAAGGGCGTGCGCGTGCAGGCGGTGCTGCCCGGCGCCACGCGCACGGAGATCTGGGAGCGCTCGGGCGGCTCGGTCGACCGCTTCCCCGCCTCGATGGTGATGGAGGCCGGCGACCTTGTCGACGCGGCCCTGGCGGGGCTGGACGCCGGAGAGGACGTCACCATCCCCTCCATGCCGGACGCCGCCGACTGGGCCGCCTACGACGCCATGCGCCAGAGCCTGCGCCCGAACCTGTCGCGCGACCGCCCGGCCGAGCGCTACCTGAAGGCCGCCGCGACAGCGGCCGCCTAGCACAGGTCCCCACCTCCGGCCGTCCCCGCGAAGGCGGGGACCCATGAGTTCGCGCCGGCGGAACGTCTGGGCGCCAAGCTGGATGGACCCCCGCCTTCGCGGGGGCTCTTGGAGTAACGTGCTTACTGCTGTTGCGGCGGCGGGGGTTGCGGCTCTCCCGGAGAGCCGGGCTCCGCGTCGGGCGGGACGGCGGGGACCATCTCCCAGCCGTCCGGGCAGGCCCTGACATAGGGATAGTAGCCCGGAGGGTTGGCGCAGCGGTACCACACGGCCGGCGGCGGGGCCTCCGAGCCCTCGTCGACCTCCGGCGCGATGTAGGTCGGATAGGGGTAGGTCGGCTCGTCGTAGAAGTACCAGTCGTCGTCCAGGAACCACCACCAGCCGAAGACGCCGTCGTGCCAGGCGTGCCGCCACTGGCCGCCGGCCCAGTGCGAGCGCAGGCCCGGGCTCAGATGGCCGAAGTCGCGGCCGCGGAAGCTGTAGTGCGAGCCCCCGCCGCGGACGCCGCCGCCGTGCACGCCGCCGCCGCGGTAGCCGGACCCGCGTAAGCCGCCGCCATGGACGCCGACCCCGCCGTGAAGGCCGCCTCCGTGAATCCCGCCGCCGCCGACGTGGCCGTGTCCGCCGCCGTGCGTCTGAGCCAGGGCGGCCGGGGCGGCGGCCATGAGGACGGCCGCGAGCGCGACGGCCGATGAAGGTCTAGGCATGGGGGAAGCGCTCCTTGGGGCGCGAAGGCGAGAGCTATGGAATGTCGGAAGGGCCGGTCAGGTCCGGCGATGCTGGTCCGGCGTCCAGCGGCGGACCGCCGATCCGGGCGCGGCCAGCAGGTGCAGGCCGAACACCAGCGACAGGGTGGCCGCGACGGTCAGGAGCAGCACGCCGGGAATCCCGATCCGCTCGACGAACAGGGCGCCGCCGCTCTGGTCCATCACCTGCAGCCAGAGCAGGACGATCACGCCCGCGCCCGCCGCCGCGACGGCCAATCCCATGAGCCTAGACCGCCACATCGCCAAGTCCTCCGCCTGAACCGACCGTGGACCTGGGCGCGGGCCGGGGCATTGACCTCCCGCAAGATCGCCCAGTCGGCGGGCGTGGGTGGCGGCGAGCGGGGGCCGTGGCATAATCGGCGACGACGGCATCACGCCGGACGGGAGGACTCCGTGAGCCAACTCACCTACCAAATCGTCGAGCACGACGGCGGCTGGGCCTATCGCGTCGACGGGGTCTATTCGGAAACCTTTCCGAGCCACGACGCCGCGCGCCGCGCCGCCGAGCGGGCCGCATTCGAGCAGCGCGCGCCGGGCGAGACCACCGGCGTCTCCTGGGAGGACAAGGACGGGGTGTGGCACGAGGAGGTGGCCGAGGGCGGCGACCGTCCGGTCACCGACGTCGAAGGCTGATCCGCCCGGCCGCGGGGTGACCGCCGTCGAGGATTTCAGGCTGCTGCGGCCGATCGATCCGGCCCGCGACCACGTGCGCGGCGGCACAGGCGGGCGCGACGAGGTCAGCGTCGTGGTCTACGGCGACTTCCTGTGCCCCTACTGCCGCCGCCTGCGCCATGTGCTGGACCGCCTGCGCCACGCCCTGGGCGACCGGCTGGTCTACGCCTTCCGCCACTTCCCCAACGAGCGGGCGCATCCGGGGGCGGAGTTCATGGCCGTGGCCTCCGAGGCGGCCGGCCGCCAGGGCGCCTTCTGGGCGATGCACGACGCCTTCTACGACCGCCAGCCGCCGCTGGACAAGGACGACGCGCTCGAGATCGCCCGCTCCTTCGACCTGGACATGGACCGCTTCGCCGCGGACCTGGCCAATCCCGAGCTGCGCGCGCGGGTGCAGCAGGACCTCGAGGAAGGCCGGCGCAACGGGGTGACCGGCACGCCGTCGATCTTCGTGGACGGGGTCCGCTACGACGGGGCGTGGGACTTCTATTCGATGCTGGAGCAGCTGGACCGGCCGGTGGCGGCGCGGGTCCAGCGCACCGCCCGCGCCTTCGCCAACCTGCCGGCGTCGGCGGGCCTGGTGCTGCTGCTGGCGGCGGCCCTGGCCCTGGTCTGCGCCAACACGCCGCTCGCCCCCTATTTCGAGCGGTTCGTGCAGACGCCGTTCGCGATCGGGCCGGCGGGCGCGGCCCTGTCCCTGTCGGTCGAGGACTGGTTCTCCGAGGGCCTGCTGGCGGTGTTCTTCCTGCTGGTGGGGCTGGAGATCCGGCGGGAGATGACGTCCGGGGCCCTGACCGACCGGCGCGCGGCGATCCTGCCGGTGCTGGCGGCGTTCGGCGGGGCGGTGGCGCCGGCGCTGATCTACTTGGCCATCAATCGCGGGGCGACCGCGCCGGGCTGGTCGGTGCCGACCGCCACCGACATCGCCTTCACCCTCGGCATCCTGGCGTTGATCGGCAGCCGCGTTCCGGCGGGACTGCGGGTGTTCGTGGCGGCCCTGGCCGTGGTCGACGACATCCTGTCGATGCTGACCCTGGCGATCTTCTATCCGCAGCAGTTCCAGGGCGCCTGGCTGATCCCGGCCGCGCTGGCCGGAGCCGTGATGTACGCGCTGAACCGTTGGCGGGTCTATGCGGGCTGGCCCTACCTCGCCGCCGCCGTGGGCCTGTGGCTGTCGCTGCACGCGGCCGGCGTGCACGCGGCCCTGGCGGGCGTAGGGCTGGCCATCTTTCTGCCCGTGCGGCCGGCGCCGGCGGCGGGACCCCTGCTCGCCCAGGCGGCCACCGCCCTGGCCGAGCTGGAGCACGCTGAAGGCGAGGCGCGCCAGGCCGGCGACGACGCGCGCCGGGTGGAGCAGGAGCCGATCTGGGACTGGGCGACCCGCAGCCTCTCGGCCGCGACCGAGCGCCTGCTTTCGCCCGCCGACCGCGTGGAGCGGGCCATCGCGCCCTGGAGCACCTACGTCGTCCTGCCGCTGTTCGCCTTCTCGGCCACAGGGGTCGTGCTGGGCCTGGACCTGCAGTCGGTCGATTCGCGCAAGATCCTGCTCGGCGTCGTCCTGGGGCTGGTGCTGGGCAAGCCGCTGGGGATCCTGATCGCCTGCCTCGTGGCGGTGCGGACCCGGATCGCGGTGCTGCCTGACGACGTGACCGCCCGCGCCCTGATCGGCGGGGCGTGCCTCTGCGGCGTCGGCGACACGGTGGCGCTGCTGATGGCCGAGCAGGCGTTCCCCCATTCGCCCCTGGCCGCGACCGCCAAGATCGGCGTCCTGGCCGGATCGATCCTCGCCGCCGCCCTCGGCGCCCTGATCCTGCTCACCAGCCCCCCGGCGATCACGCCGACCGACGGGGAGGAAGCCGGAGCCTAGCTCGCGTCCGCCGGCGCAGGCTCGTCGACCAGGGTCTGGAGCAGGCGAGCGAGACGGTCGGCCGCCGCGTCGGCGCCGTCGGCGGCGAGGGTGTCCGCCGTCAGCACCCCGCGCATCACGGCCACTCCGATCAGCACGGCCGCGGCCAGGGAGGCGCGGATGTCGGCGTCCTCCCCGCCCACCCAGTCGGCGAACGGCCCGAGGAACTGCTCCTGCATGCGCCGGCGCACGATCTTGCGGGCCACGGGCGAGCCGGCCGAGCGCATGGCCAGATTGACGAACTCCAGCCCCCCCTCCTCGTCGCGGCCGGGGCCCAGCATGGCGGCCGCCGTGCGCGCGCCGAACGCGGCGCGGTCGCCGGAGAGGATGTCGACGGGATCCTTGCTGACCGCATCGAGAACCGCCGCGAACAGGTCCTCCTTGCTGCCGAAGTAGCGGTTGACCAGAGCCGCGTCGACGCCGGCATCGGCGCAGATGTCGCGGCAGCCGACCTGGTCGTAGCCGTCGCGGGCGAATCCCCGGCGGGCGGCGCAGAGGATCGCCTGGCGGGTGGCCAGGGCGTTGCGCGCGCGGGGCGCGGCGGCGGCCTCCGTTTCGTCCGTTGCGCGGCAGGCGTGCGCCTGATCTTCTGTTCGCCGTTGGGTCATCGCGGTTGACACCGCGTAGCTTGTTCGCTTGAACCTGTCATCAGTTGTTGACTTGCGCCCCCACACCCAGCGGCGAATACGCAGGTCGGTCGGCCAGTCCGGGAACACCATAGATGCAGTTTCGCTTCCGCCGGGCGGCCGCCACCCTGTTCGTCGCCATGCTCGCGGCCGGGTGCGGCAAGCACGCGACTCAGGGCGGCCCGCCCCAGCCCCAGGTGACGGTGGCCCATCCCCTGGCCGAGCAGGTCGTGGACTGGGACGACTACATCGGCCAGTTCGAGGCGGTGCAGACGGTGCAGGTGCGCCCGCGCGTGTCCGGCTATCTCGTCGGCATCCACTTCCGCGACGGCCAGCTGGTGAAGCGCGGGGACGTGCTGTTCACCATCGACCCGGCCCCCGCCCAGGCGGCGCTGGACCAGGCCCGCGCCCAGGCCGCGCGGAGCCAGGCGACCCTGGTCAACGCCCAGGCCGAGCTGGCGCGCGACCAGGTGCTGGTGGCCTCCCAGGCGGTCAGCCGCGAGGAATATGAGAGCCGTCAGGCCGCCGTGCGCACGGCCGAAGCCGACCTCAAGGCCTCCCAGGCGACCGTCCGCTCCCAGGCCCTGAACCTCAACTTCACCCGGATCGTGGCGCCGATCTCCGGCCGGATCTCCGACCGGCGGGTGGACATCGGCAACGCGGTGGTGGCCGACACCACCGTCCTGACCACCATCGTCTCGGTCGACCCGATCCACTTCTCGTTCGAGGGGTCCGAAAGCCTCTATCTGAAGTACCAGCGCGAGCGGCTGGGCATGCCGCACCGCGGCCAGCCGGGCGACCCCGTGCGCATCCGCCTGTCGGACGAGCCGGACTACCGCTGGAACGGCCGCATCGACTTTATGGACAACGCCATCGACCAGAGCTCCGGGGCGATCCGAGGCCGGGCGGTGGTGGCCAATCCCAACGGCTTCCTGACGCCGGGCATGTTCGGCCACATGCAGATGCAGGGCTCGCATCCCTACCTCGGCCTCCTGGTGCCCGACACGGCCGTGGCGACCCAGGGCGGCGACCGGATCGCCTATGTGGTCGGGCCGGACGGCGCGGTGGCGGGCCGGACGGTGACGCTGGGCCCGCTCAGCGGCGGCCTGCGGGTCATCCGCAGCGGCCTGACGGCGAACGACATGGTGGTGGTGGACGGCCAGCAGCGGCTGCTGCCGGGCCTGAAGGTCAAGACCCAGGTCACCCGCATCACCCACCCCGCGGGCGGCGGCGAGATGCCGACGGTGTCCATGCCGCCGGCCGGGGCGGCGACCCCGGCGGACGTGGCCGGCTAGGACCCCTCGATGAAGTTTTCCCACTTTTTCATCGACCGTCCGATCTTCGCGGCGGTGATCGCGGTCGTCATCGCCCTGCTCGGCGCGTTCAGCTATCCGCTGCTGCCGGTCTCGCAGTTCCCGGACATCTCGCCGCCGACGATCAACGTCAGCGTCACCTATCCCGGCGCCTCGGCCGAGGTGCTGTCGGAGACCGTGGTCGCGCCGCTGGAGCAGCAGATCAACGGCGTCGAGAACATGCTCTACATGACCTCGACGTCGGTCTCGAACGGCACGGCGCAGATCCAGGTCACCTTCAAGCAGGGCACCAACCTCGACACCGCCCAGGTCCAGGTCCAGAACCGCGTCTCGGTGGCCGAGCCGCGCCTGCCCGACCAGGTCCGCGCCCTGGGCGTGACGGTGGTCAAGCAGTCGCCCGGCTTCCTGATGCTGCTGGCGTTCAAGTCGAGCGACCCGCAGGTCAACACCGACTACCTCGGCAACTGGACCTACACGACCCTGCGCGACGCCCTGCTGCGCCAGGAGGGCGTCAGCGACGTCAACGTGTTCGGCGGCGGCGCCTATTCGATGCGGATCTGGATCGACCCGGACCGCGCGGCCGCCCGCAACCTGACCGCCGACGACATCGTCGCCGCCCTGCGCAGCCAGAACGTCCAGGTCGCCGCCGGCTCGCTCGGCCTGCCGCCGTTCGGGGGCAGCCGCCCGGCCTTCCAGCTCCCGATCCAGGTGCAGGGCCGCCTCGACGATCCGCGCCAGTTCGAGGAGGTCGTGATCAAGACCGACGCGGACGGCCGCGTCACCCGCCTGCGCGACATCGGCCGCGCCGAGCTGGCCCGCCAGGACTATGGCACGCGCGCCTTCACCGGCGGCCTGCCCACGGTCGGCATGGCGGTGATCCCGCAGCCGGGCGCCAACGAGCTGGCCACCGCCAAGCGGGTGCTCGACACCATCAACTCGATGAAGCCGCAGTTCCCGCCCGGCGTCACCTATTCGATCCCCTACAATCCGACGCAGTTCGTCTCCGCCTCCATCGACGAGGTGCAGAAGACGCTGATCGAGGCGATGATCCTGGTGGTCGTCGTGATCGTGATCTTCCTGCAGACCTGGCGGGCGGCGATCATCCCGATCGTGGCGATCCCGGTGGCGCTGATCGGATCGTTCGCGGTGCTGGCCGCGCTCGGCTTCTCGCTGAACTCGCTGTCCCTGTTCGCCCTGGTGCTGGCGGTCGGCATCGTGGTCGACGACGCCATCGTGGTGGTGGAGAACGTCGAGCGGAACATGCGCGCGGGCCTGACCCCCCGCGAGGCGGCGCTGCGCACCATGGACGAGGTGTCGGCCGCCCTGATCGCCATCGGCCTCGTCCTGCTGTCGGTGTTCGTGCCGACGGCGTTCGTCTCGGGCATCCCCGGCCAGTTCTACCGGCAGTTCGCGGTGACCATCTCGGCGGCGGCGGTGATCTCGCTGCTGCTGTCCCTGACCCTGACGCCGGCGCTCGCCGCTCTCCTCCTGAAGCCGCACCGGGAGGACCACGCCGCCGGGCCGCGCTGGATGGCCCCGGTGCGCACGTTCGGCGACCGGTTCAACCGAGGCTTCGACTGGGTCAGCGGCCGCTACGGCCGGGTGACGGGCCGCACCGTCCGGCGCACGAGCATGATGCTAGTCATCTACGTCGGCCTGCTCGCCCTGACGGCCTGGCGCTTCGTGGCCACTCCCGGCGGCTTCATCCCCGACCAGGACCAGGGCGCCCTGATCGGCGTGGTCTCCCTGCCCCCCGGCGCCTCGGGCCAGCGCACCGACGAGGTGATGCAGCAGGCGATGAAGATCGCGGACGCCACGCCGGGCGTGCAGGCCTCCCTCGCCTTCTCCGGCTACAACGCGGCCAGCTCCTCGCAGGAGTCCAACTCCGGCGCCCTGTTCATGCAGCTCACCGACGAGAGCTACCGCCAGGGCCACCGCCAGACGGTCGGCGACCTGACCGCCCTTCTGAACCAGCGGCTGAACACCATCGGCGGCGCCCAGACCATGGTGATCGCACCCCCGACCGTGCGCGGCATGGGCAACGGCGGCGGCTGGCACATGATGATCGAGGACCGCGAGGGGGCGGACTACAAGGGTCTGGAGACCGCCGCCAACGACGTGGTCGGCGCGGCGCGCAAGGACCCGACCGTGACCGGCGCGTTCAGCCAGTTCAACACCGGCGCGCCGCGCATCATCGGCGACGTCGACCGCGACAAGGCGCACATCCTCGGCGTGCAGCCGTCGGACGTCTACGACACCCTGAACGTCTATCTCGGCTCGATCTATGTGAACGACTTCAACCTGTTCGGCCGCACCTACCAGGTGACCGCCCAGGCCGAGCCAGAGTTCCGCGCCGACCGCGACAACATCCTGGCGCTGAAGGTGCGCTCCGCCTCCGGGGCCATGGTGCCGCTGGGCTCGGTGACCACCCTGAGCGAGAGCGCGGGGCCGACGCGGGTGGTGCGCTACAACCTGTTCCCCACCGCCGACCTCCGCGGCCAGCCGGCGCCCGGCAAGTCGTCGGGCCAGGCCCTGGCGGCGATGGAGAAGATCGCCGCGCGCATCCTGCCCCAGGGCATGAGCTTCGAATGGACCGACATCGCCTACCAGGAGAAGCTGGCCGGCAACACCGGCGGCATCGTCTTCGGCATGGCCGTGGTGTTCGTGTTCCTGGTGCTGGCGGCCCAGTACGAGGCCTTCACCCTGCCGCTGGCGGTGATCCTGATCGTGCCCATGTGCCTGTTCGCGGCGGTGCTGGGGGTGAACCTGCGCGGCATGGACAACAACATCCTGACCCAGATCGGGCTGGTGGTGCTGGTCGCCCTCGCCGCCAAGAACGCCATCCTGATCGTCGAGTTCGCGCGCCAGAACGAGGAGGAGGGCATGGACCGGTGGGAGGCCGCCGTGGCCGCCGCCCGCACCCGCCTGCGCCCGATCCTGATGACCTCCTTCGCCTTCATCTTCGGGGTGTTCCCGCTGGTGATCGCCGCCGGCGCCGGCCACGAGATGCGCCAGGCGCTGGGCACGGCGGTGTTCTTCGGCATGCTGGGGGTGACCATCTTCGGCCTAGTGTTCACGCCGGTGTTCTACGTGGTCTGCCGCGGGCTGGCCGCACGCCTGCCCAAGCCGCCGCCCAAGGAGCGGGCCTATCCGACCACCGAAGGCGGCACCACGCGCGACCCGATCCTCGACGACGACGGGAGCGTGGTCTGATGGCCGCCCTGCGTCCGGCCCTGACGGCCGCCCTCGCCGCCGCCCTCGCCGGCTGCGCGGTCGGCCCGACCTACCGCTCGCCCCTGCCCGCCGCCCCGGCGCAGGGCGCGTTCCAGAGCGCCGCGGTCGCCGCCTTCGCCCCCGAGCCGCCGCCCGGCGACTGGTGGCGGCTCTACCGCGACCCGGTGCTCGACCGCCTGGTCGGCCAGGCCCTGACCGCCAACACCGACCTGCGGGTCGCCGCCGCCAACCTGCGCCAGGCCCGCGCCGCGGTGTCGGAGGCGCGCGCGAGCCTCCTGCCGACGACCACCACCAGCGCCAGCGTCCAGCGCGGCCGCACCCAGGCGCAGGGGCCGACCCTTCCGGCGGCGACCGGCAACACCTTCGACGTGGGCCTGGACGTGTCCTACGAGGTCGACCTGTTCGGCAAGCTGCGGCGCACGATCGAGGCGGCGCGCGCCGACGCCGGCTCGGTGAAGGCGGCCTACGACCTGACGCGGATCACCGTCGCGGCCGAGACCGCCCGCGCCTATGCCGACGCCTGCTCGGCCAACCAGCAGCTCGCCGTCGCGCGCCGCAGCCTGGACCTGGAGCAGAAGAGCTACGACCTGACCGTGCGCCTGCTGAACGCCGGCCGCGACACCACGCTCGACACCGCGCGCGTCGGCGCCCTCCTGGAACAGACCCGCGCCACCATCCCGAGCCTTGAGGCGGCCAAGAGCAGCGCCCTCTTCCGCCTCGCCGTGCTGACCGGCCAGCCGCCGGCCCAGTTCGCGCCCGAGGCCGCCGCCTGCGCCGCGCCGCCGACCCTGACCACGCCGATCCCGGTCGGCAACGGCGCGATCCTGTTGCGCCGCCGGCCGGACGTGCGCGAGGCCGAGCGCAACCTCGCCGCGGCCACCGCCCGGGTCGGGGTGGCGACGGCGGACCTCTATCCGTCCGTGACCCTCGGCGGCTCGGTGGGTTCGACCGCCGGCTCGCTGCACGGCCTGGGCTCGGAGCCGGCGTTCCGCTGGAGCTTCGGACCGCTGATCCAGTGGAACTTCCCGAACATCTTCGCGGCCAAGGCGCGGGTGGGCGAGGCGAAGGCCGTGGCCGACGCCGCCGTGGCCAGCTTCGACGGGACCTGGCTCGTCGCCCTGCGCGACACCGAGACCGCCCTGACCCAGTACGCCCAGGACCTGGACCGGCTGGCCGACCTTGGCCGCGCCCGCGACCAGAGCGCCAAGGCCCAGCAGGCGGCGGCCCAGCGCTTCCAGGCCGGCTACGCCAGCTCGCTGGACCTGCTCGACGCCGAGCGCACCCTGGCCGACGCCCAGGCCGCCTTCGCCCAGGCCCAGGCCCAGGTCGCCGACGACCAGGTCACCCTGTTCCTGCAGCTCGGCGGCGGCTGGGAGCAGAAGACCGACTAAGCGACGGGGCACGCCGGCCCTTGCCGGCGGCGATCGCCGGGTCAATCCCGCCCGCGCACACGGAACATGCCGGCAAGGCCTTGCCCAGGACGGCCGAGGCGGGTGATCGTGCGGGCCCGTCGCCGGCGTCTCCGGCGGCGCGTGTGAGGTGATGCGATGACCCCTGCCCTCTCCGTCAGCCGCCGCCAGTTGCTGCTCGGCGCCGCCACGACCGCCGGCCCCCTGGCCCTCGGCCTTCCCGCCTTCGCCTGGGGCGCGGGCAAGGCCGAGGCCCTGAACGCCCTGCTCGACGGCCTGATGCAGGAGAACCTGAAGGCGGACCCGGCCTACGCGACCAGCCTGGGCCTCGACGTCGGGCCTCTGGCCGGGCTGAAGCACAAGGTCGAGGACGTCTCGCTGGAGGGCGTGGCCCGTCACAAGGCCCGGCGGCGCTCACAGCTCGACCGGCTGACGGCGTTCGGCCGCGACGGCCTCCAGGGCCTCGACGCCGTCAACTACGACGCGGTGATGTTCGGCCTTACCGAGGGCGCGGCGGCCGACGCGGCCTTCGACCTCGGGGTCGCGGGCGCGTCCTCGCCCTATGTGCTGAGCCAGCTCACCGGCGCCTATCAGGACATGCCGACGTTCCTGGACACCAAGCACGGGGTGAAGACCGCCGACGACGCGGACGCCTACATCGACCGGCTGCAGGGCTTCGCGGTCATGCTGGACCAGGAGACCGACTGCGCCCGCCACGACGCGGCCAAGGGGATGATCCCGCCCGACTTCATCCTGGACAAGGCGCTGGAGCAGATGCGCGAGCTGCAGGCGCAGGGGCCCGACGTCTCGATCCTGGTGACCTCGATCGCGCGCAAGGCCCGCGAGGCCAAGCTCGACGGCGACTACGGGGCCAAGGCGGCCGCCGTCTACGCCGCCGCCATCCAGCCGGCGCTGCAGCGCCAGATCGCCCAGGTCGAGGCGATGCGCGCCAAGGCCACGCACGTGGCCGGCGTCGGCGCGCGGCCGCAGGGCGAGGCGTTCTACGCGGCGGGGCTGAAGCACTACACCACCTCCTCGATCACGCCGGAGGAGGTGCACCGCATCGGGCTGGAGCAGACCCGCGACTACCAGGCGCGGATCGATACGATCCTGAAGGCGCAGGGGCTGACCCAGGGCAGCGTCGGGGCGAGGATCACCGCCCTCTCCACCGACCCGCGCTACCTGTGGCCCGATACCGACGCCGGCAAGGCGACGATGATCGCCCACCTGAACGACCTCGTGGCGCAGATCACCCCGCGCCTGCCGCGGATGTTCCGGAAGCCGCCGACCGTGCCGCTCGAGATCCGCCGCGTGCCGCCTTACATCGAGGCGGGCGCGCCGCTCGGCTACTACAACTCCGCCTCCCTGGATGGGACGCGGCCGGCGATCTACTACATCAACCTGCAGCACACGATCGACTGGCCGCGCTGGCTGGTCTCCTCGGTCACCTTCCACGAAGGCGTGCCGGGCCACCACCTGCAGATCTCCACCGCCCAGCACATCCCGAACCTGCCCCTGATCCGCAAGACCGGCGGCTATTCCGGCTATGCGGAGGGCTGGGCGCTCTACGCCGAGCAGCTGGCCGACGAGCTTGGCATGTACGACGACGATCCGCTCGGCCGGGTCGGCTATCTGAAGTCGGAGCTCTGGCGCGCCTGCCGCATGGTGCTGGACACCGGCGTGCACCTGATGGGCTGGTCGCGCGAGGACGCGATCCGCTGGAAGATGGACAACGACGGCTCGCTGGAGGGCGGCGCGGCCAACGAGGTCGAGCGCTACTGCGTCTGGCCGGGCCAGGCGCCGAGCTACAAGATCGGCCACACCGTCATCAACCGCCTGCGCGACGGGTGGAAGGCCCGCCTGGGCGAGCGCTTCGACATCAAGGACTTCCACGAGGCGATGCTGGACCGCGGCTCCCTGCCGCTGGACGTGCTCGAGCGCGTGGCGGCCTGAGCGCGCTCAGGCGCGGATGGCGGCGAGGACGGCTTCGGGGCGCATGGGCATGGCGGTCAGGGGCGCGCCGATCAGCTTGACCAGGGCGTTGTTCACCGCCGGGGCGATCTGCATGACCCCGATCTCGCCGGCGCCGGCGATGGCGTTGTCGGTGGAGATGATCCGGACGTTGACGTCAGGCGTGCGCGACATGCGCAGGATCGGGTACTGGTGGAAGTTGGTCTGCTCCACCACCCCGTCCTTGAGCGTGGCCCGCTCGTAGAGCGCCATGCTGAGGCCCTGCAATATGCCGCCCTCGATCTGGGAGGCGGCGATCGCGGGCTGGATGGCGAGGCCGACGTCGGCGGCGCACCAGACCTCGTGCACGCGCACCTCGCCGGTCCGGCGGTCGACCGACACCTCGGCGACCAGGGCGGCGTGGGCGTTGGAATAGGGGGTGTAGGCGAGGCCGAGGGCCCGGCCGTCGCGCGGCCGGCGCCAGTCCGACATCCCCGCCACCGTCTGCAGCACCTTTACCGCGCGCGGCGTCGCCTGCAGCATCTGCAGGCGGTAATCCAGCGGGTCCTTGCCGTGCTGGGCCGCGATCAGGTCGATCAGGCTCTCCTGGGCGAACTTGGCCTGGGTGACGCCGACGCCGCGCATGTAGCAGACGTCCACCGCCCGCCGCTCGGTGACGTTGTCCACGAGCTGTAGCGGCACGTCATAGGCCTGCAGCGCCCCGACCCAGTTGCCGGGGTCGGACTGGTGGTACTGCTCGAACCAGTCGGGGAACATCCGCGCGAACCAGGAGTCGGCGACCACGCGGTGGCGCGTCGCCTTGATCGTCCCGTCCGGCGCGACCGCGGCCTCGACGCGGCAGACCAGGGCCTGGCGGAACGGGTTGCGCTTGATGTCGTCCTCGCGGGTCCAGATCACCTTGACCGGCCGCCCGATGGCCTTGGCCACATAGGCGGCGTCGACCACTGCCCCCGGCTCCTGGCGCCGGCCGAACGAGCCGCCGGGGTAGAGGGTGTTGATCTTCACCGCCTCCGGCTCGATCCCCAGCGCCTTGCCGACGAACTGCTGGTCGAGCTTCGGCCACTGGGTGCCCTGCCACGCCTCGGCCGACTTGCCGTCGTCGGCGATGCGCAGGGTGGCGTTCTGGGGCTCCAGCGGCGCGTGGTAGACGAGCTCCGAGCTGGTCTCGAACACCACGATCCGATGGTCGGCAGAGCCGGCGTCGGCCAGCAGGGCCTCGGCCGAGGCCGGGTCGCCGATCTCAGAGACCCGCACCCCGGCGTGGCCGGCCGGGTCGGCGGCGATGCGGGAGAAGTCCTCCAGCGTCGCCGCGCTGTCGTAGCCGCGGGTCCTGGCCCCCGGCGCCCATTCGATCTTCAGGAGGGCGCGGGCGGCGCGGACCGCGAAGATGTTCTCGCCCGCCACCGCGACGCCGTTGGGCAGGCGCACCACGTCGATCACGCCCGGAACGGCGCGCGCGGCCGCGTCGTCCACCGCCGCCGGAACGCCGCCCTGGACCGGACCCGTCTCGACCATGGCGTAGGCCATGCCGGGCAGCTGGACGTCGAGACCGTAGCGGGCCGTCCCGTCGACCTTGGCGGGGATGTCGCGGCGCGGCCCGTCGACGCCGATCAGCTTGTAGAGCCGCCGCGACTTCAGCTTGACCCGATCCGGCTTCTTCGGGTCGGGCGCGACCGGCGACGGGGGCGGGTCGCCGAAGAAGTCGTCGGTCTGCTGGGCCAGATAGTCCGGGTCCACGAACTCGGGGAACTGCGCCGGCGCCTGGGCCAGGGGGACAAGCTCGCCATAGGCGGCGCGCCGGCCGCTGGCGGGGTGCGAGACCACGCTGTCCGCCGTGGCCAATTCCTCGACCCCGACGCCCCATTTGCGCGCCGCGGTCTGCAGCAGGACCAGGCGCGCCTGCGCCCCCGCGATCCGCAGAACGTCGAAATAGCCCAGCGAGGTGCGCGAGCCGGCCGTGAGCTGCATGTCCCAGAACAGCGGATTGCCGTAGGTCTTCTCGTCCGACGGCGCGGCGACGACGCGGACGTGGCTCCAGTCGGCGTCCAGCTCCTCGGCCAGGAACCGCGGCAGGGTCGAGTGGGCGCCCTGGCCGAGCTCGATGCCCGGGCAGATCACGTCGATCGCGCCGTCCCGATGCAGCGTCACCCAGACGTTGGGCGCCAGCGCCGCCTGGCCGGCGCCCGCCTTCGCCAGCGCCTCGCCGCCGGCCATGGCGAAGACCACGCCACAGGACATCGCGCCGGAGCTGACGAGGAAGCCGCGGCGGGTCAGGCGCCTGGTGCGGATCGCGGAGCCGGCCTCGCCCATCGCGGCCTCAGGTCTCGCCCGCGGCGCGCTTGATGGCGCGCTTGATCCGCGGATAGGTCCCGCAGCGGCAGAGGTTGCCCTCCATGGCCGCGACGATCTCGTCGTCCGTCGGATGCGGCGTCTGGGCCAGCAGGGACGCGGCCTGCATGATCTGGCCGGACTGACAGTAGCCGCACTGGGGGACCTGCTCCTCGACCCACGCCCGCTGCAAGGGATGGTCGGAATGGCGCGACAGACCCTCGATGGTGGTGACCGACTGGCCGGCGGCGACCTTCAGCGGCGTCAGGCACGAGCGCACCGCGCGGCCGTTCAGGTGCACCGTGCAGGCGCCGCAGAGGCCGACGCCGCAGCCGAACTTGGTGCCGGTCAGCTTCAGATGCTCGCGGATCACCCACAGCAGCGGCGCGTCGTCCGGGACCCCGGACACCGCCACGTCCTCGCCATTGAGCCGAAGCCGGATCATCGCCGCCCCTTGTACGCCGCGGGAAAGCTATCGACGCGGCCGCAAGGCGTAAAGGGATTGTCAGACACTTTCCGGCGGCGGCGGGCGAAACGGACGTTCTGCCGCAGGAACGGGCAGGTCAGCCGCTGGCGGGGCGGATCGCCTCGTCGGCCATGAAGCGGTAGCCGATGCCGGGCTGGGTCAGGACCAGCTTGGGCGCCGAGGGGTCGGCCTCGATCTTCTGGCGGAGCTGGCCGATGAACACGCGCAGGTACTGGGTGTCGTGGGCATGGGCGGGTCCCCACAGCGAGACCAGGAGGTCCTTGTGGGTCAGCACCTTGCCGTCCGCCTCCGCGAGCTTGACCAGAAGCTCGTACTCCTTGGGCGACAGGTGGATGACCTCGCCGGCGCGGCTGACCAGCCGGCGCGGCATGTCGATGACGAGCTCGCCGGCGTGGATCACCGTCGGCGCGTCCTGGGGCTTGAGCTGGCGGCGCATCGAGACGCGCAGGCGCGCCAGGAGCTCCCCGACCCCGAACGGCTTTTCGACATAGTCATTGGCGCCGGCGTCCAGCGCCTCGATCTTCTCCAGCTCCCGGTCGCGGGCGGAGAGGATGATGATCGGGCCCTCGTAGTACTCGCGCGCCTTCTGCAGCACCTCCTGGCCGTCGAGGTCGGGCAGGCCGAGGTCGAGCACCACCGCGTCGGGCGGCTTGCGGGCGATCTCGGCCAGGGCCTGGCGGCCGGTGTCGGCGCGGACGGGATCGTAGCCGGCCGCGGTCAGGGCCGGACCCAGGAAGCGATGGATCTGCGGCTCGTCGTCGACCACCAGTATGCGCAGCCTAGGCGGGCTCATGCGGACGCTCCACGGACGCGGGCTCTTTCTTCAGGCTGATCAGGATGCGGGTGCCGCGGCCTTCGTGGATCGGGCTGGCGGCGGCGATGCGCCCGCCCATGGCCTCCACGAAGCCCTTGGAGATGGCCAGGCCCAGGCCCGCGCCCTTGCCGCGGTCGCTGGCCTCCTCCATCCGGCGGAACTTCTCGAACACCCGCTCCAGCTCGGCGGTGGGGATGCCGCGGCCGTCGTCCTCGATCGAGATCACCACATTGTTGCGGTCCTCGTAGGCGGCCAGCTCGATGGTCGAGTCGTCGGGGCTGTAGGCGACGGCGTTCTCCAGGATGTTGACCAGCGCCTGTTCCAGAAGCGCGGTGTCGACCCTGATCATGGTCAGGGCCGCGGGGAAGTCGCGGGTGACCTTGCGCCGGCCGAGGCGCCGGGAGACCCGGTCCACGGCCGCGCCGAGCACGTCGCGGACATCCACCCAGTCATTGCGCAGGTCCAGGCCCCCGCCCTCCAGCCGCGTCATGTCCAGCAGGTTGCCGACGTAGCGGTTCAGCCGCTCGGCCTCCTCGCGGATGCTGGTCAGAAGGTCGACCTGGACCTTGTCGTCGAGCGAACCGCGGTATTCCAGAAGGGTCGTGGCCGACCCCAGCACGGTGGCGAGCGGCGTGCGCAGGTCGTGGCTGACCGAGTTCAGCAGGGCCGAGCGCAGGCGGTCGGCGCGGCGCAGGGCCTCCGCGTCGGCGGCGTCGGCGGCGAACTCCGCCCGCTCGATGGCCACCGCGCCCTGGTCCAGCAGGGCCGAGACGAACCGCTCGCTGTCCTCGCCGCCGAGGGTGCGCGCCTCGATCCCCGCCACGCCCGAGCGGGCCTTGACGCCCTGCAGAGGCCGGAACGTCCAGGCGGCGTTGGGCAGGGTGCCGGTGTCGAATCCCGCCGGCTCGCCGTGCTGCCACGCCCAGCGGGCGGCGGCCATGTCGATGGCGCCGAGCGGCTCCAGGCTCGGCGAGCCGGCCACCGGCGCGACGTCCTCCCCGCGCGGCAGCAGCACTACCGCCTTGCCGCCGGTGGCCGCGGCGAGCTGCTCGGCCAGGGCCTGGGCGGCCTCCTCCTGCTTGGCGGACGCCGACAGGCGCCGGCTGGCGGCCAGAAGGGCGGTGATCGCCGAGGCGCGCCGCGACATCGCCCGCGCCTGGTCGCGGATGCGGCCGGTCAGCCAGCCGGTGGTCAGGGCGACGGCGAAGAACACGACGAAGGTCAGCACGTCGGTCGGATGGCCGATCCGGATCGACAGCCGCGGCTCCAGGAAGAAGAAGTTGTAGACGAAGGCCGCCACGGCCGCGGTGGTGATCGCGGGCCACAGGCCGAACGCCAGGCCGCTGGCCAGCACGCTCACCAGGAAGATCATCGCCAGGTTCGCCCCGGTCGAGAACTGGTCGACCAGGTGCGCGAAGAACCCCGCCACCGCCACGAAGCCGAGCGACAGCAGGTGGCCGCGCCAGTGGGCGCGGATGTTCGCGGGGGCCGCCTTCAGGGCCTGCAGCGGCTCCTGGTGGTGGGCGGCCTCGGTGATGATGTGCAGCGCCGCGCCGGTGACCTGCTCGGACAGGGCCGGCACCAGGGCCTTGCCGAACAGGCTCTTCAGCCGCGAGGGCCGCGACTTGCCGACCACGATCTGGGTGACGTTGTTGCGGTGGGCGTAGTCGATGATGCAGCGGACGATGTCGTCGCCGGTCAGGACCACGGTGGCGCCGTCGAGCTGCTCGGCCAGCTTGAACGCCTCGCCGACCCGCGCCGCGCCGGCGGCGTCCGGCGACGGCTTGTTGGGCCGCTCCAGATAGGCGACGGTCCACGGCGCGTTCATCATCATGTCCGACAGCCGCTTGCCGGCGCGCACCAGGGCGCCCGCCATGGAGTCGGGGCCGATCAGGACCAGGATCCGCTCGCCGGCCGCCCAGGGACCCTCCACCCCGCGCTGACGCATGGCGGCGACCAACTGATCGTCGACGGTCTGGGCCATGCGGCGCAAAGCGAGCTCTCGCAGGGCCGTCAGGTTCTCCGGCTTGAAGAAGTTGGCCGCGGCGAGGCGCGCGGTCTCCGGCACGTAGACCTTGCCCTCGGCGAGGCGCTGGCGAAGCTCGTCGGGGGTGATGTCGACGAGCTCGATGTCGTCGGCGCGGGACAGGGCCGAGTCCGGCACCGTCTCGCGCTGGCGCACGCCGGTGATCTTCCAGACCACGTCGACGAGGCTTTCCAGGTGCTGGACGTTCAGGGTGGTCCAGACGTTGACCCCGGCGGCCAGAAGCTCCTCGACGTCCTGCCAGCGCTTGGAATGGCGAGAGCCCGGCGCATTGGAGTGGGCGTATTCGTCGACCAGCAAGAGCGCCGGCTTGCGGGCCAGGGCCGCGTCGATGTCGAACTCCAGGAGGGCGCGGCCCTTATACTCGATCGGCTTGCGGGGCAGCACCTCGAGGTCCTGGAGCAAGGCCTCGGTCTCGCGCCGGCCGTGGGTCTCCACCACCCCGACCAGCACCTCGCCGCCCTCGGCCTTCCGGCGGCCGGCCGAGTGCAGCATCTCGTAGGTCTTGCCGACCCCCGGCGCCATGCCGAGGAAGACCTTGAGCCGGCCGCGCCCGGCCTTTGCCGCTTCGACGAGAAGGGCGTCAGGATCGGGGCGGCGCGGCTCGGCGTTGGTCATGAAGCGGCAGGGTGGCCCTTGGGCAGGGCCGCGTCGAGGGCGAGGTTGGTCATCAGCACATTGACCCGCGGCTGGCCGATGAAGCCGAGGAACGGCGCCTGCACGTGGGCGGCGATGACCTTGCGCACCTGGTCGGCCGCGGCGATGACCTTGCGCACCTGGTCGGCCGGCACGCCGCGCGCGGCGGCGACGCGGTCGGCCTGCACCAGGGCGTAGGCCGGCGAGATCTCCGGGATCGAGGCCCGAGCCGGAGGTGGGTGACGGGCGTCGGCGGGGATCGTGTGGACGCCGCCGGCGCGCAGGGCGTCCGCGTCGCCCTTCTCGCGCTTGATCAGGTCCGCGTTCAGCGGGCCGTAGTTGGAGCCCGACGAGGCGGAGGGCGTCATAGCCGCTGCCCGCCGCGGAGGGGCGCGGATGCAGATACTCCGGCTTGGCGAAGCCCTGACCGATCAGGGACGAGCCGATCACGGCCCCCCGAGCGGTCGCGGACCAGGCTGCCTTCGGCCTGGGCCGGGAAGGCGACCTTGGACACTCCGGTGATCGCCAGGGGATAGGCGAGGCCCAGAGCAGGGTGAACAGGACCGTGGAGACGATCGCAGGTCTGATTTCTGAGAGCATGGCGGCCTCCTCAGGCCAGTCCGACGGTGGTGATGATCAAGTCGACGATCTTGATGCCCGGCGAACGGCGCGATGATGCCGCCGAGGCCGTAGATGAGCAGGTTGCGCTGCAGGAGCTTGGCGGCGCCGATGGCGCGATAGCGCACGCCCCTCAGCGCCAATGGGATCAGGGCGATGATGACCAGGGCGTTGAAGATCACCGCCGACAGGATCGCGCTCCTGGGATTGGCCAGGTGCATGACGTTCAGCGCGCCCAGCGCCGGCAGCGAGACCACGAAGATCGCCGGGATGATGCGAAATATTTGGCCACGTCGTTGGCGATGAGAAGGTGGTCAGGGCGCCGCGGGTGATCAGCATCTGCTTACCCACCTCGACGATCTGGATAACCTTGGTGGGTCGCTGTCGAGATCGACCATGTTGCCGGCCTCGCGCGCGGGCCCTGGGTGCCGGTCTGCATCGCCACGCCCACGTCGGCCTGGGCCAGCGCCGGGGCGTCGTTGGAGCCGTCGCCGCACATGGCGATCAGCCGGCCCTTGCCTGTTCGGCGCGGATCAGCCGCAGCTTGTCCTCCGGGGTGGCCTCGGCGAGGAAGTCCGTCGACGCCCGATTCGGAGGCGATGGTCGCGGCGGTCACCGGGTTGTCGCCGGTGATCATGATCGTGCGCACGCCCATGCGGCGAAGGTCGGCGAAGCGCTCTTCACCCCCGGCTTGATCACGTCCTTCAGGTGGATGACGCCCATCAGGACGCCGTTCTCGCTGATCGCCAGCGGCGTGCCGCCGGCGCGGGCGATGCGGTCGACAGCGGCGGTCACCTCGGACGGAACCTGCTCGCGGCGCAGGCCAGCGACTGGATGATCGCGTCCACCGCGCCCTTGCGCCAGGACGAGCCGCCCGCGTCGAGGCCGGAGATGCGGGTGACGGCGCTGAACGGGATCGGCTTGGAGCCCGGCCGGCGGTTCGCCCGCCCGCGCCCTTGTCCACCGCGAAGTCGGACGATTGAGCGGCCTTCCGGCGTCTCGTCGGCCAGGGAGGCCATCAGCGCCGCGTGCAGCGCCGCGTCGGGCCGCACGCCGGGGGCCGCGATCACCTCGGTGGCCATGCGGGCGCCGAAGGTGATGGTGCCGGTCTTGTCGAGCAGCAGGGTGTCGACGTCCGCCGGAGGCCTCCACGGCCCGGCCGGAGGTGGCCAGGACGTTGAACTTCAACAGGCGGTCCATGCCGGCGATGCCGATGGCCGAGAGCAGGCCGCCGATGGTGGTCGGGGATCAGGCAGACGAACAGGGCGCCCAGCACCAGCGGGTCGAGCGCCACGCCCGAATACTTGCCGAGGCCCAGCAGGGTGGCGACCGCGATCAGAAAGATCAGGGTCAGGCCGGCCAGGAGCACGTTCAGGGCGATCTCGTTGGGCGTCTTGCGCCGCTCGGCGCCCTCGACCATGGCGATCATGCGGTCGAGGAAGGGTCGAGCCCTGGCTGCGGTGACGCGCACCTTGATCCAGTCGGAGACCACCGTGGTGCCGCCGGTGACGGCCGAGCGGTCGCCGCCGGCCTCGCGGATCACGGGGGCGGATTCGCCGGGTGATGGCGGCCTCGTTGACCGAGGCGACGCCCTCGACGATCTCGCCGTCGGCGGGGACCAGGTCGCCGGCCTCGACCATCACGATCTGCCCGACCTCGAGCTTGTAGGCGGGCGTGGGGACGTAGGTCCCGTGCTCGGCGTCGACGATCAGCTTGGCCTTGGTGTCCACCCGCGTGGCGCGCAGGGCGTCCGCGGGCGGCCTTGCCGCGGCCCCTGGGCGACGCTCTCGGCGAAGTTGGCGAACAGCACCGTGGCCCACAGCCAGCCGGCGATCTGCACGGCGAACCAGGGGTTGGTCCCGGTGCGGAAGGCGTCCGCCGCAGAGACGGTGCGCGAGGGCCGCCACCACCTCGGGTGGTGAAGATCACCGGGTTGCCGAGCAGCTTGCGCGGTTGAGCTTGACGAAGGCGTCCCCCGATCGCCCGGCGAAGGATCGCGCCGGAGAAGGTGGTCCCCGAAAGGGCGGAGCGGCGCATATCGCCGTGGTGTACGACGTCAGCGGTCATGGCTTTTCAAAGCCTCCGAAAGGGATGTCAGCGCCCGCGACCGTCTGCAGCACTTGGAAGTGCTCGACGATCGGACCGAGAGCGAGGGCGGGGAAGAATTGCAGCCCGCCCATGATGAGGATCACGCCGACCAGCAGGCCCACGAACAGCGGACCGTCGGTCGGGAAGGTGCCGGTGGACGCCTCCAGCTTCGGCTTGGCGGCGATGGAGCCGGCCATGGCCAGCACCGGCACGCACGTAGGCGAAGCGGCCGAGCAGCATCGCGATGCCCAGCGTCGTGTTCCAGTAGGGCACGTTGGCGCTGAGGCCGGCGAAGGCCGAGCCGTTGTTCCCGGTGGCCGAGGAATAGGCGTAGAGGATCTCCGACAGGCCGTGCGGCCCCGAGTTCTCCAGCGCCTTCAGGGCCACCGGCAGAGAACGGCGGCGACCGCGGTGAAGCCGAGGATCGACAGCGGCAGGATCAGCACGGCCAGCATGGAGAGCTTGATCTCCCGCGCCTCGACCTTCTTGCCGAGGTACTCGGGCGTGCGGCCCACCATCAGCCCGCGACGAACACCGCGATCAGGGCCATCACCACCATGCCGTAGAGGCCCGAGCCTACGCCTCCCGGCACGATCTCGCCGAGCTGGATCATGAACATCGCCACCCCCGCCGCCGAGCGGCATGTAGCTGTCGTGCATGGCGTTGACGCCGCCGTCGGAGGCGCCCCGTGGTCGCCGCGGTCCAGACGGCTGTGGACGGCGCGCCGAAGCGGACCTCCTTGCCCTCCATGTTGACCGAGGTGTCGACGTGGGCGGCGACCTGGGCCGGCGCGGGCTGGGTCTCGGTCACATAGACGGCGGCCGAGGCGGCGAGCACGAACAGGGCCATCACCGCCACGATCGCGCGGGCGTCCTTGCGGGCGAGGGCGATCCGCCCGAACGCCACGACGCAGGCGTAGCCCAGGACGTTCATCTCCACGATCTCGATCAGGTTGGTGATCGGGTTCGGGTTCTCGAACGGGTGGGCGAGTTGACGTTGAAGATGCCGCCGCCGTTGGTGCCGAGCTGCTTGATCGCTTCCTGCGACGCCGTCGGATAGAGCGAGATGGCCTGCTTGGCGCCTTCCAGCGTGGTCGCGTTGGGCGTGGGCGGCCAGGGTCTGCGGCTCGCCCAGGGCGACGAAGGTCAGGGCGATGACGATCGACAGGGGCAAGAGGACGTAGAGACTGATCCGGGTCAGATCGACCCAGAAGTTGCCGAGCCCCTCGCCCCGGTTGGCCGCGAACGCGCGCGAGACGGGGCCGCCGCGATGGCGATGCCCGCCGCGGCCGACAGGAAGTTGTGGCTGGTCAGGCCGGCCATCTGGGAGAAGGCCGACATCGTCGTCTCAGGGACGTAGGACTGCCAGTTGGTGTTGGTGACGAAGCTGACCGCCGTGTCGAACGACAGGTGCGGGGGTCAGGCCGGGGAACCCCCTGCGGGTTCATCGGCAGAAGGTTCTGGAACCGCAGGATCAGGTAGAGCACGACGAAGCTCGCCGCGCTGAACGCCAGCATCGCCATGGTGTAGGCGATCCAGCCCTGCTGCTTCTTCGGGTCCACGCCGAAGGTGCGGTAGAGGACCCATTCGACCGGCTTCAGACCGGATCGAGCCAGGTGCTCTCGCCCTTCCAGGACGCGGGCCAAGTAGAGGCCGAGCGGCCAGGCCAAAATGACGGTGAGGGCGATCGTGAACACGATCTCGCCCCAGCCTCGCACGTCCATGGCGAGGTCTCCTTTTCGATGTCGGATGTGGTGCGGCGGCGTCCCCCGCGGGCGCCGCCGGCAGGTTTCGCTAGAACTTCTCGGCCGCAGAAGGGCGGCGACCATGTAGATGGCCACGCCCGCCGCCGCGCGCCGTAGATCAGCATCATCAGCATCTCATGCGCGCCTCAAAAGGGCCGCGTACCCGGCGAAGGACCACGAAGACGGCCACGCCAAGCACCAGGAACACAAGATCAGACACGGCATTCTCCTGTCTCGATCGAACTGTGTCGCAAGTACGCCCGGACACCATAAGGGCGCCATTCGTATTGCGGTTGATCGACATCAAGGAGATATAAAGACACCGCGGCCGCCCGGGCGCGCGAAACCACGGCCTGAACGGGCCGCTAGAGGCGAAATCTCGTCCGGATACGCACGGCCGCGGGGCGGCGCAGTAAGGCGGCTCAGGCCGCCGAGCGCTTGAACGCGGACGGCGCCGCGCCCGCTTCGATGGCGTAGACCGCGGCTGGCTCGCGGAACAGGACGTCGATCTCGCGGCGCACCCCGGCCTCGTCGGCATAGAGCTGGGCGCAGCTCCAGGCAGCGGGGCCAGGATTTGCGGCGCATCGCGCTCCTCGGGGATCTGCAGCACGCGCGGCCGGCCGCTGTCGCGCCCCGCCCACGGCCGCGAGGTGTGCAGCGACAGGACGGCCGACAGCGCCAGGGCCCAGGAACACCGGGCTGGTCCACAAAAGGAAGTAGCGATTGACCGCAAGCGCGATCAGCCCGCCGAGGACGCCGAGCGCCACGTGCAGTCGGTGCGCGCGCCAGGCTTCCCCGCGGCTCAGGGCCGAGCCTTCGCGGCGCTGGGCGGCCCAGCCGCTGTCGCGGCCGACCAGCACCTCGACCACCGCGGCGGTCTGCATCAGCATCATCACCGGCCCGCGATCAGCATCGAGCCGACGCTCTCGGCGACGAAGCCGGCCAGCAGCCGCCCCTTGCCGCCGAATCCGGCCGAAGCTGCGGGTCGCGCAGCGCCAGCGCCAGCGCC
Organism: Caulobacteraceae bacterium; assembly: GCA_037201645.1. GTDB lineage: Bacteria > Pseudomonadota > Alphaproteobacteria > Caulobacterales > Caulobacteraceae > JANWHQ01. Next base: position 49,395 of record JBBCHF010000016.1, read on the forward strand.
ATGAGCTTGGGCCCCCGCCAGCAGGACCCGGTCAGGGCGAACAGGCCGGCCACCTCTTGCATCGCCGCGTGGCCGATGACGCGCTCGGCCGGCCACACCGCCGCGCCGCAGACCAGCAGCAGCAGCCACAGCGCCGGGGGCCACATAGGCGAACACGCCGCACGCCAGGTGCAGCCGGCTGACCCAGTGCAGGCCCGAAGCCCCCATGAGGCGCGTGTGCTGCAGGTTGCCCTGGCACCAGCGGCGGTCGCGGGCGGCCATGTCCAGCAGGGTCGGCGGGGGGTCTCCTCATAGCTGCCCTGCAGGGCGGGGGCCATCCGCACCGCCCAGCCGCGCCGGCGCAGCAGGGCCGCCTCGACGAAGTCGTGGCTCATGATGTGGCCGCCGAACGGCCGCTTGCCGGGCAGGTGCGGCAGGCCCGCGCTCTCGGCGAAGGCCTGTACCCGGATGATGGCGTTGTGGCCCCAGTAGTTGCCCTCGGCGCCCGCCCACCACTGGTGGCCCAGCGCGAACACCGGGCCGTAGAGGCGGTTGGCGAACTGCTGCAGCCGCGCGAACGGAGTGCGGGCGTTGACGATCAGCGGCACGGTCTGCAGCAGGCCCCAGGCGCGGCTCCCGGTCCATCCCCGCCGAGAGCTGGACGATGGCGTCGGCCGACATCAGGCTGTCGGCGTCCAGCACCAGCATGTAGTCGTAGCCGCCGCCGCAGGTGCGCACCCACTCGGCGATGTTGCCGGGCCTTGCGGTCGGTGTTGTGCACCCGCCGGCGGTAGTGGATGGGCCGGCCCGCCGGGGCCGAGCCGGCTGCGCATCCGCAGCACGCCCGTCGCCTCGGCCTGGGCGATGCGCTCGTCGCGGTGTCGCTGAGCACGAAGACGTCGTAGCGCCCGGCCGCGCCGGCCCGGCGCAGATCCTCGCAGATCGCCTGCACCGACGGCAGGACCAGGCCGGGGTCCTCGTTGTAGACCGGCATCAGGATCGCGGTGCGGCCCTGGGACCGCCGCCTCCGGCCCGTCCGGCGCACGCAGCCCGCCGGGCAGCGCCGCCAGGAAGCCGGCCAGCGCCGTCATGAAGCCAAAGCCGATCCAGCCGCTGAGGACACGGTGGACAAGGGCTATCACCGTCGCCTCGAGCGGGGTCACCCCGTCCGGCCCGACCACATGGGCGATCATGGTGCCCGCGCCGTGGCGAGAGCGCCCGATCCGACCAGCATCACGACGCGTCGCGCCGCCATGGCCCGGCGCGGCCAGGGCCGGCGCGGCGGGCGCGGCCTTCAGGTCCTGCGTCGGCATCTGCAGCGGCCGCACACGGGGCACGGAGCGGAGGAAGGGAAAGGGCGTCCTGGCCGGGGGCCTCCGGCCGCGCCGCGCGCGGGCGAATCGGCAGGAAGGCCAGGCCGGAGGCGGGCCGCATCGCGGCGCGGCGGGCGGGACCGGGCCCCGCCTGGCCGTCGCCGTCTGTTACGTCCAACCGACCCGATCTGGAGGCGCTTCCACAGCGTCAACAGCACGCTCGCTCCTGTCCAGCGAAGGCGCCCCCGAGGCCCCCGTCCAAATGTCCCGCCATCAACGCTTGTTCCGCATTGCCTGTCTGCCAAACTCTTGGGCCAAAACAAGGCGCAATCGTACCGTACGGCGCTTCCGCCTTCGCCGCGGACGGTTTGTCCATTGCGCGATCATAGATCAGCAGGGCGAACAGGCAGGCGCAGTCCTCGGTGCGCTTGAAGCTGCGCCAGGCGCGGGTGTGGGTCATTCGCGGCCTCACGGCTTGCCGGCCCCCCAGCCTCAATCTAGGGGCTCGGCCCGCCGGCCGCAAACGCCCTCAGTGGCCTTCGAAGGCGACCAGGGTGGAGACCGGCACGCCGGTTGCGCGCACGAGATCCGCGCCGCCGAGCTCGGGCAGGTCGATGACGAACGCGGCCGCCACGATCTGCGCCCCCCGCCCCCTGCAGCAGCTTGATCGCGGCCAGGGCCGTGCCGCCGGTGGCGATCAGGTCGTCGACCAGCATCACCTTCTCGCCGGATGCGCAGGCGTCCAGGTGCATCTCCATGGAGTCGACGCCGTATTCGAGGGCGTACTCCACCGCCACGGTCTTGTGCGGCAGCTTGCCCTTCTTGCGCAGGGGATGAAGCCGGCCGAGAGCTGGTGGGCGATGGCGCCGCCGAGGATGAAGCCGCGCGCCTCGATCCCCGCCACCTTGTCGATCTTCTTGCCGGCGAACGGCTGGACCAGCTCGTCCACCGCCCGCCGGAACGCCCGCGGATCGCCGAGCAGGGTGGTGATGTCGCGGAACATGATGCCGGGCTTGGGATAGTCCGGAATGGTGCGGATCGACTGGCTCAGGTCCAAGATGAAGTCCCTCTGGCGTGTCCTCCTGCACAAGCCCAGCCGCGCGGGGAATGCAAGCGCCGGGTGCGGCAGGCGCCCGCCCTAGCCTGCCGCGGCGCCGGCCCGGCCCATCCTGGCGGCGGCGCCCGGATCGTGCGCCCAACGCGCGGCCAGCGCCCGCACGCCGGCCAGGAACGGCCGAGCTCGCGGTTATGGCCGTTGGCTCGCCAGACCGCATGGAACGCCACCGCGCCGCGAGCGCCGGAAAGCGGGCGATAGACCACGCCGGGGCAGAAGCCCCGAGCTCCGAGCCCGGTGCGAACATCACGCCGAACCCGAGGCCGACCAGGTTGAACAGGGTTTCGCGCTCGACCGGCAGGCAGTCGAACATCGCCGGGCGCGCGCCGATTATCCCCTCGATCAGCGCCAGCTCCCGCCCGCGGTCGAGCGCGCCCCCCCCAGCCCAGGAACATCTCCTCGTGGAGGTCCTCGGGCCGAACCGCATTGTCAGCCGCCAGGGGATGGCCCTCCGGCAGCACCGCCACCAGGGGCTCGCTCCAGAGCGGCTCATGCTCGACGCGCGGCCAGTCCTCGACGCCAAAGACGAAGCCGACGTCGATCCGCCCCTCGCCCGCCGCGTCCCAGGGACGTCCTGGGACCGTGCCCTCGAGCAGCGACAGCACCGGCGCGCTGGGCGCGGCGCGGGCGCTGCGGATCAGCGCGCGCAGAAGCCCCAGCTCAGGGACGAGCAGATGCCGATCCGCAGCGACGGCCGGTCCGCCTCCGCGCCCGGGAACGGGTTGCCGGTCTCGCGATAGCTCAGCGCCGCGGCGAGGGTCTCCAGCGGCGAGATCCGCCAGCGCCCGCCGCCGGGGCGGGCGCTCGGCCGTCGGCCCGGACGACGGGCGCACCGCTAGGCCGCCTTCCTGAAGTCGCCGAGGCCGAGGCGGCGGGCGATGTAGATGGCGCGGCCCTTGTCGGTCAGGCGTTGCTCGACCTGATAGCCGAGCGGCGACAGCAGGGCCGCGGCGGGGTCGGGGCCGCCGGCCGAGGGCGCGGCGGGGGCCTGGACGATCAGCACGCCGCCTTCGCGGACGCAGTCGCCGGCGCGCAGCATCCGGCCAGCTCCGACGCGGCGCAGGCGTGCGGGATCAGGACCGCGTCGGCCGGCTCGCGGACGGTGGCGAAGCGGCTGGCCTGGACGTAGACGGCGCGGTCGTAGCCGTGCCGGCAAAGCCAGAGGATGGCGGTCAGGCCGGCGGGGCCGGTCACGCGGATCAGGCCGTCCTTCCTGACGCCGGGCGTGTTGCAGCACGCGGGCGCAGGGCGGCGGCGTCAGTCCCCCAGGGGCTGACCGGGTTGCAGGGAATAGGTTACGGCCATCGAAGCACGAACGGGATGCGCCGGCGCCCCGGCGCCGCAGAATGAGCGCCGGCCGTCGGCAAGCGGGCGGACAATGCCCCCGCTGGCCGTAAGGGATCGATACGGATCGGAGGCCCCGCGCGTAAAGGCCAAATAAAGGGCGGACGGCGGGCGGCGCGGACGGAGTATCCGCAGAGGTGTCGCGCCACCTTATGCTTCCTTTACGCCACCCGACCCAGATGAGAATGGATTCTTTATCGGGAGCGGACGTAAGACCCTTTCGTCGTCGAAGACGGGACCTTCCCGCCCGCGACGCCGATGGAGGTCCGGCCTTGGCCGACGCGATCCTGCCCCTGGCGACCCTGGCCGGCGCATCCGCCGTCGCCGGCGCCGTCTACGTCCTCGCGCTCAAGTGGACCCGGCGCCCGCTCCGGCGGCTTCATGCGCGGCCCGCCGCGCCGCTGACCGCCGCGTTCATCAGGAGATCCGAGGTCAAATGGTCGTCCCCGGCGTCGCCGACGTGGCCGTCACCCTGTCCCCTCCACCGTCGCCATGATCTGCGCTGGTCGGGGCCCTCCTCATCAAGGCGGCCGACCGGCTGGAGATGCGCAAGTCGCCGCTGGCGGCGAGCGCGCGACCGCGGCGGCCCGTCAACGACAACACCCTCAGGGCGTTAGGCCGGCCCGTCGCGCCGGGCGAATGGAGCGACATGCGTCACCAAGCAACCGTCCGGTCCCTGTTCCCCGAGCCAGCGGCCGCCGGACCGGCGACGGCCGAAGCCTATAACGAGGTCGGCGACAAACTACCTGCGCTACGCCGACGGCGACCCCGCCAGCCTCTATGTGTTCGACAGCCGCCACGCCTATGGCGACCGCTGCATCTGGGCGCTGATCGACGCCAAGCTCGTGGCGTTGAGGTCGCATGGCCGCGAGTCCATCCATGTGCTCGACGCGGGCTGCGGCCCCCGGCACCCTGGCTCCGCCGCATCGTCGCCCGGGCGCGCGAGCTGGGGTTCAGGCGCATCTTCGCCCACGGCTTCGACCTGGCGGAAGGCCAGGTGGAGCGCGCCCGCGCGCTGAGCGAGGACATCGCCGGCGCGCCCGGCGTGCGCATCGTCTTCGAGGTCGGCGACCTGACCCAGGGCCCTGGCGGAGGCGGACGGCTCCATCGACCTCGCCCTGTGCCTCTACGGCGTGCTGAACCATATCCCGACCGCCGCCCTGCCCGGCGCCCTCGCCGAGTTCGCCGGGTCACGCGCGGGTGGTTCGTGGCCAGCGTCCGCGCCGCCGGCAGCACCCCGTCGATCTTCATCGACTCGGTCGAGAAACGCCCGCACCTTCCGCCAGGACAACGGCGCGGACCGCTGCGACATCGAGCTGAACGACGGTCGGCGCGTGGCGATCGGCTGCCACCTGTTCGCGGCGCAGGAGTTGCGCCGGCTGGCCGGCGATCACTTCCTGATCGAGGACATGCGCGGCTCGACATCTTCCACGGCCGGTTCGCGCCCGACCCGCGCTGGAACCCGCAATCCATCTGCGCCGACGAGATCGAGCCGGCGCTGCTGAGCCTCGAAGAGGCCTATGCGCGGCGGCCCGCCTTCATCGACCGGGCCGCGCACCTGCTGCTAGTCGGCCGGCCGCATTGAGCGCGGCGGCCTGGGAACCGGGTCAAAAGCTTCGCCGTTCCCTGCTGTGAAGCTCGTCTTGTCAGCGGGGAGTCAGGCGCCATGCGCAGCTATCGAATCTACTGGATGGACGGCGTCCACCGATCCGCCGGGGCGCCTGGATCGAGGCGCTCGACGACGAGGACGCCCGGCGCAAGGCCGCCGAACTGTGCGACGGCGACACGGCGTCCATCGAGGTCTGGCAGTCCACGCGGCCGGTCGGCGAGGTCGAATGCCACGAGGGGCCACAAGGCCGCCTGACCGGCCAGCGGGGCGCGCGTGGGTTGACATTGCGCCGCACAACGCCGATGTGAGGCCTGCGCCGCACGGGCGCTATCGGTGTTCCAGCCGCGTGAGGGACGAAGAGTCGTCCCGAGACTGTCGAGCGCCCCGAAGCTGCATAGATCGCCCGACACGCGGGGCGCTCCCCCAAGGACAGGCGATCTGGCGCGACCGATACGTTCGGCCGCCGGCGCGCCCCTATTCGGAAGACTCCCCCTTGACCCAATTCGTCGACCTTGGCCTGGCCAAGCCGCTCCTGAAGGCGCTTGCCTCGCAGGGCTATGAGAAGCCGACGCCGATCCAGGCGCAGGCCATCCCCTCCGTCATGGAAGGCCGCGACCTCCTCGGCATCGCCCAGACCGCACCGGCAAGACCGCCGCCTTCGCCCTGCCCATCCCTGCACCGCCTGGCCGAGAACCGCCGCGCCGCGCCGCGCCGCGGCTGCCGCGTGCTGGTGCTGAGCCCGACCCGCGAGCTGGCCAGCCAGATCGCCGAGAGCTTCCGCACCTACGGCGCCCACATGGGCATGACCGTCGCGGTCGTGTTCGGCGGCGCCAAGTACGGCCCGCAGATCAAGGCCTGGCCCCCGGCGTCGACATCCTGGTCGCCCACCCCCCGGCCGGCTGATCGACCACCTCGGCGAGAAGATGTGCCAGCTCGGCGAGACCGAGATCTTCGTGCTCGACGAGGCCGACCAGATGCTCGACCTCGGCTTCCTGCAGCCGATCCGCCGGATCGTGTCGCACCTGCCCAAGGCGCGGCAGAACCTGTTCTTCTCGGCCACCATGCCGACCGAGATCGGCAAGCTCGCCGGCGAACTCCTGAAGGACCCCGTCAAGGTGTCGGTCGCGCCCCAGGCCACCACGGTGGAGAAGGTCGACCAGCGGGTGATCTTCGTCGAGCCGGGCCGCAAGCGCGTGCTGCTGGCCGAGCTGTTCGCCGAGCCCGACTTCCGGCGCGTGATCGGTGTTCACCAAGACCAAGCGCGGCGCCGACAAGGTCGCCAAGTCCCTGGAAGGCGCGGGCGTCTCGGCCGCCGCCATCCACGGCGACAAGAGCCAGCCCCAGCGCGAGCGGGCCCTGGCCGCCTTCAAGGCCGGCGCCTGCCCGCGCCCTGGTCGCCACCGACATCGCCGCCCGCGGCATCGACGTCGACGGCGTCAGCCACGTGGTCAACTTCGAGCTGCCCTATGTGCCGGAGGCCTATGTCCACCGCATCGGGCGCACCGCCCGCGCCGGCGCCACCGGCTCGGCGATCAGCCTGGTGGCCGACGACGAGCGCACCCTGCTGCGCGACATCCAGAAGGTGACGCGCCAGACCATCCCGGCCTTCGACCGGCGCAACGACCGGGCCCTGGGCGCCATGGCGGCGGTGGAGCACACCGCGGCCCCCGAGCCGCGCCGGCCCGAGCCCCAGCGCAAGGCGGCGGTCCTCGCAGGAGCACCGCAACAAGCCCAAGGGCCAGCCGCATCGCCAGCGCCGCCGCTCCAACGACCAGCCCCGGTCGGGCGGCCAGCACGGCGAGCGCCAGCAGAACGCCGGCCAGAGCCAGGCCCCGCCAAGGCGGCGGCGCCAAGCTCCTCGGCAGCTGGAGCCCGGTCGAGGCGTAACCACCACTCAAAGTCCCCTTCTCCCTTGCGGGAGAAGGTGGCGGCCGAAGGCCGACGGATGAGGGGTCGCACCGGCTTCTCGGCGTCGGCTTTCGGCGTTTTCCGGATGGAGAGGACTTTCGACCCCTCATCCGGCCCTTCGGGGCCACCTTCTCCCGCATGGGGAGAAGGAAGCTAAGCCGCGACCGCTTCCGTGACGGGCTCGTTCTGGAGCAGCAGCAGGCCGGCGGCGGTGTTCGAGATCGGGATGTGGTAGTTGGAGTGGAGCTTGGTCACGCGGCCCGTCAGGGCGGCGCGCATGGCGATCCACATCATCAGCTCCACGCCCTGGGTGCCCGCCTCGCGGGCCAGCTCGTGCACCGACATGCCGGTCAGGGCCTGAGGGTCCGACACCAGCTTGTCCAGGCACATCAGGTCGAAGTCCTTGTTGATGAAGCCGGCCCGCTCGCCGTCGAGCTGGTGCGACAGCCCGCCGGTGCCCATCACCAGCACCTTCACGTCCTTCGGATAGGCCTCGATCGCCCCGCCCCACCGCCTTGCCGAGCTTGTAGCAGCGCAGCGGCGAGGGCAGCGGGTGCTGGACCGTGTTGATCGCGGATCGGCACGGCGCGGACCGGCCGGCCGTCGCCGGGCCAGAACAGCTCCATCGGGTTCACGAAGGCGTGGTCGACCAGCATCTCCTGGCACATGGTGATGTCGAACTCGTCGTGGACCAGCCGCTCGATCAGATGCCAGGACAGGTCCGGGTCGCCCGGATAGGGCGGCTTCACCGGCAGGCCCCAGCCCTCGTCCTCGCTGAAATACTGCTGGGCGGCGCCGACGGCGAAGGTCGGCAGCTTGTCGAGGAAGAAGTTCAGGCCGTGGTCGTTGTAGAACATCACCACCACGTCCGGCTTCTCGCGCGCCAGCCACTCGCGCACGGGCGGGAAACCGTCGAAGAACGGCTTCCAATAGGGGTCGTTCTGCAGGCCCCGGGCGATGGCGTTGCCGATCGCGGGGACGTGGGAGGTGGCGCAGCCGCCGATGATCCTCGCCATGATGGTCGCTCCCCTATTCCGCCGCTTCGAGCAGCTTGGCCTTGAAGGCCTCCAGCGACAGGCCGGTCTGCTGGGCGCCGATGTCCTGCACGTTCAGGCCGAAGATCCCGGGCGAACTTGGCGAGGTAGTAGACGTTGCCGCCGCCGCGATCAGCTTCAGCACGTTGCGCGACCTGACCGCCTCGCGCTGTTCGGCGTTCAGGCCGTACTTCGCGCAATAGGCGTCCTCGTCCGCCTTGAAGGCGGCGCGGTTCTCGGCGCTGTTGAAGGAGAAGCACATCCGGTTCAGCGCATAGCCCTTCTGGGCCTCGGCGCTGTCGAACAGGGTGGTTCCGGGGATGTCCTGAACTTCTGGCATGTCTTCCGTCTCTGACGAACTGGGTCGGCTGCGCGCATGATCGGCGCCGGGGCCAAGCTGAAGCTTTGATCCAGCTCAGCCTCCGGCTTGGGCGGGACCTCGTCGTCGAGATGGTCGTAGAGCACCCGCGCGGCGTCGCCGTCCGGGTCGTCGTACTGGCCGCTCCGGAACGTCCACCAGAAGGCCCCGAGGCCGAGCAGGGCCAGCATCAGCGAGAACGGCGCGAGCAGGATGATGATGTTCACGGCCGCCGCCCCGTCCAGTTCATCCGCAGGGCGTTCAGGGTCACGGCGAGCGAGGAGCCGGACATGGCCAACGCTGCGATGAACGGGGTGACCAGGCCGAGGATCGCGCAGGGCGCGGCCACCAGGTTGTAGAGGGCCGAGAAGCCGAAGTTCTCCAGCGCCCGCCGCCGCGCGGCGCGGGCGGTGTCGATGGCGTCGACCACGGCCCAGAGCTGCTCGCCGGTGAGCACCAGGTCCGCCGCGGTCTGGCTGGCCTCGGCCGCGGTCCCCGGGGGCCATGGAGACGTGCGCCTTGGCCAGGGCCGCCGCGTCGTTCAGGCCGTCGCCGACCATCAGCGGCCTGTGGCCCGAGGCGATGATCGCGTCGATGGCGCGGGCCTTCTGGGGCGGGCTGCATGCCGGCGGCCCAGCGTCAATCCCGGCCCCCTCGGCGGCGCGCTCCACGGCGGAGGCGACGTCGCCGGAAAGGATGCGGACCTTCAGCCCGCGCGCCTTCAACGCCGCGACCGTCTCGGCGGCTTCCGGGCGCAGGCGGTCGGCGAAGCGGAAGCGGATGGGCGCGTCGTCGCCGACGGCGAACCACAGCTCGGTCTCGCGCGCGCTCGTCGACGGGGCGCCAACGAAGGCCGCGCGGCCGAGGCGCGCGGTGCGGCCGCCGATCACGGCCTCGACGCCCTCCCCGACGATCTCCTGCGCCCCCACGGCCACGGGGCCCGGCCCGGCCGCCGCCGCGAGGCCGCGGCTCAGCACGTGGCGCGAGGCGCGGGCCAGGGGGGCGGCCCTGGCGACGTCCTCGGGGCTCGCGCCGATCAGGCTTGGGCGGGCCTTCGGTGAGCACGCCGGTCTTGTCGAACACCACGGTGTCGACCTCGGCCAGGCGCTCCAGCGCCGCGCCGGACTTCACCAGCACGCCCCTGCGGAACAGGCGACCCGCGGCGGTGATCTGCACGGCCGGCACCGCCAGGCCCAGGGCGCAGGGGCAGGTGATGATCAGGCACCGCCACCGCGCGCAGCAGGGCGCTGCGCACGTCCAGCCCCCCCGACCAGCCACCAGCCGAGGAACGTCAGGCCGCCAGAGTGTGGATGGTGGCGGTCGGCCAGGCGCACGTAGCGGCTCTTGGACTGGGCCCCCGCCTCCATCAGCCGGGCGATCTCGGCCAGGGTGGAGTTCTCCGCCTCGGCCGAGGCGCGCAGCACCAGCCGGCCGGTCAGGTTCAGGGCGCCGGCGGGGATGCGCGCGCCGAAGGCGGCCGCCTCCGGCAGGGTCTCGCCGGTGACCAGCGAAAGGTCGAGATCGGAGAAGCCCTCCTCCACCGTCCCGTCGACGGGAACCCCGGTCGCCGGGCTTCACCGCCACGAGGTCGCCGACCGCCACGTCGCGGGACCGGCGTCGGGTGCTCTGTCCCGTCCACGGCGACCACGGCGGCCATGGGCGCCTGCAGCGCCATCAGGTCGCGCGCGGCGCTGCGGGCCTTGGCGCGCAGGCGGTGGTCGAGGTAGCGGCCGATCAGGAGCAGGAACAGGAGGGTGATCGCCGCGTCGAAATAGGCGTGGGGACCCTGGCGGATGGTTTCGGAAAAGCTGACGGCGAGGGTCAGCAGGACGGCCAGGGAGATCGGCACGTCCATGTTGGCCTTGCCCTTGGACCATGAGCGGCGGCGGCGTCGGGCCTGACTACGGGGTCTACTTCTCGGCCGTGCGCCGCAGTGGCGCGGCAACGCCTTCCTGCACGTCGGCTATGACGTGTCGCCGGACTGGAACGTCTATCTGGAAGGCAACTACGGCTACTCGGAAACCAGCTATCGCGGGATCCTGTCGTCGTCCGCCACGCACCAGGCGATCCCGATCTTCGCCGACAACGCCTACCTGTCGCCGCAGATCCGCGCCGCCCTGGGCTCGACCTCCTCGTTCACCCTGGGGCGGATCGACACCGACTTCCCCTACCACCGCGAGTTCTCCGTCTACGACATGACGCGCGGGGTGTTCGGCGTCGACGGCAAGCTCGGCATCTGGAACGTCAAGGCCCTACGCGAGCACGGCGAGAGCATCCACGGCACCGACAGCGCCGGGAACGTGATCCTCAGCAAGTTCTACGACGCGGTCGACGCCGTCGTGGCGCCGGCGGGCATCACCGGCGTCACGCCGGGCTCGATCGTCTGCCGCACGACCCTGACCACCCGGGGCAACGGGTGCATCCCGCTGAACGTGATGGGCCCGACCGCCGCCAACGCCGCGGCGATCGCGGCGGTGACCGGCACGGCCTCGCTGCACCAGTACCTGTCACAGGACGTGGCCGACTTCGCGATCTCGGGCGCGCCGTTCTCGAGCTGGGCCGGGCCGATCTCGATCGGCGGCGGCGCGACCTACCGCCGCGAATCGGCGAGCGGCCCAGGCGGACGCGATCTCCACCGCCTACAATCCCGCCGTCCCCGGAACGCCGCAGTTCAAGCCGGGCCTGACGCCGGCGCTGACCGGCAACGTCAATCGCATCCCGGCGGCCCTGCGCGGCCAGCTCGGCGGCTTCGAATCGGCCAACACCGGCTCGCTGCAAGGCTCCTACGACGTCAAGGAAGTCTTCGCCGAGACCCTGGTGCCGCTGGCCAAGGACATGACCTTCGCCCGGTCGCTCGACCTGAACGCGGCGATCCGCTACGCCGACTACAGCACCAGCGGCGGCGTCACGAGCTGGAAGATCGGGGCGGTCTATCAGCCGATCGACGACTTCGCATCCGGGCCACGCGCTCGCGCGACGACCGCGGCGCCAACCTCGCCGAGCTCTACCAGGGCGTCCTCGCAAAGCAACGCGGCCGTCTCCGATCCCTTCCGCAACAACGAGACCAACGCGAGCCTTCTGACCCGCAGCTTCGGCAACTCGAAGCTCAAGGCCGAGCAGAGCGACACCTATACGGTGGGGGCGGTCTACCAGCCGAGCTGGTTCCAGGGCTTCAGCGGATCGGTCGACTACTACGACATCGCGGTGAAGAACGCGATCCAGCAGCTCGGGGCCCAGGCCGTGATCAACGGCTGCAAGCTCGGCGCAGCCGACCTGTGCAACCTGATCTACCGCGGCACCGACCCGTCCACCTTCATCAACGGCGTCGGCCCGATCGTGGCTGTCGACAACCCCTTCGAGAACGTGGGCTCGGTGAGACCTCGGGCGTCGACATCGAGGCCACCTATCGCAGCGAGCTCAGCCGCTTCTCGCCGAGCCTGCCGGGCGCCTTCGGCATCCATCTGCTGGCCAACTATGTGCACAACCTGACCACCGCCGTCAGGGCCAGACCTCGGTGACGGAGCAGGCCGGCGTGGTGGGCGTGCTGTTGCCCTCCGGCTCGGGCGGCACGCCGCACTGGTCACGGCTCGGCTTCGGTCGACTATGAGAACGGCCCGCTCAGCCTGTTCGTGCAGGAGCGGTTCATCGGCTCGGGCCCGCAACCAGACCACGGTCGATGACGCGGGCAACCCGATCCCGGCCAACTCTCCGGTCAACGCCAACCCGACCGGCAACGGCCTGGTGCCGAACCCACGTGCCGGCGGTGTTCTATACACCGACTTCACCGCCAGCTATCACTTCGGCCGCGACCGCCGCTACGAGGCGTTCCTGACGGTGAACAACCTGTTCGACAAGGACCCGCCGGTGATCCCGACCTACTTCTTCTACGGGACGGTGGCGACCAACTACCAGACCTACGACCTGATCGGCCGGACCTACACCGTGGGCCTCCGCTTCAGGATGTGATCCCGATCGGCTCCGCCGCCTGCGCGTGCCGGCGGCGGAGCTTCCGGCCTAGGAGCCGGCCTCGACGCTGGATAGGCCAGCGCCGGCCATGCGGACGCCGGGCCGCAGGCGGCGATAGAGCGCCGGCGAGAGGCGGCAGGGATGCGCGCCCGGCGCCTCGACCATCAGGATCTCGCCCGCGATCGGCTCGAAGTCGGCGCGGAAGTGGACGGTGCTCTTGACCACCAGGATCGCCTGGTCGCGGGGCTCGATCCCGACTCCCCGGAACAGCATCTGGTCCAGGCACTGGTAACGGCGGCTGGAGACCACGATCCGCACGTCCGCGTCCGGCGCGACCGGCCTCAGCACCGCCATCGGGCCGAGCGACATGACCCACGCCGTCGAGGATCACGCCCTCGCCGAGAATCTCGCCGTCCGACAGCGCCTCGACGCGGAAGCGGCCGGCGAAAGGCTCGGCGTCGTAGCCGTAGCGGTCGCCGAGGCGGCGCTCGATCTCCCCGCCCACGCCGGCGGCATGGGCGGCCTCGGCCGTGTCGGGGTCCCAGAGGACGCTGAGAGCCGCCGCGCGCGCGCCGGCGCGGACCAGTTCGGCCAGGATGGCGGTGGTGTCGGCGGTGGCGCCGGCGCCGGGATTGTCCTGTATGTCGGCGAGGATCACCGGGCGGCCGGGCCGGCCGCGCGCCATGGCCTGGGCCACCGCGTCCTGCACGGACAGCACCTCGGCGGTCATCCGGTCCTCCGCCTCCAGCAGCGTCGCCAGGATCTCGTCGGCGCAGCGGTCGGCGGCGGCCTGGTCGTCGGCGTAGACCAGCACCGATCCGCCGCACTCGCGGATGTCGGCCGGCGGGAAGCCGGAGGCGATGTCGACGCTGAGCACCGCGCCGGTCTCCCGGTCCGGCAGGCCGGCGTAGATCGACCGCAGCGGCTCCATCTCGGTGCACTGGGCGCTCAGCGGGACCAGGAACGGCAGCTTGCGGAACGCCTTGTGGACCGGCCGCCCGTCGAGACGCGCCTGCAACAGGGCCGCCGCGCGCCGGCCGGTCTCGGCCATGTCGACGTGCGGATAGGTCCGGTAGACGGTCATGGCGTCGGCCAGGCGGACCATCGCCTCGGTGACGTTGGCGTGCATGTCGAGGCTGACGACGATGGGCAGGTCGTCGCCGACGATGTCGCGGATCCGGCGCAGCAGCTCGCCTCGCCATCCTCGTGCGAGACGGTGATCATGGCGCCGTGCAGGTCGAGGTAGATTCCGTCGAGCGGCCCGGCCTCGGCGATCCGCGGCAGATCAGGCCGGCGATGGCCTCGAAGGCGTCGTCCGACACCGGGCCGCACGGCTCGGCGTTCGCCCAGGCGATGGGCACGAGGTCGAACGATCCGGTCGCGATGAAGCCGCCGATCGGGAACGTTCAGCGTCGGGAACAGCTCGATGATGTCCGCGCCGAGCGTCATCGCGGGCCAGCCGTCGGCGGCCACGAAGTCGTCGTAGGTCGCGCCGAACGGGGAGAAGCTGCTGGATTCGTGCTGGAACCCGGCGATGGCGATGCGTGGCGAGGCGGTCATCGGCCCTCTCCTTCCCCGGCGGCGGCCAGCACGCGGGTGAGCGGGCGGCCCCACCAGGGCGATCAGCGCCACGCCCGCCGCGGCGATCGCCGCATGGATGAGCCAGAAGCTCGAATGGCTCATCTTCTCATAGAACCCGCCGAGCCAAGCCGATCGCATTGTAGGTCACGAACAGGGACAGGAACGCCACCCCGATCAGCGTCGAATTGGCCGACCGGGGCGCCGCCCGCGAGTTCAGGGCCAGGGTCGTCGGCCACTGGTAGACGAAGGCGGGACCCAGCACCGCCGACAGCAGCAGGGCCCAGACAGCATCGACCTTGCCCGGGCCGCGATTGATCAGGGCGATGACGAGGTAGGAGACGGCGGTGATCGCTGCCGCGATGGCGATCTTGGCCATGTCCCCCCGGCTCGCGCCCGCGCCGCGCCTGCCAGCGCCAGAGGGCCACCAGCGGCGGGGTGGCGGCGATCACCGCCAGGGAGTCGAGCGCCAGGAACCAGGTGACCGGGATGTCGACGCCGACACGCTGCGGTCCACGTCGCCGCTGATCCAGATGAGGTAGGTGTTTGCCGAGCTGGTAGAACGGGATCGAGAAGAACAGCCGAGCACGAGCATGGCCAGAAGGGCCGCCACCGTCCGCCAGTCCCGGGCGGTCAGGTGTTCCTTGGGCGCGCGGCCGTCGACGCGCCGGTCCGGCGGCATCCAGCGGCGGCCGGCCCAGTAGGTCGCCAGCGCCACCACCATCATCACCCCGGCGGCGGCGAAGCCGTAGCGCCAGCCCAGGGTCTCGCCGATCGCGCCGCAGACCAGCGGGCCCAGGAGGCCCCCGGCGTTCACCCCGACGTTGAAGACGGCGTAGGCGCGCGTGCGCAGGGGCGTCGTCGGGCGGATAGAGCTCGCCCACCTGGGCGGTGATTGTTGCCCTTCAGGCAGCCGCTGCCGACGATCAGCAGCAGCAGGGCGGGCAGGAAGCCGGCCCTCCAAGCTCATCAGGAGATGGCCCGCCGCCATCAGCACCGCGCCGATCATCACCGTGCGGCGCTGGCCGAGCCAGCGGTCGCCGACCATGCCGCCGACGATGGGGGTGAAATAGACGAGGCCGCCGTAGAGGCCGAAGATCTCCGAGGCCAGGGCCTGGGGCGACATCGGCCCCATCACCGCCTCCAGGGCAGCCTTCAGCGGCGCGAGTCCGACCACGTGCTCGGCATGGCCCGGCCGCAGGAGCTGGTCGACCATGTAGAGCACCATCAGCGCCTGCATCCCGTAGAAGGAGAAGCGCTCCAGGCCTCGGTGAAGGTCAGGAAGTAGAGGCCCCGCGGATGCCCGGATGAGCGGGCGGGGGCGGCGGTCGAACCCTGGCTCAGCAAATCGTCCCGGCGCCTGTTGGAAGGGGCGATAGCACGCGCGCGCCAAGAACGCTCACGGCGCCGCCACGGCGCGATGGGCGGGTGCGCACGAAGCCGAGCCAGAAACACCAGCCCCGCCAGGCCCCACCCCAGCAGCAGGCGCCATTCCAGCGGCAGGCCCGTCCTCGCCCCCGCCAGAACGGCGAGACCAGGGCCACGAGCGCCATGACCGAGACGCAGACGGTGGCGACGGCGATCAGGCCGCCGACCCCCTTCCAGGCCGCCGCGCCGTGGGCCTTGGCCCGCAGCGTCAGGACCAGGGTGCAGCAGACGACGTAGATGCAGGTCAGCACCATGGTGCACATGTTGACCACGGGGATGAAGGCGCCCCGCCCGAGCAGCAGGCCGCCGAGGTTCAGGGCGGCCACCACCAGCACCGCCGTCCGCGGCGTGGCGAAGCGGGCGTCCAGCCGCGCGAGGCCGGCGGCAGCAGGCCCACCCGAGCCATGGCCAGCATCAGGCGCACGGCCATCATGAAGACGCCGTTCCACGCCTTCAGCAGCGACATGGCCGTGGCGCAGAGGCAGGACGATGGCGATGTAGCGCCCGCCCGGCAGGTTCAGGGCCGCGGCGGCCGGCGCCAGCGCGGCGTGGCTCGACGGCCGCCAGGGCGCGGCGACGCTGCAGGCGACGATGACCAGGCTGTAGAACAGGGCCGCCGGCGCCGATCGACACCACCACGACCTTCTGGATGGTCACCAGCGGCACGTCCTTGGACCGCTCCTCGATGGTCTGGGGAATGGCCTGGAAGCCGGTCAGGCCGGCGGCGGCGAAGGCGAAGGTGGCCCATGCGCCCTGCCACCACGGCTTGCCGTTGGTGGTGGCGAACAGCGGCAGGGCGTTCTGCGGATGGCCGAAGCCGAGCATCAGGGCGACGATCACCAGGGCCACCCCGACGAAGGTGAAGGTCAGGACGCTGTGGAACCGCACCGCCGACTTCACGCCGCGGAGGTTCAGGGCCAGCAGCAGGGCCAGCACCGCCAGGCTCATGCCCAGGGCGTCGGCGGTGATCGGCTCGCCGAACACTGAATAGAGCGTCGGGCTCTTCAGGGTCGGAACCAGGGTCCTCGATCACCCGCGGCAGGGCCAAGGCCTCATAGACCGTCACCCCGATCAGATAGAGCAGCAGGAACCAGCCGACCACGAAGCCGGCGCGCGGGCCGATCAGGCGGTAGGCGTAGATGAACTCCGACCCCGCCTCCGGCGCGCGGGCGCGATCAGCTCGGCGAAGGCGCGGCCGACCAGCATCATCACCGCGCCGCCGCCGAGGAAGCCGAGCACGGCGCCGCCGGGGCCGGAGGTGGTCAGCCAGGTGGACAGCAGGACGATCCAGGCCGACCCGATCATCGTACCGAAGCCGAGGGCGAAATACTGGGTGACGCTGATCTTGCCGTGCAGCCGGACGGGGACGGCCGGCGCCGCCGGCGGACTGGCGAGCTCCATCACCATGCGGTCACGATACGCGGAGCCCGGCCGGCCGGCGGTCCGAGGGACGGGCTGGCCCGCCCCTCGCTCACGCCGACGCCGGATGGATACCCTCACCGTCATCCGGGTCAGAAGGCCTTGGTGAGCTCGACGCCCACCGCCCGCGGCTGGGCGATCAGGAACTCGTTGCGCCCGGGCAGCTCGCCCGACCAGAGCTGCATGTCGCCGAGGTTGGCCCGCTCGTCGAGCAGGTTCTTGACGAACACCGCGCCGGTCCACGAGCCGTGGCGGCCCCGACCCGCAGCTGAACCAGGTTGTAGGCGTCGCGGGTGATGCCGGTCGGGTCGTTGTTGTAGCTGATGCTCTTGCCGACATAGCTCCACTGGCCGCGCAGGAACACCGAGCCGAAGCTGACCGGCACGCGGTACTCGCCCTCGACCGAGGCGTTCCACTTGGGAACGCCGTTCAGCTCCTCGCCCTTGACGAAGCTGGAGCCCGCCGGCGCCTGGGTGAACTTGGCGGTCGTCGTAGCCGACGGCGACGTTCAGGGTCAGGCCCGGCAGCGGGTTCAGGTCCGCCTCCAGTTCCGCGCCGCGGCTGCGGGCCGAGCCGGCGGTTGACCATCATGTGCATCAGGCAGGGCAGCATGATCTGCTGCTGGATGTTGCTCCACTCGATGTCGTAGCCGGCCAGGCGGGTCTTCATGCGGCCGCCGAACCAGCTGTTCTTGGACCCGACCTCGTAGCTCCACAGGGAGTCGGAGGTGTAGGGGATGTTCTGGCCCGGGGAGAAGCCGCGGGCGACCAGGTCCGCGTCCGCACACCGGCGCCAGCGCCGAGTTGGAGCCGCCGACACGGTAGCCCTTGGCGGCGCTGCCGTAGATCATGTTCTCGTCATCGAACAGGTACTTGGCCGTGAAACCGCGGGGTGGTCGCCGTCTCGTAGTGGCTGGTCGGCGAATTGGAGATGCCGCCGTTCATCCACCCGCCGGCGTCGTAGGAGGTGAAGTAGGTCAGATAGGCCTCGCGCACCCCGGCGGAGAGCTCGATCCTGTCGGTCGGCTTCCAGGTGCCGCTGACGTAGGCGGCCAGCTCCTGGCTGAAGTGCGGGACGTTCTCGTAGAAGGCGGGATCGCCCGCGCCGTCATAGGGTTCGTACTGGTCGGAGAAGCGGCGGTTGCGGGTGCTGTTGTAGAAGACGCCGGTGATGAACTGGAGCGGCCCCTTGAACGCCGACTCGAAGCGGAACTCCTGGGTGATCTGGTTGGTCGGCACGTACAGCGGCGAGGGCGAGGCCTCGTAGGTCGTGCCGAGCGGCGGGTTGGCGTAGGAGCCGTAGACGACGTCCACCGCCTCGGTGCTGTCCTCGAAGTCCATCGTGTAGCGATGGAAATAGGCCGTGGACGAGATGAAGCTGCCGAAGCCGGCGTCGTAGCGGGCGCTCAACGACCCGAACAGCCAGCGGTCCTCCGAGTATTGCGGCACGTTCAGCGGCCGGATCTGCACCAGGTTGTCGGGGCTGTAGTCGGCCACCGGGAAGCCGTTGGTCTTGTCGTGCTGGTAGATGAACATCGGGGTGATGGTCAGGCCCGGCAGGGCCGGCGGCTTGTAGGTCAGGGTGACCATGCCGCCGTACTGACGGTCGTCGCCGACGTGCTTCTGCGTCTCCAGCGGCTGGGACGCCGGCACGGTGTAGCCGGGCGTGGTGGCGATGCCGTACTCGCGGGTGAAGATGCCCGGCTGGTAGTCGGCGAAGGCGCTGACCTTCATCGACAGCACGTCCGGGATCAGGGCGAGGTTGTAGACGCCCGAGATGTCGTAGCCCGCGCCGCCCTTGTTCACGTCGAAAGCCTGGGCGTCGATGGAGCCGTGGTTGGAGTTGGAGTCCGACGGGCGGGTGATGTAGCGGATCGTGCCGCCCATGGCCGAGGCGCCGAACAGGGTGCCCTGCGGCCCGCGCAGCACCTCGATGCGGTCGAGGTCCAGCACCCGCGGGTCGAGCGACAGCGGCACCGGCGTGTCGTTGATGTAGAAGCTGGTGGTGTTGGTGCCGGCCACGCCGCGGATGGTGACCTGGCGCGAGGCCGACAGGTCGTAGTCGTTGCCGGTGCCGAACGACAGGCTCGGCACCATCACCGCATAGTCCGAGAAGTTGATCACCCCGAGCTTCTGCAGCGCCGGGCCGGTGATGGCGCTGACGCTCAGCGGCACGGTCTGGATGTTCTCCGAGCGGCGTTCGGCGGTGACCACGATCTCCTGCACGCCCGTGCCGGCGTCGGCGGCGCTCGCCGCCTGGGCCCAGGCCTGCGAGCCGGCGACCAGGGCGGCCGCGACGGCCGCCGTGGACAGGAGCGCGGCGCGGCCGACCACGGCCATCCACGAATGTTCTTCAGTGCGATCCATGCAATTCCCCTCTTCGCGCACAGATGTATCTGTTACGCTACCCATTCAACCTTGGATCATCAAGATGATCTGAGGTTTACATTGATAGGATCAACTCAATACTTGGCAATCACTATTGGCAATCTGCGCCACGGCCCACATTATATTTTTTGTTGTTGCTGACTATCCTTTCATCACTCCGCAATATTCTGCATCATTACACGGCAACTTTTGCGCCGCTGACACAGGCCTGAAGGCGTGCGGCGAGTTCGTCGCGGCCGACGCCGTCGGTGATGAAGACGAAGCGCGAGCGCCGGTCGGCGTCCGGCCAGGCGTCGAGCAGGACCGGAGGGTGAAGCAGGTGCTGGACGCCGTGCAGGACCACCGGCTGCGGGCGGCCCTCGACCGCCACCACCGCCTTCATGCGCAGAAGCTTCGGGCCATGGGCCGCCACCAGCGACCGCAGCGCCTGCACCAGCGGCGCCCAGGCCATGGGCTCGTCGAAGGTCAGGCAGAACGCCTCGACGCCGGCGCCGTGCGGCCCGCGGTGGTGATGATCGCCGTGCGCGTCGTCGGAATGGTCGTGATAGGCGTCGGCGGCGAGCCAGGACGCCACGTCCGCACTGCGCGTGGCCGGGTTGTAGTAGCCGGCGTCGAACACCAGCCCGGGATCGACCTCGCCGTTCAGCACCGGGATCAGCGGCGCGGCCGGATTGAGCGCCCGGATCCGCGCCTCCAGCGCCCGCCGCTCGTCCTCGGTGACGAGATCGGTCTTGGTCAGGATAAGCCGGTCGGCCACCGCGATCTGCTTGGCCGCCTCGGGATGATGATCGAGGCTGGCGGCGCCCGTGGCGGCGTCCACCGTGGTGACCACCCCGTCCAGGCGGCAGCAGTCGGCCAGGAGCTGGTCGGTCAGCAGCGGCCGGATCACCGAGACCGGCTCGGCCAGGCCCGTGGTCTCGATCACGATCCGGTCGAAGGCCGGGACCTCGCCGGAAGCCCGACGCACGAAGAGTTGGCGCAGGGTGTGCGCGAGGTCGTCCTGCAGGCCGCAGCAGACGCAGCCGTTGCTGAGCAGGACGGTGGAGTCGTCGACCCGGCCGACCAGGATGTGGTCGAGGCCGATCTCGCCGAACTCGTTGATCACCACCGCCGCCTTCGACAGCCTCGGCGAGGCCAGGACGTGGCGCAGCAGAGTCGTCTTGCCGCTGCCGAGGAACCCCGTCAGCACCGTGACCGGCAGCGGCTGGTCGAGCCGCACGCTATGGGACGACGGCGATGGCATCGATCTCGATCAGCAGGTCTTTGAGGACAAGGTCCGCCCGCACCGTCGCCCGCGCCGGCGGCGCCCCGGCGAAATACGTGTCGAAGGCCTCGTTGAAGCCGCGGTAGTTGGCGAAGTCGGTGATGTAGCAGGTGACCTTGAGGACATCCTCGAGGTCGGCGCCGCAGGACTGCAGCGCGATCCTCAGGTTCTCGATGGTCTTGGCCGTCTGGGCGACGATGTCGCCGACGCCGACGATGTTCCCCGCCTCGTCCAGGGCCGCGACGCCGGCGGTGGTCACGACATTGCCGCGCCGCGCCGCCTGGCAGTAGCTGCCGAGCGGCTTGGGCAGGCCCGGCGGATTCTTGCGTTCGACGCTCATCCGGCCCCCTCCGATCAGACGATGGTCAGGAGGCGGCGCGGATTGCCGACCATGATCTGCTCGACCTCGGCCTCGCTGAAGCCCTTGCGGCGCATGACCGGCACGACGTTCTGCAGGATGTGCTCGTAGCCCTCGCCGCCGAACGGCTTCAGCCGCAGCTTGGAGTCGACGTCGTGCGACACCAGGATGCGGTCGAGGAAGCCCGCCTCGGCCAGGGCGCGCATGTGGTCGACGCGGATCGCGTCGTTCGGCATGTCGATGTCCGACAGCGGATAGTGGCGCGTCTCCCAGCCGAACAGGTCCTGCTCGCAGTAGCAGCCGGTCCTGGCCAGCTCGAGGTAGTCGGCGTCGTCGAAGATGGTCCGGTCGAGGTGGCAGATGATGGTGCGGGTGACGTCGCCGCCGGCGTCCTCGACCACCTTGATCGCCTCCAGCGGCGCGCGGACGTTGCGGCCGGGGTGGATGGTCAGGGCCAGGCCCGTGCGCCGCTGGGCCTTGGCGGCGGCGCGCAGGCACTTGATCTCCTGCGGGTGGACCGGCCAGGTCAGGCCGACCTCGCCGATGATGCCGGGGCGTACGACCGGGTCGCCCGCGCCCTCCTCGATGTCCTGGACGATGATGTCGGCGATCTCGTCCTCACTCATCGAGACGAACTCGGGCGGCTGGTAGTCGCGGACGTAGAAGCCGGTGCCCATGACGATGGTGACGCCGGTGGCCTCCGACAGGCGGCGCAGGGCCTGGGGGTCGCGGCCGACGCCGAGGGGGGTGACCTCCACGATGCAGGCGCCGCCGGCCGCCTTGAAGGCCAGCAGGGCGTCCGCGATCAGCTCGGGCTCCAGAAGCTGCATCGCCTCCTTCAGCAGGAAGGGATTGCGGCGGACGGCGTAGTAGTTCGAGAGGCTGATCGGCTCGTGCCAGTCCAGGCCCGCGCCGCCCGCCTCCGCGACAGCGGCCGCGTGGCTGCCCTGCTCGTCCAGGCCCACCGCCAGGAAGTCGATGACCATGTGCTCGTGCATCTGCGTCGGCCCGATCGCCGACGGATCCACGGGGCCCAGCACCGTCATGACCTTGCCTGAATTCGAACCTTGCACGTGACCCTCTCGAAGCTTGAGCAGCCGTTTTTACATATCGGCCGTCCGGTATAAAACGCTTGGTCGGGGCGTGATTGTGTGTCAAGCCATTTTCCTACGGGGAAAGGGAAATCCGGCGCGCCGGTCCGGCCGCAGCGCTCTCTGAGCGAACCGCGGGCAGTGCTTGGCGATCGACGGGGCAGGCTCCAGAGGCCGGCCGGGCGCGTGCTTTCCAGCCCCTGAACAGGTTGGAGAATGCGATGAAGCGTCAGATTTTCGCGCCCGGTCTCTTCGAGGCGGCGCCCTATGCCCACGCCGTCCGGCTCGACGAGATATTGTACGTATCGTCGATGACGGCGCTGGAGCGGGACGGGACCCTGGCCGCCCCCGGCGACCTCCTGGCCCAGGCGCGAAAGATCTACGAAAACATCGGCCTGGTGCTGCAGTCCGCCGGCGCGCGCTGGGAGGACGTGGCCAAGGTCAACCACTTCCACAGCTCGCCGGGCCCGACCCCCGAGGAGTTCGACGGCCTGAAGGCGGTCGTCGCCGAGTTCCTGCCCCCGGGCCGGCAGGCCGGGACGGACGTCTGCCTCGGCCCCGCCGCCGAGGGCGGCCGGCTGCAGGTCGAGGTGATCGCCCACATCGGCGAGGACAAGCGCACCCTGACCGGCGGCGCCTCAAATCACGGCGCCCTGTGGGCGCCGGGCGTGCGGGTCGGCCGGCATGTCTATCTGAGCAGCCGCCGCGCCTATGGCGTCCGCCAGGACCGCGCCGAGGGCTCGACCCTCGCGGCCGAAACCCACGCCGTCTACGCCGACTTCGACGCCCTGCTGCGCGAGGCGGGGGTGGAATGGCGCGACATGGTGCGCGTGCGCCAGTTCGTCACCGACCCCGCCGCCGACTTCAACCGTGTGCGCGAGGGGCGCGAGGCCTTCGTGCCGCCGGGGGCCTTCACCTCCACCTCCGTCTGCAGCCTGCCGGGCGACCCGAGCGGCCGGGACGGCGGCCCCTGGACCATCGCCGTGGACCTCTACGCCGCGACGGGGACCAAGCTGTCGTCCAACACCAACGCCCTGGTCCAGACGCCGGCCACCGCCCACGCCCTGACCGTCGCCGGCCTGGTGCACATGCAGGCCGAGATCCCCGACGTCGACGACGAGATCATCTTCGTCGACGACATCGAGGCGCAGTCGCGGTTCGTGCTGGAGAAGATGCAGCTCCTGCTGGAGGCCGGCGGGTGCACCTGGGACGACGTGGTCACCAGCCGCGTGTTCTGCCGCGACCGCGAGCACCTGGAGGCCGTCCGCAAGGCGGAGCGGACCTGGGCGGGATCGGCCGTCTTCGCCCGGTCGGACGCTGTCTGCCGCTTCTTCGACCCCAATGTGCTCGTCGAGATCGAGCTGACCGCAGCCCGCCGGTGACCCCAGACATGACCACGCGTCCCCTGATCAGCACCGAGATCGAACAGGCCTATCGCCGGCGAACCCCCGCCTCGGCCGCCTTCGTCGAGCGGGCCAAGCGCAGCCTGCCCGGCGGCAACACCCGCACCACCGTGTTCCACCCGCCCTACCCGCTCACCTTCGCGCGGGGCCAGGGGCCGTGGATCTGGGACCTCGACGGGAACCGCTACGCCGACCTGTTCTACAACGGCCTGAGCCTGATCCACGGCCATGCCTATGCGCCGATCGGCCAGGCGGTGAGCGCCGCGATCGGCGACGGCATGGCGCTGGGCAGCCCCTCGCCCGAGCTGCTGCAGCTGGCCGAGCTGCTCCAGGGCCGGATCGCGGCGGCGGAGCGCGTGCGCTTCACCAACTCGGGGTCGGAAGCCGGCATGATCGCCGCCCGCGTCGCGCGCGCCTTCACCGGCCGGCCGCTGCTGGTGAAGGCCGAGCACGCCTACCACGGCAGCTATCCGGACCTGGAGGCGGGCCTCTATGGCGTGCACGACATGCCCGGCCGCACCCTGGTGGGCCGCTTCAACGACCTGGAGAGCTTCGAGCGCATCGTGGCCGCGCATGGCGACCAGATCGCCGCCATCGTGCTGGAGCCGGTGATGTTCACCGGCCGGGTGGTGACGCCCGAGCCCGGCTTCCTGCAGGGGGTCCAGGCGCTGGCCCGGCGCAACGGCAGCCTGTTCATCCTCGACGACTGCCTGATGTTCCGCCTGGCCGAGGGCGGCTCGGCGGGGGTGTTCGGCCTGGAGCCGGACCTCGTCATGCTCGGCAAGTTCCTCGGCGGCGGCACGCCGATGGGGGCGGTGGCGGGGCGCGAGGCGGTGATGTCGATCCTCGATCCGCGCACGCCGGGCTTCGTGTTCCACGGCGGCTCGTTCAACGGCAACCGGATCGGCGCGATCGCCGGCTACACCGCCCTGCGCGACCTCACCGCCGAGGCCATCGCGGGCATGGACCAGCGCATGTCGCGTCTGCGCCAGAGCCTCGTCGCCGCCGCCGAGGTCGCGGGCGTGGCGGTCGAGGTCACCGGCACGGGCTCGATCGGCGGCATCGCCTTCCTGGACGACCACAGCCGCCACGAGGACGACCCGAACGCGCTGGGGATCTCCATGCTGTTCCAGCTCGCCTGCCTGAACGAAGGCGTGTCGATCGGACCGGGCGGGCTGATGGCCCTGGCCACCGCCGTGGACGACGAGGCCCTGGCACACATCGCCGGCGGCATGGGCCGGGCCCTGCAGACGCTGGCCGGCGCGATCGGATGAGGCTTGAGCCGGGCGGCCCTCGCGGACGCCCGGCGCTCAGGCGGCCTCGACCGCGGCGGCGGCCGTCTTCTCCGCCGCCGGCTTGACGCCGTGCAGGATCATGGCGGTCAGGGAGCGCTCCACCGCGTCGAACTCGATGTGCCGCCCCCCGCTGACGGAATAGACCGACAGCCCGGTGATGTAGGCGTCGAGCTCGGCAGCCAGCGCCAGGGCGTCGGCCTGCCGCTCGCGCAGGTCCGGGGCGATCTCGTAGACGATTTCGAGCAGCAGTTCCTGGAAGGCGTCGCGCCGGCGCTGGATCGCGGCCGACATCTCCTTGGAATGGATCGCCTCGGCGATCGCCCACGCCCAGATCCGCGAGTTCACCAGCCCGCGCCGGCCCGGGTTCATCGAGGCCTTGGCCAGGATGGCGATCTTCTCCATCCCCTGCTTGCCCCTGCATTCCTTGCGCATGTTCGCCTGGGTGTCTTCGGAGGTGTAGTTCAGGGTCTCGATCAGGAGGGCGGTCTTGTTGGCGTAGTAGTGGTTGATCATGCCGGTGCTGACCTTCGCGGCCTTGGCCACATCCGCCAGGGTGGTGCGGATGAAGCCCAGCTTCGCCACGATGCTCGCCGCCGCCTTGCGGATCTGCTCCCGCCGGACCGGCTCCATTCCTAGCTTGGGCATCGAGCGCCTTCTCCCGCATGCGGGCCGGGCCGCCCTGCGTCTCTGCGGCCTCTTTCGCGCATGCTCCGCCTCACTCCTCGGACCAAGCCGGCCGAATCGTCAACCCCCAACCCATGGTTGGGCGCTATCCGGATCGATCCGCCGGTTTGGCGCCCTTCAGGGACGCCGGATTGAGCGCAGCCGAGACGGCCCCGGCCTTGCCCGACAAGGCTCCACATCGCCTTATTGATACCGACTGGTCAATATGCAAAAAAACTCTGTAAGGGCCACGAGCATTTCCGGGACAGGCGACGATGACGGACCGCTCCGACGGACTGAACCAGGTGCTCGCCGAGCTGCGGGCCGCGGCGGACCGTCCGCCCGAGCGCGCCGTCAGCGCACCGCCCGCCCTCTATAACCGCGCCGACGTGCTCGACCTCGAGATCGAGCGGATCTTCCGCAAGGGCTGGGCCTGCGCCGGCTTCGCGGCCGAGATCCCGAACCCCGGCGACTACCTGACCTATTCCATCGTCGACCAGCCGGTCGTGGTCATCCGGGGCGACGACGGCGAGGTGCGCGCCTTCTCCAACGTCTGCCGCCACCGCATGGCCGTGCTGCTGGAAGGCCGCGGCGCCGCGCGCCGGCTGATCTGCCCCTACCACGCCTGGACCTACGGCCTGGACGGCGGCCTGATCGGCGCCGGCCACATGGAGCGCACCGCGTGTTTCGACCGCGGCGACTACGCCCTGCCCGCCGTCCGCTGCGAGGTCTGGAACGGCTTCATCTACCTGACCCTGAACCCCGACGCCCGCGGCATGGCCGAGACCCTGGCGCCGCTGGAGCCCGTGGTGGCGCGCTACGACATGGCCGGCTACCTGCCCGTGCTGCACCAGGAGCAGACCTGGGACACCAACTGGAAGGTCCTGGTCGAGAACTTCATGGAGGGCTACCACGGCCCGGTCGCGCACAAGCCACGGTCGGCTTCGGCATGAGCCTGGACGACACCGCCTTCCCGGGCGCGGGGCTGGACGGCCTCACCTACTCCACCTTCACCAAGCCCGAGGACGCGCCCTATGGCGTCGCCCATCCGGACAACACGCGCCTGGACGGCGTCTGGCGGCGGACCGCGGTCCTGCCCACCGTCTTTCCGGCCCACATGTACTCGCTGTCGCCCGACTACCTCTGGTACCTGTCGCTGCGCCCCCGAGGCGTTGATCAGGTCGATGTCCGCATCGGCGTCGCGGTGCGCCGGAGGTGCTGCGGTCCACCAATGACCGGCCCGCCTTCCTGGAGGCGCTGCAGGGCTTCTTCGACCAGGGAACGCCGAGGACCGCGCCATCGTCGAGCGCGTCTACCAGGGCAGCCGGGCGCCCCCTGGCGCGGAGCGGGCCGCTGAGCTGGCTCGAACAGGGCCTCCACGACTTCGTCCGCTACCTGGCCTCGGCCCTCGCTGAGCCCGAAGGCGTGCGCTGATCCCTTGAGCCCGGCTGATGGCGTCATCAGCAAATCTCGATCTCGGCGGCGGGAATTCCCGCTGGCGGAGCGGGCGACCCCGCCCCACCTTCAGCGGGCAACAGGGGAACACCAGCCATGCCGCTCGATGTCGCCGCGGGCGCGGACGTCCTGACCGAAGCCCTTCCCGCCTCCGTCCAGGCCAAGCTGACCTTCGCGGTCCGCACCGCCGACAAGCCGTTCGTCTATACCTACGACCCACCCGAGGGTCAGCCGTGGACCAACACCGTCTATGAGGACGCCGTCGTGACGGTCGAGAACGTGCGGCCGATCGCGGACTCGCTGTCGCTCGACGTCGAGGGCGTGGCGGTCGTCCGCCAGCCCACCGCCGTGCGGGACCTGTGGGACGAGGCCCAGATCCTGGCGCTCGGCCATCCGGAGACGGCGGAACTCGTCAAGCAGGCCACCGGCGCGTCGCGCGTCGTGGTGTTCGACCACACCCTGCGCAACAGCGCCGTCGAAGCCGGCCAGCGCCTGGGCGTGCGCGGCCGCGCCCAGCCGCCCGCCAGCCGGGCCCACGCGGACCAGACCGTCGCCTCGGGCCCCAAGCGGGTGCGCGAGATCATGGGCGACCAGGCCGAGGCCCTGCTGAAGCGCCGCGCGCGATCATCAACGTCTGGCGGCCGATCCGCCATCCGGCGCGGGCCTGGCCGCTGGCGCTCGGCGACGCGCGCCACCTTCGCGCCGGCCGACCTTGTGGCCACCGACCTGATCTTCAGGAACCGTACGGGCGAGATCTATGGCGTCGCCCACAATCCCGGCCAGCGCTGGCTCTACGTGCCGGACCTTGGCCCCGACGAGGCGATCCTGATCAAGTGCTGGGACTCCGATCCGGGCGTCGCGCGGTTCGCGCCCCACACCGCTTCGACGATCCGTCGACCCCGCCCGGCACGCCGCCGCGCGAGAGCATCGAGTTCCGCACCATCGCCTTCTTCGACTGAGCAGAAGGCCGCGCGGGCTCACGCCTCGGCGGCGTCTTCCTCGAGCGCCGCCAGGGTGGAGAGCAGGCCGTCCCGATCGGCGTAGCAGCCCTGCAGCCAGCGCGCGCCGGCGCTGGTGATCGGCCGGCGCGCGTGAAGGACGCGCAGGTTGTCGACGATGAACAGCTCGCCCGGCTCCAGCTTGAAGCCGCTCTTACCATTTTGATCCTCGATCAGCTCGGCCAGGCGCCGGTAGGCCGCGTAGTAGTCGGCCATGTCGTCGTAGGGGATGTCGGTGAAGGCGGCGGCCGAGCGGTTGTTGAAGCGGATGGCGACCAGCTCCCCGTCGGGCGCCAGCCCGATGATCGGCTTTCTGGAGCGCAGCCTGACGCCCTTGGAGCCGGCGTATTCGAACCGGGCGCAGCATCCCGAAAGCAGATCGAAGCCGCGCGGGTCGATCGCCTGCAGCCGCTCAGCGAGCTGAAGCCGTCGACCACGATGGAGTCGCCGCCCTCCACGGTGTTCTCAAGGCAGACGAGAAGCTGCAGCGACGGCGGCGGGTCGCGGTAGGGGTTGTCGGTGTGGGCCTGCAGCCCGAGGTTGGTGTAGGCGAGGTTGCTCGGGTCCACCTCGGCGCGCACGTCGAACCAGCGGCCGTAGTTGGTCTCGCGCACATGGCCGAACAGTTCGGCGGCCTCGCAGACCGCGCCGCTGGCCGTGGGCGCGTTGGTCAGGCGCGCAAAGCCGTAGCGGCGGACGGCCCCGAGCCAGCGCCGCCGCGCGTCCGGATCGTCGCGGACGGCGGGATAGGCCTCCACCGGAACCCGCCCGGACAGGCCGGCGTCCCAACGCTCCACGTGCGGGCCGGTCCACCCCGCGGCCGGCGGCGCCGGCTTGTCGTAGGCGTGGGCGAGCAGCCAGTCCGGGTCGAAGGCGACGACCTTGCCCTCCGGCTCGAACCGCAGGCTGAGCGCGCCGTCGGCCCAGCGGGCGTCGGCGATGCGGGTGTCGGGCGGGATGTCCAGGAGGGTGATCAGGCGCTGGCCGTTGCCGGGGCTGCGGGTGGCGGCGTCCTGGGCGTTGTCGCGCAGCCAGACGGCGTGGAAGCGGCGCGGCGCGCCAGCCAGCACGACCTCCAGGGCGGCGCCCCCGCCCAGCAGGCGCGGCGGCGGGGCCTTGGTCTTGGTCGGCAGGTCCGTCATGCTTCTCCGGCCGCCTCAGCCGGCCTCGACGGCGGCGGGGGCGTAGAAGCCGGGACGCGGCGCCGAGCGGCGGTAGAAATAAAGGGCCGCCAGGGCGGTCGCCACGAAGCCGACCAGGCTGGTGACGTAGCAGCCATGGTGAAGAACTGCAGCCAGTTCAGCGACGCCTGGCCGAAGTTGCGCCAGAGCAGCAGGGCGGCGCTGCCCATGTAGCCGGACGAATCCGCGACGTAGATCAGGAAACCGGCGTTGGCGATCCGGCCGCTGACCGCCACCAGCCGGTCGAACAGCACCGCGTTGATCGGGTTGTAGGCGATGTAGAGTCCCGCGCCCGCCAGGATCATCCACACCAGCGGCGAGATCAGGTGCGCCTGGAAGGCCAGGGTGCAAACGCCCACCAGGCCGAAGCCGCCGGCGATCATGGCATGGATCACCATCAGGGCGCGCCGGTTGTCGCGGACGGCGATGACCGCGGCCATGCCCACCAGGGCGATGATCGCCACCGGCAGCTCGCTGGCCGAGAAGATCGCCGCCTGGCCGCCGTAGCCGACGGCGGTCCAGATCTCGGCGGCGAAGTTGTCGCGGAAGTCCCGGAAGGCGGTCAGGAGGATGTAGGCCAGCACCAGGACGAACAGGCCCGGCCCATAGGCCTTCAGGAAATCGATGCGCTCGGCGCGGGTCATCGGCGCGCGCCTGACCCGCTCGGCCTCGTCGCGGGCGTTGGGCGGCGGCAGCTGGCTGAGCACCCAGACCGAGACCAGCAGGAGTGGCATGAACAGCGCCCCGGTCGCCGCCGGCATCCAGAACTGGCTGACATGCCAAGCCTGCATCAGCCAGACGCCCACCGACTTCACCCACGCCCGAGGAGAGGATGAAGCTGGCGCAGAGCATGGAGGCCAGCACCTCCGACACGCGGCGGCCCTCCATGAAGCCGTAGACCAGCCCCCAGATCATCCCGAGCGGCAGGCCGTTGACGAACAGGGCGGCCACGTTCCAGGGCGCCGGGATCACGGCGAAGGCCACCAGGGCCAGCCAGGAGACGCCGATCAGGCCGATGATGCCCCAGGCGCGGTGGCGCGGCTGGACCTCCGAGATCACTCGCACGCCGATGAACTTGGACAGGGCGTAGCCGGCCACCTGGGGCCAGGATCAGGGCGATCTTGTAGTCGAGGGTGAAGTGCCAGCCCGGCACGACCTGAAAGGTCGCCGCGGTGAACGGCTTGCGGAAGGCGTACATCGAGAAATAGGCGCAGAACCCGGCGACGCCCGCGACGGTGGTGAACAGGGCCGGATTGGCTCGCGCCATGGCCCGCCGAAAACGACCGCTCACTCGACTCTCCGGACAGCACGGCGCCAGGGCCCAGCGTCCTTCCTACGTCGGGTTTGTGACGGTTAGTCTTTCGCCCAAGGCTCTTTCGCGGGACATGGCGGCCGATTGTCACGGTTGTGTCATCAACCTTGAGCATGAGCCTCGTTCCCATGACCTGCGTGATATTCGGGGCGATTCCAGGCGACGGCGGCGTGGCTCCCTCATGCCGATGATCGCCGCGCTCACGCCCGTGCTGACGGGCCTCGGCCTGTTCTTCTGCGGGGCGCGGTTCATCGCGGCCAACCTCGTGCAGGTGGCCGGCGCATCGGCGCGCCGGGTTGTTCCGGCGGGCCATAGAGTCGCGCTGGCTGGCGGCCCTCAGCGGGGTGATCGCCGGCCTGGTGACCCAGAGCACCAACGCCGTCGCCCTCATCGTGGTCAGCTTCGTGCGGACCGGCATGGTCGACGGCCGCCGCGCCGTCCTGGTGCCGACCTGGTCGCACGTGGGCGCCTCGGCCCTGGTGATCATCGTGGCGATCGACACGCAGTTGGCCGCCGCCTACCTGCTCGCCGTCGCCGGGGCGGCGCTCTATTTCGAGTTCGAGCTGTCCGACCGGGTCCGGCACGGGGGTGATGGCGATCCTCGGGGCGGGGATGCTGCTGCTGGGCCTGGAGACGTTGAAGGTCAGCAGCGGGCCGCTGCGCACCCTGCTCGCCGACGACGGCGTCCTGGCGGCGGCGAGGCCACCCGGCCGTGGCTCTGGCCCTCGGCGCCGGGCTGGCGGTGCTGACCCAGTCCTCGACGGTGGCCGGGGCGATGGCGGGTGGCGCTGGTGCGCGTGGGGGTGTTCGACCTCGACACCGCCCTGTTGCTGCTGGCGGGCGCCAACGGCGGCTCCGGCCTGAACTACGCCTTCATGGCCCGCCGCGGCGAGGCGACGGGGCGGCACATCCTGTTCTTCCAGGCCGCGCAGAAGCTGTCCGGCACCCTGGTGCTGCTTCTGCCGCTGCTGCTGGCGCGAGGATCGCTGAACGGCGTCGTCGGCGCGATCCCGGCGGACGAGGCGGGCAAGCTCGCCTGGGTGTTCCTGGCCGTGCAGGTCTGCGGGTCGACCGCCTGCACCGCGCTGCACGAGCCTCTGTCTCGGCTGCTGGACAGGATCGCGCCGCCGCGCCGCGAGGACGAGCTGGCCAAGCCGGCCTTCCTGGTCGACGAGGCCCTGCAGGACCCCTCCCTGGCGCTCGACCTGGCCGAGCGCGAGCAGTTGCGGCTGATGCAGCGCCTGCCCCTGATGCTCGAGCGCCTGCGCGAGGACGGCGACCGCACCGCCCCGCCGCCCCGACCCTGCTCGCCGCGGGGGTCCAGGTGGGAGAGGCCGTGCGCCGGTACATCGCCGCCATCCTGGACGGCCAGCCGGGCCACGCCGACATCGTGCGGGCGATGCGCCTGCAGCAGGGCGTCACCAACACCGTGGCGCTGCATGGCGCGTGGCCGAGTTCGTGGCGGCCGCCCAGATCGCCTCCACCGCCTCGGCCGAGGCCACGGTCAGCCGGATGATCGAGGCGCTGCACCTTCTGCTGGACGTGCTGGTCGAGGCCGCCCAGACCGCCGACATCGAGAGCGGCGCATGTCCCTGGCCCTGTTCGGCCAGCGCCAGGACCTGATGGAGCAGATCCGCACGCGCCTGATGGCCGACGACAAGACCACGCCCGCGCGGGTGCAGGAGGCCCTGTTCCAGACCACCATCCTGTTCGAGCGCATCGTCTGGCTGGCGCGCGACACGCTCCAGGCCCTGACCCACGTCGGGCCGGCTAGGCTGGTTCCAGGCCGGCTCGGCGTCGGGCGTTGCCAAGCGCGGCCGGTCGGCGAACAGTCCTGAGGCATCTGAACGGCGACGGGGCGAACCGGTGAAATACTGGATCGACACCGAGTTCATCGACCGGCCCGGCGTCCTGGATCTGATCAGCATCGGCCTGGTGGCCGAGGACGGCCGCGAGTTCTACGCCGAGAGCAGCGAGGTCGACTGGTCGAGGGCCAGCCAGTGGACGCTGCAGACCGTGCGCCCCCAGCTCGAAGGCAAGGCGATGCGGCGCGAGCAGATCGGCAACGCCTTGCGCCTGTTCACCGAGCATGACGCGCACCCGGTGTTCTGGGCTATTTCCCCGCCTTCGACTGGGTGGTGTTCACCTGGCTGTTCGGCAGCCTGAACGAGCTGCCGTTCCACTTCCCCCAGCTCTGCCTGGACATCAAGCAGTGGGCGATCGAGCTCGGCGATCCTGAGTTGCCGCGCCAGACGGGCCTGCGCCACCACGCCCTGGCCGACGCGCGCTGGACGCGGGAGGCCTGGACTTTCCTGGCCGGCCTGCACCCCGCGGCCGCGGGGCGGCGCGCCCACGGCCGCAAGCCTCCCGACCAGTTCGGCGCCTGAAGCTGTCACTCACACCACTAGCATCAGAACTCGCATATTCGCGCGCTGTGTTGAAGCTTAGCATGAGCACGATCCGCAAAAGACGGACGGGAGGGACCATGCCGGGGACGCCGTATCCCAAGCAGCCGATGTACCGCATCGCGTACACGAAGCTTACCGAAGGCCAGATATCCGACAGACTGAACCCGGCCGCCGCGGCCGGGCCGGCCAGCGCCTCGCCGCTGTCGGACGTGTTCGCCGGCAAGACGATCCGGATCGTCACCGACAAGGGCCCGACGCTGACCTATGCGTTCACCGGGACAAAGCGGCTGAAGGTGGCGGAGAACGGCGACGCGGCGATCCAGGCCGGATACGGGGCCCTGACGCTGGATAGCGTCGTCTTCTTCTCGCACATGATCCCGGGCACCCAGCGCGGCTACGCGGTCGTGATCGACCGCGCCACCAACGTCGCCACCGTCTTCGAGCTGTGGTTCAGCGGCTATGTCGACAAGCGCGAGGTTCAGCGCGAGATCTACTACGGCTATGTGGACCAGCCGGGCCAGACGGCGCCGAAGGACCGGCACGTCACCACCAACCGGATCGAGGGCCACGGCTATTACTGGAAGCAGGACACCGGCGCGGAGACGCTGGAATACTACCCGTCCGCGGCCTACTCGCACTTCGTGGAGCTGACCCGCCTGGGCGGCGAGCTCGGCTATTGCGGGCCGTCCGACTACATCCGATCAACGACAACCTCTATATCTACACCCGCACCGAGTGCGAATTCTCGGGGACCTTCACGCTCTACGTGCTGGACCTGAACCGCCTGGAGCAGGTGGGCGTGCGGCTCGGCTTCAACGTCGACGACGTGCTGGAATACTACGTCTTCCGGGGAACCGGCGAATGGCTGGGCCAGATCGCCCAGTTCGAGAAGTTCGGCGACATCTCGGGCGATCCGGTCCCGCCCCCGCCGGGCGCCGGCAAGGGCGCGCGGCGGCTCTATCGCCCGTTCCAGACCCTGCCGAAGATGACCAGGGCCCAGGTCGACGCCGCGGTCGCCAAGAGGACCTCGGTGTTCGCCCCCGGCAGCATGATGGCCGGCAACGGCGCACCGCCGACCGGATGGCTGGCCGGCAAGACCATGACGCTGCGCTACGACGACGGCCCGGTGATGGACTACCAGTTCGACGACGCCGAGACGCTGCGCTGGCGCAACCCCGGCGGCGCCTGGACCACGACCCGCTACCAGGCGTGGGAATCGGCGCCGGGGGTGATCCTGTTCGGCCACCTCCTGGACGGCGCGCCGAACCACGACGGCCACATCGTGGTGGCCGACTTCGACCACGGCCTCGTCACCTGCTACAACGGCTATCTGAACACGCCCTACTTCGCCAACGAGGCGGGGGTGAAGACCCTGTTCGGCGTGGTGGAGATGGACGGCGTGAGCACGCCGGAATTCCTCCGCCACAACCACACCGAGGAGATGCTCGGCCAGGTGATGACCTGGAACTACGGGCCGGGCCTGACGTCGATGCACCTCTATTCGACGCCGCACACCGTCTCGTGGATCATCTTCACCGAGTCCGGGGCGGGCGGCCTTGAGTGGAGCGGGCCCGGCGGGTTCGTGAAAATCCGCGACGGCATCTACTTTATCTACTGGCTGGAGGAGGCC
Organism: Caulobacteraceae bacterium; assembly: GCA_037201645.1. GTDB lineage: Bacteria > Pseudomonadota > Alphaproteobacteria > Caulobacterales > Caulobacteraceae > JANWHQ01. Next base: position 83,890 of record JBBCHF010000016.1, read on the forward strand.
TGCAATGGCACCCTCGGCGCCATCCTCGTGAACCTGCGCACCATGCGCGACGTCGGCGCCGACTACCACCTGCGGCGAGGAGGGCCTGACCCTCGGCCAGGTCGGGGCGCACTCGCGCCACGCCGGCCGCTTCGACGTGACCAAGTACTACCAGCTCAAGACCGAAGGGAGCGCGGCATGACCACCGACACTGTTTCCTCGCGGCGGTCGTTCCTGAAGGGCGGCGCCATGGTCGCCGCGCCTCTGGCCGTCGCGGTCCCGGCCGCGGCCATGGCGGAGGACGCGCGCAAGGCCCGCCTGGCCCGGCTGGAGGACGAGGCCGCCATCCGCGACCTGCACCAGACCTGGCTGCGCCGGATCAACACCGGCGCCCACGACGACGCCGCCCAGCTGTTCGCCGATCCCAGGCGCGCTGGCATCGACCAGGCCGTGCGCGGCCTCGCGGCGGACCACGCCGGCGAGCCCGACGCGATCAAGGTCGCGGCGGACGGCCTGAGCGCCTCCGGGCGCTTCCACTTCGCCGTGGAGACCGAGACCGCCCTCGCCAAGGACTGCACCCTGGCCCAGATGGCGCACGCCCAGGGCGGCGGCCTCGTGCGCCGCACGGAAGCCCGCGTGCTGAAGGCGGACTACGTCAAGGTCGGCGCCGCCTGGGCCATCGCCAAGGTCGAGCTCGCGGCCGCCTAGGCGCCTCTTCAGGCCTGGGCGGAGGCGGCCAGGTGGGCGTGGATGGCGGCGACCACCTGGGCGCCCTCGCCGACGGCCGCGGCGACGCGCTTGGTCGAGCCGGAGCGGATGTCGCCGATGGCGAAGACGCCGCGGCGGCTGGTCTCCAGCGGATTGCCGTCCGCCGCCGCCTCCGGCCCGGTCAGCACGAATCCCTTGCCGTCGAGGGCGACGCCGGAGCCGGCCAGCCAGTCGGAGTTCGGCTCCGCCCCGATGAACAGGAAGAGGTTGCGCGCCGGTCGCCGCGTCACCGCGCCGCCGGCGTCGCGCCAGCTCACCGCCGACAGCACCCCGTCCTCGCCCTCGAGGCCGGCGACCTGCGCGCGGGTGACGACCTCGACATTGGGCAGGGCCTCGATCCGGTCGATCAGGTAGCGCGACATGCTGGCCTCCAGCCCCGGCCCGCGCACGATCATCCAGACCTTCTTGGTGTGGCCGGCCAGATAGACCACGGCCTGGCCGGCGGAATTACCCGCCCCGACCAGGGCCACCTCCTGGCCGGCGCACAGCCGCGCCTCCAGCGGCGAGGCCCAGTAGTGAACCGAGGCGGCCTCGAAGTCGTCGATGCCGGCGACGTCGGGCCGGCGATAGCGGGCGCCGCTGGCGATCACCACGGCGCGCGCGGCCACGCTCTCCCCGCCCGCCAGCGACAGCCGGATCGGCCCCTCGCCGTCGGGCGCGAAGCCGGCGACCTCGTCCGGTATCGCCATCTCGACCCCGAACTTCTGGGCCTGGTTGAAGGCGCGCGCCATCAGGGCCAGGCCGCTGATCCCCGTGGGGAAGCCGAGGTAGTTCTCGATCCGCGCAGAGGCGCCGGCCTGGCCCGCCGAAGGCGCGGCAGTCGAGCGTCAGGACCGACAGCCCCTCCGACCCCGCATAGACCGACGCCGCCAGGCCCGCCGGCCCCGCGCCGACGATGGCCACGTCGAACACCCTGTCCGGGTCGATCGCGCCGACCATGCCGATGCAGCGCGCCAGCTCGACCTCGCTGGGATTGCGCAGCAGCTGCCCGCCCGGGCAGAGCACGATCGGCCACTCGCCCGGCGGCACGTGGAAGCGCTCCAGCAGGGCCTTGGCCTCCGCGTCGTGGTCGGAATCGAGCACGATGCGCGGATGGCCGTTGCGGGCGAGGAAGCCCTCCAGCCGGCGCACGTCCGGATGGCCGGCGGGGCCGACGATCACCGGGCCGCCGCCGCCCCTCCTCGATCAGGCGCACCCGGCGCAGGATCAGGGCGCGCATGATCCGCTCGCCGAGTTCGGCCTCGCCGATCAGCAGGGCGCGCAGCCCTTCGGGACGCATCACCAGGGCGTCCACGGGTCCCTGGGCGCTGGCGTCGACCAGCGACGGGCGGCCGGTGAGCTGGGCCAGCTCGCCCATGAAAGACCCGGCCGCGTGGGTGACGATGGGCTGGCTGACGCCCCCCTCGTCGCGGCGGGTGACGGCGACCTCGCCGCTGAGGATCACGGTCAGGCCATGGCCGGGCTCGCCGACCCGCACCAGGGCCTCGCCCGGCGCATAGGTCCGCGCCTCGCCGAACCGCCGCAGCCGGTCGATCTCGGCGGGCGTCAGGGTCGGATACATCTGGTCGCGGCGGGCGATGACGGCGGGCCGGGGCGGCGGCATCGGGCATCCTCTGAACGTGGCGTGCGCGATTGTAGGCATGGATCGCGACGGGCCGCGACGGCCTTCGCCGCCAATCAGCGCGAGGTGGCGAGGTAGGCCTTCAGCCCCTCGGCCAGGTGGTCGAACGCGGCGCGGACGGTGACGCTGCGGCGCAGGTCCTCGTGTGTCACCAGCCAGGTCTCCAGCGGGGCGGCGAACGCGGCGGGCAGAAGCCGCACCAGGTCCGGGTCGCGCCGCGCGATCCCCACCTGGCAGGACGCCGACGCCATAGCCGGCGCGGATGGCGGCGAGCTGGGCCAGGTCGCTATCGGTGCGCAGGGAGAACATCTCGCGCGAAAATCGCACCCCGGCGGACGTCGACGCTGGACGGCGCCCCGGCGCGGTCGAAGCCGATCAGCCGCACGCCGGCGAGGTCGGCCAGGCTGCCAATCGGCGGGCTGCCCTCCAGGTAGCGCCGGTGGGCGTGCAGGCCGAGGACCGTGTCGCCGAGCCGCCGGGCGACCAGGCCGGCCTGGGTCGGGCGCACCATTCGCACGGCGATGTCGGCGTCGCGGCGCAGCAGGTCCTCGGTGCGGTTGGACAGGTGCAGCTCGAAGTCCGTCTTCGGGTGGCGCTCGCAGAACCCGGCCAGGATCGGCGGCAGCACCTCAGCGCCGACGACCTCGCTGGCGGTGACCCGAACCACCCCCGCGATCTCGCCGGGCCGGGCGGAGGCGGCGCGCACGATGGCGGCGGCGGCGCTCTCCATCGCCTCGGCGATCGGGACCAGGGCCAGGGCGGTCTCGGTCGGCAGCAGGCCCTGGGGCGAGCGGGTGAACAGCGGCGCGCCCAGCGCCTGCTCCATCTGGTCGACGTGTCGGCCCAGCGTCGGCTGGGTCAGCTGCAGCGCCCTCGCCGCCCCCGACAGGCTGCCGCGCCGCGCGACAGCCAGGAAGGAGCGATAGATATCCCAAGGGATCGCGTCCGGCGTCATACGCAGACGTATATCTGAGCCACAGATATAGGCAATTCCGTTTATCTCCGCGCGACCGCACTCTCCGGCTCAGCGAAGGAGAACCGAGATGACCGAACACAAGACTGCACTCGTCCTGGGGGCCACCGGCGGCGTCGGCGGCGAGATGGCGCGGGCCCTGGCGGCGCGCGGCTGGACAGTCCGGGCCATGGTGCGCGACCCGGCGCGGATCGCCCAGCCCATCGCCGGCGTCGAATGGGTCCGCGGCGACGCCATGAACCGCGCCGACGTGGTCGAGGCGGCCAAGGGCGCGGACCTGATCGTCCACGGCGTCAACCCGCCCGGCTACCGCAACTGGGGCGACTTGGCCGTGCCGATGCTGGAGAACACCATCGCGGCGGCCCGCGCGGCCGGGGCGCGGATCTTCTTCCCCGGCACCGTCTACAACTTCGGTCCCGACGCCTTCCCCCTGGTTCCCGAGGATGCGCCGCAGGCGGCCGCTGACCCGCAAGGGCGCCATCCGGGTCGAGATGGAGACGCGCCTGCGCGTCGCCTCCGAGCACGGCGTGCGGGTGCTGATCCTGCGCGCCGGCGACTTCTTCGGCCCCCACACCGCCAACAGCTGGTTCGGCGCGGCGGTGGTGAAGCCGGGCGCGCCGCTGAAGGCCGTGGTCTATCCCGGCCGGCGCGATGTCGGCCACGCCTGGGCGTACCCTGCCGGACGTGGCGGAGACGGCCATGCGGCTGATCGAGCGCGACGCGGACCTGCCGGCCTTCGCGGTCTTCCACTTCAACGGCCACTGGTTCGACCACGGGGTGCAGATCGCCGAGGCCGTGCGGGCCGCGTCGGGCGAGCCGCGCCTGCCGATCCGGCCGTTCCCCTGGTGGCTGGTCAAGGCGGCGTCGCCGTTCGTGGAGACCTTCCGCGAGATGCTGGAGATGACCTACCTGTGGCGCGCGCCGCTGCGCCTGGACAACCGCCGCCTCGTCGCCTTCCTCGGCGAGGAGCCGCACACCCCGACGCCCGAGGGCCGTGCGGCGCAGTCTTCAGGGGCTAGGCTGCCTGGCGTGACGCCCGTCGCGCGCCGGAGGTCTGCGGTCTTCGCTGACCGCCGGCGCGCGCTCCGGGCCTCGCGGCGCCTGCCCCCGAGACGTTGCGCAATATGCAACGAGGTTATCGAGGCCGTGCATTGCCGGCCGCTCGCCAACGGCCCTAGCCTTCGCGTGGAGCACATCGACCCTGTGATCCTCGGCCCTCGGGCCGCAGCCGCGTAGCGTGAACATGTCCGCAGCAGTCGCTCCAGCCGCCGAAGAGGCCGCCTATCCGTCTCCGGTCTACGGCTGGTACGTCGTCGCCCTGCTGTTCATCGCCGCGATCATCTCCTACACCGACCGCCAGGTGCTGAGCCTGCTGGTCGACCCGGTGCGCCGGGACCTGGCGATCAGCGACACCCAGATCAGCCTGCTGATCGGCTTCGCCTTCGCCATGATCTACGGCGTGGCGGGCGTGCCGCTGGGCTTCCTGGCGGACCGCCGGTCGCGCCGCAACCTGATCGCGGGCGCGGTGCTGCTGTGGAGCCTGGCCACGATCAGCTGCGGCTTCGTGCACAGCTTCGGCCAGTTCTTCGTCTGCCGGATCCTGATCGGGCTCGGCGAGGCGGCGCTCACCCCCGCGGCGGTTTCGCTGATCAGCGACTATTTCCCGCCCCAGCGCCGCGCCACCGCGCTCGCGGTCTATTTCTCGGGCATATCGGTCGGCATCGGCGGGGCGATCCTGATCGGCGGCGCCCTGCTGCACGCGATCAACGCCGGCCTGATCGCCGGCACGCCCCTGGCCGCGGCGCCGCCCTGGAGGCTGGTGTTCTGGCTGATCGGGATTCCGGGCCTGGCCTGGGCCGCGATGGTCTTCACCATCCGCGAGCCCATCCGCCGTCACGGCCCCGCGCCCGCGGCCAAGGCGACGGAGACATCCGAGCCGACGGCCCCGAACCGCCTGCCGCTGCTGCTGGCGCCGATCTTCGCCGCCGTCGCCCTCGCCGCTTTCGTCGACAACGCCATCGCGGCCTGGACGCCGTCGCTTCTGATCCGCCAGTTCCACCGCAGCCCGGCCGAGACGGGCATGCTGCTGGGGACCCTGTTCATGATCGCCGGCGCGGTCGGCATCCTGGCCGGCGGCGCGGTGGCCGACCGGATGGCGCGGACGGGCGGATGGCCGGCGAAGGCGCGGCTGTGCCTGATCGTCGCCTGCATCGACCTCCCGTTCCTGTTCCTGGTCCGCTCGGGCCATCCGCTGGCCGTGCTGGTCTCGGTGGGCCTGACCTATCTGATGTCCGGCGTGATCACCTCGGCGGGCCTGTCCACCATCGTCGACCTGGCGCCCAACCGCAGTCGGGGGCTGGCCACCTCGGTCAGCTTCTTCCTGAACGTCGCGCTCGGCGCCGGGCTCGGCCCGACCGCGGTCGCCCTGACCAGCAGCCGCGTCGGCGGCGAGGGCGCGCTGGGCGGGGCGCTGCTGATCGTGACCGCGGCCGGCTACGTCGTCATCGCCGCGGCCATGTGCCTGTCCCTGCGCTGGCGCGCCCGCGCGCGTCAGGCGTGGCCGGCGCCCGTCGCCATCACCGAATAGGGCCGGGAGAGCATCATGGCCGACAGCGGCCTGCCCCAGGAGATGATCGACAGCGCCGCCTACCGGCGCGGCCGCATGGAACTGTTCGACAGCCTCGATCCGGCGCACACCGCCCTCATCGTCATCGACATGCAGAAGGCCTGGCTGTCCCCCGGCGCGCCGTTCGAGACCCCGGCGGCCAGGCCGCTGGTCGCGCCGATCAACCGGCTGGCGGGCGCCCTGCGCGCCCACGGCGGGCTCGTCGTCTGGATCCAACACACCACCGCCCCGCCAGGCCAACCCGGCTACTGGGCGCTCTACTTCGACAACTTCATCAAGGCTGAGGACCGCGCGGCCGCGACCCTGGCCCTGGTCGCCGGCGCGCCCATGCACGCCCTCGCCGACGGGCTCGACGTCCAGGACGGCGACCTGGTGCTGCCCAAGCACCGGTTCAGCGCCTTCGTGCGCAACCCGCATGACCTGGAGGCCATGCTGCGGGCGCGGGGGATCGACACCCTGATCGTCACGGGCGTGGCCACCAATGTCTGCGTGGAGTCCACCGTGCGCGAGGCGATGATGCTCGATTTTCGGGTGTTCATGCCGCACGACGCCGTCGCCGCCCCGAAGCCGGAGGCGCATCTGGCCGGCCTGCGCAACGTGATGCAGAGCTTCGCCGACGTCAGGCCGACGGACCAGGTGGCGGCCCTGATCGAGGAGTGATCAGAGCGTCGCCACCGGCGCGGTGTGCGGGTCGCCGAGCATCCAGGCCTTCAGCGTGCGGGTCCAGACGTTGTCGGGGCGCTGCTGGTCGATATGCGTCCAGAAGTGGTCGAACAGGGGGAACATCAGGCTCTCGACCCGGCCCTTGCCCTGCTCCAGCGTGGTGACGAACGGCGGGCCCTCGGCCTTGACCAGCAGGTTGTCGTTCTCCGCCCACACCACATAGAACGGCGTCGTGTTGGACGGCGCCCACAGGATCGGCGAGGCGTCGGCGGCGTCCTCCGGCTTGGCCAGCAGGTAGGAATTGGGGCCTGCCGAGTCCGGCTGGCCGTACACGCGCATGTCGCGAAGATCGTAGACGCCGTTGTACGGGAAGCAGGACTTGATCACGTCCGCGGGCAGGTTGTGCGGCGCGCGGAACTCCGGCCGCAGCGCCAGGAGGGCGGCGATGTGCGCGCCCGCCGAGTGGCCGCCGAGGTGGATGCGGTCCGGGTCGCCGCCATGGCTGGCGATGTTGCGGTAGACCCAGGCCAGGGCCGCGGCGCTGTCCTCGACCTGGGCCGGATGCTTGGCGTCAGGCGCCAGGCGGTATTCGGTCGAGACGTAGATCGCCGGGAACGCCGTCACCACCGGCGCGCCGAACGCCATCCATTCCTTGTAGCCGTGGGTCCAGCCGCCGCCGTGGATGTTGATGAACACCGGCAGGCCCTTCAGCGACGCATCCTTCGGCATGAAGATGTCGAGCCGCTGGGCGGGCAGGTCGCCGTAGGGCACGTCGAGGATGCACCGGGTGGTCATCGCCGCGAGCTGCGACAGGCGCAGCGCCGTCTCGGCATAGGCGTCGGCGCGCAGGTTGATCGGGCTCTGCGCGGGCAGGTGGTCGAACGGCGGCATGGGCGGAGTCTCCGGACTAACTGAAGAAGCCGCCGGGCGGCGGCGAGGACTGGCCCGTCGCGGGCGGGGCGCAGGACCGGCCGACCACCCCGTCGAAGAACGCCATGGCGCCGCTGGCCGAAGCCTCGGCTGGCCCGGTCTCGACAGTGAGGCGGCGGCGGGAGCGACGGCCGCGGCCATGGCGGCCGCGAGGAGCTGCAGGACGTTGCGGCGGATCATCGGGGCGTCACCGCGAAACGGGCGGCGAATCCGGCCCCGCCGACGGGCGGGGCCGGGTCCGCGCGGCCTAGAACCTGGCCGAGAGCACAAGGCTGACCATCCGGGGCCGGTTGGTGATGTAGGCGTCCGGATAAACCCCGTCGACGACGGTGGTGTAGGAGATCACCGTGTGGTCGTCGGCGAGGTTGTCGACCACGGCCATCAGCGAGTACGGCCCCTTGCTGATCCCGGCGTGCAGGTTGACCAGCACGTAGGACGGCAGCGGGTGGTAGCCCTGGATCGTCGAGTTCAGGTAGGTGGCGCTCTTGGACGTGTAGCTGATGTCGCCGCCGATCATGCCGTCCAGATCCTTGATCCCCAGCGGCCATTCGTAGTTGGCGCCCGCCGAGGCGGTGATGCGCGGCACGTACGGGATCAGGTCGCCTTTCAGGCCGGTCGAGGCGATCGGGTTGTCCTCGGTCAGCCGCGCGTAGTTGTAGCTGAACGAGCCGGTGAGCTGCAGGCCGGCCATGGGATCGGCCTCGATGGACAGCTCCCCGCCGTCCACCGCCGCCTTGCCGCCGTTGCCGGTGTAGGGGAACGACAGGGTGCCGTTGGTGGCCTGGTTCTGCAGTTGGATGTCGTCCCAGTCGACGTGGTAGATCGCGCCGTCGATGAACAGGCGATGGTCGAAGAAGCTGGTCTTCAGCCCGGCCTCGTAGTTGATCAGGCTGTCGGACCCATAGCCGCCGGGGATGGTGACGTGGGCGATCTGGGCGGCCGTGGTGTCGTTGGTGCCGCCCGAACGGAAGCCCTGGGCGACCTGCACATAGCCCTTCACGTCCGGCGTGAAGTTGTAGGAGACGTTGAACCGGCCGATCGCGCCGTTGTCCTTGTAGTGCGTCGGCTCGCCCGGGCCGGAGCCCGGCCCGCCGCCCGCGGCCACAGCGTTGTTCGAGGTCTCGTTGGTGTTGATGTCGTAGTACCGGCCGCCGGTGATGATCTGCAGCTTGTCGGTGACCCTGAAGGTCAGTTCGGCGTAGGCGGCCTTTTCCTCCAGGCGGTCCGAGACGGTCCGGTCGAGGTAGTCGGCGCCGTTCTCGTCGAGGAAGCCGTCCGCATCGACCGTCTTCCAGTAGCTGCGGAAGTGGCGGTGCTCGTTCTGATAATAGAGGCCGGTCAGCAGCTGCACCGGGGCGTCCCAGCTCGAGGAGAAGCGCGCCTCGTAGCTGTCCACCGTGCGCGTCTTCGGCTGGCTCAGGATGCTGGTGCCGCTGCCGACGATCGGCAGGCCGAAGAAGGCGTTGGCGGCGTCCGACGCGTCTCGGCTGAAGGTCAGGTCGCGCTGGAAGCGCGAGGCGGTGGCCGTGAAGGTGCCGAAGTCGCGCTTGTACTGCAGCGTGCCGTTATAGATCCAAGAGCTCTCGTCCCAGGGGTTGCGCGTGATGTCGGCCTGGTAGAACTGCGGCAGTGCGTTCCCGAAATAGTCCGTGGTGTTGTAGTAGGAGCGCGCGTCCTGGTGGGTCACCTGGTGCATCAGGGTGCCCGACAGGGTCAGGTCGTCGGTGAGCGCCGCCGTCGCTTCCACCCGGAACGCCGAGGTCTCTTCGGTATTGGCGTTCTTCTCGAACTTGTTGTCGATCCAGCCCGGCAGGTTCGTATAGAAGCCCGCCACGCGGATCGCCAGCCGGTCGGTGATCACCGGGAAGTTCAGGGCGCCGTCGACTTCGGGGCCGACCGCGCTGCCCGCCACCTCGCGCGCCGCCACGCGGACCTGGCCGCCATAGGTGGTGAGGTCGGGCTTGTTGGTGATGTAGCGGATCGTGCCGGCCATGGAGCTGGAGCCGAAGGTCGTGCCCTGCGGGCCCTTCAGCACTTCGACGCGCTGGATGTCGAACAGCTGGACGTCTTCCTGCTGGCCGCCGCCGTCCTGGTTGTTCTCGCCGGTGATCACCACGTCGTCGAGGTAGACGCCGATGGTGCTCGCCCCGGCCGAGTTGATGCCGCGGATGATGTAGCGCTTGTCGCCCGGCCCGTTGTCGGCGACCGCCAGACCCGGCACCAGGTGGTACATTTCGCTGAAGTTCACCGCGCCGACCTGGGCCAGCTGCTGGCCGGTCAGGGCCTGGACGGTGATGGGGACCTGCTGGACGTTGGTCGCGCTCCCCTTGGTGGCGGTGACCACCACTTCGGAAAGGCTGGAGCCGCCGTCGCCGCCCGCCGCCGACGTGGCCGGCTGGGCCAGGGCCGCGTCGAGCGGGCCGGCCGCCAGGCCGCAGCCGAGCAGGAGCGCGGCGGCGGAGCCGCGACACAGCATTACTTGCCGCATGGAGAACGTACGCATTCTGACCCCCGTCATTCTTGATTGCCCCCCGCCCCGAAACCGTGCAGGTGAGGAATTCCCGTCAGGTCATGCGTACACCCTTCATAAATACTGCACTGCAGCGACACTGTTGCGTTAAACGCAACGGGCGCGCCAGATAACGCCGTAAAGCCGCACCATGCGGAAATGGCCCGGACGCCTGATCCGAGTGCAAGTGTCGGGAACTTCTGATGTTCAACAGGGCAGGCGGCGGCGATTCCGCGCCGCAATACCATCTGGGAGGCGGCTGCCCAGGCTGGGACCCAATGGCCTGACCCACGACGTCTGACGACGCGCGCGGGCCGAAGTCTCGATGCTATATTCGCGTGTAGCGTGTATTCCGACGACTGTCGTCCGGCGCGCCGTCGCTAGCTCCGCCAGATCGAGACCATGACCACGACTATGACGGCCGGCACGACATACCGTACGGCGAATCGCCAGACCTTGAAAGCCGGGCCGTCCTTCAGCCCCAGGGTCTCGCGCGCCACGGCCCGCGGCAGGGCCCATCCCGCCATCAGCGCCACCATCAGCCCGCCCAGCGGCATCATGATGTTGGACGTCAGGTAGTCGAGGAGCTCGAACGGGGTCTTGGTCGCGAACGGGCCCACGCCCGCCAGTAGATGCACGTCCCGCCAGGCGTTGAACGACAGCACCGTCACGACGCCGAGAGACCAGATCGCGAAGCTCGTGGCGAATGCCAGGACCGGCCGCGGCGCGCGCACGTATTCCACCAGGAAGGCGACGATGGTCTCCTGGATCACGATGGTGGCGGTCAGGGCGGCGAACGACAGCAGAAGGAACAGCAGCGAGCCGAACAGCTCTCCGTACGGCATCTGGCCGAACGCCACCGGCAGGGTCACGAACACCAGTCCAGGCCCCTGCGTCGGCTGCAGGTGGTAGCCGAACACCAGCGGGAAGATCGACAGGCCCGCGATCAGCGCCACGAATCCCTGCGCGAACGCGACCGTGAACACCGACTTCGGCACCGACGACTCCGGCCCCATGTAGGCGGCCATGGTCATCATCACCCCGCCGCCGACGCCGAGCGAGAAGAAGGCCTGGCCGAACGCCAGCACGACCACCGTCGGGGTCAGCTTGCTCCAGTCGATGGTGAACAGGAACCGCGCGGCGGCCGGGAAGTCGGCGAACACCACCGAATAGGCCAGAAGGCCCAGGAGGATCAGGAACCGCAGCGGCGTCAGCACGCCCGACACCCGCTCGATCCCCTTGTTCACGCCGGTCCCGACCACGGTGGCGGTCATCAGCGCCAGGAGGCCGGAATAGCCGAGCATGCCCCAGGGATTGGCCAGCATGCCGGCGTAGGCCGCCGCCGCGCCGGCCGAAGTGATGCGGTGAAAGCCGCCGCTGGCGCCCAGGACGAAGTACTGCAGCATCCAGCCGCAGATCACCTGGTAATAGCTCATCACGATGAAGGTGCAGGTGATGGCCAGCGCCCCGAACACCTTCCAGCCCGGCGACAGGCCGTCGCGCTCGACCAGGACCCGCATCGTGCCGACCACGCTGCGCCCGCCGTGGCGGCCGAGCAGCATCTCGGCCATCAGCGCGGGGATGGCGATCACCGTCAGGGCGACGAAATAGAGCAGGACGAACAGGCCGCCGCCGTTGGCGCCGGCCAGGTAGCTGAACTTCCAGACGTTGGCGATCCCGGCCTCCGCCCCGATCGCCGTGATCATGAACAGCAGGTTCGACGACCAGTGCGTGCGGCCGGGCGCGGAGGCGGCGATGGCGGTCACGGAGGCTCAGTCGAGCTCGGCGACGGCTTCGAATTCGACCAGCACGCCCGGCAGGGCCAGGCTCTGGACCCCGACGAAGGTGTTCGGCGCCGGCGCCGCGCCCGCATAGAACTCGCCCACCGCGCCGAGGACCGGCCCGAGCTTGTCCGGCGTGTGGTCGACCACATAGGTGCGCAGGCGCACGAGGTCGGCCGGCGTCGCCCCCGCCTCGGCCAGCACGGCCTTCAGGTTGGCCAGCGCCTGGCGGGACTGCTCGGCGAGGTCGGTCGAGACGAGCTGGCAGTCCTTGTCCCAGCCGATCTGGCCGGCCAGGTGCAGGGTGCGCCGGCCGGTCTGCACGGCCGCGTGGGAAAAGCCGAACTGGACGCTGTCGTAGAGGCTGGGCGGATTGAGCGGCTGGCGCGGCATGGCGGTGTCCTTCTTACGCCGGGGCGTACTGGCAAAGCTCGATCTGGTTGCCCCAGGGATCGAGCACGTAGTGGAAGCGGCCGGCGCCGGCGCCTTCCGGCACGACGATCTGCTCAAACACCGTGCAGCCGTTCTCGGCCAGGCGCTTGGCGGCCGCGTCGATGTCGCTGACGATGAAGCCGACGTGGCGGCCGCCCGGATCGCAGTTGCGCGGCATCAGGCGCGCCTCGTCCTTGGGCCGGTCGTACTGGACCAGCTGCAGTTTCATGTTCGGCGCGAGCTTCAGCATGACGAGCGACAGCCGCGCGTCGGGCACATTGACGTGGGTCGCCATCCAGTCGCGCCCCTGCTCGTCCGGCGGAATGTCGCGGCCGTCCATCGGGCCGAGGCTGAACAGCTCCTCGGCCCCGAACACGGCCTTGTAGAAAGCGGCGGCGGCGGCGAGGTCGGGGACGGTCAGGGACACGTGGTCGATGCGCTCGAACAGCGGCGTGCCCGTGGTCTCGACGCTCATGGCGGCCCTCCCTCGCGTTCCGTGACGGAAGTAGGACAGCCGCGGAGAAGCGCCGCAAGAACAATGGCCTTCCACTTCCGTTGCGCGCGGCGCAACGCTCAGACCAGCCGCCCGAGCGGCGAAGCGCGGACGGGGAAGCGGGCGGTGAACGCATCCATCGGCCGGGGCTCACGGCCCCCGCAGGCGAGCCGAACGACGGCGTGTTCGCAGTTGCGCCCCTGGCACGGCCCCATGCCGGCGCGGGTCAGGAGCTTGATCGAGGTCGGCCGGTCCAAGCCGACGTTGTCGCGCCGCGCGTCCTCGATGGCGCGCCGGGTCACGTTCTCGCAGCGGCAGACGATGCAGTCCTCGCGCGCCATCCGCGCCAGCGCCGCCTCGGGCGAGGTCAGGTCCCGCAGCATGGCCGCGAAGGCGGCGCAGCGGCGATGCTCGCGCCTGAGGCCGGAGGCCATGTCGTCTGCCCGCGCCGCGGTCAGATGGCCCTCGTCGAGCAGCACCCCGAGCCCAGCCAGGGCGCCCTCGACCAGGGACATGTCCGCCCCGCCGACCCCAGTGACCTCGCCCGCCACGTAGAGGCCGGGAACGGAGCTGCGCATCCAGTCGTCGTGCAGGATCCGCCAGCCGCCATAGGGCCCGGCCCAGGCGAAGGCGGCCTCCAGGCTCCGCGGCAGCTCCGACTGCGGCAGGAAGCCGAAGCACAGCGCGAGGGCCTCGCACGCCAGGGTCTCGCGCGCCGCGCCAGGGCCGAGCCGCTCCAGCTCCACGCCGGTGACCCGATCCTCGCCCAGCGCCCGCACCGGCGCCGCGCCGAAGCGGACCGCGACGCCGGCCCGGAGCAGCCCCGCCAGGGCCGAGGCCGCCTGGGCGAGCTTGCCGGCGTTGGCCAGGGCCGCCGGTGCGTGGGCCAGGAGGCGCAGCACCGCGCCCGCCGGCTGGGCGAACACCACCGCCTCGACCCGCGCGCCGGCCTTCACCAGCTGCTCGGCGGCGATCAGCTGCAAAGGATGGGTGCCGCAGAACACGATGCGGCCGTCGGGCGTGAACTGCTGGGACTTCAGGAACGCCTGTACGGCGCCCGCCGTCATCACCCCGGGCAGGGTCCAGCCCGGGAAGGCGGGCGGCAGGTCGTAGCAGCCGGTGGCCGCCAGCAGCCGCCGCGCCCTCACCCGCCGCGGAACGCCCGCCCCGGCCAGCCAGAGCTCGAATCCCCGCTCGTCGGGATAGGCGCTGGCGACCGAGGCGCCGCCGATGAAGCGCACGCTCGGAAGGCCCGCCAGCCGCGCCAGCGCCGCCTTGGGCCGGCGATAGACCGGCGAGTCCAGCCAGCCGTCCACGCGGAAGGCGCCCGGCGGCTGGCGCAGGATCTGGCCGCCGGGACGCAGCTGCTCGTCGATCAGCGCCACGGTCAGGCCCGCGCCGCCGACCCTCTCGGCGAACGCCAGGGCCGCCGGCCCCGCCCCGACGACGGCGACGTCAACCTCCAGCTCCTGGACGGCGTCAGCGGTCATCGGCGAGCCCCGTCCGGATCGCCTGTCCGGCGCGCGCCGGCGTGATGCAGCCGCGCAGCCGCACGGCGGGGCCGCCGCCCTCCGCCACCTCCAGCAGGCACTCGTAGCAGACGCCCATGTTGCAGAACGGCCCCCGCGGGCGGCCTTCCAGGTCGCACCGGAAGCCGTCGATGCCCGCCGCCAGCAGCGCCGTCGCCAGGGTCTCGCCCTCGAACGCGGTCACCGGCCGGCCGTCCACAGTCAGGGTCAGGGGCGCGCCGCGCTCCACCTTGTCCGCGACCCGCATCTCAGAGCCCCATGAAGCTGTTGACCGCGTGAAACCGCGCCGGGTCGTAGAGGTCGATCGGTTCGGACGCCTGGCCGGTCAGGATCAGCTCGCTGATCAGGCGGGCGAACGTCGGCCCCTGCGAGAAACCCGCGCCGCCGGCCGCGACATAGATCCCCGGCGCGCGGGAACGGCGCCGAGCAGCGGATACTGGTCGGCGGTGTTGGGCCACCATCCCCGTCCAGGTGCGGATCAGGTTCAGCGCGCGCACCGAGGGCACCACCTCGCACGCGGCCTGCAGGTTCAGCGTCAGGCGCGCCGGATCGACGCTGGCCGGGCGCTCCAGGTCGAACCCCCGCCCGTCGGGCGCCTGGGCCAGGCGCGCGGGCCAGCCGCCGCCGATCAGGACGTTGCCGGAATGGGCCTGCTTCAGCGACAGCCGCCGCCCCGCGTGCTGCACCAGATGGCCGATATAGGGCGCCCGCCGCTCGGTCACGCTCATGGTCAGGGCCACGGGGAACAGCGGCAGGTGGAGGTTGGCCAGCGCTCCCACCGAGGCGGTCCAGGCGCCGGCGGCGATCACCAGGGAGTCGGCGAGCACCTCGCGCCGCGCGCCGCGCGCGCCGTCCTCATCCAGCAGGACAGCGAAGCCTCCCGCCCGCCGAGCGATCCCGACGACGCGGGTCTCGGTCATGAACGCCGCGCCGGCGGCCGCGGCGGCGCGGGCGAAGGCGGGGGCGATGTCGCGGGGGCCGGCGTGGCCCTCGTCGGGACAGAAGGCCGCTCCGATCACCGACGGCGACAGGTAGGGCGCGCGGGCGCGCACCGCCGGCCCGTCGAGCAGCTCGACCCGCAGGGCCGCCCTGGGATTCGTAGAAGGCCTTGCGCTCCAGGAGCGCCATCTGCTCGGCCGTCTCGGCGACCATCAGGCCGCCGCCCATGACCACTTCCAAAATAGATATACGTATAGACCTCGAGCCCGACCCAGTCGCGGATCGAGGCGACGTTGAGCTGCATCATCTTGGCGGCCAGCGCCGTCTGCGCCTCGCCCTGCTCGATCAGCCGCCGTTCGAGCTGGAAGTGCAGGGACCCGGCGTTCTGGCCCGAGGCGCCGGCGTTGATCCCCCGCCGCTCCACCAGCAGCACCGATGCGCCCGCGCGGGCGAGGTGGGAAGGCGGTCGCGCATCCCACCAGGCCGCCGCCGACGATGACCACGTCATGGCGTTCGCCGGCGCGCCCGCTCAAAGCCGGCCGAGCGCCCTTAGGGTGCTCTCCACCGCCTCCACGCCGTCGGGCGGCAGGGGCGCAGGGGTTCGCGGACAATGCCGCCCGGCAGGCCCTGCAGGTTCAGGGCGGTCTTCAATATGGCCTGGGCCGAGCCGAACTTGCCGGTCAGGTCGCTGGTGAACCAGTCGCGCATCAGCCGGCGGTCGTTCTGGCCGACGGCGACCGCGCCCTCGACGTCGCCGGCCCACAGGCGGTCGTAGAAGGCGGGCTGGTCGCGGCCGAGCACGGCGCCGGCGCCCATGGTGCCCTCCGCGACGCCGGCGGTGGCCAGCACCGCGCCGAACGCGTCCATCGACAGGCCGAACACCCGCACCCGGTCGTTGAGGCCGAAGGCGCTGGCCACGAAGCCGTCCATCTTGCCGGTGAGTTCTTGATGGCGACCACCATTTCGAGCCGGCGAGCCGCTCCAGGATCTGGAAGCTGAGGTCCACCCCGTGCCCGGCGGCCAGTTGTAGACGCAGATCGGCACGCGCACGCGGTCGGAGATGGCCGAATAGAAGGCGTAGGTGTCATCCTCGTTCAGCCGGACATAGGGCGGCGGGGTGATCAGGAGGCCGTCCAGGCCATGATCCGCCGCAGCCTCCGCCAGATCGACGACCTCGTCCACGTGGAAGGCGTTGCAGCCGGCGATCAGCGGCAGCCTGCCCTTGAGCTGGGCGGCGGCGGCGGCGAACAGAGCCTTGCGCTCGGGCGGGGACAGGCTGAACCACTCGCCGGTGGTGCCGGCCAGCACCAGGGCCGTGCATGCCTTCCGACGCCAGCCACTCCAGAAGGACGCCGAGGCCCGGCAGGTCCAGCGCGCCGTCGTCGGCGAACGGAGTGGTGATCGCCGGGATATACCCGCGCCAATCGACTGAATGCCTGTCCAAGCGATCCCCCGCACAACACTGTCTTGCATGCCGGCGAGCGGATGGGATCACGCCAGGTGATGCAACCCTCGCCAGCGGCGTCAGCTTCAGCCCACCGCCTGGGCGCCGGCTCACGATCGGAGGCTATGAAGGGGTCGGGGTGGAACAATGACAACGGAGGTGCAGGTTGGTGCGTTTTCGGCAATTTCACATGCAGAGTTCGGCATGCACCACACCAGCTTCCGATATTTCTACGAGGCGGCCCGCCTGGGCTCGATGCGGGCCGCGGGCGAGAAGATGGGGGTCGCGGTCTCCTCCATCAGCCGCCAGATCGCGCAGCTCGAGAGCGAGCTCGGCCTCCTGCTGCTCGAACGCGGACGCCGCAACGTCAAGCTGACCGAGGCCGGGGAACTGGCCCTTAGCTACTATAGAAAGAGCCTGGCCGACCGGGAGGTGTTCGATTCCAAGGTGCGCGACCTGCGCGGGCTGCGCGCCGGCCGGGGTGGACCTGGCCATCGGCGAAGGGTTCGTCACCGCCGCCTTCTCGGAGATGCTGACGGCTTCATCGCCAAGCACGCCGGGGTGCGGGTGATGTCGACCATCGCCATCTCGCCGGAGGTGATCCGCAGGTGGTGGACGACGAGGTGCACGGCGGGCTGGTGTTCCAGGCGCCGACCGACCCGCGCATCCGGATCAAGGCCTCGGTTGCCCCAGCCGATCATGCTGATCGCTCGGCCCGACCACCCGATCGCCGGCCACAACAGCGTGACCCTGTCGGACATCTCGCGCCACCGCCTGTGCCTGATTGCGGGAGGGCTTCCTGATCCGCCAGGCCCTGGCCATGGTCCGAGCGGGCCGAGGGCGTCTGGCTGGAGCCGTCGGTGTCCTCCAACTCCCTGCAGCTCCTGAAGGAGATGGCCAAGTCGGGCGAGTGCGTGACCATCCTGCCGGCGAACGCCGCGATCTCGGAGCTGGAGTCAGGCGCCCTGATGGGCATCCCGATCGCCACGGCGGCGCTGGAGAACACCACCCTCTGCCTGATCACCCGGCTCGGCCGGCAGCTGCCGGCCGTGGCCAACCGCCTCTTGGGCGCGGTGGAGACCAACCTGCGCAAGTGGGCGAGCGGATCGCTCCTGTTGCCCGAACTGATGTCCATTTAGTTTAAGCTTGAAATACCTGGAGGCCGTGACACTATGGCTGCGGGCGGCCGGGCGCCGCCTTCGCCAGGAGATCGCCATGTCCGCCGCCGCCCTCTTGGGAGACCTCGCCGACGCCCTCGTCACGGGCGCGATCCGGGTGGTCGACCTGACCCAGCCGCTGAAGCCCGAGACGCCGATCCTGGCCCTGCCGCCGGCGTTTGGACAGTCGTGGCCCTTCGCGCTGAGGAGATCTCCCGCTACGACGAGCGCGGCCCGGATGGTACTGGAAACAACATGAGCTGTGGGGAGCACACCGGCCCCACTTCGACGCCCCGATCCACTGGATCAGCGGCAAGGACCTGCCCGACAACGCCACCGACACCATCCCGGCCCGCAAGTTCCTGGCGCCCGCCTGCGTCGTGGACATGGCCGACAAGGTCTCGGCGGACCCGGACTACCTGATCACCGTCGCGGACGTGGAGGCGTGGGAGGCCGTGCACGGCCGCATCCCGGCCGGCGCTTGGGCCCTGCTGCGCACGGGCTGGTCCGAGCGGACGGGACCCGAAGGACTTCCTCAATGCGCGCGAGGACGGCAACCACACCCCGGCGCGCACCGGACCTGGCCAAGTTCCTGGCCGAGGAGCGGGACGTGATCGGCTGCGGCGCGGAGACCGTCGGCACCGACGCCGGCCAGGCCCACGCCCTCTCCACTCCCTTCCCCTGCCACTACAACATGCACGGCAACAACAAGTTCGGCCTGGCGAGCCCTCTGCAACCTCGACCAGCTGCCGCCCACGGGCGCGATGATCCTGGCCGCGCCGCTGAAGATCGTCGGCGGCTCGGGCAGCCCCGTGCGGGTGCTGGCCCTGGTTCCGCTCTGACCTGACGAGCGGCTTGCGCGCGGGGCCCGCCCGCCGCTAGCCACGTCCGTCTCGGAACGGAGCTCGGCGCCATGGCGCGCAAGACCGCCGCGCCCGCGCCGATCCCCTGTCGCCGGACTTCTCGTTCCGGGTCTATCCCTTCTTCCTGCTGTCGCGGGCGGCGGGCCGCTACAACGCGGGCCATGGAGCGGGCGCTGAGGCCATCGGCCTGGACCATGCGCATGTGGCGGGTGCTGATGATCCTGGCCGAGCAGGGCCCCTGCGCGATCGGCGAGATCGCCGACCTGGCGGTCTCAAGCCCTCGACCCTGTCGCGCATCCTCGGCCGGATGCAACGCGCTGGCATGATCGCCATGGCCCCGCGGCCAGCGACAACCGGGTGGTGGAGGTCTCGATCACCGACCGCGGCCGGACCTGCGCGAGCGGTCGCTGGCGCCGTCGAGCCGGGTCCTACAACCGCATCCGCGACGCATTGAAGGACGAACCCGCTCGCCCGAGCTTGCCGGCTCTGGGCGTCATGGCCGAAGAACTGGGCGGCTGACCGCCGCCTGCCGCCGCCCCTCGCCCCCACGCGCGATATTAGTTGCATAATCACACGATTTGACAAACGATCCGCTGGCGCTTGGAAGCTGTCGGAGGGCTGCGGTCGTGGCGGAACGGTCTTTCGCGGAAGAGGTCAAGACCCTGCGGCTGGGGGGCCGGCGAGGAGTTCCGCGGCGAGGCGATCCTGGCGGTCACCAAGGCCCTGCTGCAGTCCGGCGTCGCCTACATCGGCGGCTACCAGGGCGCGCCGATCTCCCACCTGCTCGACGTGTTCGCCGACGCCAGCGAGGTGCTGGAGGAACTCGGCGTCCACTTCGAATCCAGCGCCAGCGAGGCCAGCGCCTGCGCCATGCTGGCGGCCAGCGTCAACTATCCCCTGCGCGGCGCGGTGGCCTGGAAGTCGGTGGTCGGCACCAACGTCGCCTCCGACGCCCTCTCCAGCGTCGCCTCGGGCGGGGTCACCGGCGGCGCCCTGATCATCCTCGGCGAGGACTATGGCGAGGGCTCCTCGATCATGCAGGAGCGGACCCACGCCTTCGCCATGAAGAGCCAGGTCTGGCTGCTCGACCGCGCCCGAACCTGCCCAAGATCGTGGAGATGGTGGAGAAGGGCTTCGAACTGTCGGAAGCCTCCAACACCCGGTGATGCTGGAGCTGCGCATCCGCGCCTGCCACCGCACGGCCGCTTCACCGCCAAGGACAACGTCCGCCCCGCCTTCACCGCCCGCGAAGCGCTGGAGAACCCCGATGCGCGACCTGAACCGCATCGTCCTGCCGCCCGCCAACTATCTGCACGAGCAGGAGAAGGTGTCGCGCCGCTGGCCGGCCGCCGTGGACTTTCATCACCCGCAACCGCCTGAACGAGTTCTTCGGGCCGGAGACGGGCGAGGTCGGGCTGATCGTCCAGGGAGGGCTCTACAACACCCTGATGCGGGCGCTGGAGCTCCTGGGCCTGGCCGACAGCTTCGGGCGGACCGAGCTGCGATCTACTGCCTCTAACGTGACCTATCCCCTGGTCGACGCCGAGGTGACCGCCTTCTGCGCCGGCAAGCGCGCGGTCCTGGTGGTCGAGGAGGGCCAGCCGGAGTTCATCGAGCAGGCGCTGAACACCATCCTGCGCCGCGCCGACGTCCCCACCCGCATCGAGGGCAAGGGCGTCCTGCCGATGGCGGGGGAGATACACCGGCGACGTCCTGCGCGCCGCCCTGCAGCGGTTCCTGGAGCGGCATGCGCCGGAGTGGGCGCCGACGGCGCCGGCCGAGCCAGCCGCGGCGCCCGACCCCGGCCTCGCCGCCGCCCTGCCCGCGCGGCCGCCGGGCTTCTGCACCGGCTGCCCGGAGCGGCCGATCTTCACCGCCATGAAGCTGGTCGAGCGCGAGGTCGGGCCAGTGCACGTCTCCTGCGACATCGGCTGCCACCTGTTCTCGATCATGCCGCCGTTCGACATCGGCAACACCACCATGGGCTACGGCCTCGGCCAGGCCGGCGGATCGGCCCTGAACGTCAAGGCCGATCGGCGCGCGGTGGCGGTGATGGGCGACGGCGGGTTCTGGCACAACGGCCTGACCTCCGGCGTCGGCAACGCGGTCTTCATCAAGAACGACAACGTCACCCTGATCGTCGACAACAACTATTCCGCCGCCACCGGCGGACAGGACATCCTGTCCTCGCGCGCGACCAACGCGCATCGCTCGACCCGCACGCCATCGCCGAGGCGGTGAAGGGCGTCGGCGCATCCTGGGTCCGCCAGGTCGATCGCACCTACGACCTCAAGGCCATGACCGGCGCGCTCCGCGAGGCGCTCACCACGCCCGAGGCGGGGCCGAAGATCGTCATCGCCCAGAGCGAGTGCATGCTGACCGCCAGCGGCGCGAGCGGCCCCAGTTCAACAAGGCGGGTGAAGGCCGGCCAGCGGCGCGTGCGCGAGCGCTTCGGCGTCGATCCCGACACTTGCACCGGCGACCACAGCTGCATCCGCCTGTCGGGCTGCCCGTCGCTGAGCATCAAGCCGAACCCCGATCCCCTGCGGCCCGATCCCATCGCCCATGTGGACAACAGCTGCGTCGGCTGCGGCCTATGCGGCGAGGTCAGCCACGCCGCCGTGCTCTGCCCCTCGTTTCTACCGGGCCGAGATCGTGTTCAACCCCAGCCGCTGGGAGCGGGCCTTCGCCAGGGTCCGCGCCGCGGTGATCGGCTGGCTGAGGCGCGCGCCGACGCCGGCCGCCTGGCCCGCGCCGTCTGAGGAGGCCCGCCATGTTCGATGCTCCCGCCGAAGACGGCCGCCGGCCCCTGAGATCACCATCCCACGCCATCGGCGGCCAGGGCGGCGGCCGTGCTGTCCGGACTGGATCGTCGAGCTCGCCCAGGCCAACGGCTACCTCGCCCAATCCACCTCCGTGCCCGGCGTCGCCCAGCGCACCGGCCAGACGGTCTATTACGTGCGGTGTTCCCCAGGGCCCTGGCCGAGGCCGCCGGGGCCGAGCCGGTCCTGGCCCTGATGCCGAACCAGGGGCGACGTCGACCTGGGCTGGCCGCCGAGCTGATGGAGCGGCCGCCGCGCCGTGACCCGCGGGTTCGTCATCGCCAAGGACCGTGGTCATCGCATCTCCCACCGCGTCTATGGGATCGGCGAGAAGAGCGCCATGGGCGACGGCCGCGGCGACTCCGCCCGCGTGTTGAGGCCGTCGCCGCCCGCGCCCAACGCCTGGTCGCCTTCGACATGGCCGAGGCGGCCGAGAGCGCCGGCAGCGTGATCAGCGCGGTGATGTCGGCGCCCTGGCCGGGGCCGAGGTCCTGCCCTTCGCGCGGTCCGCCTTCGAGGACACCATCCGCCACGGCGGCGTCGGGGTGGACGCGAGCCTGCGCGCCTTCGCCGCCGGCTTCGATGGCGCGCGCGCCGGGGCCGCCCCGCGCCTCGACCGGGAGCGACCGGCCCAGGCCGCGCCGGAAGCCGCCACCGCCGCCGGCCGCGCCCTGCTGGCCGAGATCCTCGACCGCTTCCCCGCCGCCTTGCACGAGATCCTCTGGGAGGGGGTCAAGCGCCCTCGCCGACTACCAGGACCGCGCCTACGCCGCGACCTATCTGCGCCGGCTGGAGGCGATCCGCCAGGTCGACGACGGCGCCGACGATTTCCGCCTGACCGGGACCGCCGCCCGCTACCTGGCCCTGTGGATGTCCTACGAGGACGTCATCGCGTCGCCGACCTGAAGGACCCGCGCCAGCCGCGCGGTGCGCCGTGCGCGAGAGGTCCGCGTCAAGCCGGACCAGCTGCCTGAACGTCAGCGAGTTCATGCACCCGCGGCTGCAGGAGGTATGCGACACCCTGCCCGCGACCTCGGGGCCTGGGTGCTGCGCACCCCCTGGCTCCGCAAGGCGCTGGAGCCGCTAGTTCCGCGACGGCCGGCGGGTGCAGACCGCCAGGCTCCGCGGCTTCCTGCTGCTCTACGCCCTCGCCGCCCTGCGCCCGATGCTGCCGGAGCACGCTGCGGTTCCGCGCCGAGGACGCCGAGATCGAGGCCTGGCTGGCGCGCGTGCGGGCCATGGCGCCGGCTGGACCACGCCCTCGCCGTCGAGCTGGCCGAATGCCCGCGTCTGGTGAAGGGCTACGGCGACACCCACGCGCGGCGGCATGCGCAGCTATCGCCGCATCCTGGAGGCGCTGGACGCCGCGCCCGGCCGGCTCGACGCCCCGCCCAGGTGCGCCGCAATGCGCGAGGCCGCCCTGAAGGACGAGGCCGGGGACGGCTCTCTCGCGCGAGCTGGACCAGCTGCGGGCCTGAACGCCCTCCCCCCGCTTGCAAGGCTCGTCGGTATATTTTAGGATTAAAATATATTCGGGAGTTGGCGATGCGCGTGGCTTGTCTCGGCGGCGGTCCGGCCGGACTCTATCTCGCCATCTCGCTGAAGCTGCGCGATCCGCGCCACGAGGTGGAGGTGTTCGAGCGCAACCGCGCCGGCGACACCTTCGGCTGGGGGGTGGTGTTCTCCGACCAGACCCTGGACAACCTGCGCCGCAACGACCCGGTCAGCGCCGAGACCATCGTCGCCGACTTCACCACTGGGGACGACTCGTGGTCCGCCGCGAAGGCCAGGCCGTCCGCTCGACCGGCCACGGTTTCATCGGCATCGGCCGCAAGCGCCTGCTGACCATCCTGCAGGAGCGGGCGCGGGAACTGGGGCGTCGTGCTGCGCTTCGAGACCGAGTTCGGCGACGACCGTCGCGGACTTCGCCGGCTACGACCTGATCGCCGCCGCCGACGGCATCAACAGCCGCATCCGCACCCGCTACGCCGACCGCTTCGGCGTCGAGATCCAGAGCGGGCCAACAAGTTCGTCTGGCCTCGGCACCAGCAAGCTGTTCGAGGCCTTCGAGTTCATCTTCGTAGAAGACCCACGCCGGCTGGATCTGGGCCCACGCCTACCGCTTCGACGAGACCCGCTCGACCTTCATCGTGGAGTGCTCGGAGGCGACCTGGCGCGGCCTCGGCTTCGACGCCATGGACCAGGACGACGCGCGCCGCGCCTGCGAGGCGATCTTCGCGGGCAGCCTGGACGGCCATCCCCTGATCAGCAACGCCGCCCATCTGCGGGGCGGCTCGGCGGCGTGGATCAACTTCCGCCGGGTGCTGTGCGACCACTGGTCGTTCGTCAATGTGGTGCTGCTCGGCGACGCGGCGCACACGGCGGCACTTCTCCATCGGCTCGGGCACCAAGCTGGCGCTGGAGGACGCGGTGAAGCTGGCCGAGGCCCTGCACGGCTGCGCCGACGGCGCGGGCCTGCCCGCGGCGCTGAAGGCCTATGAGGACGAGCGCCGCATCGAGGTGCTGAAGATCCAGAACTCTGCCCGCAACTCCACCGAATGGTTCGAGACCATCGATCGCTACCAACGGCCTTCCAGCCGATGCAGTTCGCCTATTCCCTGCCTGACCCGCAGCCAGCGCGTCAGCCACGAGAACCTGCGCCTGCGCGACCCGGCCTGGCTGAGCGCGGTGGAGCGCTGGTTTCGGCGGCCAGGCGGGCGCGAACGACGACGCCCCGCCGCCGATGTTCACGCCCTTCGCCCTGCGCGGCCTGCGCCTGCGCAACCGCGTGGCGGTGGCGCCGATCCTGACCTATGCGGCGGACGCCGGGGCCGCGACTAACGACTTCCACCTCGTCCACTACGGCGCGCGGGCGCTGGGCGGGCGCCGGCCTTATCGTCACCGAGATGACCGCCGTCTCGCCGGACGGGCGGATCACCTCGCCTGCGTCGGCCTCTATGACGAGGCGCATGTCGCCGCCTGGCGCGAGATCGCCGACTTCGTCCACGCCCGCTCGGACGCCCGCCCTCTGCGTCCAGCTCGGCCACGCCGCGCGCGGGGGGCGGTTGCGGCCGCCGGCGGACGGGGACGGGCCTGTCGACGACGCCTGGCCGCGGTCTCGGCCTCCGCCCTGCCGTGGGGGCCCGGCGCCGCCGACGCCGGCGCAGATCACCCGCGCCCATATGGACGAGGTGCGCGACGCTTCGTCGCCGCCGCCCGCCGCGCCGAACGAGCGGGGTTCGACATGGTCGAGCTCCAGGCCGGCCACGGCTATCTCTTGTCGAGCTTCATCACCCCGCTGATGAACCGGCGCACCGACGGAATAGGCGGGCCCGATCGAGGCGCGGCTGCGCTATCCGCTGGAGGTTGTGCGCGCCGTGCGCCAGGCGTGGCCGGCGCATCAAGCCGCTGGCCGTGCGCATCTCCGCCGACGACTGGATGGGCCAGCGCGGAATCACCCCGGCCGACGCCGTGCTGGTGGCGCGGGCCCTGGTCGGCGCCGGGGCGGACCTGATCGACGTCTCCTCCGGCGAGACCTCGCCCGAGGCGCGGCCGGTGTTCGGGCGGATGTACCAGGCGCCGCTGTCCGACCGCATCCGCAACGAGGCAGGCTGCGCGACCATGGCGGTGGGCAATATCTTCGAGCCGGACCACGTCAACTCGATCCTCGCGGGGCGGCCGCGCCGACCTCGTGGCGCTCGGCCGGCCGCACCTGGCCGACCCCGCCTGGACCCTGCGCGCCGCCGCCGCGCTCGACTACCGTGGGGCGCAGCCGCCGCCGGCCTAAGCCGCCGCCGGCCTACGCCCTGGGCCAGGCCCAGCTCGCACGGAATCTGAAGCGTGCGGCGGATGTTTTAGCTGTATAGCAATTGTCCGGCCCAGACGGGCCGGGGCGGGAGAACGCGTTGGCCGGGACGTCTCAGGCGACCATGCAGGAGAAGCACGAAGGCGGGCTGTCGTCGGCCCTCAGCGTGCGCGTGTGGCTGCGCCTGCTGACCTGCGTGGACGGTGATCGAAAACGCCTGCAGCGGCGCTTCGCCGAGCAGTTCAACGCCACCCTGCCCCGCTTCGACGTGCTCGCCGCGCTGGAGCGGCGGCCGGAAGGCCTGACCATGGGCGAGCTGTCGCGAGCCCTTCTGGTCTCCAACGGCAACGTCACCGCCCTGGTGCGCCAGCTGCACGAGCAGGGCCTGGTCCGCAGCGACGAGGCGCCCGGCGACCGGCGCTCCTCGATCGTGCGGCTGACGCCGGAAGGCGAGCGGCAGTTCGCCGCCATGGCCGCCGCGCACCACGCCTGGATCAAGGCCATGCTGGCCGGCTTTCCGGCGGAGCAGCAGAAGCAGTTGTTTCTGACCTGTTGGCCGGTCTGAAGGCCTCCATCGCCGCCGAGGAGACTGGCGCTTCGTGACCTACACCACCCAGACCCAGGTGCGCTTCGCCCACGTCGACCCGGCCGGGATCGTCCTTCTATCCCCGCTACTTCGAGATGGTGAACGGCGCGGTCGAGGACTGGTTCGCCCAGGCGCTGGGAGTCGATTTCGCCGCCCTGCACCACCAGCGGAACCTCGGCGTGCCGACCGTGCAGCTGAACACCCGCTTCAGCGCACCGAGCCGGCTGGGGGAGATGCTGGACATTTCCATCACGGTCGAGCGCATCGGCGCCAGCTCCTGCGACCTCGACATCCGCATCAGCCCATCGCGGCGAGCTGCGGGTCGCGGGCGCGGGCGACCCTGGTCTGCATCCGGCTCGACACCGGCAAGTCGCGCCCCTGGCCCGACGACCTGCGCGCCGCCATTGACGCGCGAGCAGGGAGCCTCAGACCGCCACCACCGGGTGGCGGATGCGGCCGATCCCCTGGACCTCCGCCTCGACCACGTCGCCGGGCCACAGCCACTCCTGTGGGGTGCGGCCGGCGCCGACGCCGTCCGGCGTGCCGGTGGCGATGATGTCGCCGGGCTCCAGGGTCATCCCCTGGCTGATGTCGGAGACGAGGTCGGCCACCTTGAACAGCATGTTGCGGGTGTTGCCGTCCTGCTTGACCACGCCGTTGACGGTCAGGCGCAGGTCGAGCGCCTGGGGATCGCCGATCTCGTCGGCGGTGACGATGCACGGCCCCATGGGCGCGTAGCTGTCCTGGCCCTTGGAATAGATCCACTGGCCGGCCCGACGGCAGTCGCGGGCGCTGACGTCGATCAGGACGCTGTAGCCGAAGACGTAGGCGAGGGCGTCGGCGACGGCCACGCGCTTGGCGGTGCGCCCGATGACGGCGGCGAGCTCCACCTCCCAGTCGAGCTGCTGGGTGATCTTGGCGTCGTGCAGGATCGGCTCGTCGGGCCCGATCACCGTCGTCGGCGGCTTGGAGAAGATCACCGGCTGCTTGGGCAGGTCCTTGGCGGTGTCCAGCGACTTGGCCGACTCGGCGACATGCTCGACGTAGTTCAGGCCGA
Source organism: Caulobacteraceae bacterium (assembly GCA_037201645.1). GTDB lineage: Bacteria > Pseudomonadota > Alphaproteobacteria > Caulobacterales > Caulobacteraceae > JANWHQ01. Next base: position 110,867 of record JBBCHF010000016.1, read on the forward strand.
TGCCGAAGATGTTCTTGCGCGGGCGGGGGATGGGCGCGAGCAGGCGGACGTTGGCCAGCGCCGTCGCCGCCCCCACCGGCAGCCGCCCGCCGGCCTTGGCCAGGAGGTCCGCCGTCGTCTCCAGCGCCGGCGCGCCGAGGTCGATGAAGTCGAGCATCCGCGCCGGCAGGGCCGCGCCGAACGCCGCGCCCAGCCCCTCGACGTCGACGACCATGTCGCCGGCGACGACGCCCAGGCGCGCCGACGCCTCCACCGTGCGCCGGTAGGTCACAAGACGCATGAACAGGATTCCTTGCTGGTTGAGGGCTAGCTGAGCACCGGCTGGCGGCCGCCGCCCTCGCCGTAGGCCTCCCGCCGGTGCAGGCCGAGCGCCTTGATCACCGGCAGGTCGTGGAACGAGAACAGGCAGGCGTCCTCGCGGTCGGACAGGTTGACGTGCTCGCAGTACATCCACGACGGCACGCAGAAGATGTCGCGCGCCTTCCAGTCCAGCCGCCGGCCGTTGACCACCGAATAGCCCTCGCCTTTGGCCGCCTGGAACACGAAGCTGCCGACCTGGCGCTGGGCCAGGGTATGCTCGCCGGGGCGCAGCATCTGCATGCGCGCGCCGATCGTCTGCATCACCGGCCCGCCCGTCGCCGGGTTCACATAGTCCAGCGCGATGGCGTCGTAGGGCGAGCCGTCGGTCACCTTGGAGAACCGCTGCAGCGCCTCGTAGGTCGGCCCCCACTCGTACTTGAGCAGCGGCGAATAGGGCTTGGACCAGGCCGCGTCGGCGGGGCGCAGGCCGGGGGCGCCCCAGGCGGCCGTGACATCGTCCACCGGATATGACACCGCCTGCTGAAGCTGCGGATGCACCTCGTAGAAGTTGGCCTCCAGCGCGTTCATCAGCGGGATGTCCAGGCCGTCCTGCCAGATGCAGGGCGTGCCCACCTCCGCGACGCCGTGCTCGTGCCAGGTGCCATTCGGGGTCAGGACGAAGTCGTTGGCGTTCAGCGTCACCCGGTGGCCGTCGACCACGGTGTAGGCGCCCGTCCCCTCCATGATGAAGCGCAGGGCGGAGGCGGAATGGCGGTGGCTGCTCGCCACCTCCCCGGGGTGCATGACCTGCAGGCCGGAATAGAGCCAGCCGACGGCGGCCGAGACATCCGTGCGGCCGGGGTTGTTCAGATAGATCACCCGCCGTCCCGCCTGCTCGGGCGTGACCAGGCCGACCGAGCGCAGCACCGGCTCCCGGAGGTCGTCGTAGCGCCAGACGATGGGGACGGACGTCGACTGCGGCGCCCACGGCTCGATCTTGTTGGCCACGGTCCACAGGGCGCCGGCGTGGAACCGCTCCAGGTCGCGGTAATAGCTGACCAGCTCGGGCGTGTCGGCGACGTTCGCACGCCCGACCACATCCTCGCGATAGCGGTCGTAGACCCCGGCCTCCATGGCAGCCTCCGAACGTCGAGATATTTTAATCCTAAAGTTTTCCCTTGTGCTGAGTCAATGGAGTTTGCCAAATGGCGGGGCCGGCGGGCGGGTTTGGAGAGGCGAGATGACGGCGTTCAAGGCGGCGGTGGTGCAGGCGGCGTCCACGCCCGGCGCGCCCCTGGCGGCGGCCGAGAAGGGCGCGGCCCTGATCCGCGAGGCCGCGGCGGCGGGCGCCAGGCTGGCGGTGTTCCCCGAGGCCTTCCTCGGCGGCTATCCCAAGGGCGCCTCGTTCGGCGCGCCGGTGGGAGTGCGCAGGCCGGAGGGCCGGGCGGACTTCCAGCGCTATCATGAAGGCGCCGTTGAGCTAACGGGCCCGAGGGTCGCCCTGATGGCCGAGGCGGCGCGCGAGACGGGCGTCTTCACCGTGGTCGGCTGCATCGAGCGCGACGGCGGCACCCTCTACTGCACGGCCCTGTTCCTGGACGGCGACAAGGGGCTGGTCGGCAAGCACCGCAAGCTGATGCCCACGGCGGCGGAGCGGCTGATCTGGGGGTTCGGCGACGGCTCGACCATGCCGGTGTTCTCCACGCCGCTGGGGAGGATCGGGGCGGTGATCTGCTGGGAGAACTACATGCCGATGCTACGCATGGCGATGTACGACAAGGGCGTCACCCTCTACTGCGCGCCCACGGCGGACGACCGCGACACCTGGCTGCCGAGCATGCAGCACATCGCGCTGGAGGGCCGCTGCTTCGTGCTGACCGCGTGCCAGCACATCCGGCGCGGCGCCTACCCGGCCGACTTCGACTGCGCCCTGGGGGACGACCCGGACCTCGTGCTGATGCGCGGCGGCAGCGCCATCGTCAGCCCGCTGGGCAAGGTGCTCGCCGGCCCTTCGTTCGAGGGCGAGACCATCCTCTACGCCGACATCGACCCCGACGAGGTGGTCCGGGGCAAGTTTCGACTTCGACGTGGTCGGCCACTACGCCCGGCCGGACGTGTTCCGCCTGACCGTGGACGAAACGCCGCGCGCCGCGGTCAGCCGCGCGGGATAGGCGGCCGTGGAACTCGACATGCGGGCGATGGCGCCCGCCGAGCGCTACAAGATCCTGGGCTCCGCCGTCACGCCGCGGCCGATCGCCTGGGTCACCACGGTGTCGGAGGCGGGCGTGCTCAACGCCGCGCCCTACAGCTTCTTCAACGTGATGGGGGACGACCCGCCGATCGTGGCGCTGGGCCTGCTGCGCCGGCCGGGCGGGGGCCGCAAGGACACCGCCGCCAACATCCTGGCCACCGGCCAGTTCGTGGTGAACCTGGTCAGCGAGGGCCGACGCGGCCGCCATGAACCTGACCTGCATCGACGCCCCGCCGGACGTCGACGAGATCGCCATGGCCGACCTCGAGATCCTGCCCTCCACCGCGGTCGCCCCGCCGCGGATCGCCACCAGCCCGGTCAGCTTCGAATGTGTCAGCCGCACGGCCGTGACCTTGGGCGAGCACCAGGTGGTGGTGCTGGGCGAGGTGCTGGTGGCGCACGTCGCCGACCGGTTCTTCCTCGACGCCGGGAGGCTGCACCTGGACACGCTGAGCATGGGCCTGATCGCCCGCATGCACGGCCGCGGCTGGTACGCCCGCCAGACCGACCTGTTCGAGATGACCCGGCCCGTCTGGGACGCGCCGCCTGAAGGCTCCTGATAGGTAGAGCTAGGACTCCCTGGCCTCATCGTCGGGAGCCGGGACCCAGCGGGCCTTGTCGCGGGCCAGCTTTTTCCGTTCGGCCGAGAGGAGCGGGATCATCGGACCGCCGACCAGCACGAGGGCGGCGGGCCAGTCCGCCCAGGGCGCCGATCGCGCCGCCCGCCGCGCCGTAGCGGGCGTAGCCGATCCCGCCGGCGAACAGGGGCAGGAGGATGAGGGCGAGCACGAACGCCAGGCACATCGCGGCCTCCCAAGGCTCGAACCGGCGGCCCCCTAGGGACCGCCGGCTCATGAAGCGAGGGTGACCGCCGTCAGTTCCCCGGCGGGCGGCGGCGCCGAACCGCAAGCCGAGGGGACCCATTCGTAGCGGTTCTGGCTGGCGCGCCAGACCCACTGGCCGCAGGCATTGCCCGAGGTCCCCGCTCCGACGTCGGCGGTCGGAGGCGGAGGGCCGGCGTCCGAGGGCGGCGGGCCGTAGTCGCCGTCGTACGCGTCGTCCGGATAGTCGCCGTAGACCGGCGCGTAGTAGTAACCGTAGTAGCCGGGATAGTCGTCGTAGTACCAGGGGAAGGACCCCAGCGCCAAGCCGAGGCCGAACGCGCCCCAGCCGCCGTAATAGCCATAGTCGCGGCCGTAGCCGTAATGGCGATAACCACCGCCTCGGTAGCCGCCGTAGCCCCGGCCGCCGCCGCGGTAACCCCCGCCCCGGTAACCGCCGCCGCCATGATAGCCGCCGCCGCCGTGGAAGCCCCCACGGCCGCCGAAGCCGCCGCCGCCGCCGTGCGAATGTCCCTGGGCCGCCGCCGCCATGGGAGACGCCGCGATCGCGCCGGCCGCCAGTATGCTGAGGAGCGCCTTCATCGTAACCTCCAAGTTCTACTCCCCACAGTTGTGAAGTAAGCGCGCGGCCCCTGCGCCGAAAGGGCCGCTCGCCCAATTAGGCCAGACGCTGTAAGACCTTGAGCGATGACCATGCCCCGCCTCCTCGGCCTCGCGGCCGCCGCCGTGATGCTCGCCCCCGCCGCCCACGCCCAGGCGCCCGATCTGCACAAGCTGCACGACGCGCTGAACCTCAGCGCCTCCCAGGAGGAGGCGTGGAACGCCTTCCAGGCCTCCGCCCTGCCAGACCCGAACCAGGCCGCGCGGGAGCGGGCCGCGGCCACGATGATGCCGAGCCTGCACGCGCCGCAGAGGGTCGACCTGTCGATCGCGGCCATGCAGGCCGATCTCGACACGCTGCAGCGGCGCGGGACGGCGCTGAAGGCCTTCTACGGCGTGCTGTCGCCCGAGCAGCAGGCGGTGTTCGACCGTCAGACGGCGCCCCGCGCACGCTGAGCCGGGCCACGCGTCAGGCGCGGATCCTGACCGGCACGCTCTTGACCGCCGGCGTCTTGGACTGCTGGTCGTGGTGCCAGAGCGGCACCAGGGGATTCATCTCCGGATAGTAGGCCGCGAGGCACCCCGCCGGCAGGGAAAAGGGCGTGACGGTCAGCCCGCCGACCTCCCGATGCACGCCGTCCTCGGCGTCGCCGACCAGGGCAACCACCTGGCCCGCCTCCAGGCCCGCAGCGCGGATGTCGTCGGGGTTGATCAGCAGCACGTCGCGCCGGCCCTCGATCCCGCGCATGCGGTCGCTGAAGCCGTAGATGGTGGTGTTGAACTGGTCGTTGCTGCGCAGGGTGATCAGCCGATAGCGGCCGGGCGCGTCGCCGACGCCGGTGGCGGCCATCATCTGCGGCGTGGTGAAGCCGGCCTTGCCGCTCTTGGTCTTCCAGATCCGCTCGCGCGCCGTGTTGCCGCGGTAGAAGCCGCCGGGGGTGTAGAGGCGCTTGTTGAAGTCCTTGAACTGGTCCGGATAGGTCACCTCGATCAGGTCGCGGACCTTGGAATAATCGCCGACCCACTCGTCCCATCTGACCTTCGGATTGGGCGGCAAGGTCGCCTTGGCGAGGCCGGCGACGATGGCCATCTCCGACAACAGGTGTTCGCTGGCCGGCCGGTGCTTGCCAAGCGAGCCCTGGATGCAGCTCATGCTGTCCTCGATGGAGACCGCCTGCTGTCCGGTGGCCTGCAGGTCCTCCTCCAGCCGGCCGCGGCAGGGCAGAAGGTAGGCGACCCTCGCCGTTGATCAGGTGGCTGCGGTTCAGCTTGGTGGCGATCTGCACCGTCAGGCGCATACCGGTCCACGCCGCCTCCATCGCCTCGCGCTCGGGGATGGCCCGCACGAAGTTGCCGCCGAGGCCGATGAAGGCGCGCACTCGGCCGGCGCGGATGCCCTCGCAGGCGTCCACCGTGGTCAGGCCCTTCTCGCGCGGCGGCTCGAAGCCGAACAGCTCGGCCAGGCGGTCCAGCGGGACCAGTTCCGGCTTCTCGCTGATGCCGACGGTCCTTTGCCCTTGCACGTTGGAGTGGCCGCGCACGGGGGGAGACGCCGGTCCCCTGGCGGCCGATGTTCCCGCGCATCAGCAGCAGGTTCACCAGCATGGCGATGTTCTCGAAGCCGTGCACGTGCTGGGTCAGGCCCATGCCGTAGACGCCGATCACCCGGTCGGCCTTGACGTAGACCTCGCCCGCCGTCTCCAACGCCTGGCGGGTCAGGCCGGACTCGCGCTCGATCTCCTCCCAGGGCGTGGCGCGGACCTTGGCGGCGAAGGCGTCGAAGCCGGCGGTGTGCTGGGCGATGAAGTCGAGGTCGAGCACGTGCGCGGCCTTCGCGGCCACGGCGCGGTCCTCGGCGGCCAGGACGTATTTGCACAGGCCCATCAGGGGCCGCGATGTCGCCGCCGGCGCGGACCTGGTGGTACTGGCAGGAGATCTGGGTCGCATGGCCGGTCAGCATCTCGTCCAGGTGCTGCGGGTTGACGAAGCTCTCCAGGCCCTTCTCCCGGATCGGGTTGAAGGTGACGATCCTGCAGCCGCGCCGGACGGCGTCCTGCAGGTCATGCAGGAAGCGCGGGCTGTTGGTGCCGGTGTTCTGGCCGAAAAAGAAGATCGCGTCGCAGTGCTCGAAGTCGTCGACCACCGAGGTGCCGACCGGCGAGCCAATCAGCGCCTTCAGGGCCACAGATGTGGTCTCGTGGCACATGTTGGAGCTGTCGGGCAGGTTGTTGTGCCCGTAGAGCCTGGCGAACAGGGCGTAGAGGTAGGCCGTCTCCAGGCTGGCCCCGGCCCGAGGCGTAGAACACCGTCGACTTCGGATCGAGCGCCTTCAGCTCCGCGCCGATGGCCGCGAACGCCTCGTCCCATTCGCAGGGGACGTACTTGTCGCTCGCCGGGTCGTAGCGCAGCGGATCGGTCAGCCGGCCCTGCTGCTCCAGGTCGTAGTCGCTCCAGCCCTTCAGCTCGCTGACCGTGTGCTCGGCGAAGAAGGCCGGGGTTGCAGCGCCGGTGGGTCAGCTCCCACAGGGTGGCCTTGGCGCCGTTCTCGCAGAACTCGAATGGATGGTGGTCCGCCGGCCGGGTCCAGGCGCAGGAGACGCACATCACCCCGCCCGGCTTGTTCTGCCGCATCAGGGGTCTCGACGACCTCCGGCGTGTTCCATTCCTTGCCGAAGATGCTGGTGATGCGCCGCATCGAGCCCCAGCCGCCGGCCGGCCCGTCGTAGTGCACGGTCTCGTCGCTGTCCGCCATCGCCCGTCTCCCTTTGCGGGGCGAACGATCCTGCCACGGCATCGTTCCGGCGGCGAGGCCGGAACCTGAGCCGAAGTTCGACGTACTAGCGTCGGGGCGGCGACATTTGCGCGGCCCGGTCAGAAGCTCCGGTACGGGCGGCGCATGGCGGACAGGCCAGGGAACCAGCAGCAGCCAGACCCTGGCGACGACGAGCGCGCCGACGACGAGCGCCATGACGCCGGCCGCGACGATGGCCGCTCCGGCGATGACGACGACAAGGGCGGCTCGCGGCGCGAGAAAGCGGCGGGCCTGATCCACAATCCGCTGGTGCTGATCGGCGTCGGGCCTCGGGGGTCGTCCTGCTGCTGGCGGCGGGCCTGCTGTGGTGGCTGAACGCTCGGCGCTACGTCAGCACCGATGACGCCTTCATCGACACCCACATCGTCCATCTCGCCCCCCCAGGTGCCTGGCCAGGTGGCGCAGGTGCGGGTGGACGACAACAGCCCCGTCCAGCCCGGCGAGCTCTTGGTGCGGATCGATCCCAGCACCATCCGCGCCCAGGCCGATCAGGCCCGCGCCGGCCAGGCTCAGGCGTCCGCCCAGCTCGACCCAGGCCGCAGCCCAGATCGGCGTCGACCAGGCCCGCCCTGGAGCAGGCCCAGGACCAGGCGCGGCGCGGCGGAAGCCCAGGCGGTGAAGGCCGCCAAGGACCTCGAGCGCTACCAGGCCCTCCGTCGGCTGAACGCCGCGGCGGTGTCGCAGGAGCAGCTCGACCAGGTCGCCGCCGCCGCCGCCAACACCGCCGCCCAGCGGGACGCGGCCCTGCGTCAGGTCAAGGGCGCGGGCGCCCAGCTCGCCGCAAGCCGCACCCAGCTCACCGGCGCGCGGGCCAGGGTGGAGAGCGCCAAGGCCCAGGTGCGCCAGAGCGGCGTGAACCTCACCAACACCGCGATCATCGCCCCGGTGGCCGGCACGATCGCCAACAAGACCGTCGCCGCCGGCGACTACGTCCAGCCCGGCCAGCAGCTGATGGCCATCGTGCCGCACCGGGTCTGGATCACCGCCAACTTCAAGGAGACCCAGCTCGCCCTGATCCGCCCGGGCCAGCCGGCGCAGGTCAAGGTCGACGGCTGCCGGGGCCTGGCGCTTTGGGGGACTCCATCCAGCGCGGCGCCGGCCAGGCGTTCGGCCTGCTGCCCGCCGAGAACGCCACCGGCAACTACGTGAAGGTGGTCCAGCGGGTGCCGGTCAAGATCGTGCTGCTGGACCTGCCAAGGGACTGCGTGATCGGCCCCGGCATGTCCGTGCGGCCGCGGGTGCAGGTGCGCTGAGATGGCCGAGGCGTCGTCCGGCGGCGGCTGGAACGCCGACAGGTCGGCGGCGGGGCGGGCGCAATCCCTGGCTGATCGTCGGGGTGATCTCGATCGCCACCTTCATGCAGGTGCTGGACGTGGCCATCGCCAACGTCGCCCTGGACCACATCGCCGGCAGCCTGGCGGCCAGCTACGACGAGGCGACCTGGACCATCACCAGCTACCTGATCGCCAACGCCATCGTCATCCCGATCAGCGGCTGGCTGGCCGACGTGATCGGCCGCAAGCGCTACTACATGCTGTCGGTCGCCCTGTTCACGGTCGCATCGGTGGCCTGCGGCATGGCCTCGAGCCTGACCTGGCTGTCATCGCGCGGGTGTTCCAGGGGATCGGCGGCGGGGGCCTGGCGCCCTCCGAGCAGTCGATGCTGGCCGACACCTTCCCGCCCCAGCAGCGCGGCCTGGCCTTCGCCGCCTATGGGATCGTGGTGATCGTCGGCCCGATCCTCGGGCCCAGTCTCGGCGGGGTGATCACCGACAATCTCTCCTGGCACTG